>JANQOW010000026.1 GCA_028285595.1 Hyphomicrobiales bacterium
TAGCCGCTTCTGCCGCCTCCAGGCCGTCTTTCTCCAGTGTGGCGCGTTCGGCGGCCATCTTGGCGGCGATGGGGTTGTCCTGTGCATCCTCTTCCAGAGCGCCAACGGCTCTAACAGCGCTGTCGAACAGATCGATCTGCTGCGGAAAAGCATCGCGGAAAAAGCCGGAAATCCGCAAAGTGACGTCCACCCGCGGGCGCCCGAGCTTTGCCAGGGGTAGAATTTCAAAGCCGGTGACCCGCCAGCTGGAGGGGTCCCATTTGGGTTTGGCGCCAATCAGAGCCAGTGCCTGGGCAATATCATCGCCCCCGGTGCGCATGTTTGAGGTGCCCCAGACCGAAAGGCCGAGGGTCTGCGGCCAGCGGCCATGGTCCTGCAGGAAGCGCTCCACCAGCAGCTGAGCTGACTTTTCCCCCAGGGTCCAGGCGGCCGGCGTTGGCACCGTGCGGTTGTCGACGGAAAAGAAGTTGCGTCCCGTAGGCAACACGTCCAGCCGTCCCCGCGTGGGGGCACCGGAGGGCCCGGGGGCCACGAACCGGCCGTCAAGCGCGGCCAAGGTGGCCCGCGTCTCCTCGGGCCCGCAGGCTTCCAAAGCGGGCTGAATGTGGTCTTTCAGGGCGCTCAGCACCTCCTGAGCAGCGCTCCAATCGGGATCGCACGGG
The DNA here is from genome assembly GCA_028285595.1 of Hyphomicrobiales bacterium. Taxonomy (GTDB): domain Bacteria; phylum Pseudomonadota; class Alphaproteobacteria; order Rhizobiales; family CAJQND01; genus JAAEUE01. The sequence goes on from JANQOW010000026.1 coordinate 663, forward strand.
CTCTCACCGCTCACCAGACGGGTTGCCAGCGCCTCCAGACGTTCCACAGTGTCGCCGGCGGTGCGCCAGGGCTCGGAGGTCACCTCTGCCAATTCAGGTGGCTGAGGGCCCGTCCAGGGCGCTCCGAGCGTGCAGTCTAGGGGATCGAAGCCGGACAACTCCAAATCGGCCGCCAGCGCGCGGATGAGGGAAGCATCGGCTCCTTCGCCCAGATTGCGCGGTACCCGGGCGAGCGCGACCAGCAAATCGGTCTTCAAACGCCCCTCCGGGCTCTGACCCAGAATGTGGAGCCCGTCGCGGATCTGAGCCTCCTTCAGCTCGCAGATGTAGTTGTCGATCTGCTGCAGGGCCTCGCCGTCGTCCATATCCTTAACGCCGGCATCTTCGTCCAGGCCCGTTGACCGTGTGAGATCCAGAATGTGTTGGCGTAGAAGCGTGGTGCGGCGCTGGTCGAGCCCGGTGGCCAGGTAGTACTCATCGATCAGCGCTTCCAGATCCTTCAGGGGACCGTAGGTTTCCGCCCGGGTGAGGGGAGGTGTCAGGTGATCAATAATCACCGCGGAGGTGCGCCGCTTGGCCTGGGTACCTTCGCCCGGATCGTTCACGATGAAGGGATAGATGTTGGGCATCGGCCCCAGCACCGCTTCGGGATAACAGTCCGCGCTGAGGGCCAGAGCCTTGCCTGGCAACCACTCCAAATTGCCGTGTTTACCATTGTGGACCAACGCATGGGCCCCAAACTGCTCGCGCAGCCAGATGTAAAAGGCAAAATAGCCATGCGGGGGCACCAGAGCCGGGTCATGATAGGTGTCTTTGGGGTCAATATTGTAGCCGCGCGCGGGCTGAATGCCGATAGCCAGATTGCCGAACAAAGCGATGCTGAGGCGGAATGCTCCGTCGGAAAAGAAGGGGTCATCCTCTGGAGCACCCCATCGATCTTCGACTTCTTTGCGTAAATCTTGTGATAGTTTACAAAAGGTTAACAAATAGTCTTCTAGCGATAGCTGAACAGCGGCAAAGCGCGATTCATTCAGGTTATTTGTTGGACCTTTCAACAAATGTTGAATTAATTCAGTTCCGCCGGCGGGAGTTTCACCAACTTGATGGCCCGCGTCCGCAAGCGCATGCATCAGTCCCACAGTGCTTTGCGGAGTGTCATAACCAACGCCGTTTCCAATGCGCCCATCGCGGTTCGGATAGTTGGCAAGGATGATGCCGAGCTTGCGGTCGGCGGGAGATTTCTGGCGCAATTCCGCCCATTTGGCGGCGAGGTCAGCGGTAAACGCGATCCGGTCCGGCTGCGGGGCGTAGGTGATGAGGTTGCATTCGGTGGCTGCATGGCGCTGAGCGCTTGATTTGAACGAAACGGCCCTGGTCAGCACACGGCCATCGAGCTCCGGCAGCACAACATTCATGGCGAGATCTCGCGCCGAAAGCCCTTGAATGTTGCCTTCCCAAGCGTCCTGTGCCGAGCCGGAAAAGACCACCTGCAGCACCGGGCAATCCGCCGCGCTCAACGGGTTCTGCGTCCCGGCACTATTATAGGCGGCAACAGCAAAGCCGGTGGCGTTAAGGATCACGGCCGGCGGGACCGCACCGAACGCTTCCCCAATCGTGGCGGCGGACACAGGGTCCTTCAGACTGGACACAAACACGGGCAGGGCATTCAAGCCACGCTCGGCCAGAGCGTTGATCAGAGCCTCCACTGGCGCGGTGTTTCCGCCCTCAATCAGAGCCCTATAGAAGGTGATGGCCGCCACCGGCGCACCGTGTGTCCAGTCTTGCCTCAGGTCATCCAGCGACGGGGTTTCCAGACCCGGCCAAAAAAGGCCGGCCTTGAGCAAGGGCAGGGGCGGATCGGGCTCCTGTGCGCCGTCCACCAAATGGCGGCAATACAGAAGGAAGTTCCGCATGTTCCGCGGGCCACCCTCCACCAGATAGCGCCAAAGCTGCACAACCTGCTCTTCCGGCAGGGTGGACTGAGCCAGCAATTCCGGATCCGGCTGCCCATCGCCTGGAAGCACCACCAACTGAAATCCGTGCCGGTGCGCCGCAGCTACGGTTTCATCAAGACCATAGCTCCAGTAGGCTTTTCCTCCCAGCAGGCGCAAAACCACCAGTTTTGCGCCCGCCAGGGTCTGTTCCAGGTACACATCGACGGACAAATTGTGGCTTAGCTGCATCTGGTTGGCGAGGCGCAGGCTCGGCGCGTTGGCTCCCAGCGCGTCGTGCGCCCGGGCCAGGGCCGCGAGCTCAGAATCGGCCGCCGAGATCAGCGCCACATCGCCAGGGCTCTGGGCAAGATCGACGGCCTCATCACCATCATCGATGACGCCGGACTGGGTGGCCAGCAGATGCATGATTGCCTACGACTTGATGGCCGCGGTGATGGCGCCTTCGTCCATGCCGTGAAGGCCGATCACCACCAAGGCGGAGCCGCGGTTTTCCTCCGCGCCCCAGGGGCGGTCGAAATAGCCGTTAATCCGCGGGCCCACGGCCTGCACCACGTAGCGCGCCGCGGCGCCCTTTACGTCGATAAAGCCTTTAAGGCGCAGAATATCGTGGGTTTTGATGATCTCCGTGAGCTTGGCTTCCATAGCGTCCTTATCGGCGATCTGGCCCAAAGACACCGTGAAGCTATCGAACGCGTCGTGGTCATGGTCGTGATGGTGGTCATGGTCATCGTCATCATGGTGATCATGATGCATCTCATGATGGGACTTGCGATTGTCCAGATCGTCTTCTGAGGCTGACGCCATGCCCAACAGAACCGCGGGATCGATTGCCCCGTTGGATGTGCGCACGAACTGAACGCCCTGGCGGACTTCGTCCTTCAGATCGGCCTCAACAGCGTCCAGGTTCGACGGCTCCATCAGATCGGCCTTGTTGAGCAGGATCATATCAGCGCAGGCCAACTGGTCTTCAAACAGCTCTTCCAGCGGGCTTTCATGGTCCAAAGCGTCATCGGCCTCGCGTTGCGCCTGCACAGCATGCTCGTCGGACGCGAACCGGCCTTCGGAAACGGCTGCTGAATCCACCACAGTTACCACACCGTCCACGGTGACGCGGGCGCGGATTTCGGGCCAATTGAACGCCCGCACCAGAGGTTGGGGCAGGGCGAGGCCGGACGTCTCAATGACGATATGGTCCGGCGCCTCGTCGCGCTCCAAAAGCGTGTTCATGGTGGGGATGAAATCATCAGCCACCGTGCAGCAGATGCAGCCATTGGCGAGCTCCACCACATCCTCTTCGCGGCAGGTTTCCTCGCCGCAGCCCTTCAGCACCTCGCCGTCTACACCGACGTCGCCAAATTCGTTGATAATCAGAGCAATCCGCTTGCCATTGGCATTTTGCAGAATGTTGCGGATAACGGTCGTTTTCCCGGCTCCCAAGAAGCCGGTGATCACAGTTGCGGGGATCTTCCCCTGTCCTAGAGCCATAACACCCTCCGCGTTCGGCCTTGAATATGGTTCAGCCTGGCCGTTTTGCACGGCCGGCCCTTGTCGCGGCAGGTCTCCTGGCTTTGCGGATCATCAACCTGGCGCCAGCCTTCCCGGTTTCCCAGTGGCAAGTTTCGGCGCCGGTTTCACCGCTCACAGTTGCGGGGGCAGCCACGGCTTTGGTCCCTGATGGGTACGCCGCACCGTGTTCCCTCTTTCGTCCAAAGCCGCCTATGGCCGCTCCAGAACCGCTTGTGGCTTAAGTTCCACGTCGCAAGGGTACGGTCAATAGCAAACACGAAGGGTTGTGGTCCGGTTACGAACTGGCTTCCAGTTCTTCGCGCAGCATTTCCAGCTCCAGCCAGCGCTCTTCTGCTGCCGCCAGAGCGGCTTCTGCAGCGCTCAGCGCATCCGCCGTCTTCTGAAACAGCTCCGGATCGCGGGTAAAGAGGTCTGCGTCGGCCAAAGTGCTGTTGTGTGTGGCGATTTCGCTTTCCAACCGCTCCATTTCGCTGGGAAGGGTTTCCAGAGCATGCTTTTCGTTAAACGAGAGCTTGCGCTTCTTTGTGGCTGGCGCGGACGGCGCTGAAACCGGAGCCGGTTTGGATGTTTTCTTCTGCGGGGGCGCTTCTTCTTGCTTGGCCCCTTTGCGCTGGGCCAGCATGTCGGAATAGCCGCCGGCATATTCCAGCCAGCGCCCATTGCCCTCAAAGCCGATTGTGGAGGCCACCACCCGGTCCAGGAAGTCCCGGTCGTGGCTGACAAGGATCAAGGTGCCGTCATAATCAGCCAGCATTTCCTGCAACAGGTCCAGGGTCTCCAGGTCCAAATCGTTGGTGGGTTCGTCCAACACCATCAGATTGGAAGGCCTCGCCAGAGCCCTGGCCAGCATGAGCCGTCCCCGTTCGCCCCCTGAGAGCCGGTTGACCGGCGTGCGGGCCTGCTCCGGGATGAAGAGAAAATCCTTCATATAGCTGATGACGTGCCTTTGTTCCCCTCCCACATGCAGCATATCGCGTCCGCCACCGGTCAGGGCGTCCTTAAGGATGGTGTTCGGGTCCAAGCTCTCCCGGCGTTGGTCCAATGTGAGCGTTTCAAGGTTGGTGCCCAGGCGAATCTGGCCGGAATCCGGGTTTAAGTTGCCTAAGAGCAACTTGATCAAAGTGGTCTTTCCAGCCCCGTTAGGCCCCACAATGCCTACACGGTCACCTCGATTCAATTTGAAGGAAAAATCATTCAATATGATCTTGTCACCAAAACGCTTGCTGACAGCGGTCATCTCCGCCACCAGCTTGCCCGAGGCTTCGCCCTTGGCGGCAGCCATGGTGACGGTCTCCCGGGCCCGTGTATTGGCCGCGACTTTCTCTACCCGTTCCGCTCTCAAGGCGTGTAGGTTTGCTAAACGGCGCACGTTCCGCTTGCGCCTTGCCGTCACCCCATAGCGCAGCCAATCTTCTTCCATGGCGATCTTGCGGCCGAGCTTGTGCGCCTCCAGTTCTTCTTCCTCCAACACCTTGTCGCGCCAGGTTTCAAAGTGGGCAAAGCCACGATCGAGCTGCCGGGTGCGGCCCCGGTCGAGCCACACGGTGGAACTGGAAAGGGTCTCTAAGAACCGCCGGTCGTGGCTGATCAAGATAAGTGCCGAGCGCAATCCGGAAAGCTCCCGCTCAAGCCATTCGATCGCCGGCAGATCCAAATGGTTGGTGGGCTCATCCAGAAGCAGAATATCGGGCTCCGGCGCCAAAACCCGGGCAAGCGCCGCCCGGCGTGCCTCGCCGCCCGAAAGAGTGGCTGGATCCAAGCTCCCTGCCACATTCAGTTGCTCCAGAAGGTAAACGGCCCGGTGCCGGTCATCGCCGGGTGCAAGCCCCGCTTCTACATACTCCAGCACTGTCTTGGCGCCGGAGAAGTCGGGTTCCTGGGGCAGATAGCGCACGGTCGTTCCCGGTTGCAGGAAGACCCGGCCCTTATCCGGCTCAACCTCGCCCGATGCGATCTTCAGCAGGGTCGATTTTCCCGACCCGTTGCGTCCAATCAGGCACAGGCGCTCACCGGCCCGCAGCATCAGTTCAGCACCGTCCAGAAGACCGGTGCCGCCGAAGGTGAGGTGAATGTCGGTTAGATGCAAAAGGGGAGGAGCCATGGGGCCGGGCTTTACTGCGGCAATGGCATTTGCGCAAGGCATCTGTTATGCAACCGGTTTCTTGCCACCTGCAAAAGACCTCCATGGACGAAGCGCACGTTGAAACGGTCATCATAGGCGCCGGTGTTGTCGGCCTAGCCATTGCACGCGCGCTTAGCCGCACGGGCCGCGATGTGATTGTGGTGGAGCAGGCAGACGCGATCGGCACGGAGACCAGCGCCCGTAATTCTGAGGTGATCCACGCCGGGATCTACTATCCTGAAGGCTCAAACAAAGCACGGCTGTGCGTCCGTGGCCGCGATCTGCTCTATGCCTACTGCGCTGAGCGCGGCATTGCCCACCAGCGCTGCGGCAAGCTGATTGTGGCCTCCAGCGATGCGGAGATGGAGCGGTTTACCGGCATGCTGGCCCGGGCCCATGCCAATGGCGTGAGCGACCTTGCGCCCGTTGATGCTGGCCAAGTGGCCAAGATGGAGCCGGAAATCAGCTGCGTAGGCGCCCTTCTCTCCCCCTCCACCGGCACCGTGGACAGCCATGGGCTTATGCTGGCACTCCAGGGTGAGGCGGAAGATCATGGCGCCATGATCGCCTTCAACACGCCGGTCGAGGCTTTGGAGGTCACCAATCAGGGCTTTGCGGTACGAACGGGCGGGGCCTCGCCCCTCAGGCTCACCTGCCGCGAGCTCATCAACTCGGCTGGCCACGGTGCGGTTCCGTTGGCGGAGAAAACGGCGGGTCTGACCGCCGCCCATGTTCCTGCGGCCTACCAGGCCAAGGGCGTCTATTTCCGCCTTATGGGCAAGAGCCCTTTTAGCCACTTGATCTATCCGGCGCCCGATGAGGCGAGCCTCGGCATCCACGCCACCATTGATCTGGCCGGCCAGACCCGTTTTGGGCCCGACGTGGAGTGGTGCGAACCCGGCAGTTTCGACTACGAGGTGGACCCGGCGCGCGGAGACCGGTTCTACGCCGCTATCCGCAAATACTGGCCCGGATTGAAAGACGGGACCCTGGCGCCGGATTATTCAGGCATCCGCCCCAAAATCTGCGGGCCCGGCGAGCCGGCGGCAGATTTCATGATTTCCGGCCCCGAAACGCACCGGATACCGGGCCTCGTCAACCTCTTCGGGATTGAAAGCCCAGGCCTCACCAGCGCCCTGGCGCTGGGCGAGGAGGTGTTGGAACGGCTAAACCCTTAAGCCTTCTTTCCCAAGCGCAAGAACAAGATCACGGGGATGGCGGCGAATGAGGTCAGCGCGAACATCTTGAAGGCGTTGAGATAGCCGATCATGAGGCTTTGGCGCTGGATCTCGTTGCTGAGGCCGGTAAGGCCCCCCAGCGTTTCAATGTCCCAGGCCTGCTGGAGACCGAGATACTTGAACCCTTCTACCCAGACGGACACCTCGCCGGCGGTTTCCGCATAGCTCACCTTGCCCGTATGGAGCACTACGGCCACGCTCACGGAAATAAAGGCGCTGGAGGCGAGATTGCGCAGCAGCTGGAAGAGGGCCGTCGCCTCCGGAATGCGTTTGGGGGACAAGGTGCTGAAGGCCACCACACTCACAGGCACCCAGCACAGCCCGACACCAAAGCCTTGCAGGCAACTCGTCCAGGCCACCCCCCAGGTGGTGAGATTGATGCTGAACCCAGCCATCACCCAGCCCGCATACCCTTGCAGGAAGAAGCCGATCGCCATGGGAATGCGAGGATCAATGCGCCCGGCAAAGGCCATCAACAGGAAGGCCACAAACGTGCCCACCCCTCGGGTCCCCATCAGAAGGCCGATCACCGATTGGGGATAGCCGCGCAATTCCTGCAAAAGCGGCGGAAACAAGACCATGGGCACGAAATTCAGCATGCCGAACAGAAACACCAAAATGAGGCCGACCGTGTAGTTGCGGTCCTTGAGGATGGAGAGATCGAGAAACGGCCGTTTTGCCGTGAGGCAGTGGACCACGAAGATGTAGAGCCCCAGCACGGCCACACAGGCCTCGATGATCGTCTCCGTGCTCTCAAACCAACTGTTGCGCTCGCCCCGATCGAACATGATTTGTAAGGCCGCAATGCCAATGGCGAGTGCCAGGAATCCGGTCCAATCTAACGGGCTTGCCTCGCCTAGGCGCAGTTTGGGGATGAACAGCCAAACCGCGAGAAGGGCGCCGCAACTGAACGGCACCATCATGAAGAAGATCCAGCGCCAGCCCAGATGTTCGCCCAAATAGCCGCCAAGCATGGGGGCGACCACCGGGCCCAGCACCGCTCCCATGCTCCAGATGGCCATGGACATGGAGCGCTGGTTTTGGGGAAACACGGCCAAGACAATGGCTTGGGCCATGGGGACCAAGGGCGCGCCGAACAGGCCTTGCGCAACCCGCGCCACCACCAATTGCTCCAAATTCTGGGCAAATCCGCAGGCAAGTGTGGAAACGATGAAACCCAGAATGCTGTAGAACAGGATAGGCTTGGCCTCGGTGCGCCCGGCAAACCAGCCCGCCAAAGGCGTCGCCACGGCGGTCGCCACGATGTTGCCGGTGATGGTCCAGGTGATCTGATCTTGCGTGGCGGCCATGGCGCCGCGCATATCGGGCAGAGCCACTGACGCGATGGTCACTGCCATGGCGTAAAGCATGGTGCCGAAAGTGGCTGTGAGCAAAATCAGCCAGCGCTCGCGCGGTCCCACGGCCGCGGCAGTCTCGTTCATTGGTTCTTCGGCGTACCGACAATGGTGCGCGTGGCGGCCAGAACTTGGGAGACGAGCGGAGGTGCATGGCGCTGATGGCCCGTATCAATACTCACAAACACCGACATGCCGGCTCTCAGCGGCGGATTTTGGCTAATCTCGCTCGCGTTGATCGACAGGCGCACCGGCAATCGCTGCACCACTTTCACCCAGTTTCCAGACGCGTTTTGCGGCGGCAGCACGGCAAACTCCGCGCCTGTGGCCGGGCTGATGCTGGCCACCTCGGCGGTCCATTCAACGTCTGGATAGGTTTCGGCGACAAAGGTGGCCTTTTGGCCGGCACGCACATGGGTGAGTTCGGTTTCCTTCAGGTTCACTTCGATATAGGCCTTATCGGCCTGTACGATGGCGAACAGCGGGTCACCGCTTTTGATGTACTCACCCATCTCAAGATTCATCTTGGCCACGATCCCGCCCGCCGACGAGATCAGCTCAGAGCGCTGCAGGTCCAGATGGGCGCGGTTCAACCGGGCCTTGGCGGCTAGATATTTGGGGTGGTCCTCAGTTTTGATGTTCGGATTGCCTCCAAGCGAGGCGAGGACGCCGTTCTCACGTTCTTTCACCGTGGCGAGGTTCCGTCCCGCCGCGAGGAGCAAATGTTGAGCCTCGTCGAGCTTGGTCTGGAGCCCGATGCCCTTTGCGCTCAGCTCTTCTTCGCGCTTCAGTTGCGTCCTCAAAAACCGTTGCCGTTCCAGGCTAACCTTGATCTCAGCACGCACCTGACGCAACTCGGCCCGGTGATTTTCGATCTCCTGGACGACGGCCGCGAGGTTTGCCTTGGCTTCTTCCACCGCCAGCATGAACTCGTCCCGCTCAAGCTCCAACAGCTTCTGACCTGGCGCGATCACTTCGTTTTCTTTCACATGGATCTGCCGCACCCGGCCCGACACTTGGGCAATAACCGACGTAATGGGCGCCTTTACGTAGGCATTTTCTGTAGTGACATAACGCCCGCCGGCATAATAGTAGGTCAGGCCCGCCAGAATCGCCGCGCCTGGCAGAACCAGCATAAGCAGGAAGCGCACCAGCATACGGCGTTTGCCCGACCTCTTTGGGGCCTTGGTTTCGTCTTCTACGGCAGCGTCGTCACTCATTCTACCAACTCGCTGGTTGTGGTCTCGGCCGTTATGTCTGACAGGTCGTCGCGCATACGTTTCAGCATGGTGCGCAGTTGCTTGCGCTCCGCCGCGTTGAGGCTGCGCACCGCTTCATCACGGGTCACAGCGGCCAGATCACGCATGATCTGCAAGGTCGGTTGAACTTGTTCGGTGAGATAGACCCGTTTGGTGCGCTTGTCCTGAGGGTCAGATTTGCGCGCCACCCAGCCCTTGGCCTCCAGCCGGTCGAGCAGCCGGCCGACGGTTGCCTTCTCAATATCGAGAAGGGCTGCGAACTCGCTTTGGCTTATGCCTTCATGAAAATAGAGATGGTTCAGCACCCACCATTGCGATCTCGTCAGGCCCAGTGGCGCCATACGCCGGTCGTACATGGTGCGCATGAGGCGCGCCACATCGTGCACCAGAAAACCGATATTGCTGTCGAAATCTTCTTCCATCGGAACGTGGGAAAGGCCGCTCTTTGGATAATGGTTGCCTAGGTTACTAAATTTTAGTTGCCTAGGCAACGAATATCCCAAGCCATGGATAACGTTCGCGTTATGAGGGGGTTGGAGCAAACATTAGCGGGGCGTTTCCAAGGCTCCTAAACATGTCTGCAGTTCGGAGTCATTATATTAATCCTTTTTTGGAAAAGTCATCCTCGCTTGATGCAGATTTGAGCTTAAGCGTTGGTTGGCACCTGTCTATCAAAGCTTCTTTAATTGGGGATCTGCACGGTGGAGTATGGGTCTGACCTTGGGCGTATCTCAGGCAGATCTTCGTAAGTTGAGTATAGGCGGCATCGCCCGGAGAGTTGAGGGGAATGCACATGCGTACACTACTTGGTTTAGTGGTCTGGGGCGTTGGTATCACCGCGCTTGGTCTTCATGCCCAAACCGACCATGCCAAACGCATTGAATCTGTGATCGCGAAAGAAGCAGCCGAAAGCGCGTCACACACCACACACACCATTAAAACCAAAGTCTCTGGGCGCGACATCACGGTGAGCGGCATGGCCGACACCGAGGAAGAGCGAGACCGCATTGTTGCGGCGCTGGGACGGGTCCGCGGCGGCCGGGTTGTGGTCAACCGGCTGAATGTTCTAGAGCGGGCCGAGCCATACAGCTTCTACGCCCGCAAATCAGATGAGGGCCTGTCCTACGAAGGGAACGTGCCCACCAGCCGGGCCCGCCTGGAGTTCGCCTCCAAGCTGGGCACCGCCAAGCTGCACCGCGCGTCTGGTATGCCGGACGCAGCATGGCCTCGCGCCGTGTTCCAAGGGGTGGCGGCGCTGAAGCTGGTGCGCGAGGGCAACTTTGAGATTACCGGCCGCACCATGACCTTGAGCGGCAAGGTGCTTGACCATGCGGAAGAACGCGAAGTGCGCAAAACTCTGGCGCGCCTGCCTTATCGCTATTCGGTCAAGTTTGATCTGGAAAGAATGGACGACGGCGTTCCTGCTGAGATCCTTCTGGACTTCCATGCTGAAGAAGGCGCCCGTGTCTCCGGCAAGGCCCCTTCTGGTTTGGCCACCATTCATTTGGCTGGCGCTCTGGGCTTGTCCAAGCTGGGCGGCAAGATCGACCCCAGCCCGCGCGGCGGCAAGGAGCCGATTGCAGAAAAGCTCAGAACCATTGGCCCCTGGCTCTCCACGTTTGAGCGCCTTACGGTCAAGGCAAGCGAAGAGCATGTCATCATTGATGGCGAGCTGATCCGCGGCGCTGATCTTGAGCTGGTGCTTAAAGCTCTGGCCGAGGCGTTCGGCAAGCGGGCAAAGATCGCTCTGGCCATTGCACCACCGAAGCACAAGGACGGCCTTGAGCGCATCAACGTGGCCACCGGCAAGCACGAAGTGTTCCGCGGCGGCTACTGGCTTCCCGTGGTGAAGTTCGCGGTGTCCCGTGAGGCCTGCGAGGCCGGCACCAATGCCATCCTGGAGCGTCATGAGATCGATTTCGTCCCGGGCTCCAAGCGGCTTGGTCCCAAATCAGCAAGCGTTTTGAATAGCTTGGCGGCCACGCTACGTCATTGCCTGAACAATCATGACTTGCAGATTGAGATTGGCGGACACACAGACAGTTATGGGCCGGCCCGTGGAAATCTGGCCCTGAGCATCCGCCGTGCCGGCGCTGTTGCAGCGGCTATGACCGCCCGCGGCGTGACCGACAAGGCAATCATCGTGCGTGGCTATGGGGCGACCCGCCCTGTGCCGATGGCGGGGACCCCTGATGGCCGCGCCGCCAAGCAACGCACCACCATCACATGGATCAAAAGTTAGTTGGCCTTTTGAGGCAAGGAGATTGAAATGGGCAAAGAATTGGGCTTCCTGATCAACGAAATGTGGATCTTGCTCGCAGCAGCAGGGTTTATCGGACTGTTCGCAGGCTGGATCATTTGGGGCGGTCGCCAGAAGGCCGTTGCCAGCGCAGCGCTTGAGGCCAGCCGCGATGAGGTTGAGCGTCTCAGCATGCAAGTTGCGACCAAGCAGCTTGAAATCAACCAGCTGACGGAAGCCGCAGAGGCCGAAAAGGCCAAGCCGGCACCGGCCAAGAGCGCAGCTCCGAAAGCTAAGCCGGCGGCGAAAGCAGCCCCCAAGGCCAAGGCAGCGCCCAAGCGCGCGGCCAAGAAGCCAAGCGGTCCGGCCAAGCCGATCGTTCTGAAGAAGGCGCGCCGCGGCAAGGCGGACGACCTGACCAAGATCAAGGGTGTGGGCCCTAAACTGGAAGCTGCGATCAACGATCTGGGCATCTATCACTATGACCAGGTGGCCAAATGGTCGGCCAAAGAAGCAGCCTGGGTCGATGAGAACCTGGGTGGCATCAAAGGCCGTATCCAGCGCGACAAGTGGGTGTCGCAAGCCAAAGGGCTGATGAACGGCGCCTAAGCGCTTTCAGCCTTAAGACTGACTAACAAAAGCCCCGTCCAGCCTTTCCAAGCTGGGCGGGCTTTTACGTTTAAACCGGCGAGTTCTTCGGAAAATTGGGCGGGCGTTTTTCCTTCAGTGAGGCGAGGCCCTCTTTCACCTCTTCACCCGCAAAGCCCAGCATCTCCAGGGCGGTTGAGGCATCAAAAGAAGGGCCGGCCATGCGAAGCCAGTTGTTGAGCGCATACTTTGTGTGACGGATGGCACTTTGGGCGCCATTGGAAAGCTCAACCGCGACCTCCAGCGCTTTGTCCTGCAATTCATCATCTTCCACACACATGGTCACCAGCCCAATGCGTTCAGCCTCTTCGGCGGGAACGGGCTTGCAGGTCATCAAATAGTACTTGGCCTTGGCCATGCCGCACAGAAGGGGCCAGATGATGCAGGCCACGTCGCCCGCAGCGACCCCCAGCCGGGTGTGTCCGTCCACGATTTTGGCAGATCTGCCGGCAATCGACACATCCGCCAGAATGCCCACCACCAGGCCGGCCCCGACGGCCACGCCGTTAATGGCCGAAATGATGGGCTTGTTGCAGTTGATCACGTTGTAGACGAGATCTTTGGCTTCCTTCCAAGTGTGCAGGCGCACCGTGTCGTCGGCCATCATCTTCTCGATCATGTCGAAATCGCCGCCGGACGAGAACGCTTTGCCGGCCCCGGTGACCAGGACGCAAGAGATATCCGGATCAGCATCGATGTCGCGCCAGATGTTTGTGAGCTGGGTGTGGCCCTCGGCATTCACAGAGTTATAGGTTTCCGGCCGATTGAAGGTGATCCTCAAGATCCGCTCGGCGGGGTAGTCGATGTCGAAGGCAGTATATTTGGCGTAACGGTCAGCCATCGTGATTTCCTTTATTCAGTCGCGGCCTGAGGTTTCAAAAGCGGAAAAGGCCTCCGCATAGTCCGGATGCCAGCGTGACAGGGCAGGGCGATTTTCCAGCACATCCCGCGCCGCCCATTCCACCCGCCGACGGTCCCGGACTTCGTCTACGTCATTGTCGGGGCAGAGGATATAGAAATCGCCCTTGCTCATCCGGTCGATGAAGTAATCGACCGTTTGCTCGCTCGTCCAGGCCGAGGCCGGCTTTTCTGGGATGCGGGCCGCGATCATGCCGGTGTAGGTGAACCCCGGCACGAAGAGATGCGCCGAGATTGGCGCCTCGGCCTTGCGCATCTCATGGGCCAGTTGTTCGGTGAGCACGCGCACGGCGGCCTTCGAAATGTTGTAGGCCGGATTGCCGGGTGGCGTCGTGATCCCCTGTTTGGAGCCAGTGTTGATCACCACAGCCGGGCGCTTCGCCTCCAGCATTCTGGGTACAAAGGCATGAACGCCGCGCAGAACGCCCATGAAGTTTATGTCGAGCAGGCGCTGCCAATTTTCCATTTCAGACCAAGGCGTGGTGGGCAGCCCGCCAATGCCGGCATTGTTCATGAGAACGGCTACCTCGCCGGTGGCGAATGCGGTCTCTGCCAGGGCGCTGAGATCAGCCTCTTGCGTCACATCGGTGGCCTTCCCGACGACTTCCACTTCATCAGAAGCTGCAGCCCGCACTTCGGCGACGGCCTCTTCCAACGCCGTTCCCGGCAAATCTGCCAAAATCACGCCCAATCCGGCCTGGGCAAACCGCAGCGCCGCCACCCGGCCAACACCGCTTGCTGCCCCGGTGACAACCGCATAACCGCCCGCTTTGACCGCCTCTTCGTACATGGTTGAGCCTCTCTCACTTGCTGCTTCGGCGCGCCGCCAAAGTCACACAAAAGGCTACGCAACCATGATTTATGAGCGAGGACAATACGTGATCGGCACAAGTTGTCTGTCGGAGAGCCACCCGGCAGGCTAGCCCGCTTTCGCCTGATCCGCCGTCGTGTGCAGCAGATGCCCGAAGGCTCTGAAGGCCCGGCCCATGGGCGCGCCTTTGTAGGGAAACACATCCGGCGGGTCCATATCGTGCACGATCAGAGCGTTGTCGGCCTCAAACACCACCAAACGGCCGTCTTGGGTTTCCGCACAATCAATGCCGAAATAGTCGAGTTTTACCGCATCAGAGAGGGCGGCCAGCGCCGTTTCGTGGCGTTTGGCAAATTCGTTTTCAAAGCCGGTGAAAAAGTGAGCCTCTTCGCTGCGCTTGTCCACGCTTTCGGCCATATCGGCGTTCAAATACCAGATCGCCCATTGATCAGCGATGGCCATATGGACCGGGTAGGGCACGCCACCGATCAGCACGATGCGATACTTCCGGTAAAGGCCATCGGCGCTCTTATAGTCGATGAACTGGCTGACGAAATAGTTCTCGATTGTCCCTGAGCTGAGGTAGGCCGCCACATCCTCTGGCCCCTCCAGCTTCACCAGCCCCTGGCCTGCGTGCGAGCCGACGGGGCGGACGAGCAACGGAAAGCTCAGCATGGCAAAGTCGTCGGACGGCCGTTTGTTCTCTTCGCTGAGCACGGCCAGTTCGTCCCGGGTACAGCGCAACGTGGCGGGGCACACCACGCCGGGCACATCCTTTAGAGTGCGCCACAGAATGTCGCGCTCAAGCCGTTTAATGTGGTCCGGCTGATTGAGCACGGGCTGGGGCCAGCTTTCCACATGCTTTGCGATCTCGCTCAAGAACACCTGCACCCCATCTGAGTCGCCGGGCGCGGCCACAAAAGCCACGTCGTGAGGGGGAAGCGGGTCGGGCAAGGGAATGCCGGGGATCACATAGAGCGTTGTCAGGCCCACGGCCTGTCCGGCCAGGAGAAACTCCACCGGCGTGTTACCGCCCATGCGAATGGGTGCGGCCAGAACCAGCACTTCCAGCTTCGGCTTAATATCGGACTCAATCCGGTAAAGCTGCTGCTGGGCAACCGCCACATTCTGATAGTCCAGCCCGGCTTCCAGATTGCCGCGCAACTGCTCAAGTACCGCAAGATCCATCAAGGCCCCGGCATCCTCGGGATCGCTGGCGAGCTTCAGCAGAAGCTCTGTCGATTGGGGCGCCAGATCTGCTCCATCAAATGCAAGCTTGGTGAGCGGAGCCAGGCCGATGCGGCTATGAACTTTTGCATGATTTTCTGTAACGACTTTTAACATTAAATGTGTCCCAGTGCCGGGCGGTCACCCTTGGAAAGTCCATCGATCAGAGGGGCCAAGTGGTTGCGGTAAGGCTCCCAACGGCCGACCGATGAGCGGTACAGGGGACGGCGCACCTGGGCTGCACTGGCGGTCTTTACGGGCCGGTTGGCAGTGTGGAAGGTAAGGCAAGCCGGATCCCAAGTGAGCCCGCAGAATCTAAGAATGTCCCTTATGGTGTCCTCCGGCTCGGCCGTGAGACGCTCATAATCGACATTGAGCATCAGATCTGCCGGCAGGACCGTCTGCCAATGATCGGCGAGTTTATTGTAGGCGTTATAGTACGCTGCCAGATCTATCAGATCGTAAGTGAACGCATTGCCCTCGGTGAAGAGCTGCGTGTAGCAGGAAAAGCAGGTGTCCAGCGGGTCGCGCCGCATATGGATGATCTTCGCCCGCGGCAAGGTTTGGGCGACGATGGAGAGCAGCTTGATGTTGGACGGCATCTTGTCGGTGATCCAACGAGCCTGGCTATCGGCTTCACGCAAGCCATCCAGATACTGGCGTCGAAGCTCACTGGCTTCGGCCTCCGTTAAGAACCCGCCCCAGTGCGGAAACCGGGCGCCCGTTCTGTCTTCAAAGGCCTTGGCGCTGCGTTCCAGGTCCTTGCGCTCGCCGCCCGGGCTAACATCGGGGTGACTGGCCAGGATTTGCTCCACCAGCGTGGTGCCGGAACGTGGCATGCCCACGATAAAGATAGGCGTCGGGCTGGTATCCTCTGCGCCCGGCACAGGAAGCAGACACTCCACATCCGTGCAGTGCTCGGCAATCTTGGTCATGTGGCCCACATCCTGGCTCACGTCATAGCGCACCGTGGCGCGCTTCAGGCTGTTGGCGGTCTGGAAATGGGCAAAGGCGGTGTCGGGGTCATCGTTCAAATCCTGAAACGCCTTGCCCGCTGCAAAGTTCAGGTGGATCCGGTCGTTTGGCTTTTCCGGCTTACGGTTCAACAGGGCCAATATGTTTTTCAGATCCACGTCGCCGCGGGTGAAATTTTTGACCCCGCTTAGATGAAAGTAGGCCTCGGCGCGATGGCTCTCGCGGCTGAGCAGAGCCCGGTATTCGGCTTCGGCTCCGGCCAGGTCGCCATTTTCCTTCAAAGCGTGGGCATAGGCCATGCGCGCCGCATCGTTTTGAGGCGTTTGTTCAAGGACCAGCCGCAAAGCGGTCAAGGCCTCGTCGTGGCGGTCCAGATCGCGCAAGCTTTGCGCCAGATTGAAGCGTGCATCCACGAGACCGGGATCGCTGGCCACCGCTTGGCTCAGCACTTCGCACGCCTCACGTGGCTTGCCCACCGCTTTGAGCACCACGCCCAGACAGTTCGCCACAGCAGCATTCTTGGGAGCTAACGGAAGCGCTTTGCGCAGAGCCGGTTCGGCCTCGCGGAACGCGCCGAGAGCGGTCAGGCACATTCCCAGAACCGTCCATCCAAGAGGATGGCCCGGCCAGCGTTTGGCAAAGCGCTCAGCCGCAGCACCGCCTTCGGCAAACTGTTGCTGGCGCAGAAGTTCAGTCAATTGCGCAATGTCCTTGGGGCCCGGCGCGGTGCCCTGGGCTTCGGATTTGCGCCGTTCGGCCCGGTTGGCCGGCGCTTGAGGCGGCTGATTATACGCGAATAGAGCGGTCATTTGCTGGTCCCCCCTGGTGTCCGAATCCCTTGCATACTGGCCGAACCAACCATGCGAGCATTGTGTAGAGCTTACGGGAAAGCGGAGACGGACGGGCTCATCAGGCCCCAACAACCAGGCGTTTGGGAGCCGGTTGTGAGGCGCCTGAGCCTTTCAGCACAGCCAGCAGGGCGTCAATTTTCATGGAGCCGGCCCCTTTGCGCCAAATCAGGAGGGTTTCAGCTTTATCCTGACCCACCGGCATCTTGTGTGCTCTGATCTGCTCGCGGCCCGGGAATGCATCCAGCACCAGTTTGGGCACCAGGGCCATACCCATGCCGGCGGCCACACAGCCCAGAATGGCGTGATAGGAGGCCAAGTCCATGGTACGCATGGGCATCGATCCGCGTGACTCCCACCACATTTCGAGCCTCCGATGATAGGAACACCCATGGCCAAACGCGATCAAGGTGGAGGGTATGGGGCTGTTTGCGTCAACGGGCGGATGATCGATTGCCGTAACCAGGACCATCTCCTCTACAAAGACCGGCTCATAATCGAAGGGCTCCGTGGCAATCGGCTCGGCCACCAGCGCCGCATCCAACTCGCCGCTGAGCACCTGACGCGCAAGCGGTGAGGACTTGCCGGTGGTCAGTTCAAGGTCCACCTTGGGATATCGCCGGTGATACTCTGTCAGCGGGGCCGGCAGGCGCACCGCAGCGGTGCTTTCCATGGAACCCAGCCGGAACGTGCCGCGCGGGCTCTGCTCATGCACCGCGCTCTTGGCCTCCTCGGCGAGGCTCTCCAGGCGCTGGGCATAATCCAGCAGCACCCGGCCGGCAGGGGACACATGCAGCTTTTTGCCCTCGCGGATAAAGAGTTCCACGCCCAGGTTCTGCTCCAACTGCTTGATCCGTGTGGTCACGCTGGACTGTACGCGCAGCAGCTTGTCGGCGGCTTTGGTGATGCCACCCTCTTCCACAACGGTTTTGAAGATCTTCAGATCACTCAGTTCCATCATCTCTCACAGAGAATGATTTGATCATTATTACTCATTTTACATGATGGATGCGCGCGCGTAAACCCGGCGGCCAACACCTCAACCCACTAGAAAGGTCCCCACAATGACTGACCTGAATCTCGATATTGTCCGATCCACTTGGGCCCAAGTTTTGCCCATCGCGGACCAAGCCGCCGACTTGTTTTACGGGCGTCTGTTCGAACTCGCTCCTGATGTTGAGCCCTTGTTCGCAAGCACCGATATGAGCGCGCAAAAGGGCAAGCTCCTGACCGCGCTCAATCTGGCTGTGCAAAACGCCGACAACCCAGACGTGCTGCTGCCTGTCCTTGAAGACATGGGCCGCCGGCACGTGGGCTATGGTGTGAAGGACGCGCACTACGACGCCGTTGGCGCGGCTCTCATTTGGACGTTGGAGCAGGGCCTCGGCGAAGCCTTCAGCGAGGAGGCGCGGGCCGCCTGGACCGCAGTTTACGGGCTGGTGTCGACCACAATGCGCCAAGCGGCCGGCGAAACGGTGAGCTCAGCCGCCTAACCGCATCAGAGCCCGAAGCCTATTTGCCGCAGGCGCGAGCCTGCGGCATTTGCCGTAAAAGGAACAACCGCCATGTAGGCAAGCGGGGCCAAGTCTTGAAATCCATCAGGCATTGGCCGAGATTAGCCCTTTAAGAACACGGCAAATCGGGAGAGCTTATGCGCGCAGCGCTGATCACAGGAGCCGGCAAACGGATCGGCGCGGAGATGGCCAAGCACCTCATCGGCGAGGGTTGGTCGGTGGGGATCCACTACAACACGTCTGAAGGTGAAGCCCAAAAGATTGCCGATCTGGCCACCGAGAAGGGCGTTCAAGCCAAGATCTATGGTTTTGATCTCTCCAAGAAGGGGGCGCCGGAAGCTCTGATCGATGCCTTTGTGGCCGATTTTCCCGACGCTTATCTCTTGATCAACAGCGCCGCGATCTTTGAGCGGGACACGATCAAAGACTTCTCCCAGGAGATGTTTTACGACCACATTCACATCAATACCCTGGTGCCCACCGTACTGATCCAGCGCTTTGCGGAAAAACAGACCAACGACATCTGCGTGATCAACATGCTGGACCAGAAGGTGCAGAACGTGACGCCCGACTACTTCTCTTACACCGTCAGCAAGCTGGCACTTCACAACATCACGCGCATGACCGCCATGGCGCTATGGCCTCACTGCCGGGTCAACGGCATCGCGCCCGGTCTCACCTTGCGCAGCGGCGACCAGACGGAAGAAGAGTTTGAGCGCGCACACCAGCGCACGCCGCTTGGCGTTGGACCCACTGTTGAGGACATTTGCCAGACCGTGTCGCTGGTCGCGAACACCCATTCCATGACCAACCAGATCATCGTTCTGGACGGGGGGCGGCACATGTTGACCAAGTTCCCGTTCGACGATTTGCCAACTGAGTGAGCCCATGCCGTCCACCAAATCCCTTGAGGGCGACTATTGCGTTTTCCTCCGTGATGTAACCCTGCATTTGCCCATCGGTATCCTGGATGAGGAGCGTGGGCAGACCCAGCCGGTGATTGTGAACGTGGAGATGTATGTGAAAGATCCCGGCGAATTCACCAGCGAGAATATCGCCGACACTGTGTCTTACGCCGACGTGTTCGACGCCTTAAGGGGCCTGGAGCACCAAGAGCGCCATATTGAGCTGGTTGAAAACCTGGCGGAAACCGTAGCCGCCATGGCGCTGGAGCAGGAACGGGTGTCGCGGGTCATCGTCACCATTGAAAAGCCGGAGATCATTGCCGCTGCCAGAAGCGTCGGGGTCACAATCGAGCGTTTCCGTTAGCGGCGGGCAGGGGGCAAGCGATGCGCATTCTCATTCTGGCCTCGGCCGTTGGACGGTTTGGCGATGGGGTTACGGGAGGCGTCTCGCGCTATGCCACCGCCATGATGGAGGCCTTGAAGGCGGCCGATCATTCGGTGCTGCTGCTTGTGCCTGAAGGCTCTGATATGCCGCCTGGCCTAAAGGCTGAGCAACTTCCAGGCAGCTTTCAGGCGAGTGCGGCGATTGCCGACCGGGAAGTCCATCCGCTGCCCGCAGGTTCAGTGCTCACCGCCATGCTCGACTGGGCGTACGAGAACAGCCATCAGTTTGACCGCATCATCAACCTCAATCATGACTACCTGCCGGTCTTCGCCACGGGGCTGTATGACGGCAAGCTGTTGCACATTCCGAACCTCACCAGTTCCGATGCTGCCACCGATCAGCTGATTGCTCAGCGCTATAGCGAATATCCGGACCGTTTCGCGGCAATCTCCGCGTTTCAGGCCGGCAAGCTCGGGCTCAGCGGAGCCCCGGTCTTGTGGTTCGGTATGGCCTCGCAACCGGCCTGGCTTCAGCCGCAGCACGACGCACCCATATTCTGGTCAGGCCGCATTACCCCGGAAAAAGGCCTGGACGCAGCCGCCGCGATTGCTGCCAAAGCGGGGCGCACCCTGACAGTTGCCGGTCACATCGAAAACCCCGACTATTTCGCCTCGGTCCTGGAGAGATTCGGGGACGTTGTGGATCATCAGGGCTTCTTGCCGCTTGCAGAACTGCAAACACTCTGTTCTGAGGCGTGCGCCACCCTTCAGACCCAATCCTGGGAAGAGGCTTTGGGCCTAACCACCATTGAAGCTCTGGCTGCCGGCACGCCCGTAATCGCCTTTGACCGGGGCGCGAACGCAGAGATCATCAAAGACGGCGTCAACGGATTTCTCATCGCGCCGGGGGACCTTGAGGGCGCGGCAGCGGCGATGGACAGGCTTGGCGAATTGGACCTGCAGGCCATGGCCGAGGACTTCCAGGAGCGCTTTTCCATCGGCGCCTTCCAGACACGCCTGCTAGAGTGGATACGCTGAGCGGAGGATAAGGTGACATGACAGGAAAGGCCCTTAGGGACCGGTCGATCAATTACATCGAATTCGCGGTTGCCGAAATTGCACGGTCGAAACGGTTCTACGGCGACGTGTTCGGCTGGACCTTCACGGATTACGGTCCTGACTATTGCGAGTTCAGTGATGGGGAAATGACCGGGGGATTCGATCAAACCGAGCCAGCACGCAGCGGCGGGCCGCTCGTGGTGCTCTATGGCGAGGATCTGGAGGCTTTGCAACAGGCCATCATCGCCGCAGGTGGCTCGATCCTAAAGCCGGTCTTCGCCTTCCCCGGCGGGAAGCGCTTCCACTTTCAAGACCTGGACGGGTATGAACTGGCGGTCTGGACTGCCCTTGAGGCCTGAGAAAAGGACCCGCCCGCATGACCAATCGCAAGAAGACCTACCACGGTGTCACCTTAGGCATTCTGATGGTGGACAGTACCTTCACACGGTTTGTGGGCGATATTGGGAATGCGCAAACCTGGCCGTTTCCCGTCCAATACAAAATCGTGCGCGGCGCCTCGCCTGCTGAGATGATCTCGCTGGAAGCGTCCGATGTGCTCCAGCCGTTCAAGGACGCTGCCGACGAACTGATCGCTGATGGGGTGGACGGCATTACCACAACGTGCGGCTTTCTTGCGCTTTATCAACGCGAGCTGGCTGATCATTGCCCGGTGCCGGTGTGCACCAGCGCCCTGCTGCAAGTGCCGTTGGTGGAGCGCCTGATTGGGAAGGGGCAGCGGGCCGGTATCTTGACCTATTCGGCTGAGGCTCTGAACGCGGCCCATCTGGAGGCGGCGGGCGTCGCCGCCGACACGCCCGTTGTGGGCATCCCTCGCGACAGCGAGTTCTTCCGGTGGATCATCGAGGGAGACGATCAGGTCGAGTATGACGCCATCCGCGCAGATGCCCTTTCTGCGGCGCAAAAGCTGGTGGATGAGAACCCGCACGTTGGTGCCATCGTGTCGGAGTGCACCAATCTCACCCCCTTTGCGGCCGACATCCGCAAACAAACCGGTCTGCCCGTATTCGACATGGTGTCCATGGTGACCTGGTTCCAGATGGGGCTCAGACCTGCCGCTTACAGGCAGGAGTAGATCAACTCTCCATCCGTTGTGACAAAACTCACACCACCGAAGGGATGAGCTGTGCTCCAATGATCGCCGGCACTGGGTGATCGGGAGGACAAAGCTGTGATCACCTTCGTTTGCAAAGTGCGCGACCTGCCCGGCTGGAAGAATGTCACCGGCGCGGTACCGGTTAGCGGCACGCTGTTGCACCTCGAAGATGTTCAGACCTTTTGCGCCGGCGTTGCGCGCGCCCTGGAACACGAGCTGGCTTATGGCATGAGCGTGGATGCAGGCGGGCTGGAGAACGGCGGCCAAGCGGCGTTGAGCGTCGCCGGGTGGTGGACGGAGAGCGATGTGCAACTGGGTATCAGCTCGGTTGAAACCGTGCAGCTTGGCTATGTGCCCAGCACGGAAGCAACGCGCCTGCGCACCGCCGGCCACGGCGAGCTGAAGGCTCAGCTTTTGTCTGTGTGCTGCCCAATGGATGATGAAGAAGAGCCGGATATTATTTTTCAGATCTTTGTGCCGGGGGAATAGGTCTTCGCTTTCGCAAGCGAGGGGGCAAAAGGTTGAGCCTACGCCTTCACCACACGTTTCACCAGGGTTTGCAGATCAGCCCGGGTAAATGGCTTGTCGATGGTTGGCGCCCCGCTTTCCTGGAGAAACTTGCTGGCCGCCGGGCTCAGCGTGTCACCTGTGATGAACCCGAACTTTTCTTCAATCCCCGGCCAGCGCCGAGATGCCTCCTCATAAAGCCCCGGCCCGTCAAGAACGGGCATGCGGATATCGCTCAAGATGAAGTCAAAGACTTCGCCCTCCAGGACGTCCAGTGCTGCTTGGCCGTTTTCGGCCACCTGGCAGGAGTAGCCTAACGTTGTGAGATGGTCGGCCACGGTCTCTCCAACGTCGATCTCATCATCCACCACCAAAACCCGCTGGCGCCCGTTGCCCTGGCCGGTCTGGGCCGGCTGGTCGCCAAGGTCTTGGGGCGCAGGCAGTTCGCCCTCATAGGCTGGAAGCCGCATTTCGAAGCTGGCGCCTTGGCCGTCTTGAGCAGGCGCAAGTGTCAGCCGACCCCCATGCGCGGTCACAATATTGTGGGCGATGGAGAGCCCGATACCTGTGCCTGATCCTTCTGACTTGGTTGTGAAAAAGGGCTCAAAAATCCGGTTGCGGATGAGATCAGGGATCCCGGGCCCATTGTCGGACACAAGGTAAACCGCTTCATCACCAGCCGGAGAACGCTTCAAAGAGATGTGGAGCCTGCGCGGCTGCGGTTGTTCGGCAAGGGCTTGCTGGGCATTGATCATCAAATTGGACAAGACCTGGCCGATCTGGCCCGGGTCGCCATAAAGCGTGGGCAAGTCGTCTGCAATATCGCGCGTCACTTCAATGCCGCTTGTGCGCAGGCCATATTCAGTGCTGGCAAGCGCATCGTCAGCCGGCTCTGATGCGGCAAACGGACTGCGCTCAGGCGGTTGCTGGCGCACTGTGGCCAAAAAGGTGCGCACAATGCCGGCGCTGCGATCGGCGGCGGATTTGATCCGCTCTACGCGCTTCAGCACGGCCTCATCGCTCACCAGTTCCGACAAGATATCCGCCTGGCCGATGACCACCGATAAGGGGTTGTTCAGCTCATGGGAGACGTTGGCGAGCAATGACCCGAGCGCGCTCATTTTCTCTGCTTGCGCCATAGCCTCGCGTTGCCTGGTGACCTCGGCCTCAGCTACTTCCTTGGCCGCCACCAGGGCGATCTCCTCGTCTTTGCGCTGTGTGATGTCGTGAGCAATGGTCAAGATGCCTCTCACGGTTCCCGCCACGTTCAGCAACGGCACTTTCGTGGTGTACCAGGTGGACGGGTTGCCGTCTTTATCGAGGCTGGTGTCTTCGAAATTGAGCATGGCTGCCCCGGTCTCCAACACGTCCCGGTCGCGCTCCATGGTGAGTTCGGCATAGCCAGGCTCGGCCACATCGGAAACCAGCTTACCCCTGAGCTCATCGGGTTCCAGCCCATAGAAATCGGCCTGAGCCGGGTTACAGAGCAAGAAGCGTCCGTCGGCGTCCTTCACATTGATGATGGCAGGCGTGGAATCGATCACCGTCTGCAAGGTGCCTTCGCTCTCGCGCAAGGCGTTTTCGGCCTCCTTGCGTTTGGTGATATCGGTTTGAATGGAGACGGTACCGCCGGTTGAGGTGCGTCGGTCACGGATCTGGAGCCATCGCCCGTCGGAGAGTTGGATCTGGAGGGAACCTCCATCCACCTCGCGCTGACCAATGCGCCGGTCAATGTGGCTCTTGCCCGTTTCGTCGGCAATGATGCCCTTCTCCAGATCGTAGGCGATGAGGTCTTCAAAAAGCGTGCCTGGCGCGGCTTCCTCATCGCTATAGCGGTAGAACTCTCTAAAGCGGCGGTTTGAGAGCACCAGCCGATTATCCTTGTCGTAGATCACTATGCCTTCGGACATATTGTCGAGCGCATCCATCAATAGAGCATCAGACGCTTCGGCTGCATCCTTGGCGAGCCGCAACTCATCATTGGCCTGTTCGCGGTCGGTGATGTCGGTGCCAATCAGGCCGATGGCCACCGAGCCGTCCGGCGGCAATTGGATCGGGAATTTGATCTCCATGAAGATGCGCTTGCCGGCGACGCCGACAACAATCTGCTCGCGCTCCACCGCCTGGCCGGAGGCTGCAACCGCCTCATCATGGGCCTTGAAGGCGTCGGCGATCTCCTTGTCGAAGAGGTCATGCGCCGTATGCCCGACGATCTGCCCCGGGGTCAGGTCATGCACCTCTTGATAGGTGCGGTTGACGAAGATGTAGCGTCCATCCATGTCTTTGAGACAGATAGTGGCCGGTGAGTTCTGCGCCATGGCTTCAAAGCGCGCTCTGTTTTCTCTGAGCGACTTTTCGGTTTCCACCCTGGCAGAGATATCGCGGCCATAGATGTTTACCTCGGTGCCGCCCGCTGCCAGGTGCATTTCAAATTGATAGATGGCCTCGCCTGCCGTCACGTTGACCTCAGCAGGGCCGGCGCCGCCTGCGTAGCGCACCACAGCCATTTGCAGTGCTGGGCACCTGATCTTTTTGAGCGATTTGGTCAGTAGGCCCTCGACATTCCGGGCCGCCGGATTGGCGTAGACCAGGATGCCGGACGGCTCGGAAATCAAAATCGGATTGGGATTTTCGTCCGGCAACTGAGCAAGACGCGCCAAACGGGCGCCTTCAGCGCCTGACGCTTCATCTTTTGAACTGTTCTCCTCGCTCATGCGTATATTCTAGCTCAAGAGCTGAGACGTGCCAGCCCCAGATGAATGTTGGATGAATTGTGATCTCACCAGGGGTTCAGACCTGTTATTCTACGTTGCAGGTTCAGGTAAAAGTATTGGGCCACAGGAGCTCTGGAAATTCGAAGGAGAGATCGAATGTTCAAGAATGCCGTCCTGAGTGTCGCCCTTGCGGGCTTTGTTGCCGCCACCTTGATGGCCGCGACCACGACCGGGGCCGATGCGGGCAAGAAATTCTACTTCTCTGTGCAGCCTCAAGGTGTTGAGCGTTCTGGCAGCCAGGTCCATCTTTGCCGTCATTGGAAGCGCAAATGGCGCCGCACGGGCCAACAACATTTTCTGCGCAAATACCGCGCCTGCCTGCTGCACTCTGACTAACCATCCTTGTTTGGTTTCGCCGCAAGTTTCCCTCCACGCGCGATTGCGGCCATGCTATCAGTGCGCCTGAAGCTTTGAGGAAACGACACCAACAACAAGGACAGGCGATCATGAACCTCTTGAAACCGTTCGCTTTATTGGCGGCTGCCGCTTTGACTTTTTCCAGCCCCGCTCTGGCGGAAACCCGAGTGACATATAAGTCGGCGAAATCCACATCATCCTATTATCAAATGGCCGTGCAGATTGCCGAAGCGGTGAAGAAAGGTTCAAACGGCGATATCATCGTAACCGTGGAAGAAAGCCAGGGCTCCGTACAGAACGTGAAAGAGGCTGCCTTGCGCCCCGGCAATTATGTCTTCACCACACCGCCCGTATTGGTGAAGCTCGCGCAGAACGAAAAGGCCATGTTCAAGGACAAGGGCCACCCGAAGTTCGCCGATATTCGTGCGCTCTTCCCGATCCCATCGCTCACCATGCATTTTGTCATGCGGGCCGATAGCGGCGTGAAATCTTTCGCAGATCTTGAGGGCAAGACCCTCCTCATCGGCAAAGGCTCGTTTGGCGCCCGGGAAGGGGCGAAGTACATCAAGCTTTTCGGGCTGGAAGGCAAAGTCACCCTGGCGGATGTCGAGTTGAACGCTGCCGTCAGCGCACTGAAAAACAAGCAGATTGACGGGTTCGTCACCGCCGGTTCCTGGCCTGCGCCCAATGTGATCGAGGCTGCGGCCAGCACCGGCGTGACCGTGCTCTCCCTCAACGATGAACAGGTGGCCAAGACCAAGCGCACCAAGTTGGTGATCCCCGGCGGCACTTATGCCGGAGTGGATGGCGACACCGTCACCACCTCTCTGCCCGTGGTGGCCCACACCACAACGGCCATGGATGACGACACGGCCTATAAGCTCACCAAAACCTATTGGGAGCAGAAGAAGCAAATGGGCTCGGCCAATGCCTGGTGGAACGGCGTCTCCGGCGATCTGCTGGTCAACGTATACGGCAAGATCCACCCCGGCGCGCTGAAGTACTATGACGAGGCCGGCATTAAGGTGCCGGACAGCGCGCGCTAGTATATGACCGATCTTCAGGCGGCGCCCTTTTATCGGGTGCTCTTTGCAGGCCTGGGTGCCGCCGCGATCGTCTTCCACCTTGGTCTCATCTTCTACGGCCTGGTGCCCAATCTGATTGCGCGCCCGGTACACATGATGCTGGCCTTGCCGTGGGTCTTTCTGTTCGCCGCCAAGACAAAGACTGAAGCCTGGTCCGGGGCAGCACTTGCTGCGGCGGGCATGGCCTGCTGCCTCTACATCGTCTTCAACGAAGACGCGTTGAGCGATCAGTATGGCTCGCTCTACGGCACCGGTCAGATGGTGATGGCCGTGGTCCTGCTGTTGGTGGTGTTGGAAATGGCGCGGCGGGCCATTGGTTGGCCCCTGCCGGTCGTGGCCGCCTTAGCGCTGGCCTATGGGCTGTGGGGGCAGCATCTGCCGGGGGAGTTTGGGCATCCGGGCATTCCAGCGGTGAGTTTCCTGGGCACGCTCACGGTTGCCGAGGGCGGTGTCTGGGGCTCGCTCACCGGGATCTCTGTGAGCGTGGTCGCCATTTTCGTCATCTTCGGCGCCGTGTTGAACGCGGGCGAGGCCGGCCAAGGTTTTATGAACCTTGCCGCCTCGGCTGCCGGGCGTTTTAAAGGCGGGGCCGCAAAAGTCTCCGTGCTGTCCTCGGCCCTATTTGGCTCCATCTCAGGCTCTGCCTCGGCAAACGTGGCGTCCACCGGCGCGGTCACCCTGCCGACTATGCGCAAGCTGGGATATCCCAAAGCCCTTGCCGGGGCGGTGGAGGCGGTGGCCTCCTCCGGAGGGCAGATCATGCCGCCCCTGATGGGAGCCGGGGCCTTCGTCATGGTGGAGCTTACGGGCGTGCCGTACACCTCCATCATTCTGGCCGCTCTTCTGCCGGCCATCTTGTATTTCGCCGCCGTTTGGGTGGGGATCGATGCCTTCGCCCAACGCCACGATCTGCCGGCGCTGAAAGCTGAAGACCGGCCCACCCGCCGCGATGTGCTCATCACCTCAGCCTTCTTTGCCGTGCCTTTCGCCATTCTCCTGGAACGCATGTTTGTCGGGGGCTACACCCCACAATACGCGGCCTGCGTCGCCATTCTGGCCGGCGGGGCCATGTTGCTCTTGGACGGCAAGTTGACCTTATCCTGGCCGCGCACAGTCGATCGGTTCGAGGCAGCGGCCGTGGGGGCCGGGCGTCAGATTGCCACCATTGCCTCCATCATCTTATGCGCAAGCATCGTCATCGGAGTGCTCGGCCAAACCGGACTGGGCGTAAAGATCACATCGCTGATCCTGTCCGCTTCAGGCGGCACCTTATGGCCCGCTCTGCTGCTCACCGCCGTGGCATGCCTGGTGCTGGGCATGGAGGTGCCCACCACTGCGGCTTACGTAATCTGCGTCTCCGTGGCCGGGCCCGCGTTGCAGCAGCTTGGTCTTGAGCCTTTGCAGGCCCATTTGTTCGTCTTCTGGTTTGCTCTTCTGTCCACCATCACGCCGCCGGTGTGCGGGGCGGTGTTCATTGCGGCCGGCATGGTAGAGGAAAACTGGCTGGTCGTGGCCGGACGCGCCATGGTTCTTGGCGTCGGCCTCTATCTTATTCCGCTTGGCATGATCGCCAACCCAAGTCTCATCGGCTTAGAGCAGGAGGCGTTCGCCGCCGTATTCGCCGCACTCAAAGTGGGGATCGGGCTTGCCGCAATCTCCTTTGGCATCATTGCACCAAAAGCAATCTGGCTGCGCATCCTTTCGGTGCTGGCAGGGACCGCAATCCTGTTTGTGCCCCTCTCGACCCTTTAACTGCGTGCACCGCTTGGTGTATGCGTGTCTTCCCCACGCCGTTCGTTCAATCACAAAGGATCCCGCTTCATGCCCACAGCACTTATTCAAGGCCGCGTTGCCACCGAACATACCGACCGGCTGCGCAGCCTGGTGGGGAGCGATTGGGAGGTTCTGGAATGGGATCCGCGCAAGCAGGAGGTGGACGCGTTCGCGCCGCTGTTGGCAGAGGCGGATGTGGTGATCGGCGGCAAAATCCCACTTGAGTCTTGGCCCGATGTGCCCAAGCTCAAGCTCTTCCAGATCCCCTGGACCGGGTATGATTTCTTGAAGCCTGGCGATATTCCGGCCGGCCTTCCGGTGTGCAACACCTTTGAGCACGAGACCTCAATCGCCGAATATGTGCTTCTGGCCATGCTGGAATGGCAAATCGGTCTGCGCAATATGGACAAGGGCTTCCGCGCCCATGGCTGGGGCGGGCGGGGCCCGGGCGAGAGCTTGATCCATGGCGAGGTGCGCGGCCGTACGGTGGGCATTGTGGGCTATGGTCACATTGGTGCGGAAGTGGCCAAGCGCGCCGCTGCCTTCGACATGCGCGTGATCGGTGTCAGGCGCAGTGTACAGCCCACACCTGAAAACCTGGATTGGCTGGGCACAACGGACCGGCTTGATGAGCTTCTGGGAGAGAGCGACTTCGTCGTCATCGCCTGTGATCTCAACGACGAAACCCGCAATCTCATCAATGCGGACCGCTTCAGCAAGATGAAGCCTGATGGGGTGATCATCAACGTCTCGCGCGGAGCGGTGGTTGAAGAAAAGGCGCTTTATGAGGCGCTATCGGAGAAGCGCATTGGCGGTGCGGTGATCGATGTCTGGTACAATTATATGAAGCCGGACGAACCGGAGCCGTGGCCAACCAACTACCCGTTCGAGAAGCTCGATAACCTGATCGCGTCCGCCCACGAGTGCGGCTGGACGCTGGAACAGGTGGCCCGGCGTTGGGCCTTTGTCGTGAGCAATATTGAACGGGCCGTCCGTGGCGAAGAGCTGAAGAATGTGGTCTTCACCGGAACCCAATAAGGCTAAGGGAGAAAACAGCCATGCCTGTCTATGAACTGCGCACCTACACGCTTTACGTGGGAAAGCTTGCTGAGGCGGTGAAGCTCTATCAGGAACTTGCCTGGCCTGCCCTTCAGGCCGGTGGTTACGATGCCAAACTGATCGGTTACTTCACCTCAGATGTGGGCACCTTGAACAGTCTGGTGCACCTGTGGAAGTTCGATGACGATGCGGACCGGCGGGCCCATTGGGGGCGGCTGTTCCAGGACGATGACTTCATGAACTTCGCCGGCAAGTTCCGCCCGCTGGTGATCGAGCAGAAGAACCAGCTCCTCCTGCAGGCCCCGTGGGGCCCGCACCCTTAGGTCAGCCGCGCCCGTTCTTGTACGGGCTGAGCAGAGCATAGACTGTCCGGTTCACCGGTGCATCCAGACCGGCCGCTTGGGAAAGGCGGTCCACGGCCCCTGATATCCAGTCGATCTCCAGGGGGCGTCCGTGTTCCAGGTCGATCGCCGTTGACGCGCGCATGGTGGGCGGGAGGTTCTGAACTGATGCCCAGATATTGGCTTCAATCTCATCGGGCAGGGCGACGCCCCGGGCCCTCCCGAGTGCAGCAGTTTCCGCCACAATGGTCTGGAAGAGCGCCCCCAGTTTCTCATTCCCGGTAATGTCTGAGATGGTGCAGCGCGCCGCAGCGGTCACGCCGGAGACAGCCGAGAACAGAACGAACTTGGACCAGAGATCGCGCAGGATATCTTTGGTTTCCGGAGACGAGGAACCCGCCTCGTTGATGGCGGCACGCAGGGCGTCAATCCGCGCCGAAGCCCGGCTGTCCCGCTCCGCCACGATGAAGCGGTTGAACTCACCCACCTGCTTGATCAAGCCCGGCTCGGCAATGGTGGTTGAGATCTGGGCCACCCCGTTGCCCACGTTCTCCTCAGGCAGGATCTGCGCCAGCAGATCTGAGGCCTCAACTCCGTTTAGAAACGGCACAACGATTGTTTTAGCGCCAAGCATGGGACCGCACAGCTTGGCGGCGGCTTCCAAGGCAGCGCCTTTCACTCCAAAGAGGATCACGTCCACTTCCCCCACGTCCGCGGGATCATCAGTCGCGATCCAGGGCCTGATTTCATGGTGCCCGTCGAACGCGTCCAGCTTCAACCCGTGCTGCCGGATTGCCTCCAGATGGGCGCCGCGGGCGATGGTGGCCACCTCATGGCCGCTCTGCGTGAGACGCACCGCTAGGTATCCGCCGATGCCCCCGGTCGCCACGGTTGCGAATTTCATCATGCTCTCCCTTGTTCTTGGTTTGCCCGGCTAGAGGGTAACGGTACCTTCAATCAACAGATTGGTCTGACCGCCGATCAAGATAGTATCTCCATCCGGGCGGATGTGCACCCGGCCTACGCGGCCGATCTGAGTGCCCTGAGCGGTCTTGACCGGCCGCTCCAGCCGGCCTTGTGCGACCAGCCATTGCGCCAGCGCCGCGTTGAGAGAGCCCGTGATCGGGTCTTCCAGCATCCCGCTGGACGGGGCTAGCATGCGCACTTCAAAGTCGCATTCTGATCCAGGCGGGTGTGGGCCAATCAGCCCTATGGGCGTGAACTCAGGCCATTTGGTTTTTGTGCCGTCGGCTTCCAGAACATCTTGGGCGCTTTTCAACTCAAGCACTTGCCAGATCGGGCCATTGGTCAGTTTGGCGGTCTGCACCACCCGGTCCGCCGGAACTGCAAGCCTCTCGCGGATCCTCTCAAAATCTTCCTCAGGTAAGGGCTCGGCTGTGGTGGCTGGCGCCTCAAACGCGGGCAGTTCGCCATCAATATGGATCGGCACCAGACCGATCTTGCACTCTTGCACCACCACATTGGGGTCTGAAGGTACGCCGCCCCCGTGGAGCCAGGAAAAGCAACTGCCGAGCGTTGGGTGGCCGGCAAACAGCATCTCGCGCACCGGGGTGAAGATGCGAACCCGGTAATCAGCTCCTGGATCTGTGGGCGGCAACAGGAAGGTGGTCTCTGCCAAGTTGGTCCATTTCGCAAAGTCCTGCATCTGGACATCGCTCAGTCCTTCGCCGTCCAATACAACGGCAAGGGCATTGCCCTTGGTGGGCATGGAGCTGAACACATCGCATTGAATGAAGCGTCTTTGCCGTGCCATTGCCTATTCGCCTTCCGCCACGGGCCAGCGCACAACCGCACCCCAAAGATCTTCTTCTGCCACCAGATCTTCTGAAACGATCTTGCCCCGCACGGAGATGCCGGCCTCATGCACGGTTTCCGTAGAGCCGGAGACCAGCGGATGCCACCAGGACAGATCGCGCCCCTCGGCAACCTTCCGGTAGGCGCAACTCGGGGGGAGCCAGGTCATTTCTCCAAGGGTTTCGGGCGTCAGTTCGCGGCAATCAGGAATATTGGTGGTGCGGTTCGCATAGTCGCTGCAGCGGCAGGTTTTCACATCCAGATAGCGGCACGATGCCATGGTGTAGTGCACCTCCAGAGTGTCTTCGTCTTCCAGTTTCACAAGGCAGCAGCGTCCGCAGCCATCGCACAGGCTTTCCCATTCAGCCCGGCTCATTTGGTCTAAGGATTTGGCTTTCCAAAACGGTAGGTCAGGTTCGCCCAACGCTTGCACTCCATATTCGTGCTGATTTTGCAACACACTGTCGTGAGAACTGTGTCGCAGGTTTAAGTATTGGTGTGAAATTTGCAATATATAGCGTAAATTGGGTACACATGACACGGCAGGCTGCGGCGCAATGGCCGGCGGCCGCCTGGAGCCCTTAAAGTGGGCCCAAAATGTAAAGCTTAAACCAGGAGCGCATTGGTGGCGAAGCTCAAACCGCAAGGTCCCTTATTTCGCTTCTTTACGAACTTGGATTCGATCATTTCATCCTCCTTGTTCGAGGCGTCGGACTGGACCAAACGAAACTACAGCGCTTACTCCGCCTGGATGACCCGTTGGCGTATCTGGGGCATCAAGCGGTTTTTCGTGGATTTGACCTCCGATGCGGCCACTTTGGGTCTTTTGATTGCCATTGGCGTGGCCTACTACGCCCTGCCGCCCTTCTCTGGTGAGGGTGATATTTGGAACCGGGGCCGGCAATATGCGATCACCTTCACAGACCGCAACGGCGAGGTGATTGGCCTGCGCGGGGTCCGCCAAGACGACGCTATTCCGCTGGACGAGATCCCCAAATATATGATCAACGCGCTGCTCGCCACTGAGGACAGCCGGTTCTACTACCACTTTGGCGTCGATCCGCAGGGCACGTTGCGCGCGGCCATCGCCAACGCGCAAGCCTCCGGCGTGGTGCAAGGGGGCTCCAGCCTGACCCAGCAGCTCGCCAAGAACCTTTTTCTGTCGCCGGAACGTTCCTTGCGCAGGAAGATCCACGAAGCCTTCCTGGCGCTCTGGATCGAAGCGCGCCTCAGCAAGGATGAAATCCTGAAGCTCTACCTTGACCGCTCTTACATGGGCGGCGGCACGTATGGGGTGGAAGCGGCCGCACAGTTTTATTTCGGGAAATCGATCCGGGATGTGAACCTGCCTGAAGCTGCAATGCTGGCGGGCCTCTTCAAGGCGCCCAGTAAATATGCACCCCACGTGAACCTGGAGGCCGCCCGGGCTCGGGCCAATGTGGTGCTTTACCGGATGCTGGACACAGGGTTCATCAGCCAGGGCGAACTCTTTGCCGCCCGCCGGGAGCCGGCCAACGTGGCCACGGCGCCAGGCTATTACAGCCCCGACTATTTCTTGGACTGGGCCTATGAAGAAACCCTGGAGACACTGAAGGAACAGGGCCTGTCCGGCGAGTATGTGATCGAGGTGCAAACCACCATCGACCAAGGCCTTCAGCGCCACGCACAAGAAACCGTCAACAAGATGCTGGACACCCATGGGAAAGCCAAACGGGTCAAGCAAGCGGCGCTGGTGACGATGACGCCGGATGGTGCGGTGAAAGCGATTGTGGGCGGACGCGACTACGAGAACAGTCAGTTCAACCGGGCCACAGAGGCGCTGCGCCAGCCGGGCTCGTCTTTCAAACCCTTTGTCTATCTGGCCGCTTTGCAGTCGGGCATGCGCCCGCAAACCCAAGTGGTTGACGCGCCGATTACCATCCGAGGCTGGTCGCCGAAAAACTATAACCGGCGTTACCGCGGCCGGGTCTCCATGACGGTGGCCCTGCAAAAGTCCATCAACACGGTGCCGGTGCATATTGCTCAATCCATCGGCCGTAAGTCGATTATTGACAATGCGCGCCTTGTTGGCCTGGACGCTGAGCTCAGATCAAACGCCTCCATGCCTCTGGGCACCAATGAGGTGACGGTTCTGGACATCACTGGCGCGTATGCCACGTTCGCCAATGGTGGGCGCCTCACAAAGCCCCACGCGGTTCTGGAGATCCGCCGGCCCAACGGCGACCTTCTCTACAGCCGCTCCAACAATGAGCGCGATAGCAAACAGGTGGTCAGCCCAGGCAAAGTCGCAGATCTCAACTATATGCTCAATCAAGTGGTCGTAGGCGGCACGGGCCGCCGGTCCGAGCTTGGCTTTACGCCGCAAGCCGGTAAGACCGGCACCACCCAAGGCTACCGGGATGCCTGGTTTATCGGCTTTACCGCTCACTATGCCACGGGCGTTTGGTACGGCAATGACGACTTCACACCGACAAACAGGTTGACCGGCGGCAACCTGCCGGCCATGACCTGGAAAGAGGTGATGAGCAAGGCCCTGGAGACCCAGGTGGCGCAAGCGCTGCCGGGCGTCCCGCTGGACGGTCGTTACGCACGGTTCACGGGCAACAATGACGTGCAGATTCCGATTGCCGCCGTCTCCACTGAGCAAGCCGACCAGGGCGGAGAGGTCACCATCATTACGTCGCCGGAGCGCAAGCAGGGCGGTGTGGCCAATACGGTGCGGCAGATTTTCAACCTGTTCGAGAACCAGAAGAACACGAACCGCGTGCGCCAGGTCCGGACGGTGACCGTGGAAACCCGTCAGAAGCGGCGTCAACAGCGTATTGAGCGGCGCAAGCAGCGCAATCAGCAGAACCGCGCTCAGCAGCGCCTGCGCAACAGCGATAGCCGCCGTTAGAACCAAGTTGTAAGTGGCGTTATGACTCCCATTATTCGGATCACAGTTTTCGCCTTGGTGGGATGCGCCATCGGTTATTTCTCCGCGCACTATGTGATCTCCGGCCAGCTTGGTGATCTCACCTTGCAAAGCGGGTCCTGGAAGCTCTGGAAAAAGGCCGGTCACTCCGACGCCGACCCATACACCAAGGCACATTTTTCTCTGCGCCGGGAATTGCCGCTCAGCAGCTTTGAGCAGATGACGTTCAGCGCCGACACCGACTTTAACGGCGGGCCTTTGAGTTCAGTGTGCAGCTACAAGCTGGCGAGCGCGCCCTTGCCAGCGCGCGCGTGGGGAATGGCCATTGCGCCGCGCGGCGATGCAGAGCTCACTTACATTTCAAAGCGCAGGTCATTTAACGCCAACAATATTGTGCGCGATCCTCAGGGCAATTTTGAGATCATTCTGTCCGACAGCGCCCGCCCCGGCAATTGGTTGCCCTTGCCGGCCGATGGCGCTGAATTCAAGTTGATGCTGACCCTTATCAACGCAGACCGCAAGGTTATAGAAGACCCCAGCTCGGTGCAGCTTCCGGAGATTCGCTTGGAGGGCTGCAGATGAGGCGGTTTCTGTTTTGGAGCACAGCCATGGTGTTGCTGGCCGCGGCCACCCACATCGTGACCTCCGTTTTCTTTCCCAGACTGGAACGTGAAGACACAGTGGCTGCCCTCATGTCGGCTTCAGAAACCAACACTCTGACGGTATTGGAGGACGAAACCAAGCTGAAGGAGATTCTGCGTGGTGTTCCGCCGGACATGGCCTTTGCCATTTGCCCTTATGACATCAGCGAACGGCCGATTGCCATTTCCGCCCCCTTGCCGGATACCTACTGGGCGGTGAGCATTTTTGAGCCCAGCGGCCGCAACATTTACACCCTGAACGACACTCAGGTAGGGACCGATCAGTTCGCCGCCCTGATCGTGCAAGGCGAAGCCAAGACAGCCGCTGAGGAAGACACCTCCCAGCGTCAGGGCGGTGGTATCGTGATCCACACCACCCAGGCGCAAGGGGTTGTGGTGATCCGCTCCCTGATCCCGGATCTCGCCTCACGTAAGCGCGCCCACGCGCTTTTGGCCCAAACGGAGTGCAAGCCCTCACTCACCACCGCCACGGCGGGCTAGGTCTCCATCAGCCGGGGGAGGGCTGCTTCGAGCGTCGACATCGCGGTGCGCGTCTTTCCTCCCAGAGCTATGAGCGCAGGAAGCTGCCACGGGCGCCGCGCCAGTGACCCCATCACTCGCCAGGCAGAAAGTCGTCCACCGGGGCTCATCGCTCCGGCGGCAGGGGGCAGTGTGGTGCCCGCATCATCGGCCACCGCGCGCAGAACGAGAAAAGGCATTTCTGCGGCCTCAGCGGCGATGGCGATCTCGGCACTCTCCATATCCGCTGCCAGTCCCCCGCTCCGTTGAAACGCGTCTTGCTTGGCATCTTTGGTGGTGAGCAGGCCGGCGCCGGACAATAGCGTGCCGTCCAGCGCTTGCCGCTCGGACCCAAGCCGTTCGAGAAACTGCGAGCGCCACGCCTCATCAACTGCAAAGGATTTGCCGGTTCCATCCAGTATGGCGCGAGGAACCACCAGCGCGCCGGGCTTAAGCGTAGGATCGAGACCGCCCGCCAGGCCGAAGCTGACCAGCCGTTCCACCTTAAGGGCGGCAAGGTCTTGCACCGCCGAACCGGCGCCTGCGCCACCCATGCCGATGCAGCGGACTTCGGGTGAGCCCGTTCCCCAACTGAGTTTCTTGGAGAGTTTCCGAACCAGATCGGCTTCAAACGCCAGCCCGGTGAGAATGCCAATGCGCCCCGCCATCGCCCTTTACGCTTCGTGTTGCGCCCTGGTGGGTCAGGCGGGCGGTGTTACATGCCCCACCTGACTTTGCCGGAATTGGTCCGCTTCAGATTGCGGTAACGCGCCAGGGCCCACGTGGGGAAGAACGCGCTGTAGCCATGATAGCGCAGATAGAACACCCGCGGAAAGCCCACAGCGGTGAACCAGGGTTCTTCCCAACGGCCGTCTTGGCGCGGATGATCCTTCAGATAACTGATCCCGCGTGCGACAGCCGGATGGTTGGTTTCGCCGGCCGCCATAAGCCCAAGCACGGCCCAGGATGTTTGCGACGGTGTGCTGGCCTTGGCCTCAGAGCGGCGCTCTTGCCAATAGGTGGCGCCGTCTTCGCCCCAGCCGCCATCTTTGCGCTGGTGGGCGAGCAGCCATTTCACGGACTTCTGTACATAAGGGGCCTGCATGTCCTCGCCCGCCGCATTGAGTGCGCACAGGACCGACCAGGTGCCGTAGATGTAATTGGTGCCCCAGCGCCCGAACCAGGAGCCGTCCTCTTCCTGTTCAACTTTAAGGAACTCGATGGCCTGGGCCATGGTGGGATGATTGATCTCCAAGCCAACCTGGGCCAGGAATGACAGGCAGCGTGCGGTGACGTCCGCCGTGGGCGGATCCAAAAGCGCGCCATGGTCTGCAAACGGAATGGAGTTCAGAAAATCGGCATTGTTGTCGATATCAAAAGCGCCCCAACCTCCATTCGTGCTCTGCATGCCTTCAATCCAGCTCACGGCACGGCTGATTTCCTTGGCGTAGCGCTGAGGGTCGGCGCGGTGCAGTAACATGCCCACAACCGCCGTGTCGTCCACATCCGGGTAGTGATCATTGCGATACTGAAAGGCCCAACCGCCGGGCTCCACGTTCGGAGCGTTCACCGCCCAGTCGCCCTTCACATCGGTCACTTGCAGTTTGGCCAGCCAGTCGCACGCCGCCAGCAGGGCCTTGGGATCGTCCCCATGCTGGTCGGATTCCGCCAAGGCGTGGGCGGCCAGGGCTGTGTCCCAGACCGGTGATTTACACGGCTCGCAATAGCGCTGAGTGGCGCCGGTTGTGGGCGATATCTTCGCCTCAGTGAGCAGGTTCTTTGTGGAGGCGCGCGCGATCTTATACTCCTCGCTTTCAGGGTCGATCCCCAGCGCGGTAAATGCCATCACCGTATTGGCCATGGCCGGGAAGATGGCGCCCAGCCCATCGACGCCATTGAGCCGCGGCTTGATGAAATCCAACGCCGCCTGGATGGCCTTGGCCCTGTTGCGTTTTGGAAAGTGGGGCTCCACCACCTGCAGCACCTTGTCGAGCCCAAGGAAGAATTCGCCCCATCTGGAGCCTGTGGGATTGATGTGCCATTTCTTGATGACATTAGGTGCCGTGCAGAACAGCTCCTGGCAATCCACGCCTCTGGGGTTTGCCGCTTTGGGTTTCAGCGCGGCCACGATCAGCAAGGGTGCAATCACGGTGCGCGACCAGTAGGAGAACTTCCACATGTTCACCGGGAACCAACGCGGCATCAACATGAGCTCGGCCGGCATGGCCGGCACGGCGCGCCACGGCACCTGTCCGAACAGTGCCAGCGCATAGCGGCAGAACACGTTTGCAGTTTCGGCGCCGCCATGGTGCAAAATGGCCTCGCGGGCGCGGAGCATATGCGCCGCTTCAGGATCATCTCCCACCAGCTTCAGTGCATAATAGGCCTTTACGGACGCGGAGATGTTGAAATCGCCTTCGTGGAACAAGGGCCAGCCGCCGTGGCGGTCTGATTGCAGGCTGCGCAGGTATTCTGCCAACTCGGCTTCAACATCCGGCTCCAGCTCTCCCAGAAAGTGGTTCAGGAAGACGTATTCCGACGGGATCGTGGCGTCGGCTTCCAGCTCAAAAACAATGTGGCCATCATTATGCTGCAGGTCTTTCAGCGCACCCGCGGTCTCGGCCACGATGTGGTCAAGCTCAAACGGCGAGGGGGCCGCCAAGTTTTCATTGGCAGGTTCACGCGCCACGTCAGACACAGAGGAGATCTCTCCTTGACCACTCGGATTATAAGCTGAAGTCATAGCCCGTCCCAAAACACTAACGTTGAATGCGCCTCAATAGACGCCTTTGTCAACGTTGGCTGTGTAGAATATTGATCACCTTGTAGTTAGAGATTGTGACCATCTGCTGGCACTTGTGTTTCAATCCTTCGACTTTACCTCAACTTCCGGCAAGTTGGTTAAGGCCGTCAGCCAGGGCCTCATCCAGGATGGTAAGGCCCCGGTCCAACTCCTCTTCGCTCACCGTCAGGGGCGGAGCGATGCGCCAGACTGAGCCGCGCTCAGGCCGCCGGCGAATGTTCATGGACAATCCCAGCTCAAAGCAGCGCTGGGTGGTCACCGAGCCCAACTCATGATGAGGTTGCCGGCTCTCGCGATCCTTAACCAGCTCAACGCCAAGAAGCAGGCCGGCGCCGCGCACATCCCCGATCACCTCATATTTCTGCTGCAATGTTTCAAGACCGGCGCGCAGGTAGGCACCGCGCTCTGTGGCCCTTTCCAGCAGGTTTTCTCGTTCGATCGTCTCCATCACCGCGAGGCCCGCTGCGGCCGGCATGGGGTCTGAAACGTGACTGGTATAGTAGGTGAAGCCGGCCTTATGGGCCTTCTCCTCAATCTCATCGGTGGTGAGAGTGGCCGCCAGGGGAATGCCGCCGCCCAAGGTCTTTGAAACCGCCATAATGTCGGGCACGACGCCCCACTTGGTGGCTGCGAATGTGGTGCCGAGCCGCCCAAAAGCGGTTTGCGCTTCATCGAACACCAAAAGCATGCCGCGCTCATCGCAGGCCTTGCGCAGGGCATCCAGGTAGCCATCGGGCGGCATGATGATGCCTCCGGCCGAGATCACGGGTTCAGCGATCAGTGCAGCAGGCGCACCGTCGGAGGCCATGTCGAACATCTTCAGCCCCACCTTCAGACACGTGAGATCGCACGTATCGCGGCAGTGTGAGACGGGGCAGCGGTAGGCATTGGGCTCCGGCAGAACGTGGTTGCCGGGGACTTTGGGGCCATAACCGCGTCGGTCGCTGGCGAAAGAGGCGGCGGCCGAGGCGCCAGTTGTGCCATGCCACGACCCGCCGAGACCAATCACCTCATAGCCGCCCGTGGCGAGCTTGGCCATGCGCAGGGCTGCCTCGTTGGATTCAGAGCCCGTGTTCACAAACAGCGATTTGCGCAAGGGCGCCGGCAGCCACTCTTCCAGCTTCAGCGCAAGCTTCACCACGGTTTCCGGCACCATTCCGGAGAACATATGCAGCGCGCTTTCGCAGCTCTCGTTGATGGCTTTCACTATGGCCGGATGGTTGTGGCCTATGGTGGAACACATCTGCCCGGAAGTGAAGTCCAGGATTTCCCGGCCCTCGTCATCCGTCACCACCGATCCCTTGGCAGTGCGGAAGAGGTTGGGGAACGTGTCTCCCCCGTAGCGGATCATCAGGTCTTTGGCGGCATCGCGAAGTGTTTGGTCCATGGCCCTAGCCTCCTTAGGGTGATCTTCAGCGTGGCGCCCGGGGATTGCAAGAGTTATGGTTCAAGAACCCGGGAGATCTGTGAGAGGAGCTTTGCCTGATGAAAATTGATGGCGGTTGTCATTGCGGCGCTATTGCCTATGAGGCCGAGGTGGATTTGGACCGGGTGGCCATCTGCCATTGTTCCGATTGCCAGTCCCTGTCCGGCTCCGCCTATCGCACAGTGGCCATCGTGGCGGGGAACACGTTCACTGTCACCAAGGGGCGCCCGAAAGAATATGTGAAGGTGGGCGACAGCGGCAACCGCCGTATCCAGGCGTTTTGCGGTGAGTGTGGCTCGGCCCTCTATGCCAGTGATGTGAGCGATAACCCGGCCGTGTACAACCTGCGCGTCGGCACCGTGCGCCAGCGGGCCGATTTGGTGCCCAAGATGGAGTTTTTCTGCCGCTCGGCTTTGCCCTGGCTGCCGGACGTTTTGGACACCCGCAAG
Source organism: Hyphomicrobiales bacterium (assembly GCA_028285595.1). GTDB lineage: Bacteria > Pseudomonadota > Alphaproteobacteria > Rhizobiales > CAJQND01 > JAAEUE01. The sequence continues at coordinate 41,224 of JANQOW010000026.1, forward strand.
TTTGAAGGGCCACCGCAATAGGCGAGGCGCCTGACTTCGCGGTCTGGCTGAAGCCGTCGCCCGATGCAACCAATTGCAAGAAATGGCTTGGAACTTGGCGCATTTATACCCATGATGGTCCAAACGGACCCAAGATGACTAAGGAGACGAGAATGGGATTGTTTGACTTTGTGAAAGCCGCCGGCAAAGCGCTGGGCATTGGCAGCGAAGAGGAAACACCTTCTGCTGATGCGCTGAAGAAAGAGCTGGACTCCCATGATCTGGGCACCGAAGGCGTCGAGGTTGAGGTAAACGGCGACACCGCCGTGATCAAAGGCGATGTGGCCGATCAGTCGATTTTCGAAAAAGCGGTCATTGCGGTGGGCAACTCTCTTGGGATCTCCAAGGTTGAGGCCTCTGAGGTGAAGGTAGGCGGCAGCGATGCGGCCGAGCCGCACCTGCACACGGTGGTCAAGGGCGACACGCTTTGGGCCATTGCAGAGAAGGCCTACGGCAAAGGCGGAGGACCGAAGTACAACAAGATCTTCGAGGCCAACCGGCCCATGCTGACCCACCCGGACAAAATCTATCCCGGTCAGGTGCTGCGCATCCCGGCTGAATAGGCACCTATCCCGTCAAGGGCCAACCACACCGAATGCTGGCGCGGGACGCGGTTCACTCCGCTTCCCGCGCTATTGCTTTAGTCTATATTGAGTTGCCCAAATAGAGAGCCTGTCCACAAGGGCAAGAACCGGGCTGAGCATAGTTTTCTCTAAATTTTCCGCACATCTGCGAGCAAGCATGGTAAACTTGAGTGCGATCTTCGCCTTGAGCGTGAGCTTATGTTTAAAAGCCGTTTTGGCGAACATTTGCATCTATTTATCAAGCGCGAAGAAAAAGGCCGCTCCTGCTCGTGACACCGCAATCGAATTTTATGATTTATGCGCCCGTCAAAGAGGGCCATGCAGAGGATGTGCGGGCCCTCTTAGACACTCTGAACTTGGAGAGAGCGCCCGGCATGGCGGATCCGGACTGCGAACGGTTTCCCTTCCGCCAGTTCAAAACCATCCATTTTGCTCGCTTTGTGGTGATTGATGACCGTACCCTGATCGACTTTTTGGCGCTCAAGAGCCAGAGGACCAATCCCATCCCGTCTTATGATGTGGCGCTGGTGTTCATGGGCGATTGCGACGGGCCCTCTGAAGAGACCTTGAAAGCCATTGTGGGCCATAGTCCGGCGGCAGAGACGTTGCGGGAGATATTCGGCCATTGCAAAGACTTCCAAAGCGAGACCGATCTTCTGGCTTGGATGCGCGACCACGAACATCCCCCAGCCGCCAGCTATGTGAACTGGCTTGGCCGAACGGTTGGCCAGGTCCGCCAGGAAGCCAGTCTGACCGCGGCGCTGCGCGGCGAATTGGAAGCGTTTCTAGCTGAAGATCCCCAAAACGTTCACCAGGCGGAAGCGGCCTACCGACGTTTGAAAGGCTTCTTTGACCGGTCACCTGAGCTACAGCCCGCTCCGCCCGCGCCAACTCCAGTGGGCTGGCTAGTGGCGAACCTGCTGCATTTTGTCAGCGTACCTTTCGTCTTGTTGTTGCCCTGGCTCCTCGCATTTCCGCTCTATCTGGATATGCCGGCCAGCCTCGGGTGGCTGATGCTCGCCGGGCTCGGCGCGGCGTTGGTTGCATTCGTCTATCTGTGGACGCAGGCGAACTTTGAGACGGCGGTATTCCTGATCTCCGTCGCTGCTGCTGCGGCGTTTCCGGCCATGCTCTCGCTTATGCTCTGCTCGGTCCTGCCGCTGGGGATTGCGCTCGCGGTCGTAGCGGCGTTCGTAAGTATGCTGCGCTGTTATGAGAAAAACGAGCCGGAGATTATCCCGCGCGAGCCGGCGTCCCGGCTTGACCGCCATGTGGCCGCGCTGGCCGAACGGGAGGATTACGATGTCACCAACCAGTTCACGGTGGTGGGCAGTGTGAAGCCATCCTTGTTCCGGCGCTGGTTGGCTGTGGCGCTACTGTGGATCATCGATTACGCCGCACGCCACTTCTTCACCCGTGGCCATCTCGGGCGCATTCAAACCATCCACTTTGCCCGCTGGGTCTTCATCAACGACAAGAAGCGGCTGATCTTCTTCAGCAACTACGATGGCAGCCTGGAAGCCTATATGGATGATTTCATCAACAAGGTGGGCTGGGGGCTGAACCTCGCCTTTGGGTGCGGTTTCGGCTATCCGCGGGTGAACTGGCTTATTGCCGGCGGCGCGAAGGCTGAAGAGAAGTTCAAATACACCCTGCGCCGTCATCAGTTGCCCAGCGATGTTTGGTACAAAGCCTACCCTGGCCTCACGGCCTATGATCTTGCCCGCAATACGCGTGTGCACGACGCCCTGCGTCAGCCTGTCCTTAAGTCAAAAGAGATCCGCATGCTGATGAGGGACCTGTCATGAAGGATCAACCTCTGCATCTGTCCGACGCGGAATTGCGGGATGTTCAAGCGCTGGTGCGCTTCGGCCAGGATTATCTGAAAGAGGCTCGTTTCCATCTGGTCCGTATCAAGGACGCCGATGCCGCCCGGGCTTGGTTGGCTTCAGCGAAAGTCAACACGGCCTACAAGGGCACAAAGCCCGACACGGTGCTACAGATCGCTTTTACCTATCCGGGCTTGGCGGCACTTGGCCTCCCGGGGCACATTCTGGAGCAGTTCTCTCATGAGTTCCGCACAGGCATGTATGAGCGTCACAGAGCCCGCCGTCTGGGCGATGTTGGCAGGAACGCGCCTGAAGCCTGGGCTTGGGGGAGAGGGCCGGATGAGCTGCCGCATGTGCTGGTGATGATGTATGCGCGGCTTGGGGAGCTGGAGGCCTTCGAAGCGGAGGTTCAGGCGAGCCACTGGCTCCAAGCGTTTGAGGCGCTCAAGGCCTCGCCGCTTCAAACCTTCGATCTGGGCAATCACGAGCCTTTCGGCTTTGTAGATGGCACCAGTCAGCCGGTCATCGATTGGGAGCGGGCGGCGGCGAAGCCGGTGGGCCAGGCGCTGGATTACAGCAACATCTCCGCACTGGGCGAATTCCTGCTGGGCTACCGCAACGAGTATAACCGCTACACACCGCGTCCGCTTCTTGGGGCCCGCCAATATCCTGAAGCCGATCTCCCGCTGGCAGAGGATGAGCCGGGGAAGCTGGATCTCGGACGCAATGGCACCTACCTGGTGTTTCGGGATCTGGCGCAGGATGTGGAGGGGTTTGAGACCTACACCGGGAAAAGGCGAGACCTGCAGGGCGCCATGGTGGGGCGCATCAAGAAAGAGCTTCCAATCGAACCGGATCTGCCGGGTATCTTGCCAAATGATGACCCGTCTAAGGTGATCCCGGAAGGCGCACCTTTGGTGCCGTTGCAGAACGGGCCCGTCGCCGGCGTGGGGCCGGGTATGGAGGATATCTGGTTGAACCAGTTCACCTACGGCAACGACCTTGATGGGACAGCCTGTCCGCATGGGGCCCATGTGCGCCGGGCCAATCCGCGCACGCCGGACCTGCCGGCGAACACGCGAGGACTGGCAAACCGGTTTCTGCGCACTTTAGGGTTTGCCGCTGAGGACCCGCATGACGACCTGGTGTCGTCGACCCGGTTCCACCGGATCCTGCGCCGTGGGCGCGAATATGTGGATGGACCCAGGGCGCAAGGCCTGCGTTTCATGTGTCTTAACGCGAACATTCTGCGTCAGTTCGAGTTCGTCCAGGCCTCCTGGTTGGAGAACCCCAAATTCGATGGGCTGGATCATGGCGACCCGCTGTTGGCGAGCCGCGCGCCGCTGTGGGCCGACGGGGCGAAAGAGGGATATGGGTTGCCGCCCACTGACACCTATCCGGTGCCTGAGGACAGTGGCTTGAGCTGCCGGCACGCGGGGCTGCCGCAGTTCGTAACGCTGACAGGGGGCGGATACTTCTTCCTGCCCGGGCTGCGCGCCTTGCGGTTCATTGCAGGCGAGGGGAGGCGCTAGGCGCGCGTTACACCACCGGATCCTCCGCCTTCGGCTCAATATGCGGCGTGGCGTTCATGGTCTGGCGCAGGCGGCGCAGCTCCCAATACATCCGGCGGCGCGCCCGGTTTTGGTTTCCCAGCGGGCGATGCTCCGCCAGCGCGTGCCAGGGATGGTAAGCCAGATTGTGGGCAAAGCGTTCCCGTGCTTCCGTGTCGAAATCCTGAGACGGCAGGCGCAGCGTCGCCACGGGCACGAATGGTGACAAACTCTGCGGCCAGCGCACACCGGCGTCTTCGATGGGCATGCGGTGCGGATCGGTCTGCACTTGGATCATGAAGTCCATCTCCACATCGCCATCGGCCAAGGTGCGCACCATGGCTTGGCGGAGATAGTTTCTATGGGTCCAAAACGGCAGTCCCGGAATCCAGCTTCGCTTGGAGGACTTGGGTTTCACCGAATACATCATCGCCTGGTCGGGGCCGAGGAGATAGGGCGTGCAGCTCCAGTACTGCGCCTCCAAAGGACTGGTCTGGGTTTCGTTCCACAGGCCCTGCATCACAAAATCGAGAAAGTGGGAAAAGCCGGTGGTGAAGAAATAGAACACCGGGGTATCACGCAGCGTGTGGACCTGCAGCCGCGCATTGGCGTGAATGTCTGGCGTAACGAAGGTAGGCGTGCTCACCGAGATGAAATCCTGGGTCTCGTGCTCATCCTCCATCAGCTTCGGCCCCTCAACACCCATCAGCTTGATCGAGCAACTGACAAAGCCCACATCGTCAATGTCCGCCGGCATGTCGGGTCCGGGACCTGAGAATCTCACCCAGGCTTGATAGGTGCGCGGTGCGGCGAAAACCCCGTGGCGCATATGCTCCGGCACATCGTCGCGCACGATGAACTCTGCGCGTAGAATGCCGTGGGTCTTCGTATTCCCGCCGCGCTGATACTCGCCCGCCCGGTAGTTCTGGCGCATGTAGCTGGCGAAAGACTCCACAATGGAATCAAGGCTGGCCTGCTCTTTGGGGAGCGTGCGTTCCTCGGCCAACTGAAACCCTTCATCGCGGCGGCGCAGGTTCATGATCCACTGCACCAAACCTGCGATCGGCTCACGCAAGAGCGGATTAAAGAGCTGGCGAAAACCCAGCCGGTCTGTGCGCCGCATCACCCAGAGCACCCGCCGAAAGCCTGCGTGCAGCACACGTTCCGGCCAGGTGGGCGGGGGCAGGGTGATCATTTGAGCGCGGCGGCGCGCTGCTGTTCGCCGGCCCAGCACTCTTCTGTGATGGCCTCGCCCGCCTGAAAGCCAGCCGCACCCTTCTCCGCCACCTCTTCATTGTAGAGGGTAAAGTTCAGCAGGAAGATCTTATTGATGTAAGCGCGGCCCAGATAGAAGCCGGGGCGGATCATGCGGATTTCATCACGGATCTTCAGCCCGTTGCGCCCGGCCAGCGAATCCGGACTGTCGCGATATTCCTCAATTTCGTCATTGAAATAATAATCCACAATGACGGATTCCCGGCGCGAATCCATCAGGCTCTGACCGCAATAGAGTTTTGCAGGAAAAAGCAGGTTCACGTCGTTGCTGAGGAATGGAACATAGCGAATCCACGAATAGTTGAGCCAGGTGAAGCGCGGGATCGTTACCTTGGGCACTGTGTCTTCCCGGTCGATCTTGCGGTTCAGTAAGCGCAGGTCTTCAATCATGTTCCGCAGGTAGCCCTCATCGCGGAAGAACACTTTGCCCTTCCACAACAGCTTGCCGACCCGCTCCACAGCGCCAATCTTCTTCTCTGCCAGAATGCCGAGCAGGCCGCCCATGGCGTCGCGGATACGGGTTTCCCGATCACCGGTGATCGGGCTGTTTGTGTCTGCCTTGGCGAAGAACAAAGTGCCGCGGTAAATGCCGTCAGGGATCGGGCCGGCCGTGATCCGCCCGTAGATCTGGTCCACTTGATCCTGCGACAGCGCTTCCAGGTTCTTCGGGGTGATCTTCATAAGATCTGCGCGTGACAGAGGCCAGTTGCTCTCCACCTTGGCCATGTCCACCCGGAACAGGGCTTCCGGATTGTCAGGATCTTGGAGGCTGGTGTCCCGCTCCGGGGCGAAGGGAATGTCCGGACCTTTGGGATCGTCGGCCAAAGCGACTGTCCCAGCCAGGATGATGAGGAAAGCGCCTGCGAAGGCGATGGTCTTTATCTGTGCCACCATGATTGTCAGCCTTCTGCTAGAGGGTCGCCAGGAATGCGATCAGTGCATTCTTTTCGCGATCGCTCAAAGTTTCGCCAAAGGTGTGGCCCTTGTTCTCCACCGGCTCCAACACGTTGGAATAGAACTCCTGAGCAAAGCTCAAGGCCGGACTCTTGAGATTGAACTTGCGCTTGACCTTCTCCTTCAAAAGCGTGCGCAGAAAGCCGTCGAGCCCCGCTTTCAAGCGCGCGAACTGTTCGGGCGTGATCCTGTCCCTATACTTGTTCTCCAGGCGTTCAGGATGACGGTGTTGGAAGATCAGATCCTGCACCAGATCCTTGAACCTGAGGCTATTGAGCTCAACCACTGGCGTGCCGGCGGGCACGGTGATGCTCAAAGAGATGTCGAGATCTCCCAATCGGGCATCGGGCGCCACGTCAAAGACAATGTCCTCGTCCGTGAAGGTCACCTTGCGCACCCGTGTCTCGGGCCACAGCAGCGCACGCATGGAGGCCTGATAGAGCCGGTAGCGGCCTTCAACACTGGGGTCAAACGGCCAGCAATCGGGTGGATTGGCGATCGGCTTGTTGTTGGCATCCACATAAGGCGAGGAATAGAGATTGCCGGCATCTTTCGGCTTGCCGCAAAGCTCAGGCCCGATGGCATTGTTGTGCATGAAGGGCGCGTGGGCCCACACGCTCAACAGCGAGGGCGGGCGGTAATAGCCGCGTCCGGCGCCTTTGGCGATCTCGGGCTGCTCCTTAACGGCCTGGCGTTCCGACAGGCCCCGGGCGGCATACTCGTCCCAGATCCGGCCCGGCATGTGGTTTGAATGCATCGCCCGGCCTGCAAAGGTGCCAACCCTGCTCACAGGGATGGGATGCTCGCTGGAGAGAAAATCGATGCGCAGGGTCGGGTCTTTCGGGTCTACCGCGTGGAAGTCGGCCAGCTCGTAAGGCTCCTGCTGACTGGAGTGGCATTCCGCGCAAGACTTGGCGAACACTTGCTTGCCCAGCGCAACAGAGCCTTCTCCATGTTCCTGATCCAGTTGCGCTTCCAGCGCGCTCCGGTCCGCCAGGCCGCGCCCCT
>JANQOW010000032.1 GCA_028285595.1 Hyphomicrobiales bacterium
AAGCTTGTCCGATGCCCCACATCGCACTGCGCTCCGCGCCTTGGATATGGGCTGATTTGACTCCATCAAATGGTTCAATTTGACCTCATCTCGCTCTAACCGCTCTAGGCCGGTCCATCCTCCGCCTCGCGCGGCTGTACCAGGGCAAGGCCGGCAATCATGACCACCAGGGCGGCCCAGATCCAGCCGGAATGGACTTCGGCGAAGATCAGCATGCCCCAGGCAACGCCGGAAAGGGTCACCAGATAGCCCATCAGGCTGGCAAAGACCGGGCCGGCCTTGCCCACCAGGTAGATGAACGCGCCGTAAGAGGCGGCGTTGATGGCGGTCATCAGGAAGATGGCATACTCCACGCGCCCGGGCGGGAAATTCAAGGGCACAAAGGCATCGGTCAAATAGACCACCGGGATCAGCATGAGCGCGGCGAAGGTGAACATGCCGATGAGCAGGGTGAAAGGATCGATCTCCGCCGGGCGGCGTAAGGTGAGATAGATGTTTTCTGCGGTGTAGCAGGCTGCCGCAAACAGCGCGGCCAGCATCCAAGGGGCCGCGCCGGCATCGGGCAGGGCGGTCTCGGGGAGAACGATCAGACAGACGGCCACAATCCCCAGCAAGACCCCGACGGCTCTGAGCATGGACCAGCGGTCGATCCCGAACGCCGCTGCCGCCATAAAAGTCAGCATGGGTACCGCGGCAATGGAAATGGACAACACACCGGCCGGCAGATGGATGGCGGCATAGAAGTATGCGGTGCCCGGAACCGATGTGCCGAGGATGCTGGTGATGGCATAGAACTTCAGATAGCGCGGCTTTAACGGGACCGGCCGGCGGCGCAGCACGTTGATGGCCAGAAGGCCGGCAGCCCCCAGCGCAGCGTTCCAGAAGGAAAGGCCTATGGGATGAGCACCGCCTTGCGAAGCGATCTTCATCAAGGTGAAGGTCAGGCCCCAGAGCGCGCCGAAAATGATCAACACGGCCCAGACGGTGAGCTTGTGTGAGGATTTTCGCGGGCCGGTTTGTTCTGCGCTCGTCATGGGCTCACAACCTCTTGGGCAGGAAGCCGGAGAGCCAGGCCATGCCGATGGTCGCGAGCCCCCCACTGATGAAGACGAAACTTAAGGGCAGGAACGCCAGCACGGTGGCAAACAGGCCGGGCGTGAACAGAGACGTGCCGTGGCGGTAGGTTGTGTAGACCGACGTCATGTCGGCCCGCTCATGGGGGTGTACGGCGCGCAGGAACGGCACATTGCCGGCGCCGTCAATCATGGTGGCCAGAAACGCGCCCAACAGCAGGAAGCCCATGGTGGCAATCGCCCACTCACCGGCCAGACCGGCGCAGATCGAGATCAGCCCGGTGGCCGCATAAGCTGCCATGAGCAGCTTTCTGAGCCCGATCTTTTGACCGATCCTGCCCCATTGGCGCACGAAGATCATGGGCAGGACGCCGAGCGAGACCAGGGCGCCGCCGAGCTCCGGGCTATAGCCGGACTGCGTTACGAAGATGGGGGTGTAGACAAAATACATCAGCCACCAGCCATTGCGCCCCACTGCCAGCGTCCAGGCCAGCACCAGACGCTTCTGGCTGATGAAGCGGGGAATGTACTTGATCGGGTTCGGCGGCGGGCCCTTTGCCGGCTGGATCGAAACACTGTCGCTGAGGCGGAGCTTCCAGAATGCAATCAGCATCAACGCGGCCGTCAGGATAACCACGATGTAGGTGAGGCCGTTGACCACGTTCTCGTGCAGATAGACCCCCAGCCAGGGACCGGCGGCAAAGGCGAGCCCCGACCAGAGGAGGCGGCGCGGCTCGAAGGTGTTGAGCTCCTTGCGCGGAATGTGGTCGAGCAAATAGAGATTGATGGTGACCTCCAGCATGGCCGTTGCGGAGATCTGTAAGGCAAGCCCCGTGATCAGGCCGGGCAATGTGCCCGTGGCCAGGAAGGTAGCCGAGGCCATGTAGGTGAGGGCGCCGAGGGTCATCATGTAGCGCCGGGGGATGAGGTGCATCACGATGGGCAGGCCCAAGCTCGCCACAAGGCCGGTCAGGCTTACCGCGAGATAGGTGACCGAAACGAGCTGAGCGCTTTGCAGCAGCGTGTAGGCTTGCAGCGGCACAATGGTCATCAGCAAGGCGCGGCAGGTGCTCTCCAGGGTGAACAGAACCACGAAGCCGCCGGCTTGTGAGCGGTCCACGTTCTCCAGCAGAACAGGAAGATAGATACGGCGCAAAGAGCCAATTCCCAGGCCGGCAAGGTTCCCATCTGCCTGCTCGCGCTCGCCGGCGCCTCTAGGGCACGCGAGAAGGTGGGGAAGCCTAGGCGCAAAAAGGCGTGGTCATCAAGTTTTATCGCGCTATGGTTCGGGACCGATATCTCAAGGAGACCGGAGCCATGGAACCCACGCGTTCAGCATCGCTCAGCAAAATCGCACAAAGCTATGAGCGTGACGGTTTTGTTTTCCCGTTCAGGGCTCTCACACATGGTGAAGCCGGGGCCGTCCGCGCGGAGATGGAAGCGCTTGAGAGGGTGGTGGCGGAAAGCTCTGAGCAGGTGAGGACGCTCTATGGCGCCTATCCCAACATGGTTGTCCCTTGGGTGGATGAGATTGCGCACAACCCGACCATCATCGACGCGGTCAAAGCGGTGCTGGGCCCGAACGTTCTGTTGTGGAACTGCTCGTTGTTTATCAAGGAGCCGAGAACGCCCGACTATGTGGGCTGGCACCAGGACCTGCACTATTGGGGTCTCAGCGGTTCATCGGAGGTGACCGCCTGGGTGGCCATAACTCCGGCCACGGTGGGCAACGGTTGCATGCGGTTTGTTGCCGGCTCGCACCTGAAGCAGGTGAGCCACGTGGATACCGACGATCAAACGAACATGTTGTCGCGCAACCAGGAACTGGCGGTGGAGGTGGATGAGGCAGATGCCACTGAAGTGGTGCTGGAGGCGGGCACCTTTTCGCTTCATCACGGCAATCTGTTTCATGCCTCCCATCCGAACCGCTCCGATGATCGCCGGATCGGGCTCGCCCTTCGCTACATCACGCCTGATATGAGCCAATCGGATGCGCCGAAGGATTACGCCACGCTCGTGGCCGGCGATGATCCCAGCGGCCGGTTTGAGCTGTTGCCGCGTCCGCGCGGGGTGTTCCATGCGGACGATCTGGCGAAGGCCCAGGAGGTTTACGAGGCGCAATACGGCATCTTCTTCCAAGACGTGGAGAACGTCGCTTAGGCCGATCTGAGGTCTACGCGTTCGTGCGCGTCAAAACTTCTACCGCATGACCTCCCGCCCGCACCTGGACGATCTGGCCCGCCGATGCGGTCACCTCGCAATGGATCTTGCTCGGCCGGCCCAATGAGGCCCCTTGATGGGCTATGCAGCGGGCTGTTGTATCGCCTTCAATTCCCAAATATCCCGACGCGGCGAGCAGGCAGGCGAGGGACGCATTGGTGGTGCCGCCGGCAGCGGATTCATTGACGCCTATGAGCGGACAAAACTCGCGCACGTGGTAGTTTTCAACCCGTGCTGTGCCGTCCAGCGCATACACCGCGATACTGTCGACCGCCTCGGCCTTGCAGAATCTGACAATCTCATCGAAGCTTGGGGAAAGGCTCATGAGCACGTCGCGGGAGCGGACGTTAACCATAACGTGCCGGAAATCGGCATGGGCGGTTTGCACCGGAATTCCGCCAGAAATCGCTTCAAGTGGAATCTTAAGAACTTCCGCTAGTCCAGTGGACCCTGGGCTGAGAGGCGATAAGCGGGGTGCGGTGAACTCCAGCATGATCAAGGGGCGGTTTTGCAAACCTGATTCAACGTATACGCGTGTTGTTCCCGCAGGCGTGCTGAGGCGCCATGTTGGTCTGTGATCGTGCCCGGGCTCTTGGAACAACAGCGTGAACAGACCGATCACCGCATGGCCGCACATTCGGTACTCGGTGCGCGGCGAAAAGAAACGGGCGTGCACGTGACCCTCCTCAACCAGCGACCAAAAACAGGTGGCCGGCGCGCCGATTTCGCGCGCGATCTCCTGCATCTGCCGGTCTGAGAGGTCTGATGAGCCGGTTATCAGAGCAACCGGATTGCCCCCGCCCGGTTCGGTGGTGAAACAGTCAAAATATCGTGGGGCGGGCGGTGTCATTTGCCTGTGATCTTAAGATATAATCGTGGGAGGTGATCGGGCCGGACAGGATCATGACGCAAGACCAGTTTGCCGACAAGAGCGTGGCAGAAGTGTTCGCGAGGTACCCCGAAGAGGTGCGCGAGAAACTCTTATCGCTCCGTGCACTGATATTTGAAACGGCGCGCGCGACCGACGGTGTTGGATCATTGGTTGAGACCTTGAAGTGGGGCCAGCCCAGTTACCTCACCTCGCAGACAAAGAGCGGGACGACCATTCGGATTGATCAGGTCAAGAAGAGCGAAGGCAGCTATGCGGTGTACGTGCATTGCCAGTCCGGTCTGGTGCCGTTGTTCAAAGAGCTCTATGGGGATGAGCTTGAGTTTGACGGCAAGCGCGCGATCGTCTTCGACGTTGACGGCTCCGTGCCGGAAGAGCCGCTGCGGCACTGCCTGGCCCTGGCGCTGACCCATCACCTCAGAAAAAAACAGAAGTCCAGGACGTGAGAGATGAGCACTGAGCCAACACCCTTCAGTTTGAATGTTCCGGATGCGGACATTTCCGACCTGAAAGAGCGCCTTGCCCGCGCACGTTTCATGGAGAGCACGCCCGGCGATGCCTGGGCCTACGGATCATCGGTTGAATACATGCGCGAGCTTACCGCCCATTGGCGCGATGGTTTTGATTGGCGCGCACAGGAAGCGGTGCTGAACAGCTTTCGGCAATTCAAGGTGCCCCTGCACGATATCGATGTGCACTTTCTCCACGTTGAGGGCAAAGGCCCCGATCCCATGCCTCTGCTGCTCATGCATGGCTGGCCGGGATCTGTGTTTGAGTTCATGGAGATCATCCCTCGGCTCACGGACCCGGAGCGGTTCGGTGGACGGGCGGAGGATGCGTTCACCGTGGTGGCGCCGTCGCTGCCGGGCTTCGGCCTTTCGTTCGCGCCTGGCCAGCGGCGCTTCTCCATTGAGGAGATCGCCGACTGTCTGGCCGACCTGATGAGCGACGTGCTTGGCTATGAGCGGTTTGCCGCGCAAGGGGGCGACTGGGGCTCGTTCGCCGCCACGCGCATGGCCTATATGCGCCCGGAGCGCTTGATCGGCATTCACCTCAACCTCTTGCCGCTGACCCGCAATCCGGATGCAGTGGCGTCGCCGACCGAAGCGGAGACAGTCTACTATGGCGAGCTCAGGGAGTTCCTGCGTGAGGAGACAGGCTATCAGTGGATCCAGGGCACGCGTCCGGACACGCTTGCGCTCGCGCTCAACGACAGCCCGCTGGGGCTGGCCTCCTGGATCGTTGAGAAGTTTTGGCGCTGGTCTGACTGCGAAGGCGACCTGGCGAACGCCTTTGACCGGGACAGGATCCTGGCCAACATCTCGCTCTACTGGTTCACCGGCGCCATTGCCTCCTCGTTCTGGCCCTACTATGCGCGCATGCACGGGGACTGGCCCATACCGGTGGGCGAGACCGTGGACGTGCCCACGGGCTATGCGGAGTTCAAAGTTGAGATTTTAAAACCCCCCAGGTCTCTTGCCCAGCGGATGTATTCGGACATAAGAAGATGGACGGTGATGGAACGCGGCGGGCATTTCGCAGCGCTCGAGCAGCCCGAGGCCTTGAGCCGTGAAGTGGCCGCGTTCTTCCGCGAGCTCAGGGACTGACAGAACGGAACAACTCAGAAGGTGATGACGCAGATGGGACAGGTTGACAGCGCCACAGTGGAAACGTTTCGCACCGAGGGCGTGGCCGTGCTGCGCGGCGTGGTTGATGAGGCCTGGCGGGCCCGGCTGGCCGAGGCGATTGACGGCAATATGGCTGATCCCGGTCCGCATGGGAAAAACCATGCCGATGAGGGGTCAGGGGCCTATTTCGGCGACTATGTGAACTGGCAGCGGTTTCCGGCCTTCCGCGAGGTGGGAGAGGCCGGCCAGCTTGGTGCCATTGCCGGCGCGCTGATGGGGTCCAAGCGGGTGCAGCTTTTCCACGAGCATGTGCTGGTCAAAGAGCCCGGCAACTCCAGCGCCACCCCCTGGCATCAGGACCTGCCTTATTACTGCCTGGACGGCAGCCAGACCGTGAGCATCTGGGTGCCGCTTGATCCGGTGTCTGCGGAAGTGTGCCCGCACTTTCTGGCCGGCAGCCACCAGGGCCAGACCACCTATATGCCCCGGCGCTTTAAGACCTTAAAGCCGCTGGAAGGCGACACCAGCACCTACCAGCCGTTTCCGGAAATCGATGAGGCGCGCGATGCCGACCGGCTGCGCAGCTTCGATCTCGAGCCGGGCGATGCCATCGCCTTTGACTACCACACCCTGCACAATGCCCCACCCAACCAGACGGGCACCCGGCGCCGGGCCGTGAGCTTTCGCTACATGGGGGAAGATGTGCGCTTCGTGGACCGGCCGCACGAGCTCTCTCCGCCGTTTACCGACATGGGTCTGTCGCTCGCCATGGGCGATCCCATGCCCGAAGAGTGGTTCCCGACCGTCTGGCAGGCGCCGCGCTAAAGCAAAGAACTGCGCTAAACCGAGACCATCAACCGGTACGCCTTGAACGCCAGTTCCATGGCCACACGCTTGGGCTCGCGGAACGGCTCGGCGGAAAACTCGGTGATCTTCAAAGGCAGATCCTCCTCAGACCCACCCGCCAGGTAACCGGCCATGGCGCGGCCGAAGGCGGTGCCCGGCGCGATGCCGCGGCCGTTATAGCCGGTCGGCGCATAGAGCCCTGGTGCCAGGCGGAAGAGGCGGGGGAGGTGGTCGGCGGTCATGGCGATCTGGCCATGCCACCAGGTTTCAAGCTCAACTTTGGGCAAGGTGGGGAACAGCCGGCCAATGGTTTTGTGCGCCCAGCGCCGGGAGAGTGCCGCATCCTGCCCGAAAAGCTGGCCCATGGAGCCGACGATGAGGCGGCCGAAGGCGTCCCGGCGCACCGATGTCATGATGGTGCCGGTGTCCCACAAAGGCTCGCGTCCAGGAAGGATCGCATCGCCCTCAGGGCCCAGCGGTTTGGTGGCGACCTGGAAATAGTGGATCGGACTGAATGCCTTTGAGAGCTCCGGCCAGAGGTCATCGGAATAGCCGTTCGTCGCCAAAAGCACAGCGGGTGCGCTCACCGTCCCGTTGCGGGTCTGGAGCTGCCAGGTTTCCCCTTGGCGCATCAGTCCCGTCACCTTGGTGCCGGCGTGGATGCGGGCACCGGCATTGGAGGCGGCCCGCGCCAGACCGCGCGCATAGCCCATCGGGTTGATGGATCCGGCCCGATGGTCGAGCAGGGCGCCGTGGAAGACGGTTGTGCCCACCCGTTTGGCGGTCTCGTCTGCGTCCAGCAGCTCCACTGGTGCGCCCAGCCGTTTCCAGGCCTCTGCACGCCGGGCCAAGTCGGCCGCACCGGAGGCGGATTTGGCGGCGTGGAGCGTGCCCTGGCGGACGGCTTCGCACTGTATTTGATGGCGTTCGATCAGCGAGAACACAAGTTCCGGCGCTTCGCCGAGCTCATTGACCAGCTTATTGCCGGCCGCTTCCCCCAGCTTCTGGTTTATGTCTTGGGGCGGAAGCCAGAGGCCGGCATTCACCATGCCCGCATTGCGCCCGGAGCCGCCATAGCCGATCTTCTGCGCCTCCAGCACGATGCACCCGATGCCCCGTTCGGCCAGATGAAGTGCTGTTGAAGCGCCGGTGAAGCCTCCGCCAATAATGGCCACATCTGTTGAGACGTCCCCCTCAAGGCCCGGATAGGCCGCTTCTTCGGCGGCCGAATGATCCCACAGCGAGATGACGTCTGGACTGGTTTCCGTGCTCATGGCCCAACCTTATAGGCCAAAGCACATGCAATCGCCTAGCAGATCACCAACGGATGACGCAGGAACGGTGAGTGGATCTCCTTACGCCGTCTGTTCGCGTCCACCGGAACCACCCAGGCCTGTTTGGAGGGATCGGCGCTCAACGCGTCTATGAACATGACGCCCAACTGCCCGCCTATGCGCCAACGGGTGGTGCAGGGCACAAGCGTGTCGTCCTTGCCGCGCACCAGGCAGAATTCCTCCGGCAACTCCTCGGTCGGTTCAACCTGGAGGAGTGCGCCGTGTTTGGAGACATTCAGAATGGCGCAGGATGACCATGTCATGCCGTCCGGAAAGACGATCTCCGCCCATTCCAGAGTGGTCTCGCGCTCTGAGGTGCGCCGTTGCTTCAGGTGAGGTATGTTGTGGTGTTTCATCAATCCAGCTCCCGGTTTCTAGATTGACCGGAAGGCTAGACAGAAGAGATGAATCGAAGCCTATATTAATCGCATAGATTGCAATGGCTTCGTTCAAACTAAATTTATAGTAGCAATAATTTATGCTTGCAACTTATGCGACAACGCATTCCAGCGATGTTTTGGACAGCATATCGTTGAACTTGATGCCGATCTGATTGCCTTCAGCCCGCACAACGACACCGCTCAAGCTGCCCACAGAAATCGGCGAGCCGATGGAGACTTCAATGTTTGACCGGATGGCCATGCCGCTGAACGACACATTGAGGATTTCGCACGGATACTGGGCGCCGTTCATAAGCTGCATGACGGCCTGAACGTTTGCGCTCTGGCGATCATGCTGGCGGGCGGCGCCGGCTTGCTGTTGAGCGTGGCGATGGTTTTGATACCATTCAAGACGCTCAAAGATGCGGCCGATGCGGTTGTCGCTCAGATCGATATTGGCCACGAAACCGCCTTGAATGCGGCCGCAGATCGTGCCGGGCAGACGGCCCACCACGTCCATGTAACAAATGAAGCTGTAGTTGGTGACGGCAGGCCCCACTGTCAGGAACGTCATCTGCGTTTCCGTGACGGTGTCGACGATGCAGGGGTAGTCCTGCTTGTCCATTGCCAAGAATTTACCCGTCAACTGCAACCCGCAATACGCCAATTCTTCTTCTTGCGGCGGTAGCGCTTGGAGGGCAGCCCCACTGTTAAACATCATTGTTTTGACCCGTTGCTTTCGTTCGACCCCTGGAACCGTCAACCTACGCGCAAAGTGCTAAAATCGGCTAAATCAGTTGAGCTCAGAAATGTTTCAGCGAGGCGCCTGGACCCGCTAACCGATGGATCTGTTCGGTCCGTCTGCGGCCTGGATGACCGGGTTCAACGAGGGTGCGCCAAGGGTGCCCACATGGAGAGGATTGGCGGGCGGAGGAGGCGGTCGGGCTCTTTCAATTAAATCACGTAAATACAACAGGTTATGGCATTTTTGACGGGAGGTGAAAGGACCGACCCCGACGCTGGGAAGAGCCCTCAGAACGGGCGCCCGGACCGTGTGTGGCTTGGCGCGAGCCGGGGCGAAGCCTCCGGCTTTATCATGGTAAGCAGGCGGTTTACGCCTGCTTTTCTGCTAATCCTCTTTTAATCATAGGAGCAGGTTACAACCTGCCGAAGCCGGGCTGGCGCGGCGCGCAAAACGCTTCGATGAGGCTTTTGGAGAATTGCATTTTGGCCCCAGAACGGTAAAGGATTGGGGGAGGGACGAGAGCGGGATATGAGCAAACAGCTACCACAAGCCCCAACTGTGAAGGCGCTGCGCCAACGGGTGGCCCGTTGGCGCCGGGACAAGCTTAAGGTGGCCCTCGTGCCGACCATGGGCGCGCTTCATGAAGGGCACCTGAGCCTCGTGGACCATGCCAACGCGTTGGCGGACCGCACGGTGGTGTCGATATTTGTCAATCCGGCCCAGTTTGCCGCCGGGGAAGATCTGACCACCTATCCGCGCGATCTGGAGGGCGATCTTGCCAAGCTCAGCTCAAGGAAGGCCAATCTTGTGTTCGTGCCGACGGGTGAGGAGATGTACCCTGAGGGCTTTGCCACATCGGTTGCCGTCAAAGGCCCGGCCGCCGTGGAGCTTGAAGACAAGCATCGCCCGCACTTCTTTACCGGTGTCGCCACAGTGGTGGCCAAACTGTTGATCCAGGCCGGCTGCGACTTTGCCGTGTTTGGCGAGAAGGATTACCAGCAACTCATGACCGTGACGCGGATGGCCGCTGACCTGGATATCGCGACCAAGATTGTCGGCGCGCCCACCATTCGCCATGAGGACGGTTTGGCCATGTCGTCACGCAACGCATACTTGAGCGACTATGAGCGCGTGGTGGCGCCGCTGCTGCACAAGACCCTGCAGGAGACCGCCGAGGAGCTTCGGGTGAGCGGGGATGTGGAGACCTGCCTGCGCAAGGCCAGACGGGCGCTCAACAAGGCAAGCTTCAGGGTTGACTATGTGGAGGCACGCAATGGCGAGACCTTGAAGAAGCTGATGGGGACGAGCGACGAGCCGATCCGCCTGCTGGCCGCTGCGTCCCTCGGCAAGACACGCCTCATCGACAATATCGCGGTCTAGCCCATGGCCTTGCCGGGTGTCTTGGCGGGCTTGTTGCCGGAGGGGCCACGCCCGGAAACGCCCACCACGTCGCTCTATTTCTCCGAGCCCATGGCGGAGCTTCTGCGCCAAGGCACCGTTCAGCGCCTCGAGCCCAATGTGTTCGTGGTGCAAGACAAGGTGGTGGTGATGCGCCACTGGTCTGAGCCGACCCGGTCTCTTCTGGCGGGTGCCCCTGAGCTTCAGGTGATCTATTTCATCGATGATGATCTGTGGAGCCTTGACGGCGAGCAAGGCCTGAAAGCGGGGTATCTCGGCCGCCTGAAGCGCCTGGCGGAGGCGTTTGAGAAGGAACTTCGCCCGCGCACGACCAAAGTGGTCTCGCCGTCACCGCGCATCCTTGCGCATTTTCCTGAGCTTGAGAGCCACATCCTGGCCCCGGCGCTCATCCATGCTCTTGCACCGCTCGACCATCACGATGAGGGGCAGGGGCCGGTCAGAATGGTGTTTTGCGGCACGGCCTCCCACCTCGCCGATCTTGCGTTTCTGAGCGAAGGTCTCGCTGAACTCCTCAAAGCGCATGAGGGGCTCCACCTCACCACGTTTCTGGGGGGCCAGGTGCCTGAGGTGCTCAAGCGTGCACAGTGTACCCACCACGAACCGCAAAGCTGGGACGAGTATCGCGGTACGATCGCTGCCGGACGGTTTCACATCGGCCTGGCGCCGCTCACGCCCACGGCCTTTAATCTGGCGCGTTCCGGCAGCCGGCTCTTGGATCATGCCGCCGTTGGCGCAGCCGGGCTCTATAGCCCCGTTGGCGCCTTTGCAGAGCTGATTGAAGATGGGGTCGACGGCCGGCTCATCGAGGGTGGCCCTGAAGCGTGGACGGCGGCCATTTCTGCCCTGGTGGAGGACCGGGCCCTGTGCCGGCGGCTGGCCCTGGCAGGACAGGCATTGGCAGCCAGGTTGGGCGAGCCGGAGCGGGTCAGCCGGTTTTGGTCGTCGCTGCTGGGGCTTTAGAGCAGTTCACCACAAGATGCCGACCCGGACCGTCGCTTTGCAATCTGGATCAAGGGCGCCGTCATAGGGTTTGGTGGTGCAGGAGGCTAGAACGGTGGCGCGCATTACGTCGGCCACGGTAAACTGGCCCACAAGTCCAACCTCGCCCAGAACCTCTTTCGTGCGGCTGGCATAGAGGCTGTCATGCGCAACGGCGCGCATGGCGACAAAGAACCCGAGACCGTCATCGCCGAAGAACGGGCCGTAGGCGCCGGACTGCGGTTCCATGAGCGGCAGGGGCCGGTTGGCGTATCGGGGCTGAAACCCCAGCATGACGCCGCCGCCGAATTCCACATTGTCGGTGCCAAGCGACCCATGCATGTAGGGCGTGAGCGTGGCCTTGGCGGCGGTCACGCGGGCCAGCACCACGTTGTCCCAAACATGCCCGGAGGCCCCGATAATGCCCTTGAGGCCGTGATTGCCACGCTGGGCTCTGGTGTTTGAGCCGAAGATGTCGTGCAAGGCCTTGCGCACGTCGTGCGTGAAGTCATCCACAAAGCCGCCATGGGCCCCAAATCTCACCGTGGCCGTGGCTTCGAAGACGCCGAGCTCGATGAGCTTGCCGATCCGGGCCACCAGCTTGCCCCGGTCGTTCAGCGGGTCACGGGCGAACTTGGCTGAGGATTTGGATTCAGGCCCGGCCTGATAGGCGCCAACAGCGGCATAGACATCGTTGGAGAGCAGGGCGGCCACATCGATGCATCCGCCGATCCCGCCGCCGTCAGAGCCGAAATAGACGTCGTTGCAATAGGCGCCGTAGGTTTCCGCCAGGCGCACCGTGTTGGCGGAGCCCGGCAGCACCAGGGTCGCGGTCACCGAGAGGGCCACCAGGAGCTTGAGGGCCCACCGTTTGATACTGACTATGCTGCGAATCGCCTTGACCCCTCCACCCAGTTGTCTCGTCTGCTTTGAGATTTAGGGGGGCAAGATTTAAGATCGTATTAACCATGATTTTGGCGGTGGGCCGGGGAAAACCACTCGATCAGTTGGGGCAGCACCACCAGCGTGCAGAGCAGCGTGAACAGGACGGCGATGCAGAGCAGTTCGCCCATGCTGGCCAGGCCCAAGTGGGACGACAGCCACAATGTGCCGAATGAACCCATGGTGGTGAACGCGGAGATCATCACTGCGCGCGGTGTCCAGGTGGCCGACACGGGCTCGCCCGCCGCTTCGGCCCGGGCGCGCATCACGTAATGAATGGCGCTGTCGACACCCAGACCCAGAAGGAGGGGGAGGACGATGACGTTTGCGAAGTTGAAAGCAGAGCCGGAGACCACGGTGTAGCCCACCATCAAGAGCCCGGCCATCATGATCGGGGCCACCACCAATGCCACATCGCGCACCTTGCGCAGAACGGGGGTCAGAAGCACGATGATGATTGCAAAGGTGGCGCCGTAGGTGAGCACCACGGCGGAGGCCACAACCTCTGCGGCTTCCTTGATGTCCACAGGCGCGCCGGTCACCTGGCCGTCAGCCTTGGTGACGGCGGTAACGAACCGATCGAGTTCATCGGCATTGCGCATGTTCCCGCTGGGCAAGACCTCAAGGCGCCAGAGCCCGTCCTTGGTCACATAGCGGTCCCGAAACCCGGCTGCGATCGTTTCCGGCGTCACCGGCTGAAGGGTGACAACCTGCCGAATGCGGTTGAAGAACGGCTCAAAGCGTTGCACCAAAGCCTGTTCCAGGCCGGCCAGAGCGCCGGGCGTAGCGGCGCGCTCGTCCAAGAAACGCTCCAGTTGGTTCTGAAGCCCGGCCGCTGCGCCCGAGACGGCCGGGGCGGCATCCTTTGCGTTGGCGATCTGCTTGACGGAGCCGAGGATGTCCCTGACATACTCCGCCCGTTCTTCATCGCTCATGGGGCTGGAGGGCAGGATCTCGGCTGGCAGGGAGGTGGCCAAGGGACTGAGCGCCTTGATCTTGGCGTCCTGGTTTTGCGGGATCACATCGTTCAGGGTGCGCACGCTGGCAACTTCGGGCAGGGCCTTCAGCGTCTGTGCTGCGGTCTGGAATGCCTGGCCGGGCTCGGCCACCAGATGGACCGCATAGATCTGGCCGGCGAGACGCTCTTCCAACGAGGCAAGCGCGCGCATGCCCGGGGACGCGGGGTCTTTGAGGTTGATCGGATCGCTGTCGAAACGCGCCTGAGGCAGCAGGATCAGAGAGACCCCGGCGAGAACCAAAAGCGTCACAGTGACCGCGCGGCGGGTGGCTGGCCCCAAGTGCCAGAAACGCTTTCGCTCAGGATCGTTATGTTCGGCAAACTTGCGCAACAGCTTGTAGCGGGGCACGGGCAGGAGGCTCAAAATGGCGGGGATGAGGGTGATGGCGCACAAGAACGCAATCGTGACGCCGGCAGCAGAGATGATGCCGAGCTGGGCCATGCCCACAAAGTCGGTGAGGGTGAAGGTGAGAAAAGCCAATGACGTTGTCAGGGTGCACAAAGCCAGAGCCGGCGCCGTGTGGCGCACGGCAGAGACGGCGGCAGCGCCCGGCTCCTCGCCCTTGGCGCGTTGCTCGGCAAAACGCAGCACCACATGGATCGCATAATCCACGCCCAGCCCAATGAAGAGCACGGCGAAGGCCACCGAGATCATGTTGAGGTAGCCTACGGTGAGCGCGGCGAAACCGGCGGTGATGAGAAGGCCGAGCACGATCAGCGCCAGGGCGGGCACCACCAGCAGGAGCGCCGGCAGGCCGAGCAATACGGTGAGCGTCACCAGGCTGAACGAGGTGATGCCGGCCAGGGCCGCACCGGTTGTGACCGATTCAAACTCCTCAGCATCCAGTACCGCATCACCGGTGAGCTGAGCCGTTACACCATTTCCGGATGTGTTGATCTTGGCCATGAGCCTGCGGGCCTCTGCCAGGGGCGGGCCGGCCGCATCCAGGGCCGAGAAGTCCAGCACGGGCTTTGCGAACACGTACCAGCGGGTTTGGGTGAGGGCCGGCCCGGTGGTTCCGATGTTCGACCAGTCTAAGGGTTCGGCTTTGCCGGCTTGAGCGCTCTCAACCGTTTTGGCCATGTTGCCGAGGAGAATGGCGACCTCGTCCGGCGCCCGGCCGATTTCGGCCACCGGCGCGATCTGTTTGAAGAGATCGTCCAGCCCGCCAAGATCGGGCTGCAGGCTCATGGCGTTGAACAGCGGGGCCATCTGCTCAATGTCGGCGGCCAGCTTCTTCACCGCAGGCACGGGCAGATAGAGCACGCCGTACTGCTCAAAGTAAGGGCCGTTACCGGGGGCGAACACGTCGGTAAAGAGGTCTTTGCGCGCCATCATGGCGCGGGCCATCTCACCGGCCGCGCGCCGCCCGGTTTCCGGATCATCGGCATCGACGATCACCAGGAAGGTGTCGTCGAGCACCGGAAACTGAGCGATGAACCTTTGATAGGCACTGGCCGCCGGCAGGTCGTTGCTGATCATCAAGGAGGGATCGGTGTCGACCCGGAGCTGAAAGGCGGCCAGCGCGGCACTGAGGAGCGCGGCCGTCAGGAACATGTAGATCGTTGCGATCGGATGGCGCACGCACAGGCCGGCAAGTGCGGCTGCCGATGCGGATATGCGCTTGGCTTTAAATCCGGTGCCCGGTGGTCTCTGCGTCAACGGCTCGCTGGCCCCCGTCGTTTACGGTTTGTTGCGGGTGGCTCTGACCACGTTGGAGGCAGTGATCTGGAGGAGGCCAAGATAGTACTTGAACTGCTGGCGGGAGAGCACGGCCTTCATCCGTCGTTTCTGCTGGGCTTCCAGTTCCTGCAACTCGTGCCGCGCGGCCATCAGTTTGTCGAAGTCCGGCTTGGCGCGGGGGTCAATGTTGTACTTCTGGAAGATCTGCGCCATCACAGCGCCGGAGTCTTCCATGATCTGCTCAACCACGACCCGTTGGCTGTCGGAAAACTCCATGCGCTTCAGCACCTGGCTGTCGTAGATCGTGGGTTCTTCTTCTTCGGCATGAGCGAGCCCCGCGCCGAGCGACAAGATGAGAAGAGACAGGGCAATACGCCGCCCGAGCTGCTTTCGTAATGTCAACAAGCTCCCACTCCTGACAGGTTCGCTAGATTGGATCATGGGCAATTCAGCGCACGCGCGTCCATATCTGGGTATCGCACAAGACCCCGAAGAGACAACCTTTAACCTTCATGGTCGCGCCCTTCGGGCTGAGGTAGAGGTCATAGACTTTTCCGTCATCTGCATTGTAGACGCGGCCCTTCAAACTGGTGGCATTCTGGTCCAGCTTCAAACCGGCAATTATGGTCAGGCCAAGCAGGGGACGTGCACGCAAGGATTGGTCGGGGTTCTTTAAATCGGTCTTCGGTTGCCCGCTTTTGTCATTGGGGTGCTTGAGCCAGATGACCCGTCCGCACAGGCCTGTGTCACAGGGCTCAATTCTGATGTTGGAATCGCCATTTTCATCGGCCCACACACCCTGTGCCTGCTGGGCCAGCGGCACCAGGGACGTTTGGCCGTGTGCAGGCCCAGCCGCCAGACAGGCAAATCCGATACCCCATAACAACCGGCGAACTTTGGAACGGTCCATTCTTGCCTCAACGAATGCGCATTCCCGATCAAATACCATTAACCGCAAATGATAGGCATGTTTCTCCATAAATTGGTGACCGAAATGAGAATGGCACTGGGACGAATGCTCGCAGGGGCAGCTTTTTCTCGTTCTCCGGCTTGAATTTGCAGCGCACTCTTAACCAGGATATAGGTAGAAGCAGGGCGGTGAGAAGCTGAGATAGAATGAATCCAGACCCTGATCAACAACCCATCGCCCTGATCACCGGGGCATCCGGCGGCATCGGCGAAGCTTTTGCGTACGAACTGGCGGCCGACGGCTACCGTCTGGTTCTGGTGGCGCGGACGGTCAATGAACTTGCGCGGGTGGCCGATGATCTGGCTTCTCAAAGTTCCACAAAACCTGAATGCATCGGCATGGATCTCAGCCAGCCCGGCTCTGCGGCCGCGTTGAGCGCGCTGATCGCCGAGCGGGGCCTGATGCCTGAGGTGCTGGTGAACAATGCCGGGTTCGGGCTGATGGGCAAAACCCTGGCTTTGGACGTGGACGAGCAGGTGGGGATGATCAACCTCAACATTACCGCGCTCACCGAGCTTTCCGTGCTGTTTGGCCGGCACATGGCCGCGCGGGGCAAAGGGGGCATCATCAACGTGACCTCGGTGGCGGGTAGTCTGCCCGGACCGAACATGTCGATCTACTACGCCTCGAAAGCCTATATTCTGCGCTTCACCGAGGCTCTGTCGGCAGAGCTGAAAGGCTCCGGTGTTCAGGTGACGGCGGTGGCCCCCGGGGTGACGCGCACGGGATTTCACAAACGGGCCGGGATGGAGCGCTCGGTGCTCATGAAATACTCCATACCGATGTCTTCTGAGGCGGTGGCCCGGATTGGCTATCAGGGGTTCTTGCGCAAGCGCCGCGTGGTGACCACGGGGGTCTTCAACAAATTCGCCATGCTGTGTTCCTTGCTGGTGCCCAATGCGGTCCTGCTTCCCGTGACCGGATGGCTGCACACCAAGGTTGCCGGCGCGCCTGAGTTGAGCCAGCAGCCACTGACCGCCAAAAGACACAGCGATGAGTAACGCACCTCAGGACGGTCTGCCGACCCTCTACAGCTTTCGCCGCTGCCCCTATGCCATGCGGGCCCGGCTGGCCCTTTTGGCAAGCGGGATCCGGTGCGAATTGCGCGAGATCGTTCTGAAAGACAAGGCGCCGGAGTTCCTGGCTGCCTCGCCCAAAGGCACCGTGCCGGTGGTGGTCACGCCGGCAGGCGAGGTGATTGAGCAAAGCCTTGACGTGATGGCATGGGCACTGGGCCAGAACGATCCGAACGGCTGGCTTGACCCGGAGCAGGGAGATGCCGAGGCGATGGACGCCTTGATCAGCGCCTGCGATGGGCCCTTCAAGACCGCGCTGGATCGCTACAAGTATGCCACCCGCTATGAGGGGGCAGATCCGTTGGCCGAGCGGACGAAGGGCTCAGCGTTTCTCCTGCGCCTTGATGAGCAGCTCAGCAAAAGCCCCTATCTCTTCGGCTCCAAGCCGAGCCTGGCGGATATGGCGATTGCGCCTTTCGTGCGCCAATTTGCCAATGTGGACCGGGCCTGGTTCGACGCCCAAGCTTGGCCGCATCTGATCTCCTGGCTGGAGGCGTTTCTGGCATCGGCCTCTTTTGCGGCGATCTTTCAGAAGTATCCCAAGTGGCATGCAGGGGATGCGCCGACGGTGTTTCCGCAGAACGGAAGCGATCTGCCGCCTGCCGCTTAAGAGCCCGCAATCCCCTCGCGCACCCAGGTGTGGAAGCGGTGGAGGATATACTCCTCCGGCATCAGCACCCCATGCTCCAACGGGGCCGCGTGGAGCCCGCGTTGGTTGAGCTCGCAGGCCCGGGCATCCTGTTCCATCACCAGCTTGCCGAACTCCACCACATTGGCCATGTCATAATCGCCTGCGCTCAAGGTTGCCGGCTCAAACAGCCATTCGGCAGTCAGTTCGGTTTCCTCCGGTCCCAGCGGGCGCATGCTGACGATGCGCACATGATCGGGGAACCCGCCGATGAACACATTGGGCCAGACGGAACAGTAGATGTGGCCACGCTCCAGATCTTCAGCGGACAGGCTGGCCATCACATGTCCTTGGGCCTTGCCGTCCGATGACCAGGTCTCGCCGCCGGGGCGCATGCCGCCGCGGTATTTCGGGTCCGTGCTGCCTTCCGTCTGCGGCCAGTCGGGCACATCTTTCGGGTGAATGATCCGGCGCGTGAAGAGGGGCACCAGTTCCACCAGTTCAGGGTGCACATTGGGGCAGTGGAGACATTCGTTGAAATTCTCCCAGAAGGTCTTCCAGTTGCAGCCGATCACCGTGCTCCAGGTATGGCCCGTCACCAGTGTTTCCAGCGGAAAGTTCTTGAAACTCTCCGCCGAGCGGTTGAACACGTCCTCGGCCTTGAAGCGGGCGGTCTCGTCCAGGTTGATGAAGACGCAGCCGCGCCACTCCGCACAGGCCGCCGGGAAGAGGGGGTAGTCGGCCTTGGAGAACCCGTCCGGCTCGGCAAACGACGTGGTGCGCACCAGCCGGCCGTCCTCAGCACTGTAGGACCATTGGTGGTAAGGGCACACCAGCAGCTTTGAGGACAGCTCCCCACACGGCTCGGTGCACAAAAGCGAGCCGCGGTGGCGGCAGGCATTGTGGAACGCATTCAACGAGCCGTCCGAGGCGCGCACGATGACGAGGTTCTGGTCGCCGCATTCGAAGGTGCGATAGCTCAACGGTTTGGCCAAAGCGTCAGAGCGGCAGACGTAGAGCCAATTGCGGCGCCACAGGCTCTTCATTTCGCGGGCGTGATGGGCGGGGTCATAGTACCAACTGGCCGGCAAGCCAGGCTCCGCCTGCTTCAAGGCGTTATAGGCAACATCGGCTTCGGTGGTCTTGCGGTCCGACATGAGGCAGGAAGCTCCCTTTTGGCCGACAGTTTGGCATTTCAGCCGGCCCTTGGCGAGGGTGGCCCGTGAGGGGTGCAAATTTCTCACCTTCCACACTTGAGGGTTTCCCACATCAGCCTGGTTCATGCTAAGCGGGTTTCATGACCGTTTCCCCGCATTCCATCTCAAATCCGAAGATCGATCCCTCCTGGCGCCGTCCGGACAACACACCTGACGACAATGACCGCGTGGAGATCGGCCCCACGCCGCTGGCCTATGCCGAATGGGCCGAGGCCGGGCTCGACTGCCCGGATCTTCAGGAGATGCGGCGCTTCCGGTGGCAGCGGCTGGTTGACCATATCGTGGAGCGCGAGTGGGCCGGGGTTCTGCTGTTTGACCCGCTCAACATTCGCTATGCCACCGACACCACCCATATGCAGCTTTGGAATGCGCATAATCCGTTCCGGGCGGTCCTGCTCACCGCCGACGGGCACATGGTGCTGTGGGAGTATGGGGGGCTGGCGTACCTGTCGGAGTATGCCCCGCTGGTGAAAGAGGTGCGTTCGGGGGCCTCCTTCTTCTATTTCGCCACCGGTGATCGGACCGAAGAGAAAGCGGACGCGTTCGCCCATCAGGTTGACGAGCTGTTGCGGGCGCGGGCGGGCGGCAACCGGCGGCTGGGGGTCGATAAGATCCAGATTGCCGGTCTGCGGGCGCTGGAGAGCTTAGGCATCGTGGTGGAAGAGGGCGAAGAGCTGACCGAGCGCGCCCGCGCCATCAAAGGACCTGACGAGATCAAGGCCATGCGCTGCGCCATGCATGCCTGCGAGCAATCGGTGGCGGAGATGCGCGAGATATGCGTGCCGGGCGTTACCGAGAACGATGTGTGGTCGGAACTCCACAAGGCCAATATCCGCCGGGGCGGGGAGTGGATCGAAACCCGGATCCTGGCCTCCGGCCCGCGCACCAATCCGTGGTTCCAGGAATGCGGCCCCAGGATCATTCAGAACAACGAAATCGTGGCGTGGGACACGGACCTGATCGGCTGCTACGGCATGTGCGCCGACATTTCACGCTCCTGGTTCATCGGCGACGGCGTGCCCACCAATGAGCAGAAGCGCCTGCATGCGGTGGCGCATGAGCACATCATGACGAACATGGATCTGGTGAAGCCCGGCGTGACGTTTGAGGAGCTGACCTTCGGCGGCCACATGCTGGATGAGGAGTTTGTGGATCTCAAATACGGCTCCAAGTTTCACGGGGTGGGCATCTGTGACGAATGGCCGGCCATCAAGTACCCCCAAGACCATGCCGAGCGCGCCTATCCGGGCGTTTTGGAAGCCGGCATGATGTTGTGCGTTGAGGCCTATATCGGCGTGGTGGGCGGAAAGGAAGGGATCAAGCTGGAAGATCAGATCCTGGTGACCGAAACCGGCTATGAAAACCTGACCAAGTGCCCGTTTGATCCATTGCTGCTGGGGTAACCTCAAGATGGAGATCACCCTGCGCGCGTTTACGATGAGCGATCTCATCAGAGTGCGCGCGCTTCACATCCGCTCCTTTGCCGAATTGGCGCAAGCAGACCATAGCGGCGAGCAGATTGCCGGCCATCTCGCGTACATCGCCTCAAGCGCCTATGAGGACGAGGTGAAGGGCGCCCATCTGCACTTGGCCGAAACGGCTGATGGCGTGTTGGTGGGCACGGCCGGCTGGCAGGAGGCCGGACCCGGCGTGGCGCGCATCCGCAAAGTGTTCATCTCACCGGCCCGAGCCCGACAAGGGCTGGGCCGGCGCCTGGTGGCTGAGATGGAACAGCGCGCGGTGGACGCTGGGTACGAGCGCTTCACCGTCCGGGCGAACATCAACGCCGTGCCGCTCTATGCCGCCATGGGCTATGAGGAGACCGGGCGCGGATCCATGGACGTGGGCCAGGGGATCGCGCTCCCGGTCGTGTTTATGGAAAAGCTGCAAGCGACCCGCTAAGCGCTTGAGCTTTCACGGTTTCACTGGCTTTCGGAACTGGCGGGCGGGGTGACGCCCTGGGTCTGGCTGTTCTCCTGCAGCTTGCCGGCTTCCTCCAAGCGTTTCTCGGCCACCTGCTGTTCGGCGGTCTTGAAACCAGGGGCGGCTTCCAGATCCTCTCGGGTGGCGTTGAGCACGAATGTGGCCCGGCCGCTCTCCGTGGTCTCCAGCGAGATGGCCGCCAGCTCAATCGCCACGTCTTTCTCGCCGAGCCCTAAGAAACCGCCGACGCCGATCACCACGCCTTCCACGGCGCCATCGGTGGTGACGATCACATCGTTGATCTCGCCGATGGTCTCATCGCCCGGCGATTTTACGGCCGCACCGATGAGGTTACTGGCCAGAACGGTGTTCTCGCTTTGCGAGGTGATCTGGCCTTCAACCGGCTTGGCCGGCGCTTCGGCATCGTTCTTGGTTTGAACCTCAGCCACGGGGGCTTCAGTGGGCTGGGGCGCCTCGTTGGTCTGGGCGCTGAGCGCGGTGGGCGCTGCCGCCAGCAGAAGGGCCAGGGTGAGTTTGTGTGCGGAATTCAACATTTCTGTCTCCTTTCCTCAAATGTCCCACCTCGTCTGGATCCTCTGGGCTCTGCCTCCAAGCTCAGCCCCGGGCCAGAGGGGGAGGCGGGTGCCGGAACCGTCCGGCGTATGGGGAAATCGTTCCACAAGAATCGGGACATTTCATGCGCGTTGCGGGGCAATTTTGTGCGGTTGGGCTGGAGTGCCACCAAATGGTGGAAAAATAACTTGAAAATAATCCTTGACTCACAGATGCATGTTCGCTATATGTTCTCCACACAATGAAAAGGGAACGAACATGCCGGGGACGTCAAAAAATCGAAAAATTTCACCGAAACAGGCCCTTAAAGCCTTTCTCTCAGCTGGCCGCCGCGCCGGGCAGGGCCTCTTCGCCCTCTGCCAGAAAGCCGCCCGATTGGCGGGCCCAAAGATCGGCATAAAGCCCGCCATGGGCCAGAAGCTCTTCGTGGGTGCCGTCTTCGATGATCTTGCCAGCGTCCATCACCACAAGCCGATCCATGGCCGCGATGGTGGAGAGCCGGTGGGCGATGGCAATCACGGTCTTGCCCTCCATCAGGTTCAGGAGGCTGTCCTGGATGGCCGCTTCCACCTCGCTGTCGAGCGCACTGGTGGCCTCGTCCAGGATCAGGATGGGGGCGTCCTTGAGCAGCACCCGGGCAATGGCAATGCGCTGACGCTGGCCACCGGAAAGCTTCACGCCGCGCTCGCCCACGTGGGCGTCATAGCCTTTGCGCCCGGTGGCATCTTCAAGCTCTTCGATAAACTCATGCGCCTGGGCTTTGCGGGCGGCGGCAATGACCGTGTCCATGGGCGCCTCGGGGCGGCCGTAGCGAATGTTGTCCAGGACGGAGCGGTGGAGCAGGGAGGTGTCTTGCGTCACCATGCCGATCTGGGCGCGCAGGCTCTCCTGGGTCACCTTGGCAATGTCCTGGCCATCAACCGCAATGCGGCCATCCTCCAGATCGTAGAACCGGAGCAGAAGGGAGACGAGCGTGGACTTGCCGGCGCCGGAGCGGCCCACAAGCCCGATCTTCTCGCCGGGTTTCACGCTGAGCGAAAACTGCTCGATCACGCCCTGGCCCACATCCTCGCGGTCCTTGCCGTAGTTAAACGCAATGTGTTCATAGGCAATCGCGCCATCCGTCACCTGAAGCGCCTTTGCGCCGGGCACATCCACAACCTTGCGTTCCATGGCGATGGTCTGGATACCGTCCTGGACCACGCCGATATTCTCAAACAGCGTCCAGACCTCCCACAGGATCCACTGGGACATGCCCTGCAGGCGCAGCACCAGCCCGAGGGCAAGCGCAATGGCGCCCGTGGTGACCGCATCGATGGACCACAGCCAGATGGATGTGGCGGCGACCGAGAACAGGAGCAGGCTGTTCAGGGTGTTCAGGGTCACCGTGAGCACCGTGGACAGGCGCATCTGCAGATAGACGTTGCCCAGAAAGCCTTCCATGCCCTCGCGGATATAGGCATCTTCGCGCGCCGCCTTGGCGAACATCTTCACCGTGGAAATATTGGAATAGCTGTCCACCACCCGGCCGGTGACCACCGAGCGGTGGTCGGCCTGCTCCATGGACACCCTGCTGAGGCGCGGCACGAAGTAGCGCAGCACGATGAGATAGGCGAGCAGCCAACCGATCATGGGGGCCGTCAGGCGCAGGTCGCTGGTGGCGAACAGCACCACCGCGGCGGTGAAATAGACCGCCACATAGAGCAGCACTTCGGTGATCTTCAGGACCACATCGCGCACCCCAAGGGCGGTCTGCATCATCTTGGTGGCCACCCGGCCGGCCAGGTCGTTCTGGAAAAACTCCATCGACTGGCGCAGCAGGTAGCGGTGGGCGTCCCAGCGAATGCGCATGGCGAAATTGCCCAGAAGGCCCTGATGGACCACGGCCTCGTAGATGAGCTTCAGGGCGGGCAGGATGACCAGCACCAGGACGCTCATCCAGATCAGCAAGGTCTTGTGGGTCTCCCAGAAGGTGTCCCGGTCAGAGGAGGTGAGCCAGTCCACCAGCGAGCCCACGAAGCTGAACAGCATCACCTCGATGATCGCCACCACCGTGGCGAACGTGGAGCTCGCCAGGATCAGCGGCCAGAACGGCTTGGCATAGAAGATGATGAACGCCGCGAACGTGGTCGGCGGCTTTTGGGCCTCGGCCTCCGGAAACGGTTCCGTGCAGTTCTCCAGCCAGCTGAAAAACTTCGAGATCACCTGATCATCTCCAAAAGTGTGAATAACGCGGGCGTGAAGCTCAAAGCACGCCAGGCCCTCTATTGTGGCCTGCCGCCGCCTCAGTTGCAATCACTGAGTGTGCGATAGGTGTGGGCGATGGCGCCGCTGATAGTCGATCGAGGCGGCGAACAGGCCCCAGGTCAGTCCAATAAGCAGGAACAGGTGACGCCAATGGTCCGTGTCGATCTGAACGCCCTGAAGCGTGGTGAAAAAGGTGGGGCACCAGACGGCGATGGAGGTGGTCTGCCAGGGCGTGGGCATGAACACCAGGCGCCAGCCGATCACCCAGGTGGCGATGATCAGCACCAGATAGCTGATGCCGCCGAGCCAGCCATAGGAGGAGAAGGCGTTGATGAACGAATTGTGCGGGTCCTCGCCGAACAGCGGGCCGAACTGCAACGGCCCCAGCCCATTGGGTCTGTCGAGCAGCAGCGGGATGGAGCGGATCTGGTTGCCGAACCGTCCGGTCTCGCCAAGGTCGTATTCCTTTTGCAGGGCAAAGCGGTCCAGAAACGCCTCGCGCACCCCGTCGATGGAGAGCGCGATGGAGAGCCCCACGGCCAGGGCCAGGATGGCGGCGGTGCCCAAAATCAGAACCCGCCAGCGCAAGGCATTGGAGGTGGTGGCCACAAACAAGAGAACCATCAGCAAGCCCAAGGAGCCCGCCGTATTGGCCCAGGCCCCGCGGGAGAAGCACAAGAGAATGGTGCTGAAAAAGAGCAGGATCAGGAACAGGGTGAAGGGGCTCGCGGCCGGCCCGCCTTTGATGAACCTCAGCAGGACAAAGATCAGCGGCGGCACCAGGAACGTTCCCAGCACGTTCGGATCCTTGGTGGTGCCGGAAGCCCGGTCGTGAAGGGTGAACACTTCGCCCAGCCCGGCCACATTGAAGTAGCCGAGGATGCCGGCCACGGAGGCGATCACGGCGGCAAAGATATAGCCGTTTTGAATGATCGCCAGGCGCCGCTCGGTCTGTTCGCTCACATAGCAGGCAAAGAACACGGCCGTGATCAGCAGATAGGCCGAGACCAGCGTGAAGATCACCGCTTTGGTGTTGCCCAGATGGGGCATCAGGCTCATGAAACCGCCGGCCGTATAGAGGATTGCGAGCACGAGCAGGGGCAGGAGGATCACCGGTATCCGGCCCCCGCCCACCAGAAAGATCAAAAGGGTGATCGTGAACAGAAACTCATAGGGCGCCGGTTCGATCAGCACAATCGAACTCAGTCCCATCATCAAGGCCACAGAGACATTGAGCAGCACCGACCAGTCAACAGCGGGCCGGCGCGCCGCCGGAGCGGCGTGATGAGAGAGCGGGACTTGAGTGCCGTCAAGGCTGGTCAATAGGCCTGTTCCGTCTTGAAGAGCGCAATGGGTGTGCGCGCCAAAATGTACAGATCAAATATGACGGACCAGTTTTCGATATAGTAAAGATCGTGCTCTAAACGGCGTAAAATTTTCAGTTTTGTATCGGTTTCCCCGCGCCAGCCGTTGACCTGGGCCCAACCGGTGATGCCCGGTTTCACCCGGTGGCGGGCGAAATAGCCTTCCACCACATCCCCATAGAGCTTGTTTTCCGCCTTGGCCTGGGTGGCGTGCGGGCGCGGACCCACGAGTGATAGCTCGCCCTTTAAGACGTTAAACAACTGGGGCAGTTCGTCCATGCTGGTGGCGCGGATCCAACGGCCCACGCGGGTCACACGCGGGTCATCCCGGGTCACCAGCTTGGAGGCTTCATGGTCGGTCTGGTCTTCGAACATGGAGCGGAATTTGTAGACCTCAATCAGCTCGTTGTTGAAGCCGTAGCGCTTCTGCTTGAACAGAACCGGTCCGCGGCTGTCGAGCTTCACCGCCAGGGCGATCAGCGCCATGAGGGGCGCCAGCAGAACCAGCGCGGCGGTTGTGATCACTTTGTCTTCCAGGCTCTTCAGCACCCAGTCCCAGTCCGACAGGGGGCGGTCGAATACATCGAAGAACGGAATGTTGCCGATGTAGGAATAGGCGCGCGGGCGGAACCGGAGCTTCTGGGTGTAGGCGCTCAGCCGGATGTCCACGGGCAGGATCCACAGCTTGCGGGTGATCTCCGCCAGCCTGCTGTCGGCCGACAAGGGCAGGGCCAGGATCAAAAGGTCCACCCGCTTCCAACGGGCAAACTCCACCAACTGGTCCACATTGCCCAGCTTGCGGTATCCGGCCACGGCGGCGGGCGAGCGGGTGTCGTCGCGGTCGTCGAACAGGCCGACAATGCTGACATCGATATTGCGTGTGGCGTTGATGGCTTCGATCAGTTTG
Organism: Hyphomicrobiales bacterium; assembly: GCA_028285595.1. Classification (GTDB taxonomy): domain Bacteria; phylum Pseudomonadota; class Alphaproteobacteria; order Rhizobiales; family CAJQND01; genus JAAEUE01. The sequence continues at coordinate 26,062 of JANQOW010000032.1, forward strand.
GCAGCTTCCGGTCCGCTGCCGACAATCACCGCCTGGCGGTTCAGCCGGTTATCCTTGTTCCAGCGCCGCACCAGTTTTGAAACCAGCCCGCGCACCAGCAGGATGCCGGCAAAGCCGAACACGTACCAACTGCCCAGCCAGACCCGCGAATAGGAGGTGCCGAGCTTGCTGAAGAACACCAGAACCGTGAGTGCGGCGAACACCACGGTCCAGCCCAGCAGCAGCCGCGGTCCGTTCTCAAACGGGCGCAGCAGCGCGTGGGCGGAATAGAGCTTGCCCAGACTGAACACACCGGGCACGGCGATGGCAGAAACGGCCAGGGCGCCGCAGAGGTAGAGCGCCGCAACAGGGGACAGCTCCTGCACATAGGCGATCCAGACAAGCGCACCGATGACGGCGACCACAAGGCCCTCCAGCGCGCGCATGGCAGCCCCGATGATGCTGGGCGAAATCCAGCTTTCCTCGGAGATATCTTCCGGCGCGCAGGCGTTCTCGGCCGGCATCGCGTCGTCGCGGGCGATCGCCTCCAGCAGGTCGGAACCTGCAAGTTTGCGCGGTGTGTGTTCGTCTTTACGCATCTCAGCCCATAAGGTTTCTGTGGGAAACGTGCCTTATGGCCTGCAGGTGGCAAGTTCGGTGCCAGGTTAAGGGGTTGTTAACCGTCCGGCGCGCGGCGGGGTCTGTTGTGCGCCTTTTTGGTTAATCGCGATCAGGTTTCTGCGCGCGATGGGGTGAGGGGGGCGGCGTGAGGGCGCGGATTGTCCTGCAAAATGCCCTGATAGAACTCGATCACCCGCTCCACCATGCGTTCAGCGGAGAACAGTTCGCCCGCGCGCCGGTGCAGCGTCTCAGCTTGGGACACCAAAGGTGTGTCATCCTCCAACGCCTGGGCCATGGCCGTCAGCAGCGCCGCCCCGTCGCCGGGCGGCAACAGGTTTTTGGCCGCGGGCCCAAACATTTCAGGAATGCCGCCCACATTGGTGGTCAGGAGCGGTTTCCTTGCGCCTAAGCCCTCCAGGACCGCGTAAGGGAACGACTCGGCCCGGGAGGGCAAAACCAAGATCCGCCCCATGGCAAACGCCTTGCGCGCCGGCTGGAGGCCGAGGAAGGTCACTTTGTCAGAAATTCCAGATTGTTGAGCGAGCTTCTTGAGATTTTGCTCCAGCGCGCCTTCTCCCGCCAGAACCGCTGTTACGGGCCGGGATCTGTTCAACTCTGCCAGAGCCTCAATCACCAGATCGACGCCCTTCAGGTCGCGCAGTTCGCCGATGAACACAAAGTCTGCCGCATCCGGCGCTAGGGTCACCGGAACCAGCTCTTCGGCAGAAATTCCGTTGTGCACGATTGTGCTGGGGGCCTGAAACGCTCCGGCCTTGGCGCGGAACGCGTCCCGTTCAAACTCGGCCACGAAGATAAAGCCGGCGGTCCGCCGCTTCAAAAGGCGCTCCAACCCCAGAAAGGCTGCGCCGACAGGCGAGGTGGGCGAATAGTGCAGGCTGCCGCCATGGGGCGTGTAGATGGCCGCAGGCCCCTGAGGCTTGGCGTTGAGGCGGGCAAAGGCGCCGCCTTTGGCGCCGTGGCCATGGAGGATCTCCGGCTCCAGCGCACGCACATGGTCTTTGATGATCCGATTGGTGGCAAAATCGCCCGGGCCGGGCAGCCGGCCCATATCCACCCGCAAGAGGCCGAGGGCGCAGCGCGGCTCCAGCTCTGCCAGGTGAGCGCGGGCGGCCTCACCGCCGGTATTGGCATCGCAGATCACACCCACCTCAATGCCGCGCTCCGCCTGGCCGTTGACCAGATCGCGCACATGGCGGAACAAGCCGCCCACAGGCGAGCGCAAGCAATGGATGACGCGCAGGGGCCGGGTCATGATGAAACACTCCCTTTCGCCAGAGTTGCCTCTGACGAACGAGAGCAATGAGAATGCCAGTTGAGCCTAGAGCAGTTCTTTGTCATATGGAAACGCTTGATTTGGCCCACCGAAGGCCGGGTTTTTGCGCCCGCTGAGCGTCGTTGCGGGCCGCTTGTGGTCGGCCAGACCAAGGCGCGACCCGCGCCTCGTCAGCAGACGGGAAAACCCGGTCAAGCGTTTCCATATGACAAAGAACTGCTCTAGAACCAGCGCTCGCGCACATAAATGATGTCGCCTGGATACATCTGCGTTGTGACGC
>JANQOW010000034.1 GCA_028285595.1 Hyphomicrobiales bacterium
CGTCATCCCGGAATTTTGCGCCAGCAAAATATCCGGGACCCAGAGCCGCTTAATCCACACCAAACCGCCCCTGGGTCCCCGCGTGCGCGGGGATGACGATGGTGGAGAACGGGGATGACGATGGTGGAGAACGGGGATGACGATGGTGGAGAACGGGGATGACGATGGTGGAGCGCAGGACCCCAGGCACAAAAAAGGCCCGGAGATCCGAGCCCAACTGTTGCCAGCATATGCGTATATGACCGAAACAGCGTCACGCTGTCAAGCATAAAATTCCTATTTTTTTCATTTTTCTTAAACCGGCAACAAAATCAGAGAGTTACAACCGGAACGCGCAACACGCGCCCTCGCCACCAAAGGAGGGAGTTTTTTGAAAATGTACATTTGGGGCGCGCACGGGAGGCGGCGGGGCTCGCCTTACATCTGCTCTGAGATGATCCGGTTGCGCCCCTCTTCCTTGGCCCGGTACAGCAACTGGTCGGCCCGTTCAAACAGCGAGCCCTTGTCCTCATCCGGCCTCAACTGCACCACCCCGAACGACGCGGTGACGTTGCCCACCTTCTGGCCCGTGGTGCGCACCGACAGGCTCAAGCCCTGAAGCTTGGTGCGGATCTGCTCCAGCAGAACAATGGCATCCTGAAGCTGCGTTTCCGGCAGCAGGATCACAAACTCCTCGCCGCCATACCGCACCACCAGATCGCGGCCCTTGATGTTCTTCATCAACAGATCGGCAAACAGCTTCAAAATGCCATCGCCGATCTGATGGCCGAAATTGTCGTTGACCCGTTTGAAGTGGTCAATGTCGGCCACCGCCAGGCAGAGCGGTTTTTCATCCAGCGCCGCCTTGATGATCAGCTTGGGCAGCTCCTGGTCGTAATAGCGCCGGTTGCGCAGTTGCGTGAGCGGATCGTAAAGGCTCACATCCTTGGCCTTCTCCAGCCGCGATTCCAGAAGCTTCACCTGCTCCTGAGAGTGCTCAACGGAGGTGCGCAGCTCGCTGGTTTCGCGCTCCATGCGCTGGTTCTCGCCAATCAGGCATTGCACCGTCTTGGCAATCTGCTGGGCCGAAGCGTCCGGCTTCAACTCGCCCATGGAGACCGACAACGTGTCGCCAAACGTCTTTGAATGCTCCACATAATTGCGCAGCACATCCTGCACGGCCTTAAGCTCCGCGCCCAGCCCCTGGCTGGCGGCCCGCTCGGCATCCTTCTCGCCGGCACCGGCAATGAACTGATCGTAGAATTGCTCAATGTCGTAAGGGCTCAGCTTACCGGGCCCCTGCTTGAGCATCGCGTCCACCTCGGCCCTCAGCTCCTGATTATTGCCGTCGGCATAATTGTACCAGAACTCAAAGGTCTTCGGGTTCGGCGGCGTCAGATGACTGCGCACCAGATCGAGGGCCGTGATGGCCAACTTCATCGTAGTTTCGTAATCCTTGACCCTGGGAGGGGATTTCTGAGAACGGGCCGGTTGCTCTTGGGTATGTGCGACGGTTGCTGACATTGGTCTATCCACAATCTGTAATTCGCATGGAGGGGAACTCTCCCGGTTTTCTACTCACGCTACGAAGCGGTCAGGCCACCTCCGACAAGCTGTCGTCGGCGTCTTTGAAGATGATCTTTGCCACGCCGGCCGATTTGGCCTGGCGCAAGGCGTCACCTGCGCGCTTCATCATGCCGTGGCCGGTACGGTCGGTTTCGGCGATCACCGTCACCCCGAAACTGGCGGTGCTGGCGATCAATGAGTTTCCTTGGGAAGCCGGCCCGCTCTTGATCTCGTGATGCAGGCGCTCCACCACGTTGAGGGCGCCGTCCTTGCCGGTTTCGGGAAGCAGAATGGCGAACTTGTCGCCGTCGATCCGGCCGAACACATCCACCGTGCGCAGCGCCTGCCGGCTCACGGCAGCCACCTTGCGCAACACCGCATCGCCTGCCCCATGGCCGAACGTTTCGTTCACCCCGGCCAGGTGGTCCACATCCAACAGAATGAGGGCGGCGTTGTGTTTGTAGCGCTTGGCGCGCTCAAGCTCGGCATCCAGGTCCTTTTCGAAGCTGCGCCGGGTCAGGGCGCCGGTCAGGCTGTCGGTTGTGGCCAACTGGCGCAGTTCAAGCTCGTCCACCACCAGGCGGGCCAGATCGCTCAAGATCGACATCTCGGTTTCGGTCAGCTCGGCCGGCTTGGTGTCGACGACGCACAAGGTCCCGATGTTTGAGCCATCCTTCATTTTCAGCGGAACGCCGGCGTAGAACCGGATATGCGGCTCGCCCACCACCAGAGGGTTGTTGCAGAAGCGCTCGTCCAACAAGGCGTTGGGCACGAGGAAGGGCGGATCGCGCTGGATGGCATGGGCGCAGAACGAAACCTCCCGCGAGGTCTCCGGCATGTCCAGGCCCTGGCGCGATTTGAACCACTGCCGGTTCTCGTCCACCAGCGAAATCAGCGAGATGGGCATGCGCAGGGCCGATTGGGCCAGCCGCGTAATCCGGTCGAACGCCTCTTCGGGCGGGGTGTCCAGCACATCATATTCTTTGAGCGTGGCCAGGCGCTTGGCCTCAGAGGATTTAGGCGTATCTGTCATGGATCCTTCCGGAATGCTGCGTTGAGAGCATCAGAGGCGAACATCATCAGGGGGTGTCCTCGTCGCTCGTGATCACCAAGGCCCCTTCAATGTCCTTAATTTTCGCAATATTGGTTTCCAGGGCCCGCTCGTATTTTCCATAGATTTCAGCCATGTGATGGTCGATCTCCTCCTGGTCCACACCGAGCTGTTTCAGGTTGTGGGCAAGGCTGATCAGATGCTGAAAGTGTTGGTCCAGGTTCTCGCGCACCGCGGGAGGCAGGTTCGGGTCGTCCAAACGGCTCTGAATTGCTCTGAAAGTGTCCGTTACTGGCAAACATTGGTTCAAATCAGTTGCGCTCCCGGCGCGGCGCCTTTCCCCAGCCCACATCTGATTTCTGCCTAAACGGCATGGCTTGCGTGAAGCTTGTTCGCGCAAGCCGGGAATTTGGATGATTTTCAACTGGCCCAAGTCCTGCATGGCGCCCTGAAGGGGCTGCTGGGGCGGCCCGATTTGGCCGATCCATCACTTGAAGGAGGGCACACCTATGGATGGGGTATTGGCGTTTCTGTTCAGCCATGTTGAGGTCTTGGGCCAGAACGTGTCGGTTTTGGCGCTGATCGCAGGCGTTTTGCTGGGTTTGGGCATCATCCGCCAGGCGTGGCAGTCGGTGGGCGTTTTGGCGCTGGTGGCCATCTTTGCCTATTGGGTTCCGCTCATGAAAGAGTGGGGCTGAGCCGGCCGGTGGTCCGCTCGCTTGCGAAAGATCTTAACGGGTTGCGCGGACTGTGACGAAGATCACTGCGCTCCTCTCTCGCTTCCGCTTAAACACGCAAAAAGAACCTGAACCGAACCGTTCACCAGGGAAGCGAAGATGAAGATGAGAGCCTGCGGCGTGCTTGTCTGCCTGATGGCCTTAACCGCCAGCTTGCGCCCGGCGGCAGCCGCCCCGTGCGTGGCTGACGCTCTGGAGCTCGACCGCCTGCAGCAAAGTCTGCAGGTGCAGCTTGAGCAGAACCGCGTGGCCTCCGGCGAGGCCGTGCGCCTCACCTGGCAGGCCGAAGACACCAGACGCGACTTCCCGGTCTACCTGATGGTCTCGTTCGACCGGCCGGTCGATTTCAAAGGCCCCCACGTGACCGCCCTTGAGCCGGGCGCCAGCGGACCGTTCGGCACGGCCTGGAACCAGGACCACACCCGGGCCCTCGTTCCGCTCTATAAGGACGGCCAGGAGCGCGGCAGCTTTGAGATCAAGGTTCTGGCCACGGAGAATGTGGACATCGAATGGTCCGTCATCGGCTATGTGGGCTCGTGCCCGTCCCTCAAGGTCTAGGGCGCATGGTCTCCAGCCCGTCCACGTCGCGCGCTGAGATACAGCAGCTCACCAGGGTGCGCGGCTGCTCATAAGGCCAGGGCGTGCCCCGATGCAGGACCGCCCGCTCATCCCAGACCAGAACGTCGCCCGGCTCCCAGAAATGGGCATAGATGTCTTGCGGCTGCGTGATCTCCTCCACCAGCTCGTCAATGAAGGCCGCGCCGTCTTCTTCCTCCATGCCGCTGACCGCAAACGCGTGCGAAGCGATATAGAGGGACTCTTCCCCATTGACCGGATTGCGCCACACCGCCTGCCATTCGGTGTCCGGCCACATGGCGATCATGTCCATGTTCACCAGGCGCGGGTCGATGCGGGCGCGCGAATGGGAATAGCGATGGTGGAAGGTCAGCCCGCGAAGCTGGTCCCGGCGTTCAGGAGAAAACCGGCCAAAGCCGGCGCGGCTGGAGACAAACTCGGTCGCCCCGCCCTCGCTGGGCACCACCCGGGCCTGGAGCACGTTCACCAACGCGGGCACCGGAAGAAACGTGCTGTCCGTATGCCACAGCATGTTGGCCTGAAGATTGAGCAGGCGGATATCGTCCTCGCTGAACACCCCGCCCTCTTCGGTCTCGTTGCTCACCCCGTAGGAGATCTTCGGGGCCCCGTCCATCTTGTAGTTTGAGCGGTCCTCGATGGGGCCGAACAGTTTGCCGAACTCAAGATGGGCGTCATCGCCCAGGTGCTGGCCGCGGAAGAGCAGCAGCGAGTGCGCCTCAAACAGGGCGCGGATTTCAGGATAGAGATGGTCCGCGGTGACGTCGTGCAGGTCGATGCCGGCAACGTCGACCCCGAAGGCGGGATGGAGGGGGGTGGTTTGGATCTGGCTCATCGGTGGGCCCTGAGGTTGGGGATGTCCGAGGCCGTAAGTCCGCACAGGTTCTGAGGCGGTGTCAACTGAAAGTTGCGGGCGCCCGCAGCCGGGCGCCCGCATGGGTCGAACGAGGTTTAGCTGGAGGGCAACACAACCTTGTCGATCACATGGATTACGCCGTTGGTGGCTTTGATGTCGGCGGAGACCACATTGGCTCCGTCCACGGTCACGCCGCCTGAGCTCTTGGTCACGGCCAGCATCTTGTCGCCGCCGGCTTTAATGGTTTTCACATGGATGGTGCGGCCGGGCAGCATGTTGGAGGTCAGCTTGCGCGGGACCACGTGGTAGCTGAGGATCGCGGCCAGTTGGTCTTTGTTCTCCGGCTTCAGCAGGTTCTCCACCGTGCCTTCCGGAAGGGCGGCGAAGGCTTCGTCGGTGGGAGCGAAGACGGTGAGGTTCTCCCCATCGGCCAGGGCGCCCGCGAGGCCGGCGGCTTTGGCAGCGGCGATCAGCGTGTTGAATGTGCCGGCTTTGCTGGCCACTTCAACCAGATTGCCGGCGCTGGCCGGAGCGATCATCAGGGCGGTGGCCACGGCACTTGCGGCGATGAGTTTCTTCATGGGGATCTCCTTCGTTAAGAGCGTTTGGAATGTGAGCCTTGGCAGGCGAGCCCCGCCCAGGCCGATGCGCCCTCTAACGCCGGCATCGGTGCAGGCGGATTGGTCGGGGCACGGCTTTTCCGCTTGGTGAAAAGGGGTGATCTGGGAGCTGCCGGTCGCCGTTAACTAGGCCCCTCGCGCCCCCGCCCGCGCCGATGCGCCCGGAAAAATTACATATAAATGTTGTATTATACCCGCTCACAACCTATCGTCATAAAATATATTTGGACTTTGAGAAATATAATGTCTGAAGAAGAAAGAAATACAGAAACATTGCGCAAAGCCTATATTCACTGGCAAGAGACTAAAGGTGACGCTCAAGTTTGGCTGGACATTCTTGCCGATCATGTTGACTGGGGTTCGTTGGCCGATGGCGCCCCAGGCATGGAATTCACGCAGAAACGGGCATCCAAAGAAGACGTTGTCGGATATTTCGCCGGGCTGGCCGAAGACTGGACCATGAACTCCTACCACATCAACGAATTCGTGGCGCAAGGCGGCAGTGTGGTGGCCATCGGCGAATGCTCTTGGACCCACAAGAAGACGGGCAAGACCGCCGCGATCGGCAAGGTGGATGTGTGGAAATTCGAAGACGGCAAGGTGACCCAGTTCATGGAGTTCTTCGACACCCTGAGAGCCGTCGAGGCAACGCAGGACTAACCGGGAGGGCACGCACGCCATGGGTTCAAATCTTAAAGTCATGGAAACCTGGTTCCACAGGGTGTGGAACGAGGGGGATGCATCCGCCATTGACGACATGTTCCTGAAGGACGGCAAAGCGCGCGGGCTGGGCGGTGAGGATCTGGTCACCGAGGTGGCCGATCTCCAGGCGATCGAAGAGCAGGTACGGGTCGGGCCTGAGGGCTTTAAGGACTTCCATGCGCGCCTGTTCGCCATATTGAAGGATTTCGACATCCAGGTGAACCAGAGCATGGAAGACGGCGACTGGATCTCCGCCCTGTGCACCGTCCATGCCACCAGCCGCAAAACCGGCGAGCGGGTGAAGATGACCGGAAGCGTCCTGGTCCGCATGGTGGACGGCCAACTGGCGGAAGCCTACAACCACTTCGATTTTATGAGCCTTTATCAGCAGCTTGACCTGTTGCCGGAGAACGCTTTCGAGCGCTGCCTGTGCGGCGAGAAGATCGCCTGAGAGCCGGGCTTGACGGTGGAGGTCGGTTTCGCCATTGCTGGCCCATGCGCACCCGCACGCTGAAAGACCTCGCCGCCCTTAGCCAAATCCGATATCCGGCAGACAGCGCCTTCCGCTCCGCCCGCTTTCTCACCGCCCAAGACGGCCACGGCTTCTCCTATAACGAGAACAAGATCTCCCACGCCCAAGACCTCACCGTCTGGCTCAAGCACCATTGGGAGGCCAACTACATCCTGACCGGATCCGGCCGGGTCACCGACCTCACCTCCGGCGAAAGCTGGCCGCTTCAACCGGGCACCCTTTACGTGGTCGGCCCCAACGACCGCCACAGGCTCCAGCTTTCTGCAGGCGAGTGCCACCTGTCGATCTTCCATCCGGCGCTCAGGGGCGATGAAGCCTTCGATGCAGACGGCGCCTATGAGGCCAGCGGCCCCATCCCCCAAACAGACCGGCGCATGTTCGTGAACCGAGAGGGCGAGAGCCCGCACGGCAGGACCGGCCCCCTTCCCCTCATCACCGAAGCTGAGGGCATCGGCTTCATCCTGACCGATCTGCGCCTTGCTGCCGGCGCCCGGGCTTCTTTGGAGCCGGGCGCGGTTGCCCATATCGTCTCCGGCCATGTGGAGGCCAGCGCGGAGGGAAAGTCCTTACCTCTCGGCCCCAGCACGATGCTCGCCGCTGAGCCCGGCGAGACTGTGAGCCTCACCGCGCGGGAAGAAGTCCACCTGGTTCTGATCAAAGCGTCGGGGAACTAGTCGGCAAACCTCACCCGGCCATCGGCGGCAGCCCATAGGGTCACCGGGGCTTGCTTGCCCCCCTTGCGGCGGATCGTGCGCGGCAGGTCGATTGCGCTCACCTCAGCGCCTGCAACGCCGCGCGAGGAAACCTCGCAGGACAACTGCCGGGGCGAGGCCTCCGCAACGCCGCACATGGCCGTCAGCGGGATCGTGCCCTTCTCAAGCCAGACGGTCACGGTCTCTGCCGGATGCGCCAATTTGATGGGAACGGAAAAGCTGATCGAGAACCGCTCAGGGCGCACCACATCGAACGCCACGTCCACGATCCGCGGCCGTTCCACATAGGCCCTGTCCGGCCCCAGCTCACCGTCCGCATGGCGATAGGCAGGGCCCTTGAACAGCCGAGAGCCTTGATAAGCGCCCACATCTGGGTGGAGTTTGTCCGGGGGGCGCGTGCAGGTCAGCTCGCCGTTCGGGTGCTTCTGGATCATGCACCCGGCCCGCCGCGCCGGACTGCCCGGCTGAAGGCGGAAATCGCCGTGCCGGCCATCGCGGAACCCCAAACCATCGGTCCAGCGCCCGGCAATGGGAAAGCCCGGCTTCTTGGCGGCGGAGGGAAACAGCGGACGGTTTGAAACGTTGGAACGAATATTGTGCTCAACAGAGCGGGCAACCGCGCGCTCCAGCCAACGCAGCTTTTTGCGCCCGCCGCTGTGCAGCATGTGGCTCGGTGCTTTGCAGATGACCGACGTTTCGCCCGGTCCGCAAAACTCAATGGCATTGTTCCAGGCCCGCAAAGGCCCCGAGCCGCCGCCGCCCACCAGGGGCGAGCGGGCCAGCCAGCTATTGTGAAAGATGTGGAGCGGGTGCTTTTGCACGTTGCCCAGCTTGAACGTCTTGCCCATGCGATGGAGCCGGCATTCGCGGTGCGCGGTGAGCTTTCCTCCAGGCTCAATGTCATTGGCCCAAACCCCGTCCTCGCAATGCTGTTCGGGCATCTCGGTAAACCAGCCCACATTGCCGAACACATAGTGTGGGCCGCCCTTTACCCCGTCAAAGGAATAGGGTGCGTGCACATCTTGCATCTTGTTATGGCGCACCCACCAGTTGACGGCGGAGCCTTCCGGCTCCACGGAATTGTCGCGGATGAATTCGAACCGGTTGTGGGCGATCTCCACATTCATGTTCTTGTCGCAGGCCTGCACCCCCAGACACCGCGCTTTGATGCGGATACCGTTGTAAGCATGGCGGATCAGGTTACGCCGGATCACCACGGAGCCCTGAATGTTGTACCCGCCGAACAGCGCTCCGTTCAGATGCGCCTTTGACCCGTGGTGCGAGACCCCCCAGGGAATGCGGCTCCACACATCCCCGGTCACATCCTGCGTCCAGCGGTTGTCTTCGATCAACAGGTGCCTGGATTTGCCATGGGCAATGATGGCGTAGGTCGAGCCCAAAAGCGTGTTGCCCCGCACGGTGATATAGCGGGCATCGCGCAGGTAAACCGCCGTGGGCCAGCAGCCGGTGATTTTGAGATTCTGGATGGTGATCCAGGCGGCCCGTTCAATCTTCAAGCAGTTGATGGGGGCCTCGGTGGGCATGCCGGTGGAGAGCTTCTTGAGCACTTCCATCTCGGTATCCAGCAAGCGCTCCGCCCCGGCGCTCAACGCCACCCGAAGCCGGTGGCCGAACTGCTCATTATCGGGCGTGCGGTTGCCGTCCAGAACGCTGGCATCGCCGGTCCCTTCGAGCGTGATGGGACAGTCTTCAGAGGTCCCATAAACGTTGTGGAGGCTTAGTGGCTCTGCGTCACGTTCCAGGCGAAAGGTGGTCGCGGCCAGACGGATCACACTGCCCGGCGCCAAAACACCGTAGCGCACATCCTTGATGGCTTTTTGAAGCTCCCCGGTGGAGGAGACGGTGCGCAAGGCGCCATTGCAGGTAGGTTGGGTCTGCGCGGAGGGCGCCGCCAGAGCGGGCGCGCCCCCGAGCGTTGCCAAAACGCTCAGCGCGAAGACAAGAAGACCCGCCCCTTGCGGACTGCAAAAGTTCATTCGGTCAACTCGTTCGGTTTGCGCAACGTTTGCTACTAGGTAGCTGATACTTCTGAAGATAATGTGAGTGCCGGCAAGCTTCAAGCGCGATGTCTCTACACTGGCGCGGATTAACCCGTCACCCCGGAGCGGGGTGTTCTGCCGCGTTCCTGCGAAAGCAGGAACCTTCTGCACCAAGGGATCGGTGTGAGCTATGGACCCCTGCGTGCGCAGGGGAGCGGCTTGATCCGTCACCCCAGAGCGGGATGCGCTGCCGCACTCCTACCCGTGCCAACACTCTTCCCCGCCCCGGAGTTTTGTGCCAGAACCTCCAGCAAGCGTTGGAGAGTGGGCATGAAGCGCTTTACCTTTGCAGGGGCGCCTGCAAACAGCAGCGGCAAACCGGGCGGCACCGAGCACGCCCCCGATGCCTTGCGCGATGTGGGCCTGATGGCGGCCATGAATTCCGGCCATGCCAAGGATCTCGACACCCTGATGCGCGGCGCGCGGCGCGACCAGGCCAGCGGTCTGGTGGCTTTGGAAGGGGTCATAGAAGCAACGCTTGTGCTGCGCCGCCGGCTCGGCCAGTTGATCGAAGACGACCAGATGCCTTTTGTGGCCGGCGGCTGCAACGCCGTTCTGCCCGGCGCCATGGCGGGCGCCCGCGATGGCCTCGCCCGGGGCACGGCTTTGGGACTGGTTTCGGTAAGCGGCCATATGGATCTTTACGACGGCGACACCTCGCCGGACGGTCACGGGGCCAGCATGGCGCTCGCCACCACCCTTGGCCGCGGCCCCAGAGCTTGGGGGGCACTGTTGGGTGACCGGGCGCCGGTGAAGCCGGAAGATGTGGCCATGGTCGGCTTCCGCGACCGGGAAGAGGCGGACCGGGCCGACGCGCTGATGCCCGAAGACTTCCAGCCTCATCTGGGGGCCTATGATCTGGACCATATCCGCAGTGTGGGGGCGGCGGCCACGGCCCGGGCGGTGCTGGGCCGTGTGGCCGGGCCCGGCACAAAGTTCTGGCTGCACATCAATGTGGATGTGTTTGACGAGATGGTGTTTCCGGCGGCCAATCATCTGATGCCGGGCGGTTTGGACTGGGACGACGCGGCCCCTCTGCTCCGCCCGCTCGTCACCTCTCCGGCCCTGATCGGCCTTAGCCTGTGCGGCTACGTCCCGTCCCGCGACGAGGGCTCGTCCTGCGGGCTGCATCTGGTGGATCTGTTCAGGACGCTGTGTAGTTAAGCCGGCGTCTCACCACGTCATCCCCGCGAACGCGGGGATCCAGAACGGTTAGCTTTGAACAGTGCGGCTCCTGGGTCCCGGATATTTTGCTGGCGCAAAATTCCGGGATGACGTGGTTGGAGATGCTGGGTGCTCCCTCCCCCTACCGTCATCCCCGCCCCTACCGTCATCCCCGCGAACGCGGGGACCCAGAGCGGTTAGCTTTTAACAGTGCGGTTCCTGGGTCCCGGATATTGTGCTGGCGCAAAATTCCGGGATGACGCGGTTGGAGATACAGGGTGCTCCCTCCCCCTACCGTCACCCCCGCCCCTACCGTCATCCCCGCGAACGCGGGGATCCAGAACGGTTAGCTTTGAACAGTGTGGCTCCTGGGTCCCGGATATTTTGCTGGCGCAAAATTCCGGGATGACGTGGTTGGCGGGTGATACCCCCTCACGCATCCTCCATCCCCTGCATCGGCGCGGCGCCCTCCTCGGGCACCCAGCTCTTGGCCTCGCCCGCATACTCCGCGCCCGGATGCCCGCTCACCGTGGTGCGCCACATCAGGCGGGGGTACCTGTCGGCATCAAACCACGTGGCCGCATGCAGCAAACAGCGGTTATCGCCGATCACCAGGTCCCCCTCCCGCCAGGAATGCACATAGACGAACTCACGCCGGGTGGCATGGGCCAGAAGCCGCCTCAGCAACACCGCGCCTTGCCCGTCAGGCCCCGGCTCCAGCCCCTCGATCGGCCCTTCCAGATGGTCCATCTGCGCCTCTTCGCAGATATAGAGCGCAGGCTTGCCGGTCGCCGGATGGACCCGCACCAGTGGCTGGCTCTGAGGCAGTTGGTGGGCCAGCAACGGCTTGGGCGCCACGCCCGCCCTCACATCCTGAGGCCGCCGGCCGATCCAGCTCGGCGCATGCAGCCCGCTTAAACCTTCGATCTGGGCCCTGACCTCCGGCTCCAGAGCCTGCAACGCCGCGGTGCAATCGGCAAACAGGGTCTGGCCCTGATCATGCGGCGGCACGGCCACGCCAAACAGCAAGGTGACATCGGGCGGCGGGCGGCGGTAGCTCTGATCGGTATGCCAGTTGGCGCGCTGGGGAAACTGCACCGGAAACCGGCCCTCCTCATCCAACAGCGGCTCGGGCCGCGGCGGCGGAGGATGATTGCACGGGGGCATGTTGGAGAGCACCAGAACCTCCGGCACCTCTTCGTGAAAGAAGCGCTCGGCGGTGAGGGTTTCGCGGTAGTTCTCCACATCGGGCCCGAAGCATTTAGAGATCTTCACCAGCTCACGCGGCGCATTGCGCAGGCCTGAAAGTCCGCGCACCACCATCAGCCCGCCCGCCTCGTTCAGGGCGTGTGTGATCTCGTCGGACGCTTCCAGAAAGCGGGCCACGGCGGCGCTCAGATCACAAGGCTCGATCTCCACCAACACCCCGAAGGGCGATGCATCCAGAGGGCGGAATGTGAGAGACGGACCAGCCATGCGGCGATCTTGCCTGCCGCGCCCATGAAGCGCAAGGCCGCCCCCTTATGGCTTGCCCGGCGCACCCGGCTCTGGCAGGTTGGCCGCCATGGACCGCCAGATCACCACAGCCATCAACTACGAGGCCGAGTACAACAACCGGGCCCGGGTGCCCGAGCATGCCGAGATCATGGCCGACTGGTCGGCGGACGCCTCCAAATGGCGCAGAGACGTGGCCGAAGCCCGCCTCGACGTGCCCTATGGCGAAAGCGTGCGCCAGTGTGTGGACATCTTCAAGCCGCGCAAGGAAAAGCCGGGGCCCATCGCCATGTTCATCCACGGCGGCTACTGGCAGGCGCTCGGCCGCGAGAGCTTCTCCCACATGGCCAGGGGCGCCAACACGCACGGGGTCACGGTGGCCATCCCCTCATACGACCTTTGCCCAGATGTCACCATCGTGGACATCATCAACCAGATGCGCGCCTGTTGCCTTTTCCTGTGGAAAACCTATCGCCGCAAAATCGTCGTGTCCGGGCACTCGGCGGGCGGTCACCTCACCGCCGCGCTGCTCGCCACACAATGGCATAAGATCGACGAAGACGTGCCGCCGCTCCTGGTCACCGGCGGGCTTGCGATCTCCGGCCTCTTCGATCTGCGCCCGCTGGTGCAGACCAGCATCAACCAGAAGCTCCAGCTCACCGCCGAAACGGCGGCGGCGGCAAGCCCTGCGTTTTGGAGTGCGCCGGCGGGCCTGAAACTGGTTGCGGCGGTGGGCGGCGAGGAGAGCGATGAGTTCAAGCACCAGGTGAGCGATATCGCCCACGAGTGGCACGAAGGCGGCGCGGCCGTGCTCCCGTTGACCATTGAGGGTGCGAATCACTTCACGGTGATCGAGGGCCTGGCTGATCCCGATGATCTCCTGACCCGGACCCTGGTGGGCCTGGCGTCCGCGGCAGGCTGAACCCCATGACCAGCGCAGATGTCATTGAAACCCCTTCCGGCAAGGGCGCGGCCGATGAGAACTTTCCCGTCGGCTCCTGGCTGCTGCCAAAGAAGCTGCGCCCGCACGTTGCGCGCTATTACCGCTTTGCCAGAGCCATTGACGATATTGCCGACAATCCGGAGCTTGCCCCGGACGACAAGGTGGAGCGCCTCAACGCCATGGCCGATGCGGTGAGCGGCGGCCAGATCCGCCATGACCCCGGCTTTGAAACCGCCAGCCGCATGTATGACAGCCTGACGGCCACGAACATCACGGCGCGCCACTGTACCGATTTGGTGGACGCGTTCCGCCAGGATGCTGTGCAAGGGCGCTATGCCAACTGGGACGAGCTGATCGGCTATTGCCTCAGGTCCGCCGCGCCGGTGGGCCGCTATCTCCTGGACCTTCACGGGGAAGACCAGCGCAACTACCGCTACTCGGACGCCTTGTGCAACGCGCTCCAGGTCATCAACCATCTTCAGGACTGCGCCGATGACTACCGCGAGTTGGACCGGGTCTATCTGCCCGGAGACTGGCTGGACGACTGTGGCATAGACGTCACAGAATTGGACAAATCGCGGTCAAGTGCGGCATTGCGCGCGGTGCTTGACCGTTGTCTCGACGCAACGCGTGGCTTAATGGAGGAGGCCGATGAGCTGCCAAAGCGGCTCAAAAGCCGGCATTTGGCCATGGAATCGGCGGTCATCGTCAATCTGGCCCATAAGCTGGTGGCAGAGCTTTCGGCCCGCGATCCGTTGGCCGAAAGGGTTGTTTTGACAAAGCCGCAGCTTGCAGTATGCACGCTGTCTGGTATTTTGAGAGAGTTTTTCCGTCGCCGGGGTGCGTGAGGGTACAGTTGGCATGAAAGGGCGTGCCGGAACCTGGTGGCGCTTAAGGGTTTAGCGATCATTGGAAACAGTCACGAACGAAGGTCAGCAGGCTGACAGCGGGGCGTGAGGAAATTCCTTGTACCCGTTTTCGGGGATGCTAGACTGGGAAATCGTGCGGTAGACAGCTAAATGCGCTAGATCACGGGTTGAGTATGAGGCGCGCGGACACTAGGCGAATTTGGGCCCCGCGCCGAGGGAATTGAGGGTAAGAGAACGCATGTCGAGTTCAACACCGCTTCTGGATCAGGTGACGCTGCCTGAGCATCTCCGCAAGCTTGATCCGAAGCAGTTGCGCCAGCTGGCCGACGAGCTTCGCGCAGAAACCATTGCCGCCGCTGCGGAAACCGGCGGGCATTTCGGCGCAGGGCTTGGCGTGGTGGAGCTCACCGTCGCCCTGCACTATGTTTTTGACACCCCCCGCGACCGCCTGATCTGGGATGTGAGCCACCAGGCCTATCCCCACAAGATCCTCACCGGCCGGCGCGAGAAGATCCGCACCATCCGCCAGAAGGACGGGCTCTACGGCTTTACCAAGCGCGACGAAAGCGAATACGACCCGTTCGGCGCGGCCCACTCGTCCACCTCCATTTCCGCCGGCCTCGGCATGGCCATGGCGCGCGATATGGCGGGCGGCGACAATAACGTGGTCTGCGTCATGGGAGACGGGGCCATGAGCGCCGGTCTGGCCTATGAAGCCATGAACAATGCCGGCGCTCTGGACAGCCGCCTTGTGGTCATCCTGAACGACAACCAGATGTCCATTGCCCCTGCCGTGGGGGCGCTGACCAACTACCTCTCCTGGCTCACCTCATCGCGGCCGTTCCTCTCCTTGCGCGACATTGGCAAGCATCTGGCCGGCCGGTTCCCCCGCTACATCAAGGAACCTGCAGAACGGGCAGATGAGTTCGCCCGCACCCTGCTGTTCGGCGGCACTCTGTTTGAGGAGCTTGGCTTCTATTACGTGGGCCCGGTCGACGGCCACAATCTGGAGAGCCTGGTGCCGATCTTGGAGAATGTGCGCGATGCGGACAGTCTCGGCCCCATCCTGGTCCATGCTGTCACCGAGAAGGGCAAAGGTCACCCCTTCGAAGAGCCGAACAAAGAGAACTACCACGCGGTTTCCAAGTTCAATCCCAAGACCTTCGAGTTCAAGAAGGCCGCCGCCAACGCGCCCAGCTACACCTCGATCTTCGCCCGCGCGCTGATCAAGGAAGCCGAAAAGGACGAGAAGATCGTCGCCATCACCGCCGCCATGCCGTCGGGCACGGGCGTCGATAAGTTTTCCGATGAATTCCCCGACCGCAGCTTCGATGTGGGCATTGCCGAGCAACACGCGGTCACCTTCGCCGCCGGCCTTGCCACAGAAGGCTATAAGCCGTTTGCCGCGATCTACTCCACCTTCCTGCAGCGCGCTTATGACCAGGTCGTGCACGACGTGGCTTTGCAGTCTTTGCCGGTGCGCTTTGCCATCGACCGGGCCGGCCTGGTGGGCAATGACGGGGCGACCCATGCGGGCAGCTTCGATCTCACCTATCTGTGCTGCCTGCCCAACATGGTGGTCATGGCCGCGGCCGATGAAGCTGAGCTCATGCACATGATCGCAACCTGCGTTCAGATTGAAGACAAGCCGTCCGCGGTGCGCTTCCCGCGCGGGGAAGGCACGGGCGCTGAGCTGCCTGATGAAGGCACCCCCTTGGAAATCGGCAAAGGCCGCATCGTGCGCGAGGGCTCCAAGGTGGCGCTGCTGTCTCTGGGCGCCCGCTTGCAGGAATGCCTCAAAGCCGCCGACGAGCTGCAGGCCAGCGGCCTCAGCACCACGGTGGCCGACGCGCGCTTTGCCAAGCCCTTGGACGAAGAGCTGATCGCCGATCTCTCGCGCACCCACGATGTGCTGATCACCATTGAAGAAGGGGCCATTGGCGGATTTGGCTCTCATGTTCTCAACTTCCTGGCCAAGAACAACATGCTCGATTCCGGCGCCCGGGTGCGGCCCATGGCGTTTCCGGATGAGTTCGTCGCCCATGGCGGCCCGGCGGAGCAATATGAGCTGGCCGGCATGACCGCAAGCGACATCGTGAAAGAAGTGTTCGCCGCGCTGGATGACGACGCCTCTGCCAAAGCGAAAGCATAAAACCCGGAGCGCTGACGCGCTCTTTGGAAGATCATCAGGATCGCATAGCCCATGTCGGCCTCTGATCACGTGAACACGCCTGCCCCCTCCTCGCCCGCGGCCGAGCGGCGCAAGATTGCCAAGCAGGTGCGCAAGGCGTCCACGTCGTTCTACTGGGCCATGCGCATTCTGCCCAAGGAGCGTCGCCACGCGATCTTTGCCGTTTATGCGTTCTGCCGCCAGGTGGACGATATTGCCGACGATGACGGCCTGACCATCGAAGACCGCAAAGTGGGCCTGGAGAACTGGCGCCGGGAGATCGACGAGCTTTATGTGGACCGCCCGGAACACCCCACGGCCAGAGCGCTGCTGCCGGCGGTGGCCAAGTTCGATCTGGAGAAGGCGGACTTCCATGCGGTGATCGACGGCATGGAGATGGATCTGGGCAGCCCGATCCGCGCGCCTCAGCGGCCGACCTTCGATATATATTGCGACCGGGTGGCCTGCGCGGTGGGCCGGCTGTGCGTGAAGATCTTCGGCGAGCCGGGCGAGCGTGGCCGCGTCCTGGCCAATGCGGAAGGGCGCGCCCTGCAGATCACCAACATCCTGCGTGACGTGCACGAAGATGCCGAGCGCGGCCGGCTCTACTTTCCTCAGGAGCTTCTGGAGGACCGGGGCATATTCATCACCAAGCCGCAGGACGTTGTGGTGCATCCCAAGTTCGTTGCCGCCTGGCGCACCCTCGCCTCCGAGGCGGCGGGCTGGTATCAGAAGGCCGACCTGGCGCTCGCCCAATGTGAGCCCGAAGCCGCCAAACCGGCCCGCATCATGCTGGAGGTCTATCGTGCCAACCTGGAGCGCATGCGCGCCCTGTCGGACCGGGAGATCGCCGACCCTCTTGTGAGCAAGCGGCTGGTGAGCAAAGCGGGCAAGCTTTGGATTGCTTTTCGCCACGGATTGGGCTGAACCATGAAGCGCGCCCATGTGATTGGCGCGGGGCTGTCGGGCCTCTCCAGCGCCTTGCAGCTCCTGGACCGGGGTTATGAGATCTCACTTTACGAAGCCGCCGGCGAAGCGGGCGGGCGTTGCCGTTCGTTCCACGACGTGGCGCTCGATTGTCTGATCGACAATGGCAACCATCTTCTCTTGTCGGGCAACAGTTCGGCCATGGCGTTCCTGGACCGGGTGGGCGCGCGGGGCGAGTTGATCGGTCCGCCGGAAGCCCGGCTCAACTTCGTGGATCTGCGCGATGGCGCACGCTGGACCTTCCGGCCCAACCGGGGCGCCCTGCCCTGGTGGATCTTCTCACCGAGCCGCCGCGTGGCGGGGACCACGCCCGGCGACTATTGGCCGGCCCGCAAGCTGCTGAAGGCCCAAGCGGGCGATCTCTTCAGCGATCTTCTGCCCACCTCAGGCATCCTCTATGAGCGCTTCTGGGAGCCCATGGTGGTGGGTGCCCTGAACATCGCGCCGGAGCGCGCCGCGGCGGTGTTGCTGAAACCGGTATTGCTGGAAACCTTCGCCAAGGGAGCAGACGCCTGCCGCCCGCTGATCGCAAAAGAAGGCCTGGGGCTCACCTTTGTGACGCCCGCACTTAAAGTGTTGGATGAAGCAGGCACCCAGATCTCCTATGCCACCCGGCTGAAGGGCTTTGACGTTTCAGACAATAAAATCAGCAGCTTAAGCTTTGGATCTGATTCAATTTCTGTGGCGCCGGAGGATGTGGTGGTGCTGGCGGTTCCACAATGGGTGGCCTGCAAGGTTTTGCCCGGCTATGCGGGGCCCGAAGAGGCTGAGCCCATCGTCAACGCCCATTTCCGGCTGCCTGAGCCGCTTGAAGGCCATGAGACAGATCCGGTGCTCGGGGTGATCGGCGGCATGGCGCAGTGGATCTTTACGCGCGGGGATGTGGTGTCGGTGACGATCTCTGCGGCCGGCAAGGAGGCTGAGCTCGGCGGCCAGGCCATCGCGGCAGAGGTCTGGCGCGATGTGGCAGCAGCGCTTGATCTGGGCACCATGTCGTTGCCCAAGTGGCGCATCATCAAGGAGCGCCGGGCGACGTTTGTGCAGACCCCCGATGAGGTCAGCCGGCGTTTGCCGGCGAAGACGGCGTTCTCCAACCTGGCACTGGCCGGCGATTGGACCGACACCAAGCTGCCGGCAACAATCGAGGGCTCCATCCGCTCCGGCGAGATGGCGGCAAAGGTGCTGGCGGGGTCATAGAGCGCCGCGCCTACGCCCTTGCACACGCGAGGGCCCATAGCTCACACCGTCCCTTTGGCTGAGAAGGTCCCTGCTTTCGCAGGGACGCGGGATTTCAATCGCCATCACCACCGCCCCCCATCGTCATCCCCGCTTCCCCCCATCGTCATCCCCGCGCACGCGGGGACCTAGAGCGGTTGGCTCTGAGCGATGCGGCTCCTGGGTCCCGGATACTTTGCTCGCGCAAAATTCCGGGATGACGGAGAGGACAGTCATCCCCGCTCCCCTGCGAACGCAGGGGTCCATAGCTCACACCGTCCCCTTGGCTGAGAAAGTCCCCGCTTTCACAGGGACGCGGGATTGCAATCGCCATCCGCGCTTCCCCCCGTCGTCATCCCCGCTTCCCCCATCGTCATCCCCGCGAACGCGGGGACCCAGGGGCGGTTCGCTCTGAGGTGTGTGGCCCTGGGTCCCGGATATTTTGCTGGCGCAAAATTCCGGGATGACGGAGAGGACACTCATCCCCGCTCCCCTGCGAACGCAGGGGCCCATAGCTCACACCGTCCCTTTGGCTGAGGAGGTCCCTGCCTTCGCAGGGACGCGGGAGTTCGCTCGTTATCCCCGCTTCCCCCCATCGTCATCCCCGCAAACGCGGGGACCCAGGGCGGTTCGCTCTGAGGTGTGTGGCCCTGGGTCCCGGATATTTTGCTGGCGCAAAATTCCGGGATGACGGAGAGGACAGTCATCCCCGCTCCCCTGCGAACGCAGGGGCCCGTAGCTCACACCGTCCCTTTGGCTGAGAAGGTCCCTGCTTTCGCAGGAACGCGGGATTGCAATCGCCATCCCCCGCTTCCCCCCATCGTCATCCCCGCGAGCGCGGGGACCCAGGGGCGGTTCGCTCTGAGGTGTGTGGCTCTGGGTCCCGGATATTTTGCTGGCGCAAAATTCCGGGATGACAGAGAGGACAGTCATCCCCGCTTCCCCACCTACGGCACCTCCGTCTCCAACCCGCGCGGGATCCGCTTTTCCTTGTCGTAGAACGGCAGCTCCACGATTTCGCACGCCACCGTGCCGCCGCCGTCGGCCTCCATGGTCAGGCTCTTGCCCGCCCAGTCACCAGGCTCATCGAACCGCACATAGCCGATGCCCGCTTTCAGATAGGGCGAATGGGCCGCCGCCGTCACATGCCCGACCGCCGCGCCGCCCTCAAACACCTTGCCGCGATACGCCGGATCGCCCGCCGTCGATTTCACCCCATAGAGCCGCGTGCCCGTCTCAATCCCCTCAAGCGCATCACGGCCCACAAACGGCCCCTTGTCCAAATCCACAAACGCACCCAACCCCGCCTCATAGGGGGTCATGGTCATGTCGAAATCCGTTCCATTATCCAAGATCGCCGCCTCGATGCGCCGGATGTCCATGGACGAGATGCTGGAGAACACCAACCCGTGCGGCGCCCCCTTCTCCAACAGGTGCGCCCACAGGCGTGCGGCATCGGCGGTGTCGCCTTGAAAGTAGATTTCATACCCCCGCTCAGAGGTCCAGCCGGTGCGCGACACATAGTGCTCCTGACCGCCCAGATCGAAAAACCCGGACCGGAAGTAGCCCATCTCTTCGTCAATCGCCCCATCCGATGCCGCCTTCATCACCTCCAGCGACGTCGGCCCCTGGATCTGCAGCACCCAGGCATGCGGGTCCGACACGGTCACATCAAACCCGCCCTTATGGGCCGCAAACCAGGTTTCCAGCGCCCCATCGGGCTGCACATACCAATAGCGCTGCTCTGCCAGCTTGAACAAAATGCCATCCATGAACACCCCGCCGTCGGGCGTGAGCGCAATCGCGTAGCGTCCGCGGCCCGTCTTCATATTGGCCACCCGGCGCGCGAACACATGCTCCAAGAAAGCATCCACATCGGGTCCGGAAATCTCCACCGGCCGCTCGGGAACATCATACAGCGCCGCCTTGCGCCGGAGCGCCCAATAGGTCTCTTCCACGCTCTCGCCGTTGTGGACCGGATAGTAACGCCCGGCATAGACCCCCATCACGGTCTCCGCGTTGGCATAACAGTCGTGAAACGGCGACATCTCAAACCGGCGCGCGCCCACGCGCAGGGTGTTCTGGGTATCGGAATGGATAGAATTGCTCATGAGGTGCACTTTCCCTGGATCATCAGCTCAGGCCCCAACAAACGATAGAACAGGCGGAAAACACAAGTCATTTGATCTGTGCCGATAATTAAGTTTATCTACCCTTTATCATGAGCGAATGGCTGCCTTCCCTCAACGCCCTGCGCGCCTTTGAATGCGTCTCGCGGCACCTGAATTTCGCCCACGCGGCGGACGAACTCTCCGTGACGCCCGCCGCCGTCAAACAACTGGTGGGCAAGCTGGAGGCCGCGCTCGGCACCAAGCTTGTGGTGCGCAGCGGCAGAGGCCTGGCGCTCACCCAGGCCGGGCGGGCCGGGCGCGACGGCCTTGCCTCAGGCTTTTCCCAGATCTCAGGCGCGGTGAGCCAGATGCGCGCCCAGGAT
>JANQOW010000045.1 GCA_028285595.1 Hyphomicrobiales bacterium
GGTCACCCACGGTGTCGCCCGTCACGGCCGCCTTATGGCTCTCAGAGCCCTTGCCGCCATGATTGCCGTCTTCGATGTACTTCTTGGCGTTGTCCCAGGCACCGCCGCCGGCCGTCATGGAGATGGCAACGAACAGACCCGTGACGATCACACCCAGCAGCATGGCACCCACGGCCGAGAAGGCCGCCGACTTGCCGGCGATCATGTTGATGATGAAGAAGCCCACGATCGGAGACAGCACCGGCAACATGGACGGCACCATCATTTCCTTGATGGCAGCTTTGGTCAGCATGTCCACGGCGCGGCCATAGTCAGGCTTCTCTTCGCCCTTCATGATGCCCGGCTTTTCTTTGAACTGCCGGCGCACTTCTTCCACAACCGCACCACCGGCACGGCCCACGGCCATCATGCCCATGGCTCCGAAGAGGTAAGGCAGCAAGCCGCCGAACAAGAGGCCAACCACCACGTAGGGGTTGGACAGCGAGAAGTCGAGCTTCACGCCCGCGAAGTACGGGAACTGTTCCGGGTTGGCGATGAAGAAGTTGAGGTCGGAGGTATAGGCCGCAAACAGCACCAGAGCGCCAAGACCGGCTGAGCCAATGGCATAGCCCTTGGTCACCGCCTTGGTGGTGTTGCCCACAGCGTCCAACGCGTCAGTGGTGTTGCGCACTTCTTCGGGCAGTTCAGCCATCTCGGCAATACCGCCGGCATTGTCCGTCACCGGACCGAAGGCGTCGAGCGCAACAATCAGGCCGGCGATGGCCAACATGGTGGTCACCGCAATGGCGATGCCGAAGAGGCCCGCCAGCTTGAAGGTGATGATGATGCCGGCAATGATCACGATGGCCGGCAGCGCCGTTGCTTCCAGCGACACAGCCAGACCCTGGATCACGTTGGTGCCGTGGCCGGTTTCAGAGGCCGCAGCCACAGACTGCACAGGACGGTAGTTGGTGCCTGTGTAGTACTCGGTGATCACGATGATCAGGCCGGTGACGATCAGACCAACCACACCGCAGATGTAGAGGTTGAACCCGTTAAAGGTCGTCTCTCCGAAGGTGTAGTCCACATCCATCCCGATCAGCGCGGAGGTGATCGGATAGAGCGCAATCAGCGACAGGATCGACGTTGCGATCACACCCTTATAGAGCGCGCCCATGATGGACTGGCTGGAGCCGAGCTTCACGAAGAAGGTGCCGATGATCGACGTCACCACACACACAGCGCCAATGGCCAGCGGATAGAGCTGCAGCGCAACCAGAGCTTCGTTGGTGGCAAAGAAGATGGTGGCCAGAACCATGGTGGCCACAACGGTCACCGCATAGGTCTCAAACAGGTCGGCCGCCATGCCCGCACAGTCACCCACGTTGTCGCCCACGTTGTCGGCGATGGTGGCGGGGTTGCGCGGATCGTCTTCCGGGATACCGGCTTCCACTTTACCCACAAGGTCGCCGCCCACGTCAGCGCCCTTGGTGAAGATGCCGCCGCCCAGACGGGCGAAGATCGAGATCAGGGAGGCCCCGAACCCGAGCGCCACAAGCGCATCGATCACCACACGGTCGCTTGGGGCTTTGCCCATGGGACCGGTGAGCACGTAGTAGTAGACCGCCACACCCAGAAGGGCGAGGCCGGCCACCAGCATGCCGGTGATGGCACCCGCCTTAAAGGCGATGGAGAGGCCATCGGCCAGGCTCTTGGAGGCTGCCTGCGTGGTCCGCACGTTGGCGCGCACCGATATCAGCATGCCGATAAAGCCTGCCGCGCCGGACAGAATGGCGCCGATGGCAAAACCGATCGCGACCGGCAGGCCAAGCAGCCAGATCACGATGAAGAAGATGACCACGCCGGCAATCGCGATGGTGGTGTATTGCCGGGTGAGGTAAGCCTGCGCGCCTTCTTGAATGGCGGAGGCGATTTCCTGCATGCGCTTGTTGCCCGCGTCGGC
Organism: Hyphomicrobiales bacterium; assembly: GCA_028285595.1. Classification (GTDB taxonomy): domain Bacteria; phylum Pseudomonadota; class Alphaproteobacteria; order Rhizobiales; family CAJQND01; genus JAAEUE01. The sequence goes on from JANQOW010000045.1 coordinate 1,943, forward strand.
AGCAAGCACCGACTGGGTCGCCCAAATGCCGTAGACAATAGACAACGCGCCGCACAGGATGATTAGCCAGATTGCTGAGCTCATCAAACTATCCTTGAGTTTACTGGAATAAATTCGCCTGAAAGGCGGCTCGACACCGAATCAAACCTGTCCCAAACCCTTCAGGACCCCAATTCGGCGCGATATATGCCGAAACTCACGCCAAGACGCAACCAGTCATTAGGATTAGTCGGCAGGTTCTTTGCCGCATGGGTTAACCGGCGGAACGAGCCGGAAACGCCAAGTCCGATCAAGCCGGCTTCACAACATTGTCGCCACCCCTCACGCTCCTCACCAGACAAGCGGAGATCGCCAGAGATAGGCCTGACAATCGAGACCAAAAAACACAAATTTATCAATGTATTAGAAAGAGAACGCGATTCACTTTCGCAGCTCACGCCCCCTCACGCAAATGAGACGCGCAAGGCCTGTGCCTCCAGCTCCCGGCGGTCTCAACCTATCTTGAGTTCCACTTGATGGCCCCCTGCTCCAGGTTGGGTGCAAATGAAAGCCACAACACTGGAGATCACTCATGATCAAGAAAATCGCACTCGCCGCCCTCTTTCTGGGCCTCACCGCCGGAATTGGCCATGCCGCACCGGCATCTCAAACCCCTTCAACTCCAGCCGCCCATACGGCCATTGCCCCTGACTGGGGCGTGAAACGCCAGACCGTGGGCTTTAAGCGCCGGGGCTTCCGAGGACATCGCGGTTTCCGCCGCGGCGGCTTCGGGTTCCGGCGCGGCTTCCGTGGCCATCGCTACTACAGGGGCGGTCGCGGCTTCCGCGGACATCGCTTCTATGGCGGCTATGGCCGCGGCTACCGCGGATACCATGGTGGTTTCCGGGTCAGAGGGGTGGGCACCGTCCGTTAATCTGCCCACCCCTTCGGAGCGTCCTGGCGCCGGTGCCGTTTGTTGCGCCGGGACGCTTTGGCGGATCACCGGCCATTTACATCTTGACGGGTTCCGTGACATATTTTACTTAACCATTTAGTTAAGTTTTGTCACAAGGACCCCACCCACATGAAACTCCACAGTCACGCCGTTGCCCCCAATGCCTGGCGCGTTCGCGCTTTTCTGGCCGAAAAGGGGGCCGAGATCGACACCGTCAACGTCGAGTTCGACAAGGGCGACACCCAGACCGAGCACTATCTGGCGATGAACTCCTTGGGCCAGGTGCCCGTGCTGGAACTGGGAGACGGCACGGCCTTGCCGGAGAGCATCGCCATTTGCCGCTATCTGGAGAGCCAGTTCCCTGACCCGGCGCTCTTCGGCACTGGCGCTCACGGTCAGGCGTGGGTTGAGATGTGGAACCGGCGGATGGAACTGCTGATCATGAACACAGTGGGCAATATCGGCCTGCACGCCCTGCCCTTCTTTGCTGACAGGGTGCATCAGGTTGCCGAGTTCGCCGAAGCACAGAAAAAGACGCTCATCGAGCGCTGGGCGTGGTTGGACGCAGAGATCTCTGATGGCCGGCCGTTTGTGGCAGGTGCTGCGTTCTCAGTTGCCGACATCACGGGCATGACGGCGCTCAAGATCGCTGACATCATGGAGCTCGCCGTGCCGGGGGATCTGGCGCATGTGAAGACGTGGGAAGCAACGGTCCGCGCCCGGCCCAGTTGGGGAGCGTGAGGCGCGCGTTCCCCCGCGCCCTTGCGCACGCGAGGGCACATAGCTCGTATCTTTATCCTGGCTGAGAAGGTCCTCGCTTTCGCAAGGACGTGGGGCCGATCTTACGACTTCAACCAGGTCCTCACCCCTACCGTCATCACCGCGAACGCGGGGACCCAGGGGCCGCGTAGCTCTGGGTCCCGGATATTTGCTTGCGCAAATTCCGGGATGACGAAGATTGCGCTACTCCTTCAACCGCACCCGTTCAATCTGCGCCAGATCACACATCACATCAGCCATGGCAGAGAAATCCTGCCCCCCATAGCCACGTGAGCGGGCCGACGAAAACGCCTCCCGGGCCGCCGCCGCCACCGGCAACGGCACCCGCGCCGCGTTGGCCGCGCCGAGGATGAGCGAGAGATCCTTGTGCGCCAGATCGATCGTGAAGCCCGGCTCGGTGTCGCCGGCCAGAACCTTATTCGGCCAGTTCACCTTCAGTTGCCCGTTGGTGGCAGTGGTTCCGTGGATCACCTCAAGCGTGGTCTCCAGATCCAGACCGAACCGGTTGGAGAGCGACAACGCCTCTGCGTTCAGTTGGCACAGGATGATCGCCAGATAATTGTTCACCAGCTTGGTGCGGGTGCCCGTGCCTCCCTCGCCGCAATAGTGGATCGTGGTCCCCATGGCTTCCAGGAGCGGGGTGATCGCGTCGAAGTCCTCCCGCGCCCCGCCCACCATGAAAAGGCTCTCGCCGCGTTCAGCGTGCCAGGCCAAGCGGCCGATGGGCGCATCGATCGCCCGGTGACCTTGGGCCAAAGCGGCCGCATGCAGATCATCGGTGGTCTCCGGCTCAATGGTGGAGAGATCCACAATCAAGCTCCCCGCGCCGGCGTGAGCCAGGACACCGTCCGCCCCCATCACCACATCGCGCACCACTTGCCCGTTCGGCAGGCAGGTGACAATCACGCTGCACTGGGCAGCGACCTCAGCGGGCGTGGCAGCGGCCGCCGCCCCAAGGCTCACCAGATAGTCCACCGGGTCCGGATCGAGGTCGCAGACCACCAGGGTGAACCCCTTCTTCACACAGTTTGCAGCCATGCCGCGCCCCATGGCGCCCAAGCCGATAAATCCGATGGTCTGGTCCTTAATCGACATTCAGCAGTTCCTTCTTGTTATGGGCCCCTCAAGCTTGGGGCATGCGGTTCCAGGCATCCAGGGCGGCGATCTTATAGGCCTCCGCCAAGGTGGGGTAGTTGAATGTGTTCTCCACAAAGTAATCCAGCGTGCCTTGCAGGTTCAAAACCGCCTGGCCGATATGAATGAGCTCCGTCGCCCCTTCACCCACAATGTGGCAGCCCAGAAGCCGGCGGGTTTTGAGCGAGAACAGCATTTTCAGCATGCCCTTATCGAGCCCCATAATGTGGCCCCGGGAGGTCTCCCGAAAACGGGCAATGCCCACCTCGTAAGGAATGCCGCGCTCGTTCACCTCTTCCTCGCTCATGCCGACGGTGGAGATCTCCGGCACCGAGTAGATGCCATAGGGAAAGAACTCCGGCGGTGAATGCGCGCTCTCGCCCAGGGCATGGCAGGCGGCGATGCGCCCTTGCTCCATGGAGGTTGAAGCGAGCGAGGGAAAGCCGATCACATCACCGGCCGCGTAGATATGGTCCAGGTTCGTGCGGAAAGTGTCTGGGTCCACCTTCAAGCGGCCGCGATGGTCGCATTCAAGCCCGCAGGCTTCAAGATTGAGCGTGGTGGTGGCGCCCATGCGGCCGGCGGCGAAGAGCACCATATCGGAGCGCACCGCCCGTCCGCCCTCAAGTTCGGTTACGCACCCGCCGCCCGGTTCACGCTCCACCTTGGTCACCGGCCGCCCGAAGCGCATCACCATGCCCCGGTCGCGGAGCTGATAGGTGAAGTCGCCGATCAGCTCGCGGTCCACAAAATCCAACATGCTCTCGCGCGGCTCCACCAGCGTCACATGCACATCCAGCGCACTGAAGATGGTGGCGTATTCAATGCCGATCACGCCTGCGCCGATCACCGTCATGGAGCGCGGCAGGTGGCCGATCTCCAAGATCCCGTCGCTGTCGAAGATACGCTCTTCATCAAACGGAATGTAGTCCGGGCGGAACGGCACGGTGCCGACCGACAACAGGAAGCGATCGGCCGTGAACTGAAACGTCTCGCCCTCCTCGCCCACAACGCTCAAGGTCTTGGCGTCCTCGAACCTCGCCTCACCGCGCAAGGTATCGACCTGGTTGCGGGCAAACTGATGCTCCAGAACCTCGATCTCGTGGCTCAAGGTGATGTGGAGGCGGGTGCGCAGATCATCGGCGGAAATATCCTGCTTCACTCTGTAGGAGCGTCCGTAAAAGCCACGCTCGCGCCAGCCGGAAAGATTGAGCGCGGTCTCGCGCAGGGTCTTGGAGGGAATGGTGCCCGTGTGCACCGAAACGCCCCCCACTCTGCGGCCCCGCTCAACCACCAAAACCTTGCGGCCGAATTTGGCCGCCTGAATGGCGGCACGGCGCCCGGCCGGTCCGCTGCCGACAATGATGAGATCATAATGGTCCACTCGCCCGCCCTCCCTCACAGTCCAGGGCCGACGGTAGGGCGCTTGGCGGGACCCGGTCAAGCCCAGCTGATATCTTCGCGCGAACTGGCGTCAAGCCAGGCCACGAAGGCCAGAAACGGTTCGTCTCCGGTGCGCGTGGCATGAACGACCGAGTGGTCGTGGAAGATGAGATCGCCCGGCTCCACATCAAACCAGTCACCATCTTCAAGCTTCCACCGGGCGCCGGGGGTCAAGATCAGATAGACCTCGCGCGGCGGATGGTAGTGGCCGGGATAGAGCAGATTGGGTGCCATCAGGAAGAAGCCGCTCATAGGAACAGCCCGCTTGATCGGCGCTTGCGGTCCGCACACAGTGGCGTAGGCATAGCCGTCAAGGAAATCCTGGTTCTTGGCCATCTCGGTATAGGCTCTGTTCTGGGTCCAGGTCAGCCGGTCGAGGCAGCCGGCAAAGTTGGCCGCCAGATGGGCCAGCGGGAAGTCCTGGGACAGCATCAGCGCTTCTTCCAAATAGCGCAGCACCGGCAGGTCATAACCGCCCGGCTCTGCTTCGCCGGCCTCGCCCCACATGGCGGTGGGAGGCAGATCAATCAGTCCACCGGTCAGCTTGTCTGCGCGCGCGCCCACGGCGGCCCAGGCCTGGTTGAACAGGGATTCAAGACTAGGGCTGTGCACAGGTTTACCCACTCTCCATGGGCCCGGTCGGGCGAAATAACGTCAAATAATCGTTCTACTGAATCTGAAACGGCAGATCGAACACCGCCTCGTCACCAGATTGTTTGTCTTTAATGGTGGTTGTGGCGATGTAGTCCCCCTTTACAAGACCCTCGAACTGATAAACCACAACGCCGAAAAACTCGCGGTTTGGGATGCGCGACCGCAGGCCCAGTTTCACAAAATCCTTCTGTCCGCCAAGAACCTTGCCCTCGGCCGTTTTCACCTCAACGTCCGCCGCCATATCAATGATGAAAAAGTCCCCATCCCGGCCATATTCATAGCCGGCCATCTCCATGTAGACGATCATGTCTTCACCAGGCTTGAAGGCCGAACTTTCGCGCCGGTCATAAACCCCATAGGCGGTCGGTCGCTTCTGCACGAACATGGCTTCCATGAACGTGAGAGGCAACTGGTCCCAGAGCTTGGCAACAGCGGTATCCATAGCGATGACCGCATCGACGCCCTTGCCTTCGGCAATCAGGGCTTCCGCCCGTGCCGCCTCTTCCACAATCGGCCCGGCCTTGGCGTTGAAAGAAGAAGACAAAACAAAAGCCCCAAACACCAATACCCACAACACTCTTAGGTTCATCGCATCCACCGATACTACTGAAGAGCTCAACGCAATTGGCGAATATTACTCGGCCAAAAAGTGTTCGCAAGCCTCGTCGTAAGATTTACGGCAGTGCCATGGGTGCAAACTTGGTCCCGTCAATCATGCGGGAATACCGGAAGGGTTCCGGATCCACAACCGGCGCCTTGCCGGTCACCAGGTCAGCGGTCAGTTTGCCCGCGCCGGGACCGATACCGAAGCCGTGACCGGAAAAGCCGGTGGACAGGAAGAAGCCGGGCAACTGATCCACCTCGGAAATCACCGGCACCACATCGGGCGTCACATCGATACACCCCGCCCAGCGCTCGGCCACTTTCATGTTTTGAAAGGCCGGGTAATTGCGTTTGATGCTGTCTTCCGATTCCTTGACCACCCAGTCTACCGGTTCTGGATCAAGCGTGCGCACCTTCTCAAACGGCGACACCTCATCCAGCTTCCAGGGCTTCGACAACGACCATTCGTCGAAGAAGCGTTTCGCAAAACGCAGCTTGATACTGTCCCATTCGGTTTTGAGCGCGGGCATGAACTGGCGGAAGAAGCGGAAGTGGGCCGGGGTGAGGTCGGACACGCTCATTCCGCCGTGAGCAATGGTGTAACCGCCATCGAGCCGTTTGCGGAAAGCGTATTTGTCTCCGCCCACGGAACGCTCCAGGCCGGCATCGAGCGGCTCGGTGCGAAACACCGAACTGATGGTCGTCAGTTGCGGCAGCACAATCCCCAGCCGGTCGCAGAAATGGCGCGACCAGGCTCCGCCGGCCAGCACCACGCTGCCGGCCTCAATCGAGCCCTTTTCGGTGACCACCGTGCTGACCCGTCCGGCCTTGGTCTCCAGTCCGCGCACAGCGCACTGGGTGAAGACCTTGCCTCCATGCGACCGCACCGCATTGGCGATGGCGGGCGCGGCCTTCTGGGGCTCACCGCGACCATCGGAGGGCGTGTAAAGCGCACCCGCCGGGGGAATGGCAGCGCCGGGCACCAACTCGGCCACTTCGTCTGCGCCAATCATTCGGCTGTCCAACTGGTAGGGCCGTGCATACTCGTCCAGCCAGGTTTCGTTGCGCGCCAACTGGCGTTCGTCCTTACACAGGTAAAGAATACCGCATTGCCGGAAGCCGGTCTCTGCCCCCACGCGCACATTCATGTTGCGCCACAGGCGCATGGATTCCACGATCAGCGGGATCTCGCGCACATCCCGGCCCATCTGCCGGCACCAGCCCCAATTGCGGCTCGATTGTTCGCCCGCAATCTGGCCCTTCTCCAGGAGCACAACATCAACACCGCGCTCGGCCAGCTCCAACGCGGTGGAAGCCCCGATAATGCCACCGCCGATCACCACCACGTCTGCGGACTTCGGCAATGTGAGATCGCTCTGGACGGGATCGGGGACTGGTGCCATGGACGGGCCTCGTTGAAACAGTCACCTATTTGTGACCACACTCGTGCCGTAATCAGTAGCAAAGTGCAGCCGCAAAGAACATGGGAGACCACAAACTATGAGAGCGCTAATCAGACGCATGTCCCGCACCCTCCTGGCCGGCCTGGCCGGGGCCGTCCTTTTCGCCTCTGCCGCACATGCCGATGTTATGGCGCCGGATGGCTGGGTGGTGTTGAAAACCTCCCATAAGTATTCCGATCTGATCGCCCGCGTCATGGATGCTGCGAAGGCCAACAAGATCGGTGTGGTCACGAAGGCATCGGCAACGGTTGGGGCCAAGAAGGTGCTCAAGCAGGATATTCCGGGCAACATGGTGGTGGGCCTCTACCATCCCCGTTTTGCGGTGCGCATGCTGGACGCCAGCATCGCGGCCGGCATCGAAGCTCCGATCCGGGTTTACCTCACGGAGAATGCCGACGGCACAGCCGATCTTTCCTACAAGACCCCCTCGATGGTGTTTGCGCCTTATATGAAAGAGGGTGGCGACAAGCTCAAAGCACTGGCCGACGAACTGGACGCGCTGTTTGCCAAGCTGACGAAGGAAGCTGCGGGGAGTTAGGCGTCTCATCGTCATCCCCGCGGACCCAGGGGCTGGTGGCTTTGAGCGTGCTGCTCTGGGTCCCGGATATTTGCTGACGCAAATTCCGGGATGACGTAAAGGGTGAAGCTGAAGCCCTCCCCCTAATCGTCATCCCCGCCCCCTCATCGTCATCCCCGCGAATGCGGGGACCCAGGGGCCGGTGGCTTTGAGCGTGCTGCTCTGGGTCCTGGATATTTGCTGACGCAAATTCCGGGATGACGTAAAGGGTAAAGCTGAAGCCCGCCTCCTAATCGTCATCCCCGCCTCCTCATCGTCATCCCCGCGAATGCGGGGACCCAGGGGCTGATTGCTGTGAGCGTGCTGCTCTGGGTCCCGGATATTTGCTGACGCAAGTTCCGGGATGACGGCGTTGTTGCCCCCTCACACCATCCCAAGCGCGCGGGCCACAAGCTTCTGGAAGTGATGCACCGCATGCTCGCTGATGGCTGAGCGCTCGCCGTCCACCATGAACCGCCCCTGGTGATAGCCGAGCGAGTGCAGACCCTTCTGCACATCTTCCACCAAGGACACATCCTCCGGCCCCAGAACATCCTGGAAGTAGTCCAACGCCCGCGCGGCGGTGTCGGTGATCTCGCCCCCCGCGCCGTGATAGGCAAACACCTGATGGGTCATCTCCGGAGCCGTGGGCAAGAAGGAGAAGGTGGCAATCCCGCCTGTTCCCGGAAACTGCGCGAACGCCACCGCGGGCCACAGATAAAGCGTCGTGTTGGAGGTCACCGCACTGGCCGCGTCAAACTCATACGCCGTATTGCTGGAGCGGCACTCGCCCCATTGGATCGACCAATTGTCATAGGTCTCCACGGTGTACGTGGGCATCTCCACCAAGTCCACAAACGCCTTGTGGGCGGTTGAGCAATGGTAGCACTCCAACAGATTGTCCCCCACATTCTTCCAGTTGCCCTTGATGTCGAAGACAATCTCCCGCGCGGTGCCAAGCTCGGGCGCGTCAGGACAATGCTCAAGCAAGCGCGCTTCGGCCCCGGGATAGACCTCGCTCATGGGCCGGGCCTCCGGGTCCAGATTGACAAAGACAAATCCGGCGAACATCTCCACCCGCACCTCGGGCAGCGAGAACGAGCCCTTGTCGAAGTTCTTCACATGCTCGCAATTGGGCGCCGCCTTCAGCGCACCGTCATGGTCATAACTCCAGGAATGATAAGGACACACCAGCAGGTTCCGCGCCGTGCCCTTGCCGCGCAAGAGAGAATGGCCCCGGTGCTGGCACACATTGAAGAAGGCCTTCAGGTCTCCGCTGCGCGTGCGGATCACATAAATGCGCTGGTCAAGGATCTCCGCGGTCACGTATTGGCCGGGCTCCTTCACCTCTGAAAGATGAGCCACATAGATCCAGGATTTCAGAAAGATCGCATCGCGCTCTTCACGCAGCGTCTCCGGCTCATGGTACATCCAGGCAGGAAGCGTATAGGAGCGGCCTGCGTCACCATCGAACATATCAGCAGAAGGGTCCGGGCGCTTGTAGATCTGATCCATGGCGGATCTCCTCCCAAAGACGGTCAGCACCCGAAAGTATAGCGGAAATCCGGCTGCTGTGCACGGCTCCGGAGCCATATCAATTCTGATATCACCCTCTTGCTCAAATAGCAGTGTACATGGCGGTCCCCGTCCCGCAATATCCTGCCAGAAACGTCAGATAAGGACTGTTCCGATGAGCGCGTATGTGAAGCCGGCCCATTGGTCCAACCCAAAGAACAAGCTGTTCAAGTACCAGGTGGGCTTCACCAGCCCGCCGCATGACTTCGACGCGGCCCCGTCCGACTTCCTGCGCATGTGCCCTGAACATGTGGGGGCGCACGGGCGCATGCTGCATGTACCCGATTACGAGCACCGGCTGGACCAGCGCAAACAGAACTTCGATCTTTTGGAGGAGTTCGTGGAATGCATGGCCAACAACGGGGCCGATGTGTGCGGCCAGGTGGGCTCCAACTGGGTGCACGCCTCAGGCCTCGGCGTGGAGGGCGTACGCCGGCACTGCGAGATGCTGAGCGAGAAGTATCAAACGCCGTTTCACATGGCCGGCTATGCCATGGTGGAGGCGTTGCGTGACCAGAACGTGGAGAAGGTGGCCCTCAACGGCGCCTATCACTATCCCGATTGGTGGCAGGGCACGGCCGGCTTCCTGAAAGAGGCCGGGTTCGATGTGCTCTGGGCCGGAAACTTCCACGACCAGGGCTGGTTCGCCAGCCAGGAAGAGCTAAACGCCTGCATCTGGTGTTTCGACGGAGACCTGGCGGAGAAGAGCTTTGCCTATGTAGCCGACAAGGCTCCCAATGCGGACGCTTACCTGATCAACGGCATGTGCAACTTCAGGCGTGCAAGCGATGGGCTGGCCCAGCGCCCAGTGCATCTGGAAGTCAAACTGGAGGCCATGCTCGGCAAGCCCATCATCAGCCATGACAACGCCCTTTACTGGCGCATCTTCAAAACCCTTGAGCTCGCCCCGCTCACCCAGCAGGGTCAGCTCTTGTCCTCACTCAAAGGCTAACTTCATGCACAAGATCCTTGCGCTCTGGGCGGTACCGCGCTCAACCTCCACCGCGTTCGAATGGATGATGCGCCAGCGCGGCGATATGGACTGTTTCCATGAGCCCTTCGGTGAAGCCTGGTACCAGGGCGAGACCCCGCTCTGGCCCCGGTTTGAGGAGGGCGGCGTGCGCACCCCCGGCCTGACGTTGGAAAGCGTATGGGAAACGCTCCAAGCTGCGGCCCGCAAAGGTCCGGTCTTTTCCAAAGACTTCCCGCTTTATATTGATCACATGTGGACCGATGCGTTTCTGGACAACTTCACCCACAGTTTCCTGATCCGCGATCCGGCCAAGACCATCACCTCGATGTATGCCAGGTGGCCTGACTTCCATGAAAAAGAACTGGGCTTTCCCGAACAGCGCGAGCTGTTCGACCTGTTGGCCGAGAAAACCGGCCAGGCGCCTCCCGTGCTGGACAGTGATGATCTTTTGGAAGACCCCCACGGAATGGTCGAGGTTTGGTGCGAGGCGGTGGGCATCCCTTTCCTGCCGGAAGCCCTTAGCTGGGAGCCTGGCGCGCGCGATGAGGTGAGCTGGTGGGACGGCGGTTCGTTCCACGCAAATCTGCGCAACTCCGATGGCCTCAAACCGCAGAAGCGCAAGTATATCGACATTGCCCAAGCCCCCGACCGGGTGAAGGAAATCCATGAACGGATGCTCCCGCACTACGAACACCTTCACAGCCACCGGCTACAGAACAAAGGACAACGCGCCGCATGACCAGCTCATCCGACACCGCCGCCTCCCCCTTGCCTCAGCAGTCCAGCAATGTGGAATGGCACGGGATGAAGATCGACAAGACCTTGCGGGCCACCTCCAACGGTCAAAAGCCGTGCGTCTTGTGGTTCACCGGCCTTTCAGGCGCGGGCAAATCCACCATCGCCGACAAGCTGGAACAAAAGCTCTATCAGGCGGGCAAGCGCACCTATCTCCTGGACGGCGATAATGTGCGCCATGGTCTGAACCGGGACTTGGGCTTTTCCGACGACGACCGGGTGGAGAACATCCGCCGCATCGCGGAGATGTCCAGACTGTTCGTGGATGCAGGACTGATCGTCCTGGTCTCGTTCATCTCGCCCTTCCGGGCCGAGCGCGAGATGGCGCGCGCTTTGATGGAAGACGGCGAGTTCATCGAGATCTATGTGGACACGCCGCTCACCGTGTGTGAGGAGCGCGACCCCAAAGGGCTCTACAAGAAGGCGCGGGCCGGCGAGATCAAGCAGTTCACCGGCATCGATTCAGCCTACGAGCCGCCACAAGACCCTGAAGTGGTTCTGAAGGCAGACCGGCACGGACCGGATGAACTGGCCGATCAGATCATCGGGTTCCTGGAAGAGCGCAGCTACATGATGCAATGGCGGTAGTCACCGGCCTCACTCGGCAGCCGGTGCCATCTCTTCAGGTGGCGCGACCACCACGCGGTTGCGCCCGGCTTCCTTGGCCTTATAGAGCGCCTGATCAGCCCGGTTGAGCGCCTTCTCGTAGCGTTTGTCTCGTTGGTCGGTTTGTGTGACGCCAATGCTCACCGTCACATCGATGGTTGGGTTGCCCGAACAGAATTGGTGCCCCTCCACCGCCTCGCGCAAGCGTTCTGCGGTGGAGAAGCCACCGCCCATGCTGGTCTCCGGCAAGAACGCCGCGAACTCTTCACCGCCATACCGGCACACCACGTCGGGCGTTCTGAGCACGTCGGAGAGGATCTCCGCCAGCTCTTTCAGCACCACATCTCCCGTGAGGTGCCCGAACGTGTCGTTGATGGTCTTGAAGTGATCCACATCGATCAGGAGCACGCTCATCGTCCCGCCATAGCGGCGCACGCGCTCATGCTCCTGAGCAATCCGGTCCATAAAGGCCCGGCGGTTTGAGAGCCCGGTTAAGGCATCGGTGATCGAAAGACGTTCCAGCTCATGCTCGCGCCGTTTGGCCTCGGTAATGTCCACCCGGATGCCAACCGTGCCCCCATCTTTGGTCTTGCGCTCTTCAATGCGCAGCCACCGGCCATTATCCAGGCGCTGTTCAATGGGATCGCCAGGGTTTTGATGGGCCTCGAGGCGCTTCTCGATCCACGCCTCTTCCCGGTCGGTTGCTTCGGGATATTGACCGCACGCCACCCCGCCTCTGATGACTTCCTCAAAGGTGACCCCCGGTGCCATCAGATGAGCGCTCTTTGTGTACATGGAGCGATACTGTTCGTTGAAGACCCTCAGCCGATCCTCGTTGTCGTAATAGGCAAAGCCGTCAGGCATCGCGTTGATGGCATCATTGAGGCGCCCCTCGGAGGCTTTGAGCTCCTGCTCGATGCGACGCCGGCCGGACACATCGATGACGAGCGCCACCAGTCCATGCACCTCACCCTCGTCGTCTATGTCGGGGACATAGGAGATTTCGACATATCTGGTCACCCCGTCCGGGTAGGTGACTTCTGCGTGCCGTCGAACCTTTTCGCCGCGCAGGGCTTGCGAGATCCAGGGCTCGATCTTGATCGCGGTGTCCAGGCCCAGCACCTCTTTGTAGCTGAGACCAATAAGCTCCTCGCGCGTGCTGTTGTACCAGGCTTCAGCGGTGCGATTGACGAACCGGAGCGTGCCGTCCGCGCTGAGATAGTTGACCAATTCCGGCAGCGAGTTTGCAATCAGGTGAAGCAAGCTCTCGTTTGCCGCCACTTCCTTGTGGCTTTGCTCGCGCTGGGTCACGTCGCGGATCGCGCCCAGATACCCCAGCAGATCGCCCCGGCTGTCGCGCAGGGGCGTGCCAATGGTCTCGCCGGTAAACACCTCGCCGCTCTTGCGACGGTATTGAACCTGATAGGGCGCGAGCTGTTCCTCAGCGCTCAGATTGAACCGCTCCTTGCCCCGAACCTCGAACTCCTCAAGGCTTTCGTACAGCATCGCGGTATTCTGACCGACCAACTCTTCGGTGCGATATCCAAACAAACTGGTAACACCCGGATTGGAGATCCGGATCGACCGCTCCTTGTCGGCGATCATCAATCCATCAGGCAGGCTGTTGAACACGCTCATGAAGAGCTCGTTGTTCCTGCGTTGGGCGTTAAGTTCTGTTTGGAGCCGCTCGTTCTCTTTCAGCAGCGACAGGACCAGAGCGGCTTGCTCGCTCTCCTCCTCGTCGCGCTCGGCATCTTCGACGAGCTTAAGCTTCATTCTGGACCTCCCAGCAACACCCCGGAAGCGCGCGGCTTGCACGCCTCATGGCAAACTCAAAATCGGTGGTGGGAAGACTTCATGCTCTCTAAAGCGCACGTCATGTGCACCTGAGCCCGCCAGAAGACGACGTTACCTTGGATCGGTAAACCAAACGTGTCTGCAAAGGCGGATAAAACGGTCACGGAGGCGCGCAGCCCATAGGACTGACATAGGCCGAGCGGCGCCTCCGCAACCTTCGTCATGGTCAGTCGTGTGGGGCAGGCCTGACCATGGGTGTTGGCAGGGATTAGCTGCCCGGCAGGATCACTTTGTCGATCACGTGGATCACGCCGTTGTCTGCAGCAACATCAGCTTGGGTCACCTTGGCTTCGTTGATGGTCACACCGGAGGTTGCATCGATCTTCACTTCGCTGCCTTCCACGGTTTTGACCGACATCATCTTGCCTGCGATGTCGCTGGACATCACCTTGCCCGGGATCACGTGATAGGTCAGCACCTGCACGAGCTTGTCTTTGTTTTCGGGCTTCAGCAGATCTTCCACCGTGCCGGCGGGCAGAGCTTTGAACGCTTCATCGGTCGGCGCGAAAACGGTGAACGGACCATCGCCCTTCAACGTGTCGACCAGGCCCGCAGCCTTCACGGCGGCAACCAATGTGCCGAAGGAGCCGGCGCCCATGGCCGTGTCGACAATGTCTTTAGCTTGTACGGCTGCTGCGCTGAGGGTCATTGCGGCGGCGGTTGCGGTCGTCAGAACCAGTTTACGAAAGTTCATGTGCGTTGTTCCTTTTCAGTCGTGGGGGATAACACGCCGAAAAACGCACTTTCGGTGGTTTTAGATCTGCGCCTTACAGAAACGTGAAGACGTCATTTTGCCCTCCGCGGGCCACTCACAGATCGGTGATCGCACGCTCATGCATCGCTGCGCCGAACCGCAATGCCTGGCCGTTTTCTGAGGTCTTCCGCCAAAGCCAAGCCCAAGCCTGGGCGTTCACTCACAGCAATTCTGCCATGGTCCAACGGCGGCGGCTGATCCACATACTCATGATACCAACCATAATAGAACGCGCGGGTGATCTCCTGTTCGGCCACATTGGGCGCGGCCAACGCCAGATGGGTGGAGGCAGCCAAGGTCACCGGCCCTGAGCAATCATGAAACGCAATGGGCAGCCCGTGGGCTTCGGCGAGGCCGGCGGCTTTGCGCGCAAAGCTGATGCCGCCGCCCCAGGTCACATCGATGATCGGCACCGAAACACCGCCGCCGGCCACCAAGGTGCGGATCTGCCCCAATCCCCCTAAGGTTTCCCCACCGGCAATCGGCGCGTCGGTGGCCGCAGCCACCTCTGCCAGATCTTCAATGCGATCCATCCAGATCGGATCTTCAATCCAGTCCGGCCCGATATCCTCCAGGCCCGCGGCAATCTTTTTGGCGGCAGGCACAGTCCACAGCCCATGCAGCTCCGCCTTGATCGCCATCTTGTCCCCATGCGCCTTGCGAATGCGCTCAAACGGCTCCAGCGCCGTTTTCAGATCTGCCGTTGAGATGTCCGCCCCATCCGCTGCCCCTTCGGCGAAGTCGAACGGCCAGATCTTCATGGATGTAATGCCCATTTCGAGCAGCTCTGCCGCAACCTCTTCCGGCCGGTTCAGAAAACCATCCAGGTCCTCAAAGCGGCGCCCTTTGAGCTCGCCGGCTCCGCCAAGACCGAAGTTCCCCGGCCGCACGTCCGATGTCTGGGACACGTAATCGGGGCCCGCGCAGGTGTTGTAGACTTTGATGGAAGGCCGGAAGGGGCCGCCCAGAAGTTCGGTGATTGGCATGCCCGCCCGCTTGCCGGCGAGATCCCACAAGGCCACGTCCACCGCGGAGACCGCCCGCATCTCAACCCCGGTGCCGAAGAACCCTGTATATGGAATGATTTTGCGGGTCAGCCGCTCAATCCCGGCAG
Source organism: Hyphomicrobiales bacterium (assembly GCA_028285595.1). Classification (GTDB taxonomy): domain Bacteria; phylum Pseudomonadota; class Alphaproteobacteria; order Rhizobiales; family CAJQND01; genus JAAEUE01. The sequence goes on from JANQOW010000045.1 coordinate 17,184, forward strand.
CCGCCTCGCCCAACAGCAAGGGCGCGATGCGCTCATGCACATCGGCCTCAACGCCCCCTGCCCCGAACCAGCTCTCCCCAAGCCCGCTCACCCCTTCATCGGTATGCACCACCACCCAGATCACACTGGGCCGCTCGGCAGGTCTGATGGTCTCCAGCGCGGTGATCTTCATAAGGCTCGGTCTCCAAGGTTGATCAGATAAGTTTTCGGATTTGTGATTGTGTGTCAATTGCCACTAAATCTGAGAAGACGCATGACGCCACCCTCAGATCGCGCTAAAAGGACGCCTATGTTCATCACCTTCTTTCATGACCTCAAGTCCGCCGGCGTGCCGGTGACCTTGAAGGAATATCTCACCCTCATGGAAGCCCTGGAGGCGCCTGTGGTTCATGGGTCGGTGGAAGATTTTTACTATCTCTCCCGCGCCGCTCTGGTGAAGGATGAGCGCAATCTGGATCGGTTTGATCAGGTGTTCGGCCACACCTTCAAAGGCCTCGACCTGATGAGCGAGGAAGAGGTGGTGGACATCCCCCACGAATGGCTCGCCAAGATGAACGAGAAGTTCCTGACCGAGGAAGAGAAGGCTGAGATCGAAGCCCTCGGCGGCTGGGAAAAGATCATGGAGGAGCTGAAGAAGCGCCTGGAAGAGCAGGAAAAGCGGCACCAGGGCGGCAACAAGTGGATCGGCACCGCCGGCACCTCCCCTTTCGGCGCCTACGGCTATAATCCCGCCGGCATCCGCATCGGCCAGGCGGAAAGCCGCCATCGCCGCGCCATCAAAGTCTGGGACAAGCGCGAATACAAAGATCTGGATGACACGGTTGAGCTCGGCACCCGCAACATCAAAGTTGCGCTGAGGCGCTTACGGAAGTTTGCCCGCGAAGGGGCCGCCGAAGAGCTCGATCTGGATGGTACCATCCGCGGCACCGCTGAAAAAGGCTGGCTGGACATCCAGATGATGCCGGAACGGCGCAACACTGTGAAAGTGCTGCTGTTTTTCGATGTGGGCGGCTCCATGGACCCGTTCATCAAGTCCACCGAAGAGCTCTTCTCGGCCGCGCGCACCGAGTTCAAGCATATGGAATACTTCTATTTCCACAATTGCCTTTATGAGTTCGTCTGGAAGAACAACCGCCGGCGCCATACAGAGCGCACCGACACCTGGGACGTGCTCCACACCTACCCGCACGACTACAAGGTGATTTTCGTGGGCGATGCATCCATGAGCCCGTTTGAGATCACCCATCCGGGCGGCTCCGTGGAGCATATGAACCCGGAAGCCGGCGCCCATTGGCTGCAGCGGGTGACCAACATCTATGAGAGCTGCGTGTGGCTCAATCCGTCACCGGAGAAATATTGGCACTACACGCCCTCCACACAGATGATCCAGCAGATCTTTTCAGACCGCATGTTCCCGCTCACACTGGAGGGCTTGGATGGGGCCATGCGCGAGCTTGTGCGCTGAGATGAGCCAGCCTGTCCTCGTCATCATCGACGTGCAAACCGCCGCGGATGATCCCAAATGGGGGCCGCGCAACAACCCCGAGGCCGAAACGTGCATCGCCGCGCTGCTCGCCGCCTGGCGCAACGCAGAAGCGCCGGTTTGGCATATTCGCCACGACTCGGTGGAACCCGGCTCGCCTTACCGCCCGGAGCTGCCGACGAACGCCTTTAAACCACAATCCATGCCTCAAGCTGGCGAGCCCGTTACCGGCAAGACCACCAACAGCGCGTTCATCGGCACCGATTTTGAAAATCTGCTGAAACAGGCAGGCCACAACAAGCTCGTCATGTGCGGGGTACAGACCAACAATTGCGTGGAATCCTCAGTGCGGCACGCCGGAAACCTGGGCTTTGAGACCTATGTGGTTGCCGATGCCTGCTGGACCTCCGACAAACGCGACCTCACAGGCCGCTTGTGGCCGGCTGAGGACGTGCACCAACTTTCTCTTGCCAAAATGCACGGCGAATATGCTGAGGTGATCGACAGCGCGACGGCCATCACCATGGTGTGAGTTTTGCTGCTGCCTGGCGATCAGGTACACTTGGCCCAACCTGGAATCGTTCGCCCATAGACTTTTAACTCCCCAACAAGGAACTTGCGGAACAGCAATGACAGCGCCGCCCCCCGCCGCACAAATTTATAGTTTGAGCGAGTTTTGGCTCGACCAGAAGAAAACCAAGCTGCACCCGGCAGAAGCCGCGCTCATGGCCGCCGTCGCCCGGGGCGAGCCGTGCGAGATCGCCGCTGAACGCCCGGACGAAAAGCAAGACGACAACTTCATCCGCGCCGAGTTCCTGGCGTTCCTGGCGCGCGGCGGCAGCGACGAGGCACCGGTCACGGAAAAAGGCATCTGCCTTTCCGGTGCTTGGATCGAACGGGCCGAGACGCCGGGCGACCCGGACGGGTTAGACATGAGCGGTGCCCAGTTGCGCCGAAATCTGGTGATCTGCGCCTGCACCATCCCTGAACAGGTGCGCCTCAGCGGGGCCCATTTTTCCGCCGTCGACTTTGGGGGTTCCAAGCTTGGCGGGCTGATCGCTGATGGGCTGACGGCCTACAACCTTGTGCTGGACGAAGGCTTTGAGGCAACCGACCAGGTCAAACTGGACAGCGCCGCCATCGGCGGAAGCCTCAGGTGCACCAACGGAACCTTTCTCGGGCAGCCTCTGGCGTTGAGCTGCGCGTCGGCAACCATCGGCGGAAACATCCTCATCGCGTCAGGCTTTGAGGCGTCCGGCGAAGTGCGGATCTTCCGCACCCAGATCACCGGAGAGGTCAACGCAGCCGGCGCCACCATAACGGCAGAGGACCTTGGGCTCACCCTCAACCGCTGTAAGATTGCCGGCGATGTCTATCTCACCAAGGGTTTTTCGTGCGCGGGCCGGGTCAATCTGGGAGGAACCCATGTGGGCGCCGATCTCTCGTTCACCGGCGCCAAAATCAACGGCGATGTTCGGCTCTACCGCACGCGCGTGGATGGTACGTTTTTCTGGTGCGACGTGAGCGAGGCAAAGGCCAAGCTCAACCTCACATCGGCCACCATGGAAACGGTCAACATGGACCGTCCCTCCTGGGAGCAGCCCTCAGAGATTTTGATGGAGGACTTCACCTATCAAGCCTTCACCAGCCTGCGTGAAGGCTGTGAGGGAACGTTCTGGATCTCCTGGCTGGAACGTCAGCCGGAACGCTATCTCTCCCGCGATTTCCGCCCTCAGCCCTATGAGCAGTTGGCCAAGGTGTTGAGCGCCATGGGCCACGAGGACGAGGCGCGCCAGGTGAAGATCGAACGGCGCCGCCGCCAGGCCAAATTCAATTGGCAGAACCCGCCCGCCGCAGCGTCCCCTTTTGGCCGCATCCTGCGCTATCTGAGCAATCTGTGGGAATACGTCATCGGCGTACTCATCGATTACGGCCACACGCCCGGCAAGGCGGTGCTCTATCTGATCTTCATGATCTTCCTGGGCACGGGCGTCTTCTGGGTGGCCGCCCAGCAGGGCGCAATCGCTCCCACCTCGCCGCTCATCTACAACCAAGCCCGCGGCGATGGCACCATACCCAAGGACTGCGCGGCCAACTGGACCCGGCTTGCCGGGGCCTGCAAAACGGCGATGCCGGCGGAATATTCGGAGTTTGATCCGTTCTGGTACTCCATGGATGTGGCCATCCCTCTCATCAATTTGCGCCAGCAGGAAGATTGGGCACCCAGGGTCACCAACTATGAAACAGGTGATCGAGACTGGCTGGGCTGGTGGGTGCGCCTTTGGGAGTGGGGGGAAACCCTGGCCGGCTGGCTGCTCTCCTTGCTCTTCGTTTCAGCCGTTGGCGGCCTGATCCGGCGCGAATAGGGCAAAGTTCACATCTGTGAAATCAAAATGCTACAAAATCTGTTGCCGTTGCAAGAAACCTGCATGGCGGCTTGACCGCCAGTGATGGAGATCTGCCCATGAAACCGCTTCGCCTCGCCCTGGCCGCCCTGGCCATAACGGTTCTGACCTCAACCGGCGCCCACGCGGCCAGTTGCGGCAACACCGGAGCCGGCTTCGGCCCTTGGTTGGAGCGTTTTAAGCGCGAGGCGGTCTCCAAGGGTATCTCCCAGCGCGCTGTGAGGGCTGCCCTCACCGGCGTCACCTACAATCGCCGCGTCATCCGGCTTGACCGTAACCAGAAATCGTTCCGGCTCAGCTTCAATCAGTTTTGGAAGCGGCGGGTGAACAACGCCATGATCAACCGTGGCAAACGCCTGATGAAGCGTCACGGGCGCCTCCTTTCACGCATCGAGAAACGCTATGGCGTGCCACCGGCGGTCCTGGTCGCCATTTGGGGCCTGGAAACCGGCTATGGCGCGAACTCAGGGAAAATGTCCATCTTCCGCTCCCTGGCCACGCTGGCCTATGACTGCCGCCGCTCAGCGTTCTTCAAGAACGAGCTGATGGCCGCCTTGAAGATCGTGCACCGCGGCGACATGAGCCCCAAGCAAATGCGCGGGGCCTGGGCCGGCGAGATCGGCCAAACCCAATTCCTCGCCTCCTCTTACATCAAGTACGCGGTGAGCTTTGACGGCAACCGTCGACGCGATCTCATCCGCTCCGTGCCGGACGTGCTGGCCTCAACCGCCAACTATCTGCGCGCCTATGGCTGGAAACGCGGCCAGGGTTTTGGACCAGGCCAACCGAACTATCCGGTGATCAGGCAATGGAACCGGGCCGGTGTTTACGTAAAGACCATCTCCCGCATGGCGCAGATGCTCCAGCGCTAGAGCGCCAGTTCCATCCTCGCCTTCACCCGGTCCATGGAGACAAAGGTGCGGAACTTGCGCACCGCATCGTTCTCGATGAAGAGACGGCGCGACAGCTCCTCGTAGTGGGTCATGCTGGCCACCACCATCACCAGCACAATGTCCACCTCACCGGTGACGTAATAGCACTGCTGAACCTCAGGCGTGGCGGAGAGCTGCGCCTTCACCGCGTCGATCTCGTGCGTGGTTTCGCTCACCAGCTCAAGCTCCACGATGATGGTCAATGCGAGCCCCGCCTTGTCCGGGTCCAACAGGGCCACGTTGGCGGCGATCACCCCGGAGCGTTCCATGCGCCGGATCCGCCGTTGCACCGAAGGCGCTGACAGATTGACCTTCTCGCCGATCAGCCGGTGCGCCATGGCATTGTCCGTCTGCAAGAGACGCAAAATTGCCAGATCGAAGGAATCCAGGTCTTCACTCATGCGCACGGCCCTTCATGAAAGATTCTTGCATCATTTCACCGAAATTAGAGCAGATACCTCGCACCAGATGCAATAAAACACCAAGAGCCGTTAATGCCAAGGACGCAAGCCATGTTGGACCCGTTTAGAACTGCCTCTGTCGCCCACGCTCAGGGCCCGCACTCAGCCGGCACAGCCGCTTACGATCTCATTGACCCTGATGCCTTCTCAGCGGCCCGCCAAGAGATCACCACGTGGGCCGGTTATGCACCAACCCCCTTGGTGGAACTGGAAGCCCTTGCCGCTCAGGTGTCGGTAGCGCGCGTCAGTTACAAGCATGAGGGGCCGCGTTTCGGGCTGGGCAGCTTTAAGGCACTGGGCGGCGCTTACGCTGTGCTCAAGGTGCTTCACCGCGAAGTCATGAAACAGGAAGGCCCATCGGTTTCCATGGCCGACGTGGCGTCCGGTGCCTATGCGCACATCGCGGCGAAAACCATGGTGATCTCGGCAACCGATGGCAATCACGGCCGCTCCGTTTCCTGGGGCGCCCAGCGTTTCGGCATGCCGTGCCGCATCTACATTCACGCCGAGGTCAGCGAAGAGCGGGCCGAGGCCATGCGCGCCCTGGGGGCAAATGTGATCCGGATTGACGGTGATTACGACGACAGCGTCGCCCTCACCCGGAAAGAGGGGGAAGAAAACGGCTGGTTCATCGTCTCCGATACCTCTTGGCCCGGTTACACCGAAACGCCCAGTGAGGTGATGGCCGGATATGGCGTCATGACCCATGAGATCAATGAAGCCCTGGAGCACGCCCCGACCCATGTGTTCCTGCAAGGCGGTGTGGGCGGTCTTGCAGCATCGGTCACCGCAGCACTTAAGCAGCACTGGGGTGCGGAGTGCCCACGTGTTGTGGTGGTGGAGCCGGAACTTGCCCCCTGCCTCCTCATGAGCGCCAACGCCGGCAAAGCCACGGTGGCGGAGATTGAGGAAGAGACCCTGATGGCCGGCCTGTCCTGCGGCGAGCCGTCCAAGCTGGCCTGGTCAATCCTGGCCGAGGAGGCGTCCGACTTCCTCACCATACCGGAAAGCGTGGTTGGCCCGGCGGTGCGACTGATGGCGCGGCCCTTCGGTGGCGATCAGCCGTTGGAGGCGGGCGAGAGCGGAATAGCAGGTCTTGCCGGCTTTATCTGCGCGGCTCTGCAAGAGGATATCAGAGACAAGATTGGTCTCACTGAAACCTCCCACGTCCTTCTGATCGGCTCAGAAGGTGTGACGGACCAATCCTTGTTTGACCGGCTGATGGCGGCAGCTTAGGCCGCGGCGGGGCGCGAGCCGGCGCGGTCCACCAGCGAGCGCAGGATCCGGTAAGGGGCAAGCAGGACAAGCGCCATCAAAAGCTTCACGGCAAAGTCCCCGAGCGCCCACGAGACCCATCGCGGGGCCTCAGCCCCGAACACGCCCAAGAGCGGGGCGTTGGCGATGGCAAAGTCGTCATTCGGCCCGAACATCGCAAGGCTGGCCGCAAAGGCAATGGAGAAGAACAACACCGTGTCGATGGCCGAACCGGCAAAGGACGACACCAAGGGCGCGCGCCACCACGCGGCCTGGCGAAGCTTATCAAACACCGTCACATCCAGCAGTTGGGCGAGGAGAAAGGCGGTTCCGGATGCAATGGCGATGCGCGGGGTGGCGAGCACCACCGACAGGATGACCGCCAGCAGAAAGCCGGCAAACACCACCTGGCGCGCCTTGGCCGGTCCAAAGCGCCGGTTCGTCAGATCCGTCACCAGGAATGCAGCCGGATAGGTGAAGGCCCCCCACGTCAAGAGATCAGACAGGTTCAGCGCGCCCAGGGTTCCTTGGACCGGGAACTGCACCAGGAAGTTGGACGCGGCCACAACCGCACACATGGCCGCAATGGCGATGATCAAATGAAGTGATTTCATGGGGACATCCTCTACTCGGGCGCGCGTTCTATCAGTCCTGGCGCTGGCGATGAACCCGGGCACAGTGTCGCTATCACATCGAAGAAGGGGGCACAAAAAGAAAAAGTGCGGGGCAGCAAAGCCGTCCCGCACCTTTTCGCCAGCACGTTCGTTTGCACGACCGCACCAAGCGTGTTCCCAATCTCTCCATTCAGACCCTGCGGCAAGCCGCAAATCCTTCCCGGGGAGGCCAGGCGGACCGGTCATTTCAGGGGCAAGCCCTCAAACCACCAAATCCCTTCCTGCTTTAACGGATAAGCGCCGTTCACAGTATCATCGCTCTTCACCACACTGCCGCCGAACCCGAAGGCCGCACCGGCCCCGCAGTGAAGATGTGCCCAGTGGTGCATGTTAACCTGACCCCAAGATCCCAAGCGAAGTCCAAATCGAAATTCAAAACCCGCAATTTCACCTGGCGCCGGCTCAAGCCCCGTTCCAACCCAAAGCACCGAAATGCTCTCAATCAGCCGGTTTGCTGAACCAGATGGACCCTCCTCCAAAACGACCTTGCACCGAAGCGTTCGCCCGTCCTGTCAGCTTGCCCATCCCGGTTAACCCGGAACCCGTAAGACCCTTCAGCATTGTTCGGCAACACCAACCTCCGAACCCTCAAGCACCTTACAGAACGGAGAGTGCGATGAATTTCGCGCCCTGTCACCGGCGAAAGGCAGTTCTCCACACAAGGTCCACAGGTTCAACAATATGTGAGCATAAACAAGGGCTTCGCCGACCGTCACCTTGTGGACAAGTTGCTGCGGCAGCCTATATCTGACGTTAAGGCAACACCAGAGAGCTGAAATCATGACCCTGATCGTACCAAACCGCCGATCCCTCCTGGCCGGGGCCGTGGGTCTGGCTGTGGCCACCCCTCTGCAGGCCGCCGTGCTCACCCCGCGGCAAGCCGAAGGGCCATTCTATCCGGAGGCCATCCCGGACGATTCAGACATGGACCTGACCCAATTTGCCGGCGGAAAAGCGCAAGGCGAGGTGATTGAGCTGACGGGCCGGGTGATGAACGAGAAGGCCGCCCCCCTGCCCGGCACGATCGTGGAGCTTTGGCAGGCCAACACGTTTGGCCGCTATCATCACTCAGGCGATGGCAGTTCTCAACCCCGCGACCCGCACTTCCAAGGCTTCGGCGCCGTTGCGGCCGACAAAGATGGCGCCTACCGCTTCCGCACGGTCCTCCCCGGCCTCTATCCGGGCCGCACCCGCCACATCCATTTCCGCCTTGTTCGAGACGGGCAACAGGCGTTGATCACTCAGATGTACTTCCCTGGCGAAAAAGGCAACGAACGCGACGGTCTGTTCCGCTGGTTGGGCAGCAAAGAATCGCAGCAGGCCGCAACGGCGCGGCTGAACGGTGGCGACAAGGCCAAGCTTGAGTTCGATTTTGTTCTAGCTTGACGTTACGGCACTTCTCTTCTGGACATTACTTCGCGGACACGGCATGGTCGTAGAAGAGCGACCACTCAACGTGTGACAAACCGGTGAGATCCAGGGAGACTTCAATGTCTTGGTGCCAGGTTCGACGTGCTCCGATCGGGTTCTACATTCTCATCATAGGCGTGATGATCGCACTCGGTGTCTCGCAACCCGGCACTGTCTTCGCCCGCGGTGTCAATCAGCTTGCGCCGGAAAAACCCGAGCAGGTAGAGCTACCCTTCGTTGCTCAGGCCGGCGACCGGTATCGGGTGATCGATGAAGAGCGCAAGTTAAAGCGCATTTCCGGCAAGATGACAGTGGTGGAAGCCAAGCGCGTGGAATACGACGCCGAGATTCTTAGCCTGCACGACGACGGCTACGAAGTACAGTGGACCTTGCGGTCAGCGTCTGTGGAGAACCCTTCAGATTCGTCTTTGCAGGCAAAAGTCCGAACAACTTTGGGCCAACAGATACTGGTCGCATTCCAGGATAAGCCTTATGTGTTTTTGAGTGATTGGGCTGGGCGGCCGGTCCGTGTGCCCAACTGGCGAACTTATGCCGACCAGGCAGAGGCAGCCATGGAAGAGAATCTGCCAAAGGTGTTTGGCGAGTTGGTTGGTGACAAGGCAAACACACCCCAGGTGCAAAACATTATCAAGGGTACGATCCAGTCACTGAAAAACATGTTTGCCACTCAAGACGAGAAGTCAGTGGCCAATCTCTATGAAGTGGAGAGAATTCTCGCCAGCGCGCAGCATTTGGCATTGCCTCGTGCGGTTTGGGTGGACTGGGCCCACAGCGCACCCGTATTTGGCAATCAAGGAGAAATCGACAGCTTTACGAATGTTCGTCTGTCAAAACTCGATCGAGATGCAGATTTGGCCGAAATCGAATGGCGGACCTCGTTCGACGATAAACAGCTCTCCAGCACAGTCGCTGCCATCGTGCGACGGCAGGTCGAGGCCCTCAAACTCCCAGAGGCTCAGTCGAAACCGATTTTGCAGGCGCTCGACAAGGGAATTGCCGTGGAGCGCGTAGACAAAGGATTGGCGAAGTTACGTATCAGCGATGGCTGGGCTTTCGAGGTCCATTACGAAAAGCGCATCGAGAACAAGACGGCAGGGTTCAAGCGGCTCGACGAGGAAAAACGGACGATCACCGTTAAACGTCTGCCCGCCAACTAAACGTCCTTCAAGAACCTCAAGCCATCATAGATGGCCGCATGGATGTTGCGGGAGGCCACCGCATCGCCAATGCGGAAGAGCTGGAACGCTCCGTCCGGGTTCGTGGCAATCTCTTGCGGCCGGCCATCGATCAAGGCCTGATAGTCCACCTCCCCGCGGTTGCGGCTCTCTTCCTTCAGTTCAAAATAGAGCTCATCCAGCGGCGCCGTGCCATGTTCCGCCACCACCTGGTCGACCAGACGTTCTCCCACGGGGGCCCCTGTGTATTTGCTCCACAGGTCCACTTCCAGCTTGTTGCCCTTGCGGCGCACAGCCCTCACATCGGTGTTGATGGTGATCACGGTGCCCGTTTCCTGAAACGCCTGGGCATAGGGCACGTAGTTCATGCCGCCAATGTCTGGCGCATTGAAGCGTTCAGGCGAAATCATCTCCAGCTTTGAGCCGGAGCGGCAAATGAACTCAGCCGCCGTGAAGCCCGGGTGCTGCCCGTTATCGTCATACATCAGAACATCCTCAGCAGGCTTCACATCACCGCTTAAGATATCCCACGAGGAGACCACCAGATCCTCACCCTCGTCCAGTGACGGGGTCTGCGGCAAGCCGCCCGTGGCGATGATCACCACGTCGGGCTCCTCCGCCCGCACATCACCGGCGTCGGCGAAGATGTTGAACCGCATCTCCACTCCGGCCTCTTCGCAGCGCTCAGCGCGCCAGTCCGCAATGCCGATCAGTTCTTTGCGCCGGTCGAGCCGGGTTGCCAGGCGGATCTGGCCGCCCGGTTCATTCGCCGCTTCGAACACAACAACCTCATGGCCCCGTTCGCCGGCCACCCTGGCCGCTTCCAGGCCCGCAGGCCCCGCCCCCACAATCACCACCTTTCGGCGCGACCCCTCAGCAGGCTGGATAGTATGCGGCATTGAGCCCTCGCGCCCGGTCGAAGGATTGTGGATGCACAATGTGCCGTGCCCCTCATAGATCCGGTCCAGGCAGTAAGTGGCGCCCACGCACGGGCGGATCGTGTATTCCTTGCCTTCAGCCACCTTGTTGACGATGTGGGGATCGGCGATGTGCGGCCGGGTCATGCCCACCATATCGAGCTTACCTTCCGCCACCGCATGGCGGGCCGTTGCCACATCAGAGATGCGGGCCGCATGGAAGACCGGGAACTTTGTGGCCTCGCGCACCTCACCGGCGAAATCCAGATGTGGCGCTGAACGCATACCGCCAATGGGGATCACTTTGGTGAGCGGCGCGTCATGCTCAACCTGCCCGCGGATGATGTTGAGAAAGTCAATCTGCCCGCCATCCACCAGACGCTGGCAGATTTCCAGGCCATCAGCCTTGGAAATCCCGCGCACATTGTCCTCATCGGCCACCAGGCGGCAGCCCACGATGAACTCCGGCCCCACCGCCTCGCGAATGGCGTCCAGCACCCGGTTGGTGAAGCGCAGGCGATTGTCGAAGGTTTCGGTGCTGTACTCGTCTTCGCGCATGTTGGTGAGCGGCGACCAGAAGCCGTCCATCAGGTGGCCGTAACACTCCAGCTCAATGCCATCCATGCCGCCCGCCTGCATGCGTTGGGCGGCGGCGGCATAGTCCTTGATGATGCGCTCAATGTCCCAGTCTTCCATCTCTTTGGGAAACGCGCGGTGGGCGGGCTCACGCACCGGCGAGGCGGCCAGCACGGGCAGCCAGTCGGAATGGTTCCAGTTGGTGCGCCGCCCCAGATGAGTAATCTGGATCATCACTGCCGCACCATGTTCATGGCACTCGTCGGTGAGCCGCTTCACGTGCGGCACGATCTCATCCTTATAGACCTGGAGGTTCCCGAAAGCTGCCGGACTGTCCGGCGAGACAATGGCCGAACCTGCGGTCATGGTGAGCGCGATGCCGCCCTTGGCTTTTTCCACGTGATAAAGCCGGTACTTGTCTGCAGGCATGCCATCATGATGGTAATTGGGCTCATGGGCCGTGGACATCAAACGGTTGCGCAATGTGAGATGTTTGAGCTGATAAGGCTGCAGCAGAGGGTCGCGCGAGGAGGCATTTGTCATGAGGTTTCAGATCCGGCTCGTGATTGAGCACGCCAGTCTATCGGCAGCTTGAAGCCTGCGTAAGCCCCCTTGCGCCGATTAGCGGCACAACAGCCCGCGCCGCGCAAACCACCCGCGTTCGGCGGCGACGATACCAACGCGTGTGCATGAGACGTGAGCGCGGCGTTTGGACCTTGTTTGGCCTATGAAAAACGCCGCCGGGGTGGGCCCGGCGGCGTTTCAATTTGGTCTGGGCGGAGGGGGCCGCCCGTCAATTCCAACAGGCCATTAGGCCATTTGGATGTTTGCAGCCTGCTTGCCGCGACCGCGCGGATCGTCTTCAATGTCGAAGGTGACCTTGTCGCCTTCGTCAAGACCGGCAACGCCAGACCGCTGCAATGCGGAAACATGAACGAAAACGTCCTTGCCGCCGTCATCGGGTGCGATAAAGCCGTAACCTTTCTCCTGATTGAAGAACTTTACTGTACCGCTCGTGCTCATTCGTGGGATCCTTTCCCGTCGGGGTAACTTGGATTCAACAGGTATCCGCCTGCAAAAATGCAGTCGTATTCCTCTCAGATTTTAGGAGAACAAAGAAGCCCGTGGGGGGGTATTTGTTTCATCGTGCCGTCGGTCCGAGGGTGCGTTCAATCCAAAACAGCAACGCACCTTAAGTACCGATATATGGGTCCCGCCCTAACGGTTCAAGCTTTAAATCCCCATTAAAACGCTACATTTAGCCGTAGGAGCTGTCATAAAACTGTCACAAAACGCATGTCTCGGCCAAATGGACCGATCGCGCGCAAAAAGTGAGGCTGCTGGTCTCATTTATTCTGCAGGTTGCAGCTTGGGACCTCGCCCGCTGAGGGAAACCTCGTTGCCCTGATCAGGATTGTGCGGCACCAGAAACGACAAGACCAAAGACACAAAGGCCATTCCGGCCCCGATGAGGAACACGGCCGAGTGGGATTGGATCCAGATATAGCCCAGCATCACGGGCAGACCGACGGCCGCCACATGGTTGATTGAGAAGGCCACTCCGGCCGTAGGGGCAATGTCGGCCGGGTCGGCGATCTTCTGGAAATAGGTCTTGATCGCAATAGCCAGCGCAAAGAACGCATGATCGAGCAGGTAGAGCCCGGCGGCGATCCATGGGTTCTCCACGAACGCATAGGCCACGAACACCCCGATCAGGCCGATATACTCAAAAATCAATGCACGCCGCTCCCCCCACTTGGCGATCAATCCACCGATCATCGGCGCGAAGAGCATATTGAACACCGCATTGGCGATGTAGAGCATGGAAACCTGCGCAATGGTGAAACCAAATTTCTCCACCATCATGAAGGCAGCGAAAACGATGAAGATCTGGCGCCTGGCCCCGGCCATAAACGTCAGCGCATAGTAGAGCCAATATCGCTTCCTGAGCACCAGCTCCTTGCGCTGTGGCACCACTTCCTTAAAGCGCGGGAAGGTGAGCCATAAAAGCCCGGCAATCGCGATCGTCAGGCCGCCGCCGATCAGATAGATCGGGATGTAATCCAATCCCAGATAAGTGTTACACAGCCAGACGATGCCGTATGCCGAGATGGTGGCAAAGGCACCGGCTTGCATAATTTGCCCCAGTTGGCGCGGCGCGGTGGCTTTCGGCAACCACTGCAGCGCCAAGGATTGGTTCATGGTCTCGTAATAGTGGAACCCCACACTCATCAGAAATGTCGTGCAGTAGAGCCCGATTTCAGCAGGAAAGTAGCCTGTGAGCGCGGTGCCCAGCCCCAGCAAGGCCAGCGAGACAAGCGCGAACGTTTGTTCGCGCAGCCAGATGATCACGAAGATAGCCGTAAAGGACAAGAACCCCGGAATCTCGCGGATCGACTGCAGCCAGCCCATCTCTTCGCCGCTGAAGCTGGCCCGCTCAATCGCAAAGTTGTTGAGCAGGTTGCTCCAAACGGCGAATGAGAAATACATGGCCACCGACATGGCCACGAGCATGACCACGGGCCGGCGCAGACCGGTCACCTCGCTGGGCAGCACTTCTTTTCGCGAAAACATCTCGCGGGCTCTACAGGAGACGCCGCCGCGGGTCAAAGCGTTTTTGGGGTCAGGTTGAACGCCTAAGCGGCCGTTGTCGGGTCGATCATCTTGGTGACCTCAGTCACCTTTGTGGCCGGAAAACCGCTGATTTCAGCATGCTTGTGGATGATGTCCTCATCTTTCGCCAGATAGACGCAGAAGGTCTTGTCACCGGCCACATAGCTCTCAACCCATTGGATGTCGGAGCCAAGTTGCTCAAGCACCTCGTTCGACTTTGCAGCAGCTCCGCGCAGTTGCTCGCGCTCGAACGTGCCAACCTCGGGAATATCGCGCTCAATAATGAACTTCTTCAACGCCATCGCTTGCTCTCCTCGTGTTTTTGTTGCGTTTCCACTCAGGAGAGTTTCCCGCCTCCCCGCTCCGGATGCAAGCTTTGTCTACCCCCAGAGCTCTGGAGGAGCCGGGTGCATCAGCGAACCATCGAAGCGGATGGCCGGATCACGGTCTTCAGCCAGGAGCAGCGGGCCGTCCAGATCCACGAAACTGCTGAGGCCGGCCACAAGCATGGCGGGCGCCATGGCAAGCGACGTGGCCACCATGCAGCCGGTAAAAAGATCCAGCCCTTCCGCGCGGGCCGCCTCTGCAAAGTGCAGCGCATTGGTGAGACCGCCGGTCTTGTCCAGCTTGATGTTCACCACGTCGTACTTGCCCACCACCTTGTGGAGGCCGGCGGCGTCATGGGCCGATTCATCGGCGCAGACGGGGATCGGCCGGTCAATCTCTGCCAACAGGCCGTCATTGTCGGCGGGCAGCGGCTGCTCCACCAGCGCCACATCGATTTCCGCGCACACCTCCAGAAGTCCCGGCAGGGCCTGCGGCGACCAGCCCTCATTGGCATCAATGATTAGCCGCATATCCGGAACCGAGGCCCGGATGGCTCTCAGGCGCTCCGCATCACGCCCGTCGCTTGCCCCCATTTTCAGCTTCAGCAAGGGTCGCTCGGCATTCTTGGCGGCGGCCTCTGCCATAACCTCCGGGGTGTCAATGCCAAGGGTGTAGGCGGTCTCCAGAGGTCCGGGCTGGGCCAGCCCGGCCAACTGCCAGGCGGGTGTTCCCGTTCGCTTGGCCTCAAGATCCCAGAGCGCACAGTCCAGCGCATTCCGGCCCGCATAGGGCCCGATCACATCCGGCACCTGATCGCGGGTCAGGCCAGCTTCAATTGTGCTGCGCGCCGCCTCCAGCGCTTGCATCACCGCCGGCACGCTCTCCCCATAGCGCGCATAGGGCACACACTCGCCGCGCCCAACGGCCCCACCCTCGTCTTCCAGGGTCACCGTCAGAACCTCCGCGGTCGTCTTGGCACCGCGCGAGATGGCAAAGCTGCCGGCCAGCGGCCAGGTCTCGTGGGCAATGGTGAGCTTCACCATGGCCCGTCAGCCGCCATAATGCGCCTGCAGCGCGTCTACGATCGGCCCCGGACCGGTTCTGATGGGATCCACGGTGGGCAGTCCGTACTCTTCTTCCAGCTTGTTCAGGTAAGCCGTGGCCTCCTCATCGCCAAGCGCCTGGGTGTTGATGCAGAGCCCCACACAGCGGATATCCGGATTGGTCAAGCGCCCTTGCAGGGTCACCAGATCGATCACCTGCTGAATGGAGGGCAAGGGCGTTGATACGCCGCGCATGGTGGTGCGGGTGGGTTCATGACAGACCACAAACGCATCAGGCTGGGAGCCGTGCAGCAATCCGAGGGTGACGCCGGCGAACGAGGGGTGGAACAAGGACCCCTGCCCCTCTACCACCTGCCAGGCATCAGGGTCATTGTCCGGCGTCAGCCACTCAGCGGCGCCGGAGATGAAGTCCGCCACCACGGCATCAATGGAGACCCCGCGGTTGGAAATGAAGATCCCCGTCTGCCCGGTGGCGCAGAACTCGCTCTTCATCCCGCGCGCCCGCATTTCCTGGTCCAGCGCAAGCGCGGTGTACTTCTTGCCCACCGAGCAATCGGTGCCCACTGCAAGCAGGCGCAAGCCAGGGCGCTTGGTGCCCTTGCCGGTTGCGAATGTCTTTTCAGAGAACCGCACATCATGCAGCTTGCGCCCATTGCGTTCGGCCGCTTCTGCAATCTCCGGCGTTGCCGAAAGGCGCTTGTGCAGGCCCGTGGCCACATCCATCCCGGCATCCAACGCAGCCACAATCTGGCTGATCCAATGGTCCGGCAACACGCCGCCGGCATTCACCACGCCGACGATCATTGTCTTGGCGCCCTTTGCGGCGGCCTCCTCAATGGTCACGTCGTCAATACCGCAATCGGCGTTGCACCCCTCAAGCCGCAATTGCCCGACGCACCAGTCAGGCCGCCAGTCGACAATGCCACCAGCGGTCTTGGCCGCCAATTGATCGTGCACATCCCCCAGAAACAGAAGATAAGGCTTGGCAATTTCCATCTCACACCTCGCAACCGCAGCCCCTGCCGCGCCAAACAAACCGGCCGTTCTAATCCACTATTTTGGCCCAAGAGACAATGGGCCAACAACACGAAAAGAAAAGGGGCAGCATGCCGATGCACGCCGCCCCTTTTGGAGCTTTGAGTTTTTAGGGCCGCTTAGCTGGCGTTATCAGCCGGGCGGATACCGGGACCGGACAGATCCACCCGGTCGCCATGGCGGCGAACCACGTCGGCCAGCGCACTGAGCGCGGTGATCTGATCGGCCACCACTTTACGCATGGCATCTGCATTGGCACGGGCTTCATCGGGCATATCGATGATCGACTGGCGCATCTGACCGCGCAGATCGTCGATCTCCGCCATCACCTGCTTGGCCGCAGCATGCATGTCCTGAGCCGTGGCCGAGAAGTCCGTAGACGTTGAGGCCATGATGTTGGTCATCGCCGACATTGCCTTCTCGTACTGGTTGGACAGGTTCTGAGCGGCCAGGGCGATCTGCTCGTCGCTGGTTTTCTCCATCCGCTTCAACTCCTTGCCGAGGCCGGCAATGGTCTGCTCCAGCATGCGCGAGGTATGCTCCAGCTGGCCTGTGACCTGGCTGGTGGTGCCATCCAGACGGCCCACGATGGAATTGCTGACCTTGTCCAGTTGATCGGCAACATTGACGCTGGCGCTTTCCAGGCGGCCCGTCAGGTTGTTGCTGACGCTTTCCAGCTGACCTGTCAGCTTGCCGGATGTGGTCTCAAGCCGCTTGGTGAGGTTGAGCGTCACATCGTCCAACTGACCGGACATGTTGTCCGCGGAAGACGCCAGGTGGCTGAGGAAGCCGGTGCTGACCGTGTCCAGCTTGGTGGCCAGATCGCCGGTTGTCGCAGCAAGCTGACCAGAGGCCTGCGCGCTGACGGTTTCCAGCTGGCTCGCCAGAGTTTGGGTCGTGGCTGCGAGTTTCTCGGCCGTCTCGGTGCTCACGGTCTCCAGCTTGGTCGCCAGGCCACCGGTCATGTCGGCGAACCGGTCCACGGTTTCCACACCGATATTGCCCAGCATTCCGGTCACATTGCCGATGGACATATCGAGCTGTGATCTCAGGCCGCTGCCAAACTGCTCCAACTGCTCGCCAAGGCCACTGGTGACCCCTTCGAGTTGGCCGGAGACCGTGGAGTTGACCTCGTCCAGATGCGTGATGATCTGACCTGCGGTGGCTTCCAGTTTCCCGCCAACAGAGGTGTTGACCTCTTCAAGCTGGGTAACGACTTGGCCAGCCGTGTTCTCCAGACGCCCGGACAGCTCGCCGCTGACCTGAGACAGTCTCTCATCGAGTGCGCCTGCAGTTTCAGAGAGCTGGCTGGCGAAGTAGCTGTTGGCCTTCTCAAGGTGCGAGGCGAACTTGGCACCGGAGGTTTCCAGGGCCTCGGCAGATTCGTTGCTGGCCTTGGCAAGCATCGCATCAGCTTCGCTAAGCCGCGTGGCCAGCGACCCGGTGCGTTCTTCCAGGTTGACAATGATGTTGCTGCCGGCAGCCGCCAGTTGGCTCGCCAGCTTGTCGCCGGCACCTGCCAATTCGTCGGTGACCTTCTCGGCAATTTCGCCAAGACCGTCCGTGGCTTTCTCCAGAGAACCAGACAGCTCCACCGTCTTGTTCTCCAGGCCCGCCACGATCGACTTGGTGGCATCGCCCAGTTGATCGGCCAGTTGCACGCCTGCAGTGGAAAGCTTGGCCACCACACCGTCTGCTGCCTCGTCAAGATTGATGTTGGCAGAGTTCATGGCTTCGGCAAAGGCTTCCGTCTTGCCTTCCAAGCCGGTCAGCATGCTGGCGCTCGCTTCGCCGATCTGAGCGGTGTACTTGTCGCCCGCCTCGTTAAGCTGGCCGGAGACCTTGGTTGCAATCTCATCAAGCTCGCCGGAGGCTTTGCTCATGGACTGCTCAAACTCGCCCTGCTTGTTCTCAAGGCCCAGAACCACCAGGGAACCGGTTTCCGTAAGCCGCTCAGACAGCTTGTCACCAACTTCGGAGAGACCGGTGATGACCTTCGTTGCCACCTGGTCAAACTCTTCTGAACGGCCTTCCAAGCCCACCAGCATGTTGGCGCTGGCTTGGCCAAGCTGTTCTGTGAGGTTGGTGCCCGCAGTGGAGAGCTCGCTTGCCACTTTGTGTGCGATTTGATCCAGCTCGCCCGTCTTGCCTTCCAGTCCGGACAGGATGGTTGTGCTGGTTTCGCCCAAACGGTTGGTCAAGCGCTCACCGGCTTCTGACAGCTCGGTGGCCACTTTCTTAGCAATCTCATCCAGCTCGCCGGTTTTTCCGTCAAGGCCGGTGAGAATGTTGGCACTGGATTCACCCAGTTGATCAGTCAGGCGTCCGCCTGCTTCGGTCAGCTCGGTGGAGACACGCTGTGCAATGAGATCCAGCTCGCTGGCTGCCTTCGTGATGGAATTGGCCACTTCGCTGGTGCGTCCTTCCAGACCACCCACGACGTCCACGCTGGCTTGACCAAGCTGCGCAGCAACCTGCTCGCCGGCTTTTGCCAGTTCGCCGGAGACCCGCTCCACCAGTTCATCCAAGCGCCCCGCGGCCTGAGAGATGTTCTCAGCAACACCGCCGGTCTTGCCGTCCAAGCCAGCCAGGATCTTGGCGCTGGTTTCACCCAGTTGATCGGTGAGCTTCTCGCCGGCCCCGGACAGTTCCAGGGTCACGCGATTTGCGATTTCATCCAGCTCGCTGGTGGCTTTTCCGATGTTGCCGGCCACTTCACCAGACTTGCTGTCCAGGTTCACCAGAATATTGGCACTCGCCTCGCCCAACTGGTCGGTGAGTTTGTTGCCTGCGGTCACCATCTCGGTTGTCACCCGCTCGGCAACAAGGCCCAGCTCGGAAGAGGTTTGCGTCAGCGCGCCGGAGAGCTCGCCCACTTTGCCTTCCAGATTGACGACAATGTTGCCGCCGGTCTCGCCGATCTTGTCGGTGAACTCAGAACCGGCCGTGGCCAGTTCAGAGGCAATCCGGCCTGCGATCAGGTCAAAGTCGCCGGTGGCTTTGCTCAAGACGCTGGAGAGCTTGCCGGCAGAGGCATCGAAGCGCGTGATCAGCGCTGCGCTGGTGTCCTCAATGCTGCCGGACAGACGCGTGCTGGTGGTGTCCATATGGGCCACGATGCCAGCATTGGTCTCGTTCAGCTTGGTAAACAATTTGTCGCCTGCCGTGGCCAGCTCGTTGGAAATCGTGTCAGCGATCTGACCGAATTCCTTCGTGGCCTGCTCCAGCAGCCCGGTCAGGTTGCCAGCCGACATATCGAAACGCTCGATCAGCGAAGCACTGGAGGCATCGATATTGTTGGTGAGGCGCGAGCTTGCTGTGCCCATGCGCTCGACAATCTGCTCGCTGGCGGACTGCAGACGCGTGGCCAACTGGTCGCCGGTTTGCGACAGATCTGCCGTCACACGGTCGGTGGTCACCGTCATGTTCTCGGCAATCTGGTTGCTCGCCACTTCCAGACGCGCGGTCATGTTGGTGTTCACATCCTCAAGCTGCTTGTGCAGGTGGCTGGATGTGCCTTCCAGACGTGACGTCATGTTGGAGCTGGCTTTGTCCAGCTCGGTGATCAGTGCGTTGGAGGTGGAGTCCAGACGCGAAGTCATATCGCTGCTGGCGGTGTCCATGCGGTCCATCACGCGGCCCGTGGTGCTCTCCACCCGGGTGGTCATGTCGCTGGAGGCCTGCTCCAGATAGTCGAACAGCTCTTTGCGGGCCCGTGACAGGTTCTCCACAAACTCGCCGGATGCGGTCAGCAGTTTCTCGGTGATGGCACCACCGGAGTGCTCGATCTGTTTGGAGAGTTCCACACCGGAGGTTTCAACTTGTTTGGCAACCTCTTGGGTAGTCTCTTTAAGGTGATAGGTGATGTTACCGCTGGTGGACGCGATCAGGTCGTTCACCTGAGTGCCGGTCTCACGCAGTTCGCTGGCAACAGAGCTGCCCACCCGCTCCAGCTGGCGAGACATTTCCGCATTCGCTTCGGAGAATTCGTTGGTGGCGGACTTCATCAGACCGGTGAACTCGCCGGCCGTATCTTTAAGGCGGCCCGCCAGGCTCTGACCTGTTGAGTCGATATGCTTGCTGATCTCGCCGTGGGTCTCGGTGATATCGCTCACCGCCTGACGCATCATGCCCGTCACGTCTTTCGCGCTGTCGCGAATGTGCTGGGTGTAGTTGGCGGTCATGCGGTTGATCTCGCCGGCAACCTCGCCGCCGCGATCTTCCAGAGACTTAACGGTTTCGGTCAGACCATCCACTTGCGTGTTCAGGTGACCGGAGAAGGCTTGCAGACCTTGCAGCACGCCTTCAGACACCTGTTCCAGACGCGCAGCCTGAGAGCTGATCTCACCGGTAGCGCCTGCCGTCTGGTCCGCCACCTGGTTCATGGTGACGTTCAAACCGTCTGTGGACGCGCGCAGTTGATGCTCCAGCGTGCCCAGCGTGTTGGACGCCTGGCTGACGATGGACTGCATGGCTTTGGTATTCTCTTCCAAGCGCCCGAGGATCGGGTTGGCTTCATTACCGATCAGGAAGCCGGCTTGCTCCAGCGCACCGCGCTGGGTCTCCAGACCCTGCAGCAGATTGTGGATGCGTTCTTCGTTACCGCCGAACACTCGCTCAAGCGCGCTCAGCTCTTTATGGACGAGCGTTTCCAGTTCCCCTGCCCGGTTCACGGCGTGCTCCACGCCGCCCACCAGTTGAGAGACTTCACGGCGCACAGCCTGACCCACGGTCTTCAGACCATCGGTGGTCACATCTTCAGGACGCACCAGACGCAGCGCGGTTTGCACCAACGCTTCTGAAACATGGCTCATCTGCTGGCTGCGCCGGTAGATGGACGCGACGGCAAACATCAGAACACACGGCAATGCCACGGCGATGATGAAGGCCAGCAGTTTGTCCCACTGCAGTGTTTCAAGCAGGTTGAAGTTGCCCGAACCCACAATATAGGCGGACACGAAGATCCACATCAGCGCGCCCATGGCTGCAACCCAGAAGGGCCATTGAGAAGGCTTGCGCTTCAAACGACCGATCAGAGCCGCATTGCTGGGCTCGTTCTCGTTTGCCGGACGTGCAACCGGGGCCTTGCCCCGCGGCGGTTGTTTGCTTTCCTGCGGGCGGTTTCCGCGGCCTGTGGTCTCAGGCGGGGGCGGAGGGCCCGGGCGCTTAGCTGCAGGTGTCCCGGTCTGCGCTGCCGCTGCAGACGGGGCTTTGGCGTCCTTACGCGGGGCGTTTCTGGACCGCCGTGTCAATCGACGCGGATTGGATCTCCGTGGATCAGCAGAACTTGTACTCGCCATAACTAACTTCCCGCACTCTCAAACTGTTATCACACCAGGCCTAATAGCACGATCTGTGCCAACCCAGGCTTGACCAACCGGACCGAAATAGGAGGCTTTGAACAGGATACGTCAACACACTCACCACACCACCACGAAAGTGGGCGGTACGTTGCTGGCGAATTCTGTCGATTTTGTGTACCCACACCACGCCGCCAGCTTGTTGTTTTGCGCTATCCTGTCCGAGGTCTGATGAAGAGGCCTCCCCCCGTCCCTTTTGGCGCAAGTCCCTAATTAATAGCCGATTTTGCGGTTTTAATAAACCGGGGGCATACGCCCCGACTCAAGAAACGTAAATATTGGTTAAGATTTTTAAGGCACTGATTTCAAAAGGGTAATTTGATTCATTTTGGGGCAGACCCGCGTCCGGCGGCAGCAAACCCGAAAGCGGTCAACCTTTTGATAACCTTCAAATGCGCCAAATTGGCCAAAATCAAGGGCTTCTTCTCCATGACACACGCCGCCGTCTCCGCCACTCAGTTTTCAAAGCCAGAGATTGGCCCCATCGATATGGAGCACCTGCTCCACTACACCATGGGCGATGAGGCCTTGGCGCGCGAGGTGCTGGGCCTCTTCTGTACCCAGGGCCGCATCTATCTGGAGCAGCTTTGCGCAACTCAAGATCCCCAAGAGAGGAAGAGCGCAGCACACACGTTGAAGGGCTCAGCAAGAGGCGTGGGAGCGCATCACGTGGCGAACCTGTCCGAAACCCTGGAAGAGCTGGCGGCTGCGCCCGATGAAGCGGCCTGGACCAGTGCTCTTGGGTCGCTGAAGACGGTCTTCGACGAAGCTGCCGCGCATGTTGCCGAAATGGACTGAGCGCTCCCCTGCGTCACAAAATATTGAGCGGTTGCGAATATCGCGCATTGCGTTCGCCCATCGTCTCGCCTATATCCCCGGCTGGTTTGCTTTCCCGCGGACCCTGAAGCTCCGTGGCACTTAAGGCAAAGCGCAACTGCAGCCCGCAAAGACCGAAGACGCAAGATGGCAAAAATTACCTTTATTCAAGACGATGGAAGTCAACAAACGGTAGATGCCGAGGACGGTATGACCGTTATGGAATCTGCCGTCAAAAACATGGTGCCCGGCATTGACGCTGATTGCGGCGGAGCCTGCGCCTGCGCCACCTGTCATGTGTACGTAGAACCGGAGTGGCAAGAAGCCACGGGCGAGCGCGAAGAGATGGAAGAAGACATGCTCGACTTCGCCTTCGACGTTCGAGAGAACTCCAGACTGTCCTGCCAGATCAAGGTCAGCTCTGCTTTGGATGGGCTCACTGTCCGGGTTCCAGAAAAGCAATTCTGACCCCGAAGGTCCGCATCTCCGCGGGCCCCTTTGAGATTGAGGAACGTGAAGTATGTCTGACGTGATCCAGACGGATGCAGTCATTATTGGCGGCGGACCGGTGGGCCTGTTTGCAGTTTTCGAGCTCGGGCTCCTGGACATTAAATGCGAAGTCATTGACATTTTGGACCGCGCCGGCGGCCAGTGCGCTGAGCTTTATCCAGAAAAGCCGATCTACGACATTCCCGGATATCCGGTCATCTCCGGTCAGGAGCTGACCGACAAGCTGCTGGAGCAGGCCGCCCCGTTCAGCCCCGGCTATCACTTCAACCAAATGGTGGAAGAGCTGGAGAAACTGGACGACGGCACATTCCGCCTTAAGACCGATGACGGCGTGGAATTCCGCGCCCCTGTGGTGGTGATCGCCGCCGGCGGCGGCAGCTTCCAGCCAAAGAAGCCGCCTATGCCCGGCATCGAGGATTTTGAGGGCACCTCGGTGTTCTATTCGGTCAAGAAGATGGAGCAGTTCCGCGACAAGGACATCCTCATTGTCGGGGGCGGCGACAGTGCGCTGGACTGGACATTGAACCTGCAGCCGCTGGCCAAATCCATGACCCTGCTCCACCGGCGCGATGCCTTCCGTGCAGCACCGGATTCCGTTCAGAAGATGCACGCGCTCTGCGCAGAGGG
The DNA here is from genome assembly GCA_028285595.1 of Hyphomicrobiales bacterium. Classification (GTDB taxonomy): domain Bacteria; phylum Pseudomonadota; class Alphaproteobacteria; order Rhizobiales; family CAJQND01; genus JAAEUE01. The sequence goes on from JANQOW010000045.1 coordinate 40,844, forward strand.
AAAAATGGAGTTCAAGCTCGGCCAGGTGACCGCCCTTGAGGGCGCGGACGGCCAGCTCACGGGCGCCATGATCAAAGGCCCCGACGGCGAGGAGCTGATCGAGTGCAACACAATGCTCCCTTTCTTCGGCCTTACGATGAAGCTGGGGCCGGTGGCAAATTGGGGTCTTAACCTCGATGAGAACCTGATTGAGGTGGACACGGAGAAATTCCAAACCTCAGAGCCTGGGATTTTCGCCATTGGCGACATCAACACCTATCCGGGTAAGCTGAAGCTGATCTTGAGCGGCTTTCATGAGGCCGCACTGATGGCCCAGGTGGCGTTTAAAATCATCCACCCCGATGAGCGTCTGGTGTTCCAATACACCACCTCCAGCACCAAGCTGCAAAAGAAGCTGGGCGTCGCCTAACGCCCACTTTCAGGTTGCAAAACCGGCCACCGTTTCAACGCAATATTAACCCTGTTGCGCCAGGTTTAGAGCCAGTTTTCAATCTGGAGAAGCGTTATGCGCCGCATTGGGGCCACCGGGGAATCTTTGTCGAAAGCGTTGGGGTTTGCCTGCATCCTGTCTTTGACGGCTGCGGTCGGCGGATGCAGCATGTCCAATCTGGACGACCGCTCTTGGGAAGACCCCCTCCCCCCTGCACGGGCAACTGACGGCATCACCACAGGGTCCGCAGCGCGGCCACAGCCCGCCGGCCGCCTGATCTATGTCCGTCCCGGCGACACCGCTTATTCTCTGGCGCGGGCGAACGCGATCACCGTGCCGCAATTGGCGGCGGCCAACAATCTTCCACCCCCCTATGCGCTCTCCGTGGGTCAGCGCCTGACCATCCCGACGGCCAGAACCGATCATATTCGGACAGGCTCTGTCGCCCCGCCTCGGCATGCGGCGCCTCGCCCTCAGACCAGCACGGTATTGGTCACCGTACAGCCCGGCGACACGCTCTACTCCATCTCCAAGCGCTATGGCACCACGGTGCCGGAAGTCGCCCGCCTGAACCATCTTCAGCCGCCCTACGCCTTGCGTCTCGGCCAACGGTTGACTGTTCCAGGTCACATTGGACCGCCCCGCACAGACGCGGGCGCCCCACCGCGCATCGCCGCTGCGCCTCAGCCAAGACCGGCCGCAAGCACCAGCCGCAACCGCGACTACATCTATTACTTCCACAAGGTGAAGCCGGGCGAGACCCTGCCCGGCATTGCCCAGCAATACCGGGTGGAGGTGGCCACCTTGGCGGCCTTCAATCAGCTACAACAGTCGGCCCGCTTGCGGACTGGCCAGGTGATCCGCGTGCCTATGTAGCGCGCGGCGGCCTTAGCCAATCCATCAGCCGACCGTCTATGACGGCCAAACCGAGCGCGATGAGCGCCATACCCGCGATGTGCTCTGGCCGCAGCACCTCTCCGAGAATGAGCGTTCCCAACACGATGGCGCTCACCGGCACCAGAAATGTCACCAAAGCCACGTTGGTTGCCCCTGCCACCTGAAGGATGCGGAAGTAGAGGATATAGGCCAGCGCGGTGGACCCCACTGCAATACCGAGAACAGAACCAATCACATCCCAACCGGGCATGCTGAGGGTCCAGGGCCGATCGATCACACACACCAGCGGCAGCAACAACAAGCTGGAGCACGTCACCTGGCCCGTCGCTGTTGCAAGGGGCGTGACCCCGGAAAAGCGCCGGCCGAACGTGGCGGCGAACGCGTAAGAGACCGCCGCGCCGACACACGCGATCTGACCGGCCAGCCCCACATCACCGCCGCCCAGCACGCCGGGGCCCATCAGAACAACGATACCGGCAAATCCTGCCGTGACGCCGATAACCTTCGCCCTGGACATACGCTCATCAGCAAGCAGCACATGCGCCACCAGAACCGTAAAGAACGGTGTGGTGGCATTGATGATGGACGCAAGGCTGGAGGAGATCTGTGTCTGTCCCCACACAAGCAGGGAGAACGGCACGGCATTGTTCAAGAACCCCATAATGAGGAAGTCTTTCCACGGCAGGTTCTGCCGCTTGGCCTTGGGAACGCTTGCAAGGAACACCAGCCACAACACAGCCGCCCCCAGCATCACGCGCAGGAACACCACCGTGAGGGTGGGCAACCCCCGCAGAGCCACTTCGGCAAAGAAGAAGGAACCGCCCCAGAGAATGGAGAGCGTAATGAGCATGGCCCAAGCCATCAGGCCCATGCGATTTTCGATTGTTTTTGCAGCAGTCATGGTGGACGAACCATAGGCCCCTGCGGAGCCTTCGCCCACCCGATTCTTGTGCCTCATCCAAAGCTTTGGTGGAGCACCGCCTAGCGCCAGGTGTCGTCCTTTGCGTCATAGGCGCCGAGGCTCAGATCATCTGTGGCCGCCAACATGCGCTGCTTGGCGATTTTGCGCGAGGGCGTTCTGGGGAAGTCGTCCACATAGGAGATGTAGCGCGGCAGCTTGAACTTGGCCAAATGGGCCCCACAAAGCTCCAGGATGCGCGCTGGCGGGCAGTTCTCAGGTGCCACCCCTTCCTTCAAGCGGATATAGGCCTTCACTTCCTCGCCCCGGTCCGGGTCCGGGACGGGCACGATGGCGCTCTCAACAACATCATCAAGCTCGTTGAGAACGGCCTCCACCTCCCGCGCGGCGATGTTCTCGCCTGACCGCTTCACCATGTCCTTGATCCGGCCCACGATGAAGTAATAGCCATCCTCGTCCTGATAGAAGATGTCGCCGGTGCGGAACCACGCACCGCGGAACACCTCCCGATTGGCCTCAGGGCGCTTATAGTAGCCCCACATGATGCCGCGGCCAGCCACCCAAAGCTCGCCGCGCGCGCCGGTGGCAACGTCCCGTCCCTCCTCATCCACAATCTTCAGCTTGCGATCTGGAGCCGGCAATCCGCAGGTCCGCGCGAAGTTGCGCTCTCCGGCCGACATGGGCGTGACGGTGGCGGTGCCCAGTTCGGTCATCCCATATGCATCACGTGCCGCGCAGGCCGGAAAACGCTGTTCCAGGGTGCGCTTGCTCTCCGGGCGCCAACCAAAGGCATATATGTATCTGAGGCACACGTCTTGATCGCGTTCCGACGGCGGGAACGCTTTAAGAGCAGGTTCCGGGAATGTACAGCTATGGATCCGGTAATCGATCAGCCAATCCATAAACCGGCTCATGCTCATGCGCCGGGCCACGTAGCAACTGGCATCCAGATAGAAGGCCGACAGGAGCTGCCACATGCCGTCCATGTAAAAGAACGGCGCCCAGACCAGCACGTTCTCAATGCCATGATCGGCCCCACCGCGGGTGAACGCCAGGGCATAACTCGCCCTCAACCAGTATTCATGGGTCAGCATGCAGCCCTTGGGAAAGCCCGTGGTCCCGGAAGTGTATTGAATGTTCAACAAGTCCGAGGCTTCAACCGCCTGCGGAGCCTCGAACGGAAAGGTCCCCGCTTCGATAAGTCCATAAAGGTCTCTTTGGTCGCCAGGCGGATGGCCGCACACCACCATATTGTGGTCAGTGATCATCTCCGGGCGCTCAGGTATCTCGGCAAAGATGGGCAGGAACTCCTCATCGATCACCAAAAACTGAGCGTCTGAATCATTCAGAACGAACGACAGTTCCGTCGCCGTATACCCTGTGTTCACGGGCACCATCACCGCCCCGAGGCGCGCGATCGCGCTCCACACAATCAAGGTCTCCGGGACATTCGGCAGCATAACCGCCACATGCGCGCCCTTGCGCACCCCAAGACCGCTCAGTGAAGAAGCCAGCCGGTCAGCCCGCTCGTGCAGTTGGTTGAACGTGAGCGAAACGTCATCCTGGAACCAATACCCCGCCACCTGATCGCCAAGGCGTTCGGCCCTTTCTTTCAGGAAGGCGCCAAGCGTCTGCGGGATCGCGGCCGTCTGCATGGTGCGATCGGTCTCGCGAACCTCGGCAAGGTCAGCCCGCCCCGTCATGCGCCCTCCGGATCCGCCAGCGGCGGTGTCTGGTCCATGGCAAGGCGCTGCAAGCGATAGAGCCGAGAGGCGAATGCCAGCGCATCGGCGCGGCTCATCTCGCCGGCTCGCTGGTAGGCTTCCATCTCGGTGCGCACCGCAAGGGGCGGATGGCTGGCGATCAGGTCTGCAATCTCCATGGCCCGTGCGTCCAGGTCCCCGGGCGCGGCGATCTCATTGATCACATGATGGCGCAAGGCGTCTTCGGCCCCAAACAGGTCCCCCGTCAGCAGCATCCACATGGCCGACGTGTGGGGAACGGCGCGGGACAATCTGATCACGCCGCCCGCCCCGCCCATGCCGTACTTGATTTCCGGCAGGCCAAACTGCGCCGTGCTGGCGGCAATGCGGATATCGGTAAGCAGCATCATGTAGATGAAGCCCTGCCCCAGGCAGTAGCCGTTGATAGCGCCTACGATGGGCTTGAAACGGGTGAGCCCTTGGATCTCAACTTCCCAGCCGGGATACTCCAGGCTCTCAGCGTCATGGCGCACCCCAAGTTCACGCTCCACCATCTCTGCCACGCTACGCTCAGGGCGCTTCGTCTTGATGTCGTCGCCAGCGCAGAACGCCTTCTCACCCGCACCTGACCACACGCCCACATGAACCGTGTCATCAGCGATGAAATCGCGCAGGATCTCCAAGAACTCCTTGTGCAGAGCCGGCGTGAAAACGTTCACGGGCGGATTGTCCAGCACGATGCGGGCAATCTTGTTTTCTTTTGTATAGTGCAAGCTCATAAGCCGGCGATCGTAGCGGGCAAGTGGCTGCAAGTCTAACCCCGGAGGGCAACATTATGATCGATCTCACAGGCAAGACAGTGCTCGTCACCGGAGGTTCGCGGGGCATCGGGGCGGCCACCGTGCGCCAGATCGTGGCCTGTGGCGGCAGCGCGATCATCCACTATGGCAGCAATGCTGAGGCGGCGACCGCTCTGGCCGCCGAGGTTGGAAACGACAATGCTCATGTGGTTGGAGCCGATTTGTTGGATGTGCAGCAAACCGAACGGCTGTGGGATGATGCGCTGGCCTGGCGCGGCCGGGTCGACGTCTTGGTGAACAATGCCGGGATCTACGAGAGGTGTCCTATCGATCTGCCTCTGGACGATTGGCTTGCCGGCTGGGAGCGCACCATGCGCATCAACCTGGGCGCAGCAGCACAACTCTGCCGCCGGGCCATTCCGCAGTTCAAGTCGCAAGGCGGCGGTATCCTCATCAATGTCTCCAGCCGCGCCGGCCACCGGGGCGACAGCATCGAGCACCAGCAATACGGCGCCTCGAAGGCCGGTATGCTGGCGCTCAACCGCTCGATCGCCAGAACCTGCGCCAAAGACAACATACTTGCATACGGCATCGCGCCAGGCTTCGTGGACACCGAGATGGTGGGCGATATCATGGCCGCGCAGGGCTTGGAGAAAATGGCCGCCCTTTATCCCACCGGGCGCGTCACCACCGCAAACGAAGTGGCCAGCGTCATCACCTTCCTGGCCAGCGGAGTGGCACCGCAAACCACCGGGAACACCATAGACCTGTGCGGGGCAGCGGACGTGCGCTGATCACGTGGACGGTTTACGCCAGGCTTTCAGGATCGCATGCATACCGATGCCGGCCACCAGGCCCCAGAACGCGCTCCCCACGCCAAAGAAGGAGAGACCGGAGGCCGTGACGATGAACGTGATCACTGCGGGCTCGCGCATGTCAGGATCCGACACCGCACTGGTCAGGGCAGCCCCAAAGGTGGCCAGCAAGGCGAGCCCTGCCACCGCGTTGATCAGATAGGTGGGCGAAGCGGCGATGAGCGCGGTGAAGAAGCCCGCGAACACGGCGAAAACCACATAGCCCGCCCCCGCCACAATGGCCGCCCAATAGCGCCGCGCCGGGTCGGCATGCGCATCTTCGCCCGCACACATGGCTGCTGTGATGGCGGCAAGGTTTACCGCATGACCGCCGAACGGAGCAGACGCCAGCGTAAACGCGCCCGTGGTTACGAAAAGGGGACCGGCCTTCGGCGTATAGCCATTCGCATTGAGCACTGCCATGCCGGGAATGTTCTGCGAGGCCATGGTCACCAGAAAGAGCGGAAGCCCTATACCCACCAACGCGCCCACATCGAAGACCGGCACCACCGGCACCGGATCCGGCCAGAACCTGGCCGCGTCCTGAGGCACACCCTGGCCGGAGAAGGCGATGATGAGCACGGTCACCAGAAGCGCCGCCGGCACCGCATAAAGCCGGTTGATGCGGAACATCAGCGCCCACGCGGCAATAACCGGCAATGACAGCCAGGGGTCCTCACCCACCGCCTGAATGGGTGCCAGACAGAAAACCAACAGCACCCCGGCCAGCATGGCACCGGCAATGGGTGTCGGAATGGCACTCACCCATCTCCCCAGCGGCTTCCAGAGGCCCGCCAGGATGATCAGCACCCCAGTGAGCAGAAATGCCCCCACAGCGCCCGCAAAACCGCTCTCTGGCGCTCCTGTGGTCGCCAGAAGCGCCGCGCCCGGCGTGGACCACGCGATGCTGATGGGCAAGCGGGATTTGAGACTGAGATAGATGCCGCAAAATCCCATGGCAAAAGACAGAGCCATGAGCCCGGATGCGGCTTCTTTGGGGCTTGCCCCCGCCCCGCTCAATCCCTGCACGACGATCGCAAACGAAGCCGCCGCGCCCACAAAGGCCGACAGCAACCCGGCCGTTGCCGCTTGCACGGAAAAGTCACGCAAAATCGTCATTCTACCCTTGCCGCATCATTTGATTTGAGCCCGGCCGCAGCCTGGACCGCAACGGCAGAAAGAACAATAGCCCCGCCGATTAGGGTGAGCAGCGCCGGCACCTCACCTACCCCAATCCACACCCATATGGGCGCGGCCACCACTTCCAGCAGCATCAACAAGGTGATTTCGGTCGCCGGAACATGCTTTGCGGCGAGCGTGATCAAGATGTACTGCCCGCCAATCTGGAACGCACCCAGAAGACACGCCACCACAAGATCATTGCGCCCAATGGCAAAGTCGGACACGAGCGTGAGACTGATCAGCGCGGCGAACACGCCCGCCAGACAGGTGGCCGGCATCATGTCGATATCCTTGCCCGCCCTGAAGGCCACAATGGAAGCGGCATATCCGGCGGTGGCGATCAGCGCGACAGCACTGCCGGCCACGGTGCCGCTCAGAAGCCCATCGGCCACCATGAACGCCACGCCGGACAAACCTGCCGTCATGCAGATCCACGAAAGGGTTGAGATTTGCTCTTTCAGGAGCCAGCGCGCCATCAAAGCGGTGAGAAAGGGCGAAGCACTCAAGATGAAGACGGCGTTGGCCACCGTGGTGAGCAACATGGCAATGATGTAGGCGATGAATGCGCCGCCGAGGCAGAGGGCAACGACCACGCCCGGCAGGCCGATGGAGACAAACCGGCGCTTCAGGTCAAAGCCGTCCTTCAAGATCATAAACAAGAGCACGGTCAGGCTGAACGATACCGACCGGAAGAACAGGATCTGCCAGCCGTCCGCTTGCTCGACCAAACGCACCAGGATGCCCGCCGAGCTGCCGCAGAGCGCACCTGTCAGCACCGCGCAAATTCCCAGCGCCCGTCCCCAACCAGCCTCTGCCATCGGCTCTATTCCGCCAATGAGCCGGCATGGCGCGGAAGATCATCGTCGACCTCGAACCAAGGCAGCTTTTCATCGTAAAACACATGAAAACGCGGCGGCAGGTCCTGCGGGTTTTCAAGTGTGCCAATGTAGAAATGGATCTCGTCCGGATAGGCATCGGCATCATAGGCAATCGGGCTGCCGCAGTGAGAGCAGAACAGCCGGCGCACCCCCTTTGAGGACACAAATGCCTTCGGCGCGGCACCCGTGAAGCGGAACGCTGTACGCGGTACGCCTACGAACGTGGCCACAACCGAGGACGTGTTGCGGCGGCAACTTTCGCAATGGCAGTGGCCACACCAGTTGGCTTCCCCTTCAAACTCATACCTCACCTTGCCGCACAAACACCGCCCACGGGTTAAAGACATGACGTCATATCCTCTCAATGTTCCCCACCCCTATCATGCCGCAGATTTCAAATCGGTCAGCAGGCGCTCCGCCGCATCTTCAGGAGCAACCGCCGGCCAGCCGGGCATTTGGCTGCGAAACCAGGTCATCTGCCGCTTCACATAACGCCTGGTTTGTGTTTTCGCCAACACGGATGCGTCGTCCAGCGTGAGCTCACCGGCCAAATGCCGGGAAAGCTCCGCCACACCGATGGCTTTCATCGCCGGGAGATCTGGATCAAGACCCAGCTCCAGAAGGGCTTGCACCTCCTGAACCGCGCCGGCCGCGAGCATCTCATCGAAGCGCGCCTCACACCGGGCGTAGGCCGCCGGCCGGTCCGGCATGAGAAAAGCCCGTGCCACTTGCGCGCCGCCCAAGAGGGGCACGGTGCGCTCCTTCTGCCAGTCCTCCAGCGACCGGCCCGTGGCTTCGCGCACCTCAACGGCGCGGATCAGCCTATGCTGGTCGAGCTCTGCCCCCGCGTTTGCCGGCAGACGGCGCCGCAGGCCATCCACCCCTTCGTCCGCATACCAAGCGGCAACGCGCGCGCGCACCTCCCCCGGCACGTCCGGCACGGGCGCAAGTCCCTCTTCCAGCGCCTTGAAATAGAGCCCCGTCCCGCCAACCACCACCGGACAACGGCCTGCGGCCCAGACTTCCGCCAGCACCGGTTCCACATCCTCCAACCAGCGGCCGACCGAATAGCGCTCAGAGGCCTCAACATGGCCGAACAGCTTGTGGGGCAAACGCACTTCTTCCTCAGCGCTCGGGCGGGCGCTCAAAATGCGCAGCTCGCGGTAAACCTGAAGCGCATCGGCATTGATGATGACGCCATTCACGCGCGCCGCCAGCTCCGCGGCAATTGCGGACTTGCCGCTGGCGGTCGGGCCTGCAATAAGCAAAGCGCGCTTGGCTGATGAACTCACTGCCATGCGCCCTCCTTTAACGCACCTGACCGGTCAATTCTCCAGAGCTTTGAGCCCCCATGGACACCGTTCTTCTTCTGATTGCAAGCCGCTCCGGCCCCGGCGTTCCCAATGAAGCTGTAAACGCAGCCCTTTCAGCCCTGGGAGCAAGCTGTGAAGCCGTGCGCCTTGCCCCGCAAGCTGTCGAGATCGCGCTCCCAGGCCCGGTTGATGACCGCGAAGAGGTTGTGCGGGCCGCATTGGGCGATCAGCCCATAGACGTGGCCCATATACCTGCATCCGGCAGGGCGAAAAAACTGCTCATCGCCGACATGGACTCCACCTTCATTCACCAAGAGTGTATCGACGAACTGGGCAAGCTGGCCGGCGCCGGGGACCAGATCGCAGCCATCACCGAGCGCGCCATGCGCGGCGAGTTCAATTTCGAAGAGGCATTGCGCGAGCGCGTCTCATTTATGAAAGATCTCAGCACAGACGCGATCGAAAAGGTGAAGGACGCTCACATCACCTTCACCGATGGCGGACGCGACTTGGTTCAAGGGATGCGGGCCGCCGGCGCGCATACGGCCCTGGTGTCCGGCGGTTTCACCCAATTCACCGCCTTCGTCGCGGAGCGTTGCGGCTTTCATGAACACCGGGCCAACCGTCTGATCATTGAAGAGGGCATTTTGACCGGCAAGGTGGAAGAACCTGTGCTTGGTCAGGACGCAAAGGTGAGTGCCGTACACGAATTCTGCGAGCGTTTGGGGATCACCACCGAAGAGGTGTTGGCAGTGGGCGACGGGGCTAACGATATCGGCATGCTGGGTCTGGCCGGCATGGGGGTAGCCTTTCACGGCAAACCCGCTGTGCGCGACGCGGCCTCAGTTCGGTTGGATCATGCAGGACTGGATGGTCTTCTGTGGTTACAGGGGCTAAGCGCGCCTTAGGCTCAATCGGCCGGTGAATGCCACAACTTGGGATCAAAGTTGCTGGAAAAGCTCAACACGCTCATCACCGCCACCACGCCATTGAAGCCCGCCTCCCCGAAGGGCAACAGCAAAACCTCATACTTGGTCATATCGCGCCCCTGCCAGCCCAACGTCTTCACACAGAAATGCGGATGTTCGTTCAGCGTAACATCCATCAGTCGCGCATGAACATCGTTGGTGTTCACCGCGTCAGGGCCCGGCTCCAGCATGCGCGGTTTACGGTTCATTCCCATGATCGTGGAGACTTCTCCACCCGCATACACCAGCTCAAAGGCAGGGCTGCTCCGGCGATGAACGCGATGAATGATCATGTAGGGAAGCTTGTCTGAGGCCGCTTCAGCATCGAACTCGCCGAGCAGCGGCAGTCCGTTCACCCGGCCGTGCTGTTCCCACGTGGCATAAAACTCACGGGTAGCTGTCCCCTGCAGCATCCAGCTTCCGGTCAGCGGCGCTGCCTCGAACAGGACATACTGGCTGGGCGGCACAAGCTCTGAGGTCGCCTCCGTTGCGGCTTCAGCCTTGGCAGCGAACATGGGCCTGACCGGCCCCTCATCGACGGGGTGCGCTTGCAGAAAAGCAGAAGAATTAGACACGAGCCACCTTTGATCCCGCTGTGATCGGGTGGCCCGTAGCTTGGCGTTATATAGTAACAACCGTGTTAACCGGTAGGGTTACCCACCGGTTAACGCGCGTTCGGGAGGAACCTGCCTCAGCCCTCTTTCTTCTTCAAGCGGACGGCGAGGAACCTCAGGTCACCTTTCACATTGGAGACCAGCAGGAGCACGGTCTTGCGCCCCTCCTTTTCAAGCTCTTTCACGCGGCGCACAACGTCTGCCGGTGTGGAGACTTTCTCCTGGCCCACTTCCAAGATCACATTGCCGGCCACAATCCGCTTCTCGGCCGCCATGCTATCGGGATCCACGCCGTTGACCACAACGCCGCCTTCAACCTTTTTGTCGATCTTGAACTTCTCACGAAGGCTGTCGCTCAAGGTGGTCAGCTTCAGGCCGAGGGCGGTTTCCACCTCTTCAACCGATTCTTGCGTGGCATCCGGCTTGGTGAGAGACGCTTGCTGGGTCTCTTCCAGCCGGCCAACGGTTACCCGCAGGGTCTTGTTTTCGCCTTTGCGCGACACCAAAACGTCCACTTCCTTGCCCACCGGAGTGCGCGCCACCATGCGCGGCAGTTCACGCATTTGCGGCACGGGCTGACCGTCAAACTCCAAGATCACGTCTCCGGACTGGATGCCGCCGGCCGCCGCAGGGCTGCCCTCGGTCACGTCATTCACCAAAGCGCCTTTGGCTTTGTCCAGGCCCAGGCTCTCCGCAATCTCGTCGGTCACCACCTGAATGCGCACACCCAGTTTACCGCGCCGGGTTTCACCGAACTTCCGGAGCTGGCTGATCACGCCCGTTGCGGTGGAGGCCGGGATTGAGAACCCGATGCCGATGGACCCACCGCTGGGGGAAATGATCGCGGTGTTGATCCCCACCACTTTACCTTCCATATCGAACAGCGGACCACCGGAGTTACCCCGGTTGATCGCCGCATCGGTTTGGATGAAGTCGTCATAAGGACCGGCGTTGATATCGCGGTTACGGGCCGAAACGATGCCAAGCGTCACGCTACCGCCGAGGCCAAACGGGTTGCCGATGGCCATGACCCAGTCGCCCACGCGCAGTTTCTTTGAATCACCAAACTCCACTGATTGCAGCGGTTGGTCCGGCTTCACTCTCAAAACCGCGATATCGGTTTTGGAATCGCGTCCGATCAGCTCGGCGGGAAGCTTTGAGCCGTCCGCAAAGTTCACGGTGATTTCGGCAGCATCCGCAATCACATGGTTGTTGGTGATCACAATACCTTCAGGGTCCACAACAAAGCCGGAGCCAAGCGAGTTGGCACGGCGCGGGCGGCGCGGTGTGCGCTGGCCAGGCTGCTGATTGTCAAAGAAATCCTTGAAGAAATCGCGGAACGGAGAATTCTCCGGCAAGTTGGGCACCTGCCTGTTGCGATTGTTGTTGTTGCTGGTTGTTCTCACCTTTTGAGTGGTTGAGATGTTAACAACCGCGCCAGACAGCTTCTCAGCAAGATCAGCCACCGAAACCGGTCCTTGTGCCTTAGCGGCAGGCGACAAGGCCACCACGGCGAACACGGCAAACAGCCCACAAAGAGTTTGCCAGGGGGCCTTTGACGAAAAAGCGCTCAACATTCTAATTCCTCATCTTCCCTAATCCAGCTTGCGCTGGGCGTTTCTTATGACCCGCGCCGACCTTCAAAGAACTGATCTGGCGAGCCAAACAACCACAAAGCCCACACCGAAGGCGATAAAGCCTCCGGTGCGCAAACTCTGCTCGGACATCTCCATGGCCATCGACATCATTCGCTTCAGGCCTGCCGGGTTAGCGGCATAGATCAGTCCTTCTATCACTAAAACCAAACCAAGCGCGGTAACAAGATCGCGCATTCCACGTGCTCTCTACTGCGTCGCTGGGTTCTTGCCGAAGAATTGGAAGAACTCAGAGTCCGGATTCAGCACCAAAGTGGTGTCATCTCCCTGCAGAGATTTCGAATAGGCCTGCATGGAGCGGTAGAAGGCGAAGAAGTTCGGGTCTTTGTTGAACGCATCGGCAAAGATCCGGTTGCGCTCGCCGTCGCCCTGGCCGCGGATGATTTCTGATTCGCGCTTGGCCTTCGCCACCAGTTCCACCGCTTCGCGGTCAGCCTCGGCGCGAATTCGGCGCCGTGCCGTCTCACCGATAGCCCGCAGGTTCGCAGCTTCGGCAAAGCGTTCCGCGTTCATACGCTCATAGGTATCGTTCAAAACGTCCGGCGTCAGATCGGTCCGGCGCACGCGCACGTCGACGATCTCAATACCCAGCGCCCGTGCCTCGTTGCGCACCTGATCGCGAATCTCACGCATCATCGCCGCGCGGTCTTTCGACAGAGCCGCATCGAAGGTGCGCTTACCATAGGTCTGGCGCAGGGCCGCATCCATCCGGGTATCAATCCGGTCACGGGCCAGCGACAGGTTGGCGCCGACGGCCTCACGGAACTTCTGGGGATCCACGATCCGCACCATGGCGATCGAGTCCACCAGATAGCGCCGACCGTCCACCACCTGAACGGTTTTGTCCACGCTCTCAAAGAACACCATGCGGTCTTCCACGTAGACCAGTTCGTCCAGCACGGGCACCTTGAAATAGAGGCCCGGCTCCTGAACCGTCCGCTTGATTTCACCAAAGCGCACAACCAGAGCTTTTTCGCGCTCGTCCACCACAAAGGTGGCCGAGAAAAACATGAAGGCTGCGAGCGCCGCGACAACTAAAATGGCGGGTTTAAGAATGTTGCTCATCACTGGCTCCCTGCCGCAGATGCGCCCGCGCGGCGCTTTTGAACTTCAGGCAGCGGCAGATAAGGCACAACGCCCGAGCCACCCTGACCACTTTCGATAATCACCTTGTTGGACTTCGACAGAACGTCTTCCATGGTCTCCAGGAAAAGCCGCTTTCTGGTCACGTCCTTGGCTTTTGCATACTCCTCGTACACGGAGATGAAACGCTGCGCTTCACCATCTGCTTCCGCCACCACGCGGGCTTTGTAACCCTTGGCGTCTTCCACGATCTTGGAGGCTTCACCACGTGCTTCACCTAAGAGCTTGTTGCGGTATTGCTCAGCTTCCCGGATGAACTTGTTCTGGTTCTGCTCGGCACGCTGCACTTCTTCAAAGGCATCGATAACCGCGGGCGGGGGATCGGCTTTCTCAAGCTGCACGCCTGTGATCAGGATACCGGCATTGTAGGAATCAAGAGTATCTTGAATGAGCGTGGTCACCGCGTTTTGGGCCTCGAGGCGGCCTTGTGTCCGCACCTGGTCAGCCTTCGTGCGGCCAACCACTTCCCGCATAGCCGCTTCGGCAACGACGCGCACCAACTGTTCCGGCGCCCGGGTGTTGAAGAGATAGTCCCGTGCTTCTTTGATCTTCCACAGAACGGTAAAGCGAATGTCCACGATGTTCTGATCACCGGCCAGCATCAGCCCTTCCTGGGAGCCTGAGCTGACCCCGAAGTCGAGCTGGTTCACGGCCTGCACCTTGGGCGTTTCAACCGTTTCCACCGGCCACAAGATGAAATGCAAGCCCGGTGAGGTGGTGCGGCTGTATTCACCAAGTCTCAGCACCACGCCTTGCTCGTCCGGCTCGACAGTGTACACCGCATTAAATGCCCAGACGGCAGCAAGACCGAGCACGACCAGCAGGAACATGAAGCGGTTGGACCCGCCGCCTCCGCCGCCGCCACCCCCGCCGGGGATGATGTCCTTCAGCCGTTCCTGACCTTTCTTCAAAAGGTCTTCCAGATCCGGGGGTTGCGGGCCTTTGTTCCCGCCTGATCCGTTGGGTCCTTGACCCCAGGGCCCGCGGTTATCACCGCCACCCTGCCAGCCACCGCCTTGATTGCTCCACGGCATATAAATTAATCCCTTTCAGACGTCGCCTTTTGGCCGACGCTCGCATGCTCGGCAGATCCGCTCTGCTTCCAGTTACCGCTCATATAGGAAAACGCAAGGCGCAAGTCCATGGATTACGGGAAAGAATGGACGTAAATTGTTCTCGTCCTTGCCTGCACAGCCCCCAGATTTTAGCGAAGACCTCTTGTGCTGTCCTGCACACATGCCGATACTGGCAACCCTCAACCGCCTCCTTACATTCACCTCCTGAAAGATGAAACATGCCGACGATCAACAGGTTTGCCGATTTTCATGACGAGATTACCCAGTGGCGCCGCGATATTCATGCCCATCCTGAACTGCTGTTTGATGTCCATCGCACTGCCGGCATCGTGGAGAGCAAACTGAAGGAATTCGGTGTCGATGAGGTCATCCCCGGCATCGCCCAAACCGGCGTTGTGGGGGTTATCCGCGGCAAAAACACCGGCAGTGGGAAGGTGATCGGCCTTAGAGCAGACATGGATGCGCTGCCGATCCAGGAAATCCGGGATCTGCCTCATAAATCGACCACCGACGGCAAGATGCATGCCTGCGGCCACGATGGCCACACGGCAATGCTGCTGGGAGCTGCAAAATACTTGAGCGAGACACGAAATTTTGATGGCACGGCCATCGTGATCTTCCAGCCTGCCGAAGAAGGCGGCGGCGGCGGCCAGGTGATGGTTCAGGAGGGCATGATGGAGCGCTTCGGTATCCAGGAAGTCTATGGCATGCACAATTCGCCGGGCCTGCGCGTCGGCCAGTTCGCCACCCGCCCCGGCCCGCTGATGGCCGCGGCGGACTTCTTCAGGCTGACAATCGAGGCCAAAGGCGGTCACGCCGCCCGCCCTCATGCGTGCATCGATCCGATCATCGTTGCCTCTCACCTGGTGCAGGCGTTTCAAACCATTGTCTCGCGCAATGCGGACCCGATCGATTCCGCTGTGGTGTCGGTCACCACGATCGAGGCGGGGGACACCAACAACGTGATCGCCCAAACGGCCGAAATGAGCGGAACGGTGCGAACGTTGACGCCGGAGATGCGCGATCTTGTGGAACAGCGCATGGGCGAGCTCTGCGACCATATCGGCCCGGCATTCGGCGCCAAAATCGACTTCTTCTACGATCGGCAATATCCCATAACCGCCAATCATCCCGAACAAACCGCATTTGCGGCCAGCGTGGCCCGCCAGATCGCCGGGGATGATAAAGTCAAGGACAACGCACCGCCCGTGATGGGCGGTGAGGATTTCTCCTTCATGCTGGAAGCACGACCAGGCTGTTTCGTGTTCGTGGGCCAGGGAGACACAGCAGGCCTGCATCATCCGGAATATGACTTCAACGATGAGATCATCCCCATAGGCTGCTCATACTGGGCGCGCCTGGTGGAGACGGCTATGCCGGCAAGTTGAGGAGGACGTCCACGTGAGCACCGTTCTGTTTCGCAATGCCACGTTAGTGGATGGTACCGTCGATGAGGCCCGCGAGGGGTACAACCTGCTGGTGGAAGACGACCGAATCAAGGAGATCGCCGATGCGGCCATAAAGCCGCCCGCAGACACCAGAGAGATTGATCTGAAGGGCGCCACCTTAATGCCCGGGCTCATCGACGCCCATGTGCATGTGAAGGCCACCACGCTTGATCTGAAACGCCTGCAGGAAATGCCAACCTTCTATCTGTTTGCCGGCGCAGCACAGATCATGCGGGACATGCTGATGCGCGGCTACACAACCGTGCGCGACGCTGCCGGCGCGGACCGTGGCATGGCGGACGCGGTTGACCATGATCTGGTTGTCGGGCCAAAGCTTAAGGTCTCAGGCCTCGCTCTGTCGCAGACCGGGGGGCACTCCGACATGCGCGCTGTCACGGAGTTCTCCACCGCGAGCAGCTGCGCCGAGCACGCAAGGACAGCCCAGCTTGGGCGCATAGCCGACGGGGTGGACGAATGCCGCAGAGCGGCACGCGATGAGCTCCGAAAAGGGGCACATCAGGTGAAGATCATGGCGAGCGGCGGGGTCGCCTCCCCCACCGATCCCATCCAAAACACCCAGTATTCCAAAGACGAGATCACCGCCATCGTGGAGGAGGCCAACGCCCATCACACCTATGTAATGGCTCACGCCTACAGTGCTCCCGCCATCCGCCGGGCGGTGGAATGCGGGGTCCGGAGCATTGAACACGGCAACCTGATTGACGCAGAGACCGCCGCATTCATGGCGCAGAAGGATGCGTTTCATGTCCCCACCAACATCACTTACTTCGCCCTCAACAAGCACGGGCGCGAGTTCGGCTTGCCGGAGGTTTCCATTCAGAAGCTGGGGGAGATCGTGGACGCCGGCCTGCGGGCCGTTGAACTCAGTCGTGATGCGGGCGTCAAAATCGGCCATGGCACCGACCTTCTGGGCCCGTGCCACAAGTATCAGTGTGATGAGTTTTCGCTGAAAGCCGAGGTATTGGGCAATCACGGTGCCATCAGATCGGCCACCATCACCAACGCTGAGCTGCTTGAACAGGAAGATGAAATTGGCAAACTGGCCCCGGGCTACAAAGCGGATCTGATCGTGGTGCGGGGCAACCCGCTGGCCGATATCGGCTTTCTCGAACAGGAAGCTGCCCACATCGCTCTGGTCATGCGGGACGGAAAGATCTTCAAAGACGAACCTTTGGTGGCATAAAAAAGACCAACAGACCGAAACAGGCGATTGAACTTTAGGCCCAAGGCCGGATAGACTTGCTACCGGAAGTATTGTCCGAGTGAGGGCTTGGACCTTGGGCTTCGCACAGCGAGGGGATTATATTGCAGCACTCACCGATGTTTAACGCGTAAGGATCAAGTACCGTGGATCTTGCAACGCTCGTCAGTTTCACCGTGATTGCTGCGCTCCTGGTGATATCGCCCGGCCCCAACGGCGTGCTGGTTGCCAAAACAGTGCCCACTTCGGGCAAGGCGGCCGGGTTTGCGAACGTGGCTGGCTTTGTCAGCGCTTTCTATCTGCACGGAGCCCTCTCCGTGCTGGGCATCTCGATCATACTCGTCCAGTCAGCCCAGGCGTTCTTCGTGATTAAGATGCTGGGGGCTGCCTATCTGTGCTGGATCGGGCTTAAAGCGCTCTGGGATGCCTGGAAGGGCGTCGGCGCAGCTCAGACCGTGGCGCCGGCGAAGCGGCAACGCACCCTTGCCAAGGCCTTTGCGGAAGGCTTTCTCACCAACGCGCTCAATCCGAAAGTGTCCATGTTCTACCTGGCCGCTTTTCCCCAGTTCATTTCACAGACGCAAGGGGCAATCGGCGCGTCTTTCGTCTTGGTGTTCATTCATTCCATGCTGAACCTCATATGGTTTTCAGCCATGGTCATGCTATTTGCGCGCCTCACAGGCGCCGCCCGCAACCTCACATTTCAGCGCTGGCTGAAAGGGGTCACGGGCATGGTGTTCATTGGCTTTGGGGCTAAGCTTGCCTCAATGAAGCCATAAGGAAACAGGTTTCGTGACAAACAGATCATCTAACTGAAACAGGGAGTAACTAGATGAAACACGCTAAAACCGCGCTCCGCGCCGCACTGGCCGGTGGCCTGATGTTGGGCGCTGCCTCTGCGGCCAACGCGGAGACCTTCAAGTGGGCTTTCCAGGGCGACCTGCAAACCCTTGACCCGCATGGTCTTTTTGAAACCATGACACTCGGCTTCCAGCGCAACATCTATGAGGGTCTTGTGGCCCGTAACGACAAGATGGAGATGGAAGGCGCGCTGGCGGAAAGCTGGGAAAACACCGAGCCCACCACCTGGCGCTTCAAACTGCGCCAGGGCGTGAAATTCCACGACGGCAGCGACTTCAAAGCCGACGATGTGGCCTTCTCGGTAGAGCGCCTGCGCACCGAAGGCTCCGACATGAAAGTGGTGGCGGCTCTTATCAAGGAAGCCAAGGTGATCGACGATTACACCATCGATCTGATCACCCCGTCCCCGAACCCGATTCTGCCTCTGCAGCTTGAAATCTTCTACATCATGGACAAGCAGTGGGCCGAAAAGAACAAGGCCGTGGCCGCCACCAACGTGAAGGGCGGCGATGAAGGCAACTTTGCCAACCTCAACGCCAACGGCACCGGTCCGTTCATCGTCAAAGAACGTCAGTCGGGCGTGAAAACCGTGCTCACACGCAACCCCAATTACTGGGGCACCATCCCGACCAACGTCACCGAGGCGATCTTCACACCGATCGACCAGGACGCCACCCGCGTGGCCGCGCTTATCTCCGGCAACGTGGACATGGCCTATCCGATCCCGGTTCAGGACTGGAAGCGTCTGGAAGACGCCTCCGGCGTAAAGCCGCTCACCGGACCGGAAGCCCGCACCATCTTCTTGGGCTTCGACCAGTTGCGTGAAGAGCTCACAACCTCGAACATCAAGGGCAAGAACCCGTTCAAGGATGTGCGCGTGCGCAAGGCCTTCATGCAGGCCATCAACATTGATGCCATCAAAGCCAAGGTGATGCGCGGCGCTGCAACGCCGACCGGCCTGATGGTGGCCCCGCAGATCAACGGCTTCAACAAGTCGATGAACACGCGGCTGCCTTACGATGTGGAAGCGGCCAAGAAACTGATGGCTGACGCCGGCTATGCAGACGGCTTTGAAGTCACCATGGATTGCCCGAACAACCGCTACGTTAACGACGAGAAGATCTGCCAGGCCTCAGCCTCCATGCTGGCCAAGATCAACGTCAAGGTGAACCTTCTGGCCCAGCCCAAGTCGAAATATTTCGGCAAGGTGCTGGCTCAGAACAACTATGACACCAGCTTCTTCCTTTTGGGCTGGACCCCGTCCACCTTTGACAGCCACAACCCGATCGCTTCGCTGATCGCCTGCCGTGGCGGCGAAGACAAGCTGGGCGCCTTCAACCTGGGCGGCTATTGCAACCCGAAGATCAATGAGTTGGCTGCCAAGATCCAGTCGGAAACCGACCAGGAAAAACGCCAGGCCATGATCGACGAGGCCTTCAAGATCCACCAGGACGAAGTGGGCCACATTCCTCTTCACCAACAGCCTCTGTCGTGGGGTGTCTCCGACAAGGTTGAAGTGGTGCAGCGTCCGGACAACGTGTTCGACCTGCGCTACGCGGTCGTGAAGAAGTAACCGAAACGAGACGAGCCGGGCCGCCCCTAACGGACGGCCCGGTTCTTTTCATAAGTTTGCGTATCTCCTGACCCCATGATCACCTTCATCATCCAGCGCGTTCTGCAGTCCATCCTCGTGATGCTGACGGTTGCGCTCATCGCGTTCGGTCTGTTCCGCTACGTTGGCGATCCGATCAACAACATGGTCGGCCAGGACACCACCATCGAAGAACGCGCCGAATTGCGTGAGCGCTTAGGCCTGAACGATGCCTTCATGGTGCAGTTCGGGCGTTTTGCCGCCAATGCGGCGAAGGGCGAGTTCGGCTTTTCCTATCAGCACCGGCGCCCGGTCTCAGAGCTGATCGCCGAGCGCCTGCCGGCCACCCTGGAGCTCTCCTTGGTCTCGGCCATTCTGGCCCTGGTCATCGGCATTCCCATGGGGGTCTACACCGCGATCCGGCGCAACGGGGCCATGTCCCATGCCTTCATGACCCTGTCGCTCATAGGCATCTCGCTGCCCACCTTCCTGATCGGCATATTGCTGATCTTGTTCTTCGGCGTGATCTTGCGCTGGCTGCCCACGTTCGGGCGCGGCGATGTGGTGGAGATCGGCTGGTGGACCACCGGCTTCCTCACCGCCTCGGGCCTTAAATCGCTGATCATGCCGGCCATCACGTTGGCGCTCTTCCAGATGACCTTGATCATGCGCCTGGTGCGCGCCGAAATGCTGGAAGTGCTGCGCACCGACTTTGTGAAGTTCGGCCGCGCACGAGGCCTTCCCGACCGTTATGTGCATTTCGTGACCGCCTTGAAGAACACGCTGGTGCCGGTGATCACCATCACGGGCCTGCAACTGGGCTCTATCATTGCGTTCGCCATCATCACCGAAAGCGTCTTCCAGTGGCCGGGCATGGGGCTTTTGTTCATTCAGGCCATCGGCGAGGTGGATATCCCCGTCATGGCGGCCTACCTGGTGCTGATTGCTTTCTTCTTCGTGGTGATCAATCTGATTGTCGATGTGCTCTACTATGTGGTGGATCCGCGCCTGCGCGTCGACCGGGCCGGAAGCGGGGGGCACTAGATGGCAGACACTGAGGCAACCCCCACCCCGGCAACACAATCACCGTCATCATCGTCAAGCTGGCTCACCAGAACGCTCGACAGCGACATCTGGTACAGCTTCTGCCGCTCGCCGCTGACCATCGCTTCGGCGGTGATGACGCTATTGTTCTTCTTCGGCGCCGCCTTTGCGCCCCTCGTGGCCCCTTACAATCCGTTTGATCTGGCCTCCATCGACATCATGGACGCAAGCCTGCCCCCCTTCTGGCAGGAGGGCGGTGATATCCGCTTCTGGCTCGGCACCGACGACCAGGGCCGCGATATGTGGTCCACCATCATCTTCGGGGCCCGGGTCTCGCTATTCGTCGGCTTTGCCTCGGTCATCTTCTCCATCATCATGGGAGTGGGCCTCGGCCTCATCAGCGGCTATGTGGGCGGCCGTCTCGATGCGCTGATCATGCGCATTGCCGACATCCAGCTCTCCTTCCCGGCCATCCTGATCGCGCTTCTGATCGACGGTGTCGCCCGCTCCGTCCTGCCGCGCACCATGCACGAGGAGCTCGCCTTCTACGTCCTGATCTTCGCCATCGGCATTTCCGGCTGGGTGCAGTATGCCCGCACCGTGCGCGGCTCCACCCTGGTGGAGAAGAACAAGGAATATGTGCAGGCCGCCCGGGTCATCGGCATCGGCCCTACGGTCATCCTCCTGCGCCATATCCTGCCCAATGTGACCGGCCCCGTCTTGGTGATCGCCACCATTCATCTGGCCATTGCCGTCATCACCGAGGCCACCCTCTCGTTCCTCGGCGTCGGCGTCCCCCCCACAACGCCCTCGCTGGGCACCTTGATCCGGGTGGGCAACGACTTCCTGTTCTCCGGGGAATGGTGGATAACCATCTTCCCGGGCATCGCCCTTGTTCTGCTGGTCCTGGCCATCAACCTGTTGGGTGACTGGCTGCGCGATGCCTTGAATCCAAAGCTGAGGTAACGCGTCCATGTCCTTGCTTGATATCAAAGATATGCGCGTGGAGTTCCCCAGCCGCCGGGGGCATGTGGTGGCCGTGCACAGCCTCACGCTCAGCGTGGAACCTGGCGAGATCCTCGGCGTGGTGGGCGAAAGCGGGGCCGGCAAGTCCACCATCGGCAATGCGGTCATTGGGCTCTTGGAGCCGCCCGGAGAGATGACCGCCGGCGAGGTCTATCTGAAGGGCGAGCGCATCGACACCCTGGACGATGCGGAAAAGCGGCGCATCCGCGGCGCGCGGATCGGGATGATCTTCCAGGACCCCCTCACCTCGCTCGACCCGCTCCAGACCATTGAGCGGCAGTTGGTGGACACCATCCAGATGCATCTGGACATGGACCAGGCCAAGGCGCGCGCCCGGGCGGTGGAGCTTCTGGACGCGGTGGGCATTCCGGACCCGGATGTAAGAATTGAGCAATATCCTCACCAGTTTTCCGGCGGCATGCGCCAGAGGGTGGTGATCGCACTGGCGCTCTGCGCCGATCCTGAGCTCATCATCGCCGATGAACCCACCACCGCGCTCGATGTGTCCGTGCAGGCCCAGATCCTCGATCTCATGAAAGGCCTCTGCCGCGACCGCAATGTGGGCATGATCCTCATCACTCACGATATGGGCGTGATCGCCGAGACGGCCGACCGGGTCTGTGTGATGTATCGCGGCCGGGTGATGGAAACCGGCAAGACCGAGCAGATCATGGGTACCCCGAACCACGATTATACCAAGAGCCTGATTTCCGCCGTACCGCGCCCTGAACGCCGCCTCCACCGCTTTCCGCTGGTCACCTACATCGAAGACGCCAAAGAGCTGGGCGACAGCTTCGATCTCTCCACCCATTGGCTCGGCCAGTCACGCGATTATGAAGGCGAAGGCGGCGAGCTGCTGCAGGCAGACAATCTGCACATGCGCTTCGTCACTCGTCATTCCTTCTTCGCCAAGCATCGGCTGTATCTGGATGCGGTGGACGATGTGTCCTTCAAAATCAAAACCGGCGAGGTGTTTGGCCTTGTGGGCGAATCCGGCTCCGGCAAGTCCACGGTGGCGCGCATGATCACCGGCATATACACGCCCACCGGCGGCACCATTCGATTTGCCGGCACCGATCTGACAGCCTTAAAAACCCGCAAGGAAGCAGCCCCCTGGCGACGCCAGATGCAGATGATCTTCCAGGACCCCTTCTCGTCCCTCAATGGCCGCATGCGGGTCCGTGACATCATTGCCGAGCCGATCCATTTCCACAAAATGGCGTCGTCCAAGGACGAAGCAATCCAGATTGTGCATGACCTGCTTGAGGTGGTCGGTCTCGGAGCCGCGGCCGCCCAAAAGTTTCCCCATGAGTTTTCCGGCGGCCAACGTCAGCGCATATCCATTGCCCGCGCGCTGGCCACGCGGCCACGCTTCCTGCTCTGCGACGAGCCCACATCGGCCTTGGACGTGTCTATCCAGGCCCAGGTATTGAACCTGCTGAAAGATCTACAGCAGGAGCTGGGGCTCACCATGCTGTTCATCAGCCACGATCTGCCCGTAATCCGCCAGATCTGTGACCGGGTGGGCGTGATGCGCCATGGCAAGTTGTTGGAGGTTGCCGAGACAGAGGCTCTCTTCGAAGACCCTCAGCACGACTACACCAAACATTTGCTGGATCTCATGCCGAAATTTGTAGGCTTCCGGGAGTTGACGGTCTAAAGTCTCTAATCCCATGGACTATGACCGAACATCGGTGCCGGACAGCTATGATGCCGGACGCGAAATCGCAGACGATAAGAAACGCGCTTTCGTGGCCGAGTTTGCCCAGATCACCGGCACCAGCGATATCTCCAAAATCATAGATTTGGGCTGTGGCACAGGCCGCTTTTCCGCCACCTTGGCAGACGTGTTTGATGCAGACGTCCTGGGCGTTGAACCCTCGAGCCGGATGATCGCCCAAGCTCGCGAAAAGCACGACGATCCGCGGCTCTCCTTTGCCGAGGCGCCTGGCGAGGCGCTGCCGGTGGAGGACAGTTCGGCGGACATGATTTTCATGTCCATGGTGCTGCATCATCTGAAAGATCCCAGCCGGGTGGCCTTGGAGTGCTGGCGGGCCTTACGCGCCGGCGGCATGGTCTGCATCCGCAACTCCATGGCCGACGAGGTGGGCACCTACCCTTACCTGGACGTGTTTCCGTCTATTCGGACGATCATCGAGCGCCAGCTTATGACACGGGCCCAGCTGGTCGATGTTTTCGGCCAGTACGGGTTCTCGCTTAAGGCCAACGAAACCAGGTGGCATGACATTGCGCCGAACTGGTCCGCGTTCGCGGAGAAGATGGCCCTGCGTGCCGACAGCTTCGTCGCACAGCTTTCCGATGCGGAGTTCGAGACCGGTCTTGCGGCGCTGCGCGAAAAAGCACTCACCGCTCCACAAGACGAAAGCGCCCGGCTGCGGGTGGATTTGATTGTGTTCCAGTTGGACTAAGCACCGTTTTTGTCTGAAGGCTGAAGGCTGAGCATGGCGTTGCGCACATGCTGATCGCTTCTGTCGAAGCGGTCGATCACCTGGCGGCAATAGGGATTGAACCGACAGACTTCCTGAAACAGATCACCGTCGTGGCGCACCGAATCCACGGCGTCCATCAGGAACCCGAACGAAACCGTATCTATATCAGTACGCTCAAATCCACCATGCGCAACCACCTGGCCGATATAGTGGGTGAGGAACAAGGTTTCGGCCAAGTCCCTGTCATGCGCGTCAGCGCTGGTCTCTATGAGCTGAAAGCCCACATCGGTGAGTTTCCGGCAAACAGCCGCATAGTGGTCGCGCTCCAAGCTGTGTCCGGTGATCACGATGCGCAGCCCTGACACATCGCCCGCGCGCTTGGCGTAACTTTCCGGTCCGAACATCGGATGGGTGGCAAGGAAGGGAAGATCTGGACGGGCCTGTTTGATCTGATCCATCGTATACTTCTTGACCGTGGCAACATCGACCACGATCCCATCCGGGCGCATATGGGGGCTGATCTTCTCCAACGTGGCCGCATACGCGCTTATGGGCACCGTCAGCACGACGGCGTCACAGGCTGCAACCTCCTCTAATGAGAAGAACAGAACCCCATCGGGGCTGCGGCGGCCCGAGTGGATCTTCAGTTCCGCTTCCGGCAGATAACGCTGGGCGAGCGCATGAAGAAACGCGCCGAAATGGCCGTATCCGATGAGGCCGATGGAAAAGGACATGGGAGCTGCTTCGGTCTAGGTTGGCAAATGCACGCAGGCTGGGCTCGGCATAATACCTGCCGGCCAAGTGTGCAAGGGGCGCCTCAGTGATAACCAACCGGCGCAAATCAAGGCACGCCTGGCGCCGACGCATTGTCTCAGGCAGATTTTCAGACATAATCGCAACCGCAGCAAACGTGGGGCGAGAGGCAAAGACCAGAGATGAGCACTGATGAGACTTGATGAATACGCCGAATATGATGGGCTGGGCTTAGCCGGCCTTGTGGCCAAAGGAGACGTCACCCCTCGCGAACTGGCACACCTGGCCGCTGAAGCGATTGCAACGGTCGACCCGGACCTTAAGGCGGTTGTGGAGGTTTATGGCGATCGCATCGCCGACCTCGATGAGCAACACTTGGGAGACGGCCCGTTCCGCGGCGTGCCGTTCTTGATCAAAGATGTGGGCGGGCATGAGAAAGGCCGCAAGATCGAATATGGCTCAAGGCTCTGCGAAGGCATGGTGGCCGAGTTCGACACAAATTTCGGCAAACTGCTCAGGGCAGCCGGGCTCAACATCATCGGCCGCTCCAACACCCCGGAGTACTCCATCGCCGGCTCAGCGGAAAACGCGCTCTACGGCAACACCTCCACACCGTGGCGGCTGGGCCATTCGGCCGGCGGCTCAAGTGGTGGTGCCGCGGCTGCAGTGGCCGCTGGTCTGGTGCCCTTGGCCCACGGCTCAGATATTGCCGGCTCTATCCGGATTCCTGCCTGCTGGTGCGGTGGCGTTGGTCTCAAACCCTCCCGCGGTCTCATTTCAGCGGGCCCTGTGCTGGATGAATCGGGCTTCGGCCTAGCCATGAGTTTCGTCCAGTCAAAGACCGTGCGCGACACCGCTGCCATGTTGGATTGCTTGGCCGTGCCGCAGCCGGGCGACCCGTTCATCGTCCAGCGTCCTGAGACCTCCTATGCTCAAGCCCTCACCAGCCGCCGGAACCCGTTGAAGATTGCCTGGACCGCGGAGCCCTTGGCCAAGCATCCGGTAGACCCGGAAATCGCGGCCGCCACAGAGACTGTGGCACAGCACCTGCGCGAGATTGGCCACATCGTGGAAGACGCAAAGCTACCGTTCGATCATGAAGAGGCCTCTCGCGCCATGGCCCACTTCTGGTTCTTTGGCTTTCATCAGCGCCTGGATGGGTACGCAGCAAAGACCGGCCGCACCATCGGTCCCGACACTTTGGAACCAGTGGTTCTGGAGATCTACAACCTCTCCCGCCGCATGGACCCCTACCAATTCCTGACATCCCTGGATTGGCTCAACCAGGCCCGCCGCACCCTGGGCGCCTTCTTCGCCGATTACGATGTCCTGGTCAGCCCATCGTGCGCGATCCCCGCCCCGCCGCATGGCCCTTACGGCCTGAGCGAACCTGGTTGGGATCCGGTGGACTACATCGTCCACGGCGACAAGCCGGTGCAGTATAGTTTCCCGTTTAACGTCACCGGCGGGCCGGCCATCTCCTTGCCGCTGGCCATGCACTCAACCGGTCTTCCGATCGGTATTCAGCTCGCCGCCGGGCCGTCACAAGATCATATCCTCTTAGGCCTCGCCGCAGGTCTGGAAGAGGCTCTGCCCTGGGCGCAGCGTCGTCCGCCTGTGCACGTTGCAGCAAACCTGTTGTGACGCGGAATCAAGTGCACGCACTATAGTGCGCCGGGCACCTGATCACTAACCAACGGAGCCATCCATGGCCGACATGGCAGAAAAGATCATCTGGCTGACCGCCTGCCTGCTGGCCTATGTGCTGCTGTGTTTGGCCGCCGGATATCTTGGAGCGCGCGCCAGCACGCGCACTGGCAGCTTCTTCACTGCCGAAGCCACGTCTTCGACCTGGACCGGCGCGGGCGCAATGACCGCCTGCCTCTTGGGCGCCTGGGTGTTTCTGGCCCATCCCGGATTGATCTATCGTGACGGTTTGCCGGCCGCCAGCCTCTCCTCGGCAGCGATCCTGCTGCCGGCCTGCGCGCTTCTCATGTTTGGCCGGCTCGCCAGCTTGGGGCAGAGCGCAGGCAAGGCCAGCCTGGCCAATCTGCTCGAAGAGTATTTTCAAAGCACCCAAGTGCGAAACCTCGTGATCCTGGCCGGTGTCGGCTTTGCACTGCCTTTGCTTGCCTGGCAGTTCCGCACAGCCGGCACGCTGATCAACCTGTTGAGCGACGACACGCTCTCCAGCACCATCGCGATGCTCGCTATGGCCGCCCTTGTCACACTTTACGTGGCGTGGGGCGGCGTCCGGGCGGCGCTGTCGTGCGCAAAAGTTCAGTTCGCGCTCATGGTCGCCGGCATCATCGCGCTTGGATGCGTAGCGCTTTACTATATTGGCGGATTTGGCAGGCTGAGCGAGGGCATCGCCGCGTTGGCCGAGATTGATACCAACCGGACGGCCGGTGGTTTCAGCCACTACCTCGCCCTGCCGGGCATCATACAATTTGAGACCTCAGCCCGCGAAGCGATTGGATCCCCATGGACCGGCACCATGGTGATCACCACCATGCTCGCTTTCACAGGCATCATAGTCTCCCCTGTGTTCGCCACGTGGGCCCTCTGCATGAAAGGCATGACCACCGTTCAGCCTCGCCTGATCTGGACCTCCGGTGTGATTCTCGGCATCGTTCTTTTGGTATTCAGCGTGGCACAGGGACTGGGTGGCCACCTGCTGGGCGGCAACATGGCCATGTCCGATGAACGCGGCGACTTCGTCTACAATATCATGGGCGCAAATCTGGCGGGCATGGACCTCATGGAAACCGAAGGCCAAGAGAATGAACTGGTGCCGGTCCTGATCCACTTACTGGGCGACACGCTGCCCTGGCTGTTTGCCCTGCTCACCATTGCAGCCATCGCGGCCCTCAACGCCACATCGGCTGCACTCTTGGTGGGCACGACCACATTGCTCGCCCGTGCCGGCTTTGCGCGCACCGACAATCTGACAGCATCAAGGCTGCAAGCCGCCGCCGTGACCCTTGCCATCACAGCAGCCGCACTGGCCCTCGCCTGGGCGGAGGAGACCGCTCAAATCAACCTCTCCCACCTGGCTTTAGCGATCGGGGCGCAGATGTGGCCCGCGTTGATCGGTTTGTGCTGGATCCCACGATTGACTGGACGTGCGGTGGCGGCCGGGATGGTGTTCGGCATCATCGCGGCCTTTGCCACTGAGCCGTTCGGCGTTGAAGCGCTCAACATCCAGGCTTGGGGCGGTTGGCCCTTCACCGTTCATTCCGCCTTTTGGGGTTTGCTGGTAAACGTGCTTACGGTCGCCATTGTGTCAAAGCTCAGCTCGTCACCTGACCGGCTGGCGCACCGCAAGAGCTATCATGAAGATCCAAACGCCGTGGGAGGCCGCACCCTGATCAAAGCGGCCGGCGTGACGGTGGCCTGGCTGTTCTTCGCAGCCGGTCCGGGAACGATACTGGGCAACTCCGTCTTTGGTGCCCCTGATGATCGGCAAAGCTGGTTGTTCCACATGCCGTCACTGTGGATCTGGCACGCGGTGTGGTGGGCCCTGGGGATCGTTCTGTTGCTCTATCTCTCCAAACTCAGCAAGCCTCAGGCACAGGCCACCGGCTAGAGCCCCAATCTGTCAAGAACCCGCAAGACTGCGGGAACATAGCTGCGGCCGAATAAAACCGCATGCACCAGGTTGGGATAGAGATTGTAGATATCTTTCCGCACCGCAAAGAAATCCTCATCCAGCTCAAAAACCGAACGGTAGGCATCGAAGAAGCTGTCGCCGAACGTGCCGAACAGCGTCGAAAACGCAAGCTCAATCTCCCTGTGACCGAAGTAGATCGCCGGATCGATCAGTCCGACAATTCTATCGCCTTTGACCAGAATGTTGCCTTGCCACAGATCACCGTGCAGCAGAGAAGCATGGGCCGGCTCGTCCAAGTAGCGCCCTATCCGGCCCGCCAAGGCTTCAATGCGGCTGAACTCGCCGGGCTTCAGGGCCCCTGTGTTCAAGGCCATGCGCGCCATGTACAAGAGGCGTTTATGGACGAAGAATTCAACCCAGCGATCCTCTTCCCCGTTCGGTTGAAGCAGGCCACCTATGACCGTGTTGCGGCCATAGCCGAACCGGGGGCTCTTGTGATCGTGCAAACGGGCCAGAAGCTCAGCCGCATGGCGTTCGTGAGACGGCGTGCGCGGGGCTCCCTCATTGTCAATCCACTCCATAGCCAGGAGCGTCGGCTCGCAATGCAAGACCCCCGGCAGCGGCAAATCGCTTTGCACCGCAAGCTCACGCAGCATGAAAGCTTCACTCTCCAGATGGCCGGGAAGCTCCGGTGTCCCCGCTTTGACCAGCACCGGCGGTCCATCGATCAGCTCAACTTTGATGACCTCAAGCCCCCACGACCGGCCAAGTGGTTGGCAGCGGGCAACGGGTCGGCCTAACACCGCTTCAAGCCGGTCTGAATGGAAGGGTTGCAGCATGGGGCGGTTTAACCCCATTCGGCAGAAAGCGCGACGATAAAGTGTCAGCCGCGCAGCTCAGCGAAAACAGCTACTTTGCCAGATTTGTGAATTCACTGATGTTGATCAGATCCATCCGCTTCTTATCATTTTCGCTGAGTTCAGGCTTTGCGGCCCATTCAGCATCGTTGATGAGCGCGTTCCAATCTGTGAGCTGATCCCGTGTGATCACACGGATCTTGTTCAAGCGCCAAGGCACCGCCAGCTTTGAACCGTCCTTCGACCAAGCCGCCCATCTGTAGAGGCGTCTGGAGGGCTCCACCCAGACGGCAACGGGCTTTCCGCTTTTCAGACTGTAGATGGCCAGTAGGTGACGATTGATGGAGGCAAGCCGGCCGGTGCCAACCGCCGACATCACGGCAAATTCCCCTTGCGGGTCAACACTGTAGCTCAGCACCCTGTAGCCGGGAACCACCCGCTCGCCGATCACGTTGTTGTCCGGCTCTTCTCCGCAAGGTTGGTCCAAGTCGTCACTCTTGCGCCGAACGAAGCCGCCGGACCGGTTGGAGAAATAAGTGCATGCACCTGATTTCGTGAAGCCGGCAAAGGCCGATTCGCGTTCAAGCCGACCGGTGCTGATAGGGCCGTTGGTGTTACCGATCAACCAGGTGCTGACACGGTTGTCCTCCGCGGAGGTCACAAAAGTGCGGCCGGAGGGATCGATCATCCCCGCCAACACGCGCTTTCGTTCAGGCTGCGGATCGGCATACTCGCCCTGGAACGCGATTGACGGAGCGCTGCCGTCAAACGTCCAGACCTTTGCAAGGCCATCAGAGCCATAGGTGAGAATCTGTTTGCCGTCTGGCCCGAAGACAGCGTTCCGCAGTGCTCTTGGCCCGTGTGAGGCGGATGCGATGCGCCGTCCGGTCCGCACGTCGATCACGGACAACGAGCCTCCCGCGCCGCCAGGAATGACGATATGCTTGCCGTCCGGCGAAAGGTCGGCTCTGTATCCGCTTTGCGGTATAAGCGCTCTCGTATAGCCCCGCGCAGAGATGCCGATGGTCTTATCCCAGCGGTTTGACCAGCGCCCAGAGCCCCGATCAGGGCCATACAGGCTGGGGCCTCCACGATGGTGTACGGCCAAATGACCATCCGAAGTGAAGTCGGCCCAATAGGGCGCAAAAGGCAGCTCGACCGCGAAGTCATCTTCTTTGATGTCACGCGGCTGCGTCCCGTGTGACAGGCTCCACAGGTTCACCCCGCGGCTGCTCAGCCCGAGCGTCTGCACCACCGTGTCGGAGGGCCAGGCAAAGTGCACTTTGGGTTTTGTCACCTGGTTAAAGACTTCAGACCTTTGCACCAAGGCATACGCAGCGCCGCCGCCCGCAGAGCGTTCTCGCCCAGCAATGGTCCAATAGCTCAACCGGTTTCGGACAGGGTTCGCCGAGTGCCGGCTTGAGCGAAAATCTCTCGACACCACGGAAAAACTGGCGCCGCTTCTATCAAACATCGCACGATAGAACCCATTGCCTTGCGCGGATGCTGCTTGAACCAGGCTTCTCGTGGTGGACAGGTTTGTGAGGTTCCAAAGCGCAAGCCTGTTGGAGAATACGGAGATGAGCCGGGTGCCTGAGCGGTCGACAGCAAGACTTCTGGGGCGGCTGTTGTAGCGTGCCGTTTGCGCAATCCTCTCCCCGGTCTGGAGGTTCCAGATTGAAATGACGTTGCGTTCCGCAAGCGCAAGCTGTTTCTGCTCCGAAGCGCCCTCTTTCTCAATCAGCGCCGCCGCATAAACGCGCGCTGTGCGAGCTTTGATAATTGAGGAGAGATTACCGCTCTGCGTGTCCCACACCTCCACTTCATCCCCGCGCGTTTGTACATAGAGCAGGCTGCCGTCTCGGCTGACACCGTGATTGGTGAGCGTGTAAGGACCGGCAACCTCTTTGAGGACGGCTCCAGTGGCCCCATCCAGCAGCATCAGTTTTTGCGTGTTCGTCTCACGCAGGCGCACGAGCACCACGATCCGCGATCTGTCCTGGGTCACCAGCACCGAACGAAACACGCCCGGGCTCCCGGGGGTTGCCCAGATCTGTTTTCCCGTGCTGGCGTCCGACATCTGCAGCGTGCCGTCCTCATAACCAGACACCACAACCCGTGCATCAGGGCTCAACGCGGCGAGGCTCACATTCACACCGGATTTCGGGGCTTCAACGAAGGCTTGGCGTTGCCCGGTGGCAGGGCTCCAAATCCAAGAGCGGCCTCCACGCACGATGGTAACCGCACGCTGGCCGTTCTCGCTAAGCGCAACCGGTTGGCCGTCGGGCCCAATGGTCCCACCCAACGCTCCGCTCTCAACATCAAACACCTGAAGCTGCGATGCAGACTGAATGAGGAGTGTCTTCCCGTCAGGCGCAAACTGCAGCCCACTCACAAACTCATGCCCGAGAGACTGCCGGAGACGCTCCGGCTTCTCACCCATCTTCCAGACCTCAACCGTATTGCGGCCCAGGGCCATTGCCACCAAACCGAAGGCGGCGTGATGCGCCAATGCGGTGACTGACCTTCGTCTCCGGGTCGGTTCAACAGCCGAAGCGCCGTTCGGCGACAGGGCGAGAACACTGCCCTTGCGCAGACCGGCAAAAATCTCATCCTCGCCCTGCCCCCAGGCCAAAACGTTCACGGCGCCATCGACCTGATAATCCACACGGCGCTTCAGCGCGGGGAAGAGATCCCATATCTGAACCGTCGAGCCGCGGGCATGGGGCGTTGTGCTGACAGTTGCCAATCGCAAGCCGTCAGGACTGACAGCAAAGCGGTCAACTTTTGCCAGCTCGTCAGATCGATCGCCGCTTTCAACATCCCACACCACCAACTTGCGACTGTCAGAGAGGGTCACAAGGAACTCACCATCACCGAAGAATTGCGCGCGCGTAAGCTCATCTCCAGGCGCCCAGCCCCACAGCGGAACGGGGAACAGCGAAGCCCCATTGTTCACAATAATGGGTTTCCTGTTCTCGTTGTACACAAGCGCCCGAGACAGATCCGCAGACAAGGCTTCGGGGATAAAGTGATAGTTCGGCGTTGCCTTAAACGGGAAGGACACATCGTCCGGCGCGCCCACCGCATGCACGCCGCCGTTTTGCCACATGACTTGCCAGTCGCCTCTCTCGCCCGACCATACCGCAGACACCACGGAGCCAAAGCGGCCCGCAAACGGCGGGCTTGGCCGCGGAGCCGCGGTTACAGCGCGCGCCAGCGCCACGTGGAAAGGCTTTTCCGCGTCGGTGGAAATCTGGCGGGTGTCCAGCGCCACGCGCAGAGCCGTCGCCGGCCTGCCTTCATCCACTTCCCGGTCCACCAGCCCGGCACGGCGCAGGGTGATGACCCTCAACGCCAACTGGCTCAGCCCCTCGTTCCTCTTGACCTCTTGAGTTAGGTTGTCCTTCTGCTGCTCCAGGCTTTTGCTGGTGCGTGTGGCCTCTTCAAGAGCGGCGCGCACCTCGGCCTCGGCGGCACGCAGTTTGATGCCCTCGGACTCAAGATCCTTGGCCTGCTGCTCAACCAGTTTGCGCTGCGCATCGGCTTCACGGGCTTCCTGGAACGCGGTGTACCAACCCACCGCCGCAAGGCCGGCCAGCGTCACCCCGACAGACCCGACAATCATGAACCCGCGCGCCCGGCGCTTGGATGCTCTGTTCTCCTCCTTCAGCCGCGCAGATTGTGCTTTGTTCCTCTTGTTCTCCTCAACCCGTTCCCGGCTGAGATCCACATAGGCGGTGACCTCTTGAAAATGGTCCCCGTAACGCCTCGCCCATTGGGCAACATCACCCTTCCGGTCTTGAAACTCCTCCCAGCGCAAAAGCCCGGCTTCTGTAAGGGTGGCGCGATTGTCCTCCGCCCACTTGGCGGCGGCTTTCTCCATGTCGCGATACTCTTCGGCATCGGTGCGCTCATCCTGTGCCCAGCCGTCGAGCCGGTCCCACTTGCGGATGAGGCTCTCATGGGTGACATCCAACGTAGCGCCGTCATCCTTCCACCGGATGAAATTGACGGCCGGGTCGGCGAAGATGTCGATCACCGCTCTCGCCGCCTCAAGGTCCACACCGGCGCTGGCGGCGATTTCCTCCGGCGTTGTCACGCGCCGGCGGCGCCGTGCCCCATCGTCAATCTCGCTCATGAGCCGAAACATGGTTTCCGCAATGTGCTGCTGCTCAGCACTCAGCGTGTTGAGGAAGATGTCATCGGCGCGCTTCGACAACACCCCTTGCAGCCCTTCGTCGCCTGCCAGACGCTGATAGGCCTCCAAGGTCAGCTCAACCGGCTCGCCGCCGCCCGGCGTATCGCGCACCGCCCCGCGCCACATCCAAAACAGGGCGTGCTGCATCAGCGGCAGAAGGTCAGGGTCATAGCCTGAACTTCCGGTCATCTCGCTCAGGATTTTCCGCGCCAGACGGGGTTCAACCTTGCCGCCATATTGGCGCAACTCAACCGGACCGCTGATGGCGTCGGCAAGCTGTTGGGCGTTCAGGCGCGGCGTCAGGAACTGAGACTGATTGAGCGCCTCAGGCAACCCGTGAAATGTGGCGCATTGCTCCAGATAATCGGTCCGCATGGTGATGACCACATAAAGACCATCAGGACGCTGATTGAAGACATTGAGCAGCAGGTTGATCAGTTGAGCATCTTCATCGCGCTGGGCAAGGTCCTCGCGGAACAGCTCTTCAAACTGATCCACCAGAACCAGAAGGTTGGTATTGTCTTCCAGCAGGTCGGGCAGTTCCTCGGCCAGATCCACCAATGCTGCCGTTGAGGCCTGCAGCCGTTCTTCAAGCGCGCTCGCATCCGGGATCTTCTCATCCGCCCCCTCGCGCCGCCCGCGGCCCAGAGCGATCGCGATCGCCTTTGACAGATTTCTGATGGGCGCACTGCCGGGTTCTGCTTCCGCAGCCACCCAGTTGGCACCGGCCTCATAGATCAATCCTGAGCTCAAGGCGGGAATGAGCCCGGCTTTCACAAGTGACGATTTTCCACATCCAGACGGCCCCAGCACCGCCATGAAGTGAGTGTCGCCCAAGCGGTCAAGCAGATCATGGATTTGCGCTTTGCGGCCAAAGAAGATGAGCGATTCATCGCTTTCTTCCGTGATCAAAAACGGCCGCAGCCCCGGATAGGGATCAGCGGGCCAATTCTGTGCGGCGCCGGCGCTTGAAGTATCAATCCGTTTCAATGAACGGCATCCCCCGTTTCATCCATCAACGTTTCCAGTCGTTCAACAAATTCGGAGATCCCTTCCACCGCCTCCGACTTGTTGGAATCCGATGTGAGATAGATGGGGGCAAGGCGCGTATCGGCCTCGTCAAACACCCGGCCCTTTGGCGGATCAAACAGAGCCACAACACCGGCCTTGCGATCGCGGCCGGACATATTGTTGAACTTCTCAATCTCGTCCAAAACCCATCTGAACTGAATCTTGCCCCACACGATAACGATCCCTTTGGCATAATCCATCAGATCGTCAATGTCGGCCGCGCTCATCATCTCCGTGGCGCGCATGATCTTGATCGGATACCGGGACGGCAATTGCATCACCTGTTGATTGAACTTGCTCACCATCTCGCTGTCGTTCACGTCGCTGCGAACGGCAATAAAGCAGGTTCGGTTCTGCTGTTTGTCGTGCCCGTTTGCCGGACGTGCGGCCAGCTTCTCTTGGATGGCCTTGATCAGATCGGCAAGCTCTCCCGTCACCAGCGGACTGTCGCCTTCGTTCGCCCTGAGACCATCAACAAATTGCTTGTAAGCCCCCTCCTCAAAGTCCTCTTCATCCACCTCCGGCGAGAGCCAGTAAAGCACCGGAACGCCGGCTTCACGCGCCTGGTCACTTTGCTGGCCCACCAGACCCAGTTCATGATCAACCACGTATTGACCCTCATTGTGGTCCAGCACCTGAACGAAAAGCGCGCAGCCCTCAAGATCCTGCGCAAGCGATGCCTTTTCAATCTGATGGAAAAGCTTCACGTCCGGCCCGGGCCCGGCACGCACCGTTTTGTCCTTGCTCAGAAGATCCATCGCAGCTTTGCGATCCTTGCCCGCCTGCTTGCCCAGGCAAAATCCGAAATACACCGCGCACGCATCCGCGGCAGCCGGGCCGCTGGATGCCGGATTGTGCTTCAAGTCATAAAGCTGATCTGAGTAGTCCTTGCACAGGTTTCTGATCAGCTTATCCGCCCGCGGATCAATGCTGCCATAGGGCGTGGTCATGGGCATTGGTTCAAACTCGTCAATGTCCACTTCCTCAAAGAACTCAAAAGACAGGAGCGGATTGCCGTCTGGGCCCTTGAGGAAATCGGGCCACTTGGATCGATCGGTCGGTTCCTTCTCGACAATGAATATCCGGTTGTTCGGATTGTCCCTGAGACCGCTCACAAAGGTGGCCCCTTCCCGCTTGCACCATTTGGACAACAGGTAGGATCGGGACATCACCACCAAAAACGTCGAAGCCGCGCCGAGCGTATCCTCCAACTGGTCACCCAAGTCGCCGTGACGGGGCAGCTTGTGGTCCTTCCAGATTTCGACGTCGATATCTTCCCCGGTGTTCTCTTTGATGCGCAGTTGCTTTCTGAGTTCTTTCGCAAGGAACTTGCCCAACGAGGTCACCCATTTGGACGGATCATCATCCACATGCGCATAACTTATGAACACGTCGTGATCTCGATCTGGCAAATAAACCATCTTTCGCGCCGCGCTGTTCAGATCGAATGATTAATGTTCAACGCAAATCCCGACCAAAGTCAATTTAATTTACGAATCAACAACTTCGACTGCATTTCTTATAGAAAATCAAGAATGACAGAACCATATGAACTCAAAGAAATAGAATAGGTACTGGCCAATTCTTTCGTTTCTTGCTGCAGCCAAGCTTAGTGCTAGATCACATTGAGAAAGTTGCCCATGAGCGCATCTCTCCTTACATCGATCTGACCGAAGGCTTAACTGATATGCACAAAAAGGGCTGTGAGTATTCGCACAGCGTGCTACTCAGGAGGGGTTGGGTTGCCGCGCATATGAGTGAGATAGATCACTGCGCGCTGTCTGATGAGGCGGTACACAAGGACCAGAAACCAACATAAACCGGATGTTTAAGCGTGTTATAGGAACGGATTTGTCATAGAAAACTGGAGGATAGGCATGAGAATCTCTGGTTCACATTCTATTCTCAACATGGCACTATACACATTCAGCACCGGGTGAACGCGAAGGAAAGCAAGATGATTGGGCGCATCGCCGCGTTTGTTGCTGTCATTTGCTGTGTGCTGGGCAGCATAACTGGAGCACAGGCTGAACGCCGCTTAGCGTTGCTTATTGGCATCAATGACTATGAGCATATCCCCCGGCTGGAAAAGGCGGTGGGCGATGTCTATGCCATGGAGCGCAAGCTCAAGACGCTGGATTTCGACGTCACGTCGGTGATCAACCCGGACAGACGGACCTTGAACATCGCGCTTGGCCGCTTCGCCGCGCGGCTGGGGCCGAACGATCTGGCGTTCATCCACTTCTCCGGCCATGGCGTGGAGATTGACGGTGACAACTTCTTGTTGCCCCGCGATATTCCCAAGCCGCAGAACAATCAAAAAGACACGGTCAAATACGAGGCCATCGGCCTGCGCCGCTTGATCAGCCAGTTCAACAGCACCGGCGCCCGCGCCCGTGTGTTTGTTATTGATGCCTGCCGGGACAATCCGTTCGAGCAATCCGGCGTGCGCTCGGTTGGATCATCGCGCGGTCTGGCCCGGGTCGAGGCACCCGCCGGCAACTTCATTATGTACTCAGCCGGTTACCGCCAGTTGGCGCTGGACAAGCTCGGCCCGGAAGACAATGCAGAGACGTCAGTTTACACACGTGTTCTTCTGAGCAAGCTCGACCAACCCGGGTTGCCGCTCGCCAAAATCGCCCGCGAAGTCCGCTCCGAGGTTCAGTCCATCGCTCAGGGTATCGGCCATGTGCAGCGCCCGGCCTATTATGATGAGTTGAGCTCTTCACTGGTTCTGGTGCCCGAAGGTGCCAAACAGCAGGCGGTGGCCAAACCGGCTCCGGTGGTTGCAGCGATCTCCCCGGCCCCGGCCACGAGCGAAAAGCAGATTGAACTTCTGTATTGGAACGAGGTGCGCGCCTCGCAGGACGTTGCCGTTCTTCAATCTTACCTGGCGCAATATCCAAATGGCAGCTTTGCCCCCTTGGCGAAGCTCAGGATCCAAGCCCTGAAGAACGCGAAGGTGAAAGAAGAGGCCGCACAAAAGAAGAAGGTCGCCGCCCTCACTGAACCAGGCGCAACGGTGCCAGGTCAGGGACAGGAACAGCGGGCCATCGCGCCCGTCGCCCCCACCCTCTCCAGGCGCGAGCTTGTGATGGCCATTCAGCGCGGTCTGAGACGCGTCGGCTGCTCAGCAGGCGCAATCGACGGGGCCTGGGGTCCGCAAAGCCGCCGCGCGCTGAGGCGCTATGCGCGTGAAGGAGGCGTCCAGTTGGCCTCCACCGACCCGTCTCAGGAATTGCTCGATGAGTTGGACGCAACTGATGATCGGGTGTGCCGAGAGAATCTGCAGCCCGTGAAGAAGCGCATTGAGCCGCAACGCGTCAAGAAACGTGAAAAAGCCAAGCGCACCAAGAGAGCCAAAGTTGCGCCCAAACAGCAGCGGCATTCAAAATCGCGCAGCAATCGGCAAAACCGCAAGAAGGCCGCGCCGAAAAAACAGAAGCGCGCCGAAACGCGCGTC
This sequence comes from Hyphomicrobiales bacterium, assembly GCA_028285595.1. GTDB lineage: Bacteria > Pseudomonadota > Alphaproteobacteria > Rhizobiales > CAJQND01 > JAAEUE01. Next base: position 78,876 of record JANQOW010000045.1, read on the forward strand.
AGAGTTCTGCGCAAGAACCGCCACAAGCCCAGGGTTGATACGAACGCCCGTGGTCCGTCGCGCAAGAAGAAGGTCTGCGCAGACCGCGAACGCGCTCTGTGTCAGTGGGATAACTAAGCCACACAAAGAAGAAAGCCCGGCCAATTCGGCCGGGCTTTCTCGTAAGGCTCTGAGTTGAGAAGAAAAGCAGCTTTAAGCTTCAGCGGCTTTGCTGCGCTCTGCCATAAAGCGTTCAAACTCTTCACGGTCCCTGCTGCGCCGCAAGTGTTCAACGAACTCGGCGAAGGCGGCCTGTTCCTTTTCCAAGCGGTCCAGGGTTTCCTTCTTGTAATCGTCGAAAGCCGCATTGCCGCTCGAAGGCGTCCGGAACTGGTCGACCGCATGCCGCACGCTGGTGTCTACGTCGCCGCCCCACAGAATGTAGGCCAGCACGGCCAGACCCAGCGGCCACCATACGATGAAACCCAGTACCAGTGCCGCAACGGCCAAAGGGGTCCAGCGTCGTCCAGATTGCTTCATCAAAATCTCCAATTGCTCGTGTGATTTTGATGTAGGGACTCTTGGGGAAGATTCAAGAAAAATCCGAAAACCTCAAGTTTTCAGCCAGTTTTCCGAGTGAATCAGGCGACGAGCGCAAAGCTCCAACCCGCCAGCATGGCCGATATGACCGCAAGCACCACATAGAGCAAAAACACCGGTGTGCGCACCAAGGCAAGCACAGGAAGGGCCGCCCAGGCACTGATGATACCGCCGGCAATCAGGAACGCCATGGCGGGCCCGTGCCCCATTCCGCCGTCCATAAGACCACGCACCAGGGGGAGCGCTGCATAGCCGTCAAGATAGATGGGTGCGCCCACCAGGGCCGCTAAGGGCACCGCAAATCCATTGTCATCGCCCACATAGGCCGCAAGCCCGCCCGCTGAGAGAAACCCTTGCAGGAAATACTCAACAATGAACGCGCCGGTCAGCCACACCAGCATCAGCCGCGCAGAGTTCACTGCGGTCCGCGCAAAGGCTGTCCGGCGTTCGGCTTCCCGCCAGAACTGCCAATACAGCCGGCCGGAAACGCAATCCGAACAGCCATCGGCCGCCAGCTTCCGCGCCACCTCGGCCCGCGCCGGAGCCTGAAGGGCACCGCGCCGGGTCAGCATGAGCACGATCCCACCGCCAAACAGACCCGCGCCAAAAGCTGCTGCAGTCTTGCCCACCGCAAACGTCAGGCCCAGCGTCCCGGCCGTGACGGCCAACATACCCGGGTCGGTAACGGGAGACGATAGCCAGAAGGCCATGATCGGCGCCAAAGGCACCCCACCGGTGATCAGTCCGGCCACCAAGGGCAGTACAGTCACACCGCAAACCGGCGTTAGTGCGCCGATCGAGGAAGCAACGAGGATCATGCGCCCCTGGCGGCCGGTGAACGAGGCGCTGATCAAGGCCATCGACCCGCTCGCCGTAATCCCGGCCGTCAACAAGATGCCGATAACGATCATCGGTGAGACATAGAGGAGATTGCGCCCGGCAAAGACGATCGCCTCGCCTGCTGTCTGAGGATGTATGACCGCGTAGGTTAGGGCCGCTCCCGCGATAAGCCAAGGGACGGTCGCCTTGACACGGGCTTTCAAGGACGGCCTGGCCTGGCCGGGAAGTTCGTTGGTGACTGTGCTCATAGCGGCACCGTAAAGCTGCCACTTGGCATTAATCAAACGAATATATATTATGCCTGCCATGAACAAAATTGAACGCTCACTTCCCAGATTGGAGAGCGAGGTCCTGCGCTCGTTCCTCATGGTGGCCGAGTATGGCAACATCACACGTGCCAGCGAGGACCTTGGCCGCACCCAGTCGGCCATAAGCGTGCAGATCAAAAGGCTGGAAGCCGAGGTCGGCCAAAGCCTCTTTGAGCGCCGCGCCCGCGGCATGGTGCTCACCCGCGCCGGAGAACGGCTCAGGGCATCAGCCCGTCAAATCGTTGCCATGTTGGATCAGGCCGCCGCCGACTTGGCGAGCGATCCTATTGCCGGTCATGTGACGGTGGGCATTCCGGACGATTACGGTTCAGAGCTGCTGGCATCGATCCTCGCAGACTTCGCCAACCGGCATCCGGCAATTGATGTGTCCATCACGTGCGGCTTCAGCGTCGGGTTCGAAGAGGCCGTCAAAAAGGGCAAGCTGGACATTGCGGTTTATGCGGGGCCCCAGAACGGCGCGGCGGGAGAAGTGCTGCTGACCGAGCAGACGGTCTGGGCGGGCAGCCCGGACATGGTGATCGCGGAGGGGGCGCCCCTGCCCGTTGCTCTGTTCGATCGTTCCTGTTGGTGGCGCGATGCGGCACTGAACGCGCTTGAGGCGGCCAACATCACCCACCGCACGGCCTACACCAGCGAAAGCGCGGCCGGTGTGAAAGCCGCCATCAAAGCGGGCCTTGCGGTAGGCATTCTGGCCCGCAGCACGGTTGAACCGGCCATGCGCATCTTGGGCGCTGCCGACGGGCTGCCGGGTCTGCCCGCCTCAAACCTGATGCTTATCTGCACGGACCGGGCCGAAAATCCGGCCATCAACGCCATGGCCGATGCCATTCGCCGCGGCTTTGCGCATCATCAGGCGATCACCGCTCTATGACGGCCGGGGATATCAGTCAGGCGAAGGCCTCCCTCTGCCTGCTGATCATGGGAGGATGCTGGGGCCTGCAGTTTGCTTTGCTCAAACTGGCCGCTGGCGGAGGCTATTCGGAGCTGGCTGTTTTGAGCGTGGCCATGGCGCTTCTCTCCGTGGTGTTCTTTGGCATGCTGGTGGTGCGCAGAGAGCTCTTCCGGCTGAACAAAGAGCGTTTCGTCTTCCTGCTAGTCGCAGGTGTTCTGGGGTACGTGGCCCCGCTCTGGGCGGTGCTTTATGCCGCCTCGCACCTGCCTGCCGGCATTCTGACATTGCTGGGCACGTTAACCCCGGTGGCCACCGTCGGACTTGCGCTTGCCCTGCGCACCGAGCGGGTATCGCCGCGGCGCATTCTTGCGGTGATGTTCGGCGCTGCGGCGGTCCTACTTGTGCTTTGGCCGGAACTGGAACTGCCGGGGTTCGGCAAGCTCCAATGGCTCCTGATCGCCCTCATCATGCCGATCTGTTACGCCATTGAGTCCATCTTCATCTCAAAGTTCTGGCCACAAGGGCTTAATCCTCTACAAGCGGTGACCGGTGAAACCCTGATGGCGCTGGTGCTGGTGCTGCCCATTTTCGCCCTAAGCGGCGGCGGCCTGCACGTTCCGCACGCTTGGGGAACGGCGGAGCTGGCCATCGGCCTGTTTGTGGCCGCAGGTGTGGTGGAAAGCATCCTCTACTTCTACCTGATCCGGCGCACCGGGGGTGTGTTCGTCAGCTTCGGCAGTTTTGTCTCTCTGTTTGCAGGGCTGGGCTGGGGCATCGTGCTGTTTGCAGAAAGTCATCCCGCCATGGTGTGGCTCTCGGTCGGCCTGCTCTGCGTCTCGCTCTTCCTGGCCTGCTGGGAGGGAAGGCGCTAACCTCTGAAGACCGAGACAAAAAAGGCGGCCCCCGAAGGGACCGCCTTTCCAGCTTTATCGAAGCGTTCTGCTTACTTGGCCATCCAGGCTTTGAAGCGTTCGTTCACTTCATCGCC
>JANQOW010000068.1 GCA_028285595.1 Hyphomicrobiales bacterium
CACATCCGACCCCATCAGGCCCTAAACCAACGACCACCAGCACCGGAAACCTTAGTAGAGAAGTCCCAAATTAGTGGCCCAAACATTGGGGGCTAGACAACTGTGGTGATCAGTTCCTCGCCGAATGGCCGGTTTGGGCCGGTGTGTGACTGCCGCCTCGAAGACTTTGAGGTCTCAAAAGGGCTCTTAGCCGCCATTCACCAGCGGCCTTTTGAAAGCGAGGCCACCGGCTTCGCCGTGCGACGACCCCTATGCTGACTTTTTGACTGGACGGAGGTGGAGCTTTGACTATCCGATGTTGTAAGCAACGCAGACATCTCTTACGAGCACTAGACTTCCGGAATGTGCCATAAAGCGCCGTAAGCACTATGTCGCCGGGTCTAAGAAGTTGGACAGCCGTCCCGCCAATCCAAACAGCCAGATCGAGGCTTCAGGAGATCTCTAACCCGGCCGCACTCAAGCCATCTTCGAACATCTGGGCCACCTCGTCAGACATGTTCCAAATCTGAAGCTCGCGGTGAAAATTGGCAGCAAAGTCGGGATAGATCGAAACAACCTCATCCCATTCGACTTTTGCTTGCTCAGCATCGCCAAGCGCACTCAATGCGCAGACCATCATCACGTGAAACCAATAAAACCCAGGCATCGTCCCCTTCTTAAGCTCCACCAAAGCAGCGGCGGGGTCTTTCTGGACGAGAAGGTGCGCTGCGGGCACCATATGGTACCAGCCGGGATGCACAGGGCTGAGTTCAAGGGCACGATTCATCAGTTGTAGGCCGTAATCCCAATCGCCGTGCATCGCGTAACAAAATCCAATATCCGCCAACACACCCGAATGGCCCGGATTGAGCGCGAGAGCGCGATCGGCGGCTATTTTGAACTCGTCAAACTCCTGATTGTGAAAGCGGGCCTGAGCCAGAGCCTGGTAGGCAAATGCATTTTCAGGATCCATGTACACCGCTTGCAGTGCGCACTGTAGAGCTTCGTCCAGCGCCGGGTGGTCCGGCCGCTCGTTCAAATGAAACGTAAACTCGTTCACAAGCACAATAGAGAGCGCCGCCCAACCATCGGAAGAATTCGGATCGCGTTCGAGCGCCTTGGGAAGACCGTCGCGAATCTCCAGATGTATTGCTGGATCGGCAGTCGCGTAATACTCGTAAAACCGGGTAATCCAGCGGTAAGTATCCCAGTGCTGGGACTGCCCGTCTCGCTTTGCCCGTGCCAGGTAGCGTCCCAGCGGTCCGAAACCATCTGCGATGCGGCCGGCGACCCGTTGTGCAATCTCGTCCTGAATCTCAAATATGCCCTCGGGAGTACAAGGCCGGTCCAATTGCTCGGCAAATATGTGTCCATTGGTCGTCGCATCGATGAGCTGAGCCGTAACTCGCACGGCCTGTGGTGTCTTGCGCAAGCTGCCTTCGAGCACAAAATTCACGCCGAGTTCCTTGTGTAACTGGCGGATATCAGCCCCTTCTTGCACAAGTTTTGTTGTCGTCGAGCGTGAAAACACGAAGAGCTCTTTGAAACGTGCGAGGTTTGCGATGGTCTCTTCCGTCAGTCCGTCAGCGAAGCACTGGTCGTCCGGATTGCCGCTGAAGTTCTCAAACGGCAAAACGGCAATTGAGGGGCCGCGCTTGGGCTGAGCGGCAGCAGCAGCAGCTGGAGGAGACGGCTCTGAGGCCGGCTCTTCAAACAAGGGCACATAGCTGCCCCTGGGCAGGGTGATTTTGACAAAGGGCGAGCGTGTCGCTTCTGCATAGTGTTGAATCAACCGTCGCCTCAGGCGCGACGCTTCCACACGGACGATCGAATCGATCGCTGGATCGAAGTCTTCAGGCTTGTCAAAAACGTCCAGCGCAATCGTATATCCATTCAGACGATCGCCGCGGCCGTCCAGCGTCTCGGTGATGATGTAGTTCAAAAACCGTTTCAGTCTGCTGGAGCCGCTGATTGGCGGTTCACTTACGAGCACATCCAATTCGTGCCAAATCAGGCCCTGAATGTCGGCGGCAGGAGCCGTGCCCTCTGTCCCTACTGTTTTGGTCATTGACCCTAACCCGCACCCCGGTCGCCGTAGTGGCATATCTCGGTCACTCGACCAGATTGCCACTTTAGGGCTTACGTTACCCGCTGCATCCTGCTTACGCAACGGCAACTTGTTGCTCGCTCTTGCATGTAGGTGTTCCTTGATTGCACGAGTTCAATCGGGAGGAGTTAGATCGGGCAAGATAGAGCAGTGCAATAGACGCGAAAGGGTCATGAATGCCCGTCGCGGCGGATGCAGCCTCCCCGGCGCGGGTGCTTCACTCCACGCGCGCGCGGGCGACGGGCCCAGGGTCCGCCTCCACCACTCGGAACCCGATGCGGATCAGATCTTCATCGCCTTGGAACTCGTTGTGCGCTACGTGGTGCAGCAGGACGCCGATCTGCTCCAACTGTCGGGCAGCCGAGAGGGGGCCTGCATTGATGGGCCGGAAGCCAGCATCTTCGATCAGAATGCGCGTAACCTTCTTGGCATCGGCGTTGTCGCCCACATAAAATACGCTCTGCCGATCTTCGCGTTTGCTCCAGGCAGCGGCTTCCAGAACCGGGGCGGCTAGGGTGCTGAACGCCTTTACCACCCACGAGTTCGGCAGTTTGCCTTGAAGTTGCTCAGCCGTGGAGTTCCCGGCCATGAACTCGGTGTCGTGGTAATGCACGAAGTCTTTCGTGACGCCGAGGGGGTTCATTGTCTCAATCACGGTTTTGCCGTCCATGGCGTCGCCGATCTCGGCCAGCACTGCGTCCAGCCGCGGCCAGTAGACTGAGAAGAGCACAACGTCGCCGAAGTCGGCGGCTTCTCGCAAGGACCCTGTGCTGACGGTCCCGCCATGGCCCGCCGCTTCGATGTCGGCCAGCACTGGGTCGAGTTTGTGGATCTCGCCATCTTTCGACAGCATGATCTCGTGACCGGCGTTGGCCCAGGCGCGCGCAAGACGCCCGCCAATGTTTCCTGCATTAATGATCCCGATCTTCATCTCTTTTCTCCTTTTTGATGTTCGGTGTTAGGCGGCACTGCGCGCAGCAGCGACACCAGCGGTGTTCTCGTAGAATTGGCCACCGGTGATCCGGCTTTCACGCATGTCAAACCGTGAGATGAAGTCGCTCACGGCAATCTTTGCTGTCTCGCGGTGCCGAAAGACGAACCGCCCCTCGACGAAGACACTTTGGCCTGCATCGGTGAACTTCTGAGCATCAAACTCCAAAGCTTCGAACTCAGAAAATAGAAGCGTGGTCAGCCTGATATATCCCTCTTTGCCCACATGCTCGTAGCCAGCCCATGGGATAGCGACCCGCAAGTCTGCGTTGTCGGATGTGCCCACGACCCAGCGAAACTCCGGCTGAGCATAGTTGGCGAAGGCCGTGTCAAAATCTCCTTTGTATTGCGCTTCCAGAAACCCCTTAACGGCTGCGATGTTGCTGGTATCGGTCATGTCTTGCTCCTCGGTTCCAATTCACGCGATGGATCTAAGATGCATCGACACCACGCCTTGAAAAATACGCTCAAAGGAGACAGAATGTTGTCTATGAATACAACAATCGAATTCCTGGAATTGAAAGCATTGGCCGCCGTGGTGACCTGCGGGACGTTTACAGCTGCAGCGGAGGCGCTTGGCACGGACAAGGCGCATGTAAGCCGGATCGTAACGCGCCTTGAGAGCAAACTGGGGGCCAGGTTGTTTGAACGATCAACGCGCCGTCTCAGCATTACGGAAATTGGTCGTGAGGTTTATGAAAGAGCGTATGGAATCCTCCAGGCCCTGGAAGAGACCGAAAACAGCGTGGCCCAATCAAAGGGAAAACCTAGCGGAACCCTTAAGCTCACTGCCGGACCGGAGTTTGGCACACTCGTCGTCAACTCCTGGATTGCAAGCTATCTCAGAAAATACCTCGACGTCCGCGTGGAGGCGGAGTTTTCCAACCGCCTCGCAGACATCATCCACGAGGGCATTGATGTTGCAGTTCGGGTCGGCACACTCTCTGACTCAGAGTTATCAGCGCGAAAGCTCGGAGAGATAGAGTATCGGTTCTACGCAAGTCCGGACTACTTGCGAGACAGAGGGACTGTGGCGGACCTGGATGATTTAGAAGATCATGACTTTGTTGCGTTCACACCTCGTGGCGCACCGAAATGGACAGTCTTTCGAGGTCTGGAAAAACGAACCGTTTCGCCAACTCCAAAGTACCAGGTTGATAACAACCAAGCAGCTCTAGGAATGACGATTGAAGGGATAGGAGTTTGCCTTCTCCCGTCGTTCATGGCGGCATCAGGCGTTCGCAATGGCACCTTGGAGATTGTGTTGCCTGACTGGCAGCCGACCTCTGTTCCGGTGCATGCCGTATTTCCGTCAACCCGTTACCTGGCACCAAAGGTGCGCGCTTTCGTTGATCTCGCCAAGGAGCAGTTTCGTGTTGCTTGATCTGCACAGGAAGAGCAGGGCGCAAGACAGCAAACGCGGGCCAGAGCAATGCGCCCTAAAAGCTCACCGACACCCGGCCGCCGCCGCCCAGCGTGCGGTAGCGCTTGCGGGCGAGGCCGCCGGCTTCGTCGTGCGACGACCGCTTCGCGGACATTTTGACTGGACGGAGGTGGAGCCTTGAATGTCCGATGTTGTTAGCAACGCAGACATCTCTTGGAAGTACTAGACTTCCAGAATGTGCCAAAACCTGCCGTCGCACCGCGTCCGAGGGCAGCATCACAAAACGTGGTTTCTTGGCATGCCTAGTCAACCGCCATTTTGATCCCTTCCACCAGGAGGGCATTCGTCTCCGGAATGGCGAAAAGGACATACTCACCATTTAGCAGATTATTGAGGAACTCAGACCCATAGGTCCGAAGTGCGCGAACGCGTCGCGCGGCTTCATCCAGTTCGCCAAGATGACCACAACTTGAAATGACAACCGAACTGCGGACTGGCGCCTCGGACTGATATTCGAGCGCCCGCTTACCCATCTTCTTTGCTTCTTGATAGTTGCCGTTTGCAAAATGTGCCAGAGCGAGCGCGTGGTATGCGATGCCCAGCCAGAAATCCATATCACGTGGACTGAGACGGAGACCCAATTCGGCGTGTTTGACTGCTTCCTCCGTTAGGCCAGCAAGTGCCTCTGCCCAGGCCAAGGTGAATAGGTTCCAGGCAAAACTCGGATTGAGTTGGTAGCCCCGACGCATGTGTCTTAACGCCAGTTCATATTCCCCGCGGTCCCAGCAGATGGCTCCTAGGATCATACAGCAATAGGGGTTGGCCGTGTCGATCTCCGCTAGGCGTTTGATCACCTCGGAGGCATGCGTCATCAACTGGTCAGCCTCTGAGGGAGGGCGCATCGTATAGAGTATGTGATAGGCGAAGCCCTGTGTCCAAAGAGCTTGTACATTTCTAGAATCAACTTTCAATACCTCGTCTGCGGCGTCGATTGCCTGCACCAATGTTTCGGCTTGGTTCGACTTGATGCCTTCGAACAGAATTGCCTTGGCTTTCAGAGCAAGATCATAAGCAGAGAAACTGGGGGTCTCGCTATCACGCACGCGAGCTATCTCAGCCATTTCGATCTGTGGGCCCAATGACGTGGCCACATGTCGGGTGAGCTCTTCCTGCATGTCGAATATGTCCTCGACAACGTGGTCATAGCGCTCTGCCCAGATATGGCTGCTAGTTCTTGAATCTATCAGTTGTGCCGTTACTCTAACCCGGTTGCCAGCGCGTCGTATGCTGCCTTCGAGGACATATCGAACGCCAAGTTCGCTCGCGATCAGCGTTGAGTCAGGGTGCTTGTCCGCATATGAAAAAGACGAGCTGTGTGCGATCACGAATAGGTTTGAAAAACGCGACAGCTCAGTGATGATGTCCTCGGAAATCCCGTCAGAAAAATAGTCTTGCTCCGGATCTCCAGACATATTTGCAAAGGGCAAAACCGCTATCGAAGGTATGTGTGGAAGCGAAGGCTGGTTTGCGGTTGCAGAAACAGGTGTAGATGAGCCAACTGGCAGCCTCGTCAATTCAGATGCATTTGCGAACTGGGCGGTGCCAGCAGGTGTACTCGTCTTTGCGTGATTGCAGTTCGCGAGTTGATGATATAATTCCAGTTTCGACGACACATCAAGTTTTCGATAAATCGTCCGAAGGTGAGTGCGTACTGTCGTTGGCGCAATATGCAAGTTCTCAGCAATCTCGCGAAAGCTTGCTCCTTCAGCATAGGCCTCGGCAATTTGGAGCTCTCTGCGGCTCAAAGAACAAATATCCGCCAGTCCATCCATGACGAGCGTGTTTTACTCCGTATCGCTACACTTGGGACAACTGTAAGACAAAAATACCGCACATGCAGTAGGCAAATTACTGCACACGCCTGATATTTTAATTCATTCCAGCCGATACAGTTCATCACACAGCATCTACCATCAAGAGATGATTAGAGCTCACAGTTTGGCACCAACTGGCGACCATTGGATCGGCTCACGCTGGGAGTAATCGTCCAGGTGAGAAACGCAACACCCTTCAAGCTTTTGGGAGGAATCATTATGCAGATGGCTGTGAACACCCCAGAACGGACACGGCAGCTGCTGAACCAGATGCACGCGCTTCTGTTGGAAATTGGGAACCCTCAAGCGAGAAAAGATATCTTCGTTACGGCAATGCACAAAATTGAGCAGAGTCGCTCCCTCCCAGATGACGATGAAGCAGGCAGGTAACCGACCCAACACAACTGGCCTTGATGCCCTAGAGCATCAGACGGGACGCAGAGGTACATGATGAGTGAATACTGGCACATCGTGAGTTCACGCCTAGGGCCTCCGAGAGGATCTAAGATGTCTAGTGATTGTGTCAATTTCGATAGTAAGTGGTGCCGTGCGATCAAGAAAGCGGTGCGCGCGAACTACAAACTTTTGTTGGTGAAAAAGGCGTGTAACCAGGGACACGCAAGTTTAGACGAATTGCTTGAAGCCAGGAAATGTCAGGCGGCCGCAGGTGCGATGCTGAATATCGCTCGCAAACAATGCAAGCGCCAGCGAAAACACTAAAGCTTGCGTCGACAAGTGTGGCTGTTCGACAACTATGCGCTCACATCAGCATTCGCTCCCGCGCCGCTCCCTGCAACCCTGCCTTTGCGCGTGAGCCGCCGTGGCCTCGCTGGTCGAATTGGTTGGCGCAGGAGCGCGCAAGGCCACAGCTGCATAGTTTTCAACCAAAAACCGTTTCTAATGCGGTCTTTCAGGGCTGCTTTTCTTTTCGCCGGAGAGTCTGTTATGGGTCATCTATGCCCGTACCATGGGTAGGAAAAGGACGGCGAGAAGGGGAGGGAAAGCGGAAGTACTGCCTGCACGTCTCCCGCGAGAGGTTGAAAAATCGCCTGAAAACTGAGGATGTTTTGCGCCTAGTTTTGCGTTGCAGCCATAACGACCGTTTTTGGCGTATAGGTTCTATCCGGGGGTTTATGTCCAGTATGCGGACTCTCCGGACCTAGAGCCTTTGTCCTCTTCGGGGCGGACGCTCACCTCAAGGTTGATTTGGCCGTCCCTAGGCTTGCCGCTGCGCTAAACAGATCCCTTGAAGAGTGTTAGCGCTTGGGCGACGTGCAACGCAGACCGCCCAAGGCTCTATACCACCTCGACAGTTCCGAATTCGAAATCATGAGGAAGTGCGCTCAACCAGTCTACAATCTTATCCGTTCGATGCTATTGTCTCCGTTTTTCGTACGGCCGCAGGGCTGAAGGTTAATCGTTCCGCAGAACATGGGCGATGTCCATTATTAAATTGACAATTGTCTCGTTTCTGAAAGACTGGAAATAGGTCAGGAATGAGGGAATATTCAATGCTAAAGACAATTCTCGGCGCAACTGCATTCGCGCTTATGGCATCCGCTGCCAGCGCGGCGACCTTGGTGAGTTTTGACGCAACAGGAGCCGACTCTGCCAGCACGGCCGGGTTTTTTGGCGTTTCCGTGTCCAGTACGGACGGAAGTGCCGTGTCCTCGGTCGCATTCGATTTGACACCTCAAGCGGGTGCGTTCTTTGACTTCGATGGCTTTGGAAGTTTCAACAATGCCACGGCACCCGTGTTGTCGAGCCTGGTTGGCATAACGGCTGGCGACATTAGCTTTGGATTTGTCGGTCCAGCGGTCGCTCCGACGGTTCTGACGCTCAACTTTGCGGCGGGCACGTTCGCGGATGGCGACTCGTTGCGCTTTGGCGCTGACACTGACAGCTTCCTCGGTGGTCCGCCTGATCCGGGCGGAGACTTTGGCGATGTTGGCGTTATTGTTTCAGCGACGGTTGGTGGGGACACTCTCTCGACCCCGTATGTGAAACAGAGCAATACGGTATCGACTGCGACCTTAGAGTTCGACGTTACGCCTGTCCCATTGCCAGCCGGACTGCCGCTCTTATTGACCGGGATCCTTGCATTTGGTGTCGTGCGCCGAATGAAGAGCGCGGCCTAAAGAGGGAGGCGGAGAACACGTTGTTCAGGTGTTTGTCGAAACGCCATAGCTGGCGTCACTTGAGCGCTTCGTGATTGAAACGGCGCGCCGGTTTCGGCGGGCCGTCCTCCGGAGAATATCGGCACGCAGGCGGCCTACCCGTTGGGTTTGCAATGCAAGTCGCGGTAAATTTGGGATCAGTCATTCGCCGCACCGCATCCGAGGTACTCGTTGGGCTCAAGCCGGACCTTCTCCGCACCGCAGGATGTGACAAATCTCAACCGTTTCTGGCCCCGGCAATAACGACCGTTTTAGCGTGCCTACCTTTGCGTGTGATAGCCTGTTTGGGTATGCTGGCGCGCATATCTGATCTTGCCCCAAGAACGGACGTGAGCTTCCAGCTTTTGTAAGGTCGCGAATGTGCCATAATTCGCCGTCTCTCGCGTTTCAACACAGCCATGTCAGCTGGCCAAACTCTCGTTTTACGGGATTTTAGCACATGTCTGATTGGTTATTGGTCATCCCATTGTTTCGAAAACAGATACAGCGCGGTCTTGTGTCTATTGGTTATTCAATTAAGACGAAACCTACTCCCGTTGATTGCGTTACCAAATGGCAAGAGCGCGATCTGCCTGGCATTGGCGATTGTGGTCCTCGCACTTTCCACTGTTGGAGCCAAAGCGTGTGTCCGTTCCAGTGGCAGTGCTCTTCGTTTCAATCCTGATCGTTTCCTTTCTGCCTCTGTCGCATTCAAAGGACACATAATCGCGGCAAAGTCCAAAGGAGCCGTTCGCACTTATGCGGTTGAACAAACCTATAAAGGACCGCATCGAAGTGAGTGGGTGGTCATCGCGCCGTACGGGTACTTCTGGACAGTCTCTTTAGTCAACGGGGAGCTAAAACGGTCATCAGAACTGCCAGCATCTGACAATTCTTTCATCATCGGTATTCGGGAGTTTGGGACGAGCGAATACGATCAGAACTTGAGGAAGTCATACCCTCAAACCGTGAGAGCAGATGCAAAACACATTGTAGGTGGCGGGGACAACTGGTGTTTTCCGCCGCTCATTGCAGAGTTCACACCGGAGTTGGGTGCTAAGATGGCCACTGCTGCAGGGCAGCTTGACAAGGCTCGGCCAAACTCTGCTGCAGTTTCTAGGTGGTCCACGCAGATTGAGAGGAGCTGGGGCGGTCCCATCATTTCGCCGACGCTCGATGGCTTTACACCCCAACCTCTTGCAAGAATATCTTTTCACAAAAGAGTCTTGAAAAGCTTCAAAGCTCTCGAGAAATTGAACCCGGCTAGAGGCGCACGACGAGATTCTGCCCACGGCAAACCGAAACTCTTAGGTCGCGCTAACATCGCGACCGATGAGTTGATTACGCCAGGAGTCTTATGCACATCATCTCGCTCATTTAGAGAGAACACGCACTATGTCTTGTTAGCGGACCAACAAGAGCTTGGGCGCAGCAATTTGGAAGCTTTCGACGACTACGCCAAACAGTACAATCGGACAATTCTTGGGCTCAAAACCGCATCCAGTATACGCCAACAGTGCGTGCTGAAGCCCTAGGCACTGCACTGGAAATCTAACGCATTGGTTCTTGAGCAACTTGAATCATGCAAGGTCTATTAGACCACGGCGTTGATTATGTTGGTGCCTACGGGCAACGAGGACCGGTGGCGCGGTAGCCATAATGCTTGCTGTGACAGCAGTGTACCACTTTGAGTGGGAGAAGTACGGGCACGGCACCTGCTTTCAGCGGGATGAAAAAGACGCTGTCTGGTTCGTGGTGGATCATCAAATGGGCTCCTATCGGTTGAGGCAATGGCTTGGAGGCGCACACAACTTCCGCAAGCACGATCCGGATGAGTCGTATTGGGGGGAACTGATGTCCATGCGAAGGGGGTATGTCGAAAGAGGCCACAAACCTGGATTTGGTCCCGTAGTTTGTCCAAAGCCTCTTCCAGGAAGTGAATAAGAACGAGCGACCTTAGGCTATCTGCAAAGACCAATGCCCCAGAGTCGCGAATGGGTCATTTATGCCCGGCCAAATGCACTATCAATTAGGGGAAAGGGTATGCATCCGTTTCAATCGTTCTTTCGTCTTCTGGTCCAGAGGTTCGTCTCTGTATGAGATGGTAATGTCAGATAGAATGCTATTCACTAGGTTGATGCCCATCTTGGGAGATTTCTCCATTTCGATCGTTGCTTCAAATCTCAGACACCCATCTGTTAACGACAGAATAAGCAGATGACTTCCTGGAAATTTGGGACTGTTTAGGAGGCGCCTGAGCCGATCACTGGGCCTAAGTTTGAACAGAACTGCATAGCCTTCATATCTACCAAACTGGATGTTTTCTCGATGAGAGAGCGGTTCTAACGAATTGCCACTAACCGAGATTATTGGGTACCGAATTGTCTCAAATGCCCGTTCAATTCGCTCTTTGGCGGTTTGTGGGATATTTCCTGAGTCACTGCTGCCCCGCATGGCTTAAGTCCTGGCTAACCGACAGAAACCCACTTCTCTCACCTGATGTCTAGCATTTTCTCTCGGACCTTCGGCGGAACGGAGCCGCTAAGCTCCTTGGCCATGGAAAGGGATCTGGCTTTATTTGCGTCCATGACTACTATTTGGAGTGCGGCCTCGAAAGATCAAACTCGCGTAGTAACGGCCGCAAACTCGTTGTGAGGCATACACTGAATGGCTTCCAGCTTCGAAGCGGCAAGCCTCTGGGCTTTAATTGTGACCTCAGCATTGGCAGGCATTGCGCTCGGCTCGTTGTTGGCGCTGCATCCTAGAATGCGATGGGTGTGGGTGGCACTTCTGGCTTCACCCATACCTATCTGTTCAATAGTGCTTCCGCTGGTGCTCGTGACATTGTTCCCCGATAAATGTGACTACATCGACTTGATGGGAGACAAATATCTCGTGGACCCTTGTACTATATCTGCGTTACTGGTTCACCATCTCAAATATTTCCCAATCATGTCGTTAGTTCTCTTAATCACGCATTTTTTTGAAGTGCATGTACCCTATTGGGTATTGGCAGTATGCGTCTATTTTCTCACTAAGAAGGTCCTTGGGAGAATGAATGTTAACACTGCGAGACAATGAAGTTGCCGAATGGGATTGACGCATTTACCCGCGCTCAGGAGGCATCAACCGATGCCTGGCCGTCAACCCGCCTGAGCGTGAAATAGGTCTGGTACTCACATTGCGCTGAAACGGCCAACTTCCGAAACGGGTCATTAATGCCCGTCGCGGCAGATGCAGCTTTCGAGGGCAAAACTGCCATCCATCAGAGGTGCGGCGAACGCCCCTGTCGGTCTCAGAGCCGCCATTCACCAGCGGCCTTGCGAAAGCGAGGACCTTCTCATTCACCGGAAAAATCTGAGCATGAGGCCCCTCGCGTTCTCCACAGAGCGAAAAGACAGGAAAAGCGGGCCAGAGCAACGCGCCCTAAAAGCTCACCGACACCCGGCCGCCGCCGCCCAGAGTGCGGTAGCGCTTGCGGGCGAGGCCGCCGGCTTCGCCGCGTAAGGTGAGGGTCATCGCATCAGAGAGTGTGATTTCAACACCGCCCTCAATGCGCGCGTCCAGCTCGCGTCTGTCCTCCGGCAAGCCGGTGGCGACCGGCGGGCTGATCTTCTCGGTGAACTCCCATTCGCCCTCCGCCGACACATAGGGCTCAAGGCTCACTCCATCTTGAAGGGCAAGGGTGTAGGCCAGTGTGGTGCCGAAGGTGAGGGTGCCCACATCTGTGCGCTCGCGCCCGAAAAACGTGCCTGATGAATCCACATAGCTTTGGTCCTGGGTCTGCGACCAGGAGATCCCCACATTGGGCGAGAAGCGCAAGCTCTGGAAAAACCAATAGCCGGTGAGATTGCCGTTTACGACCCAGGTTTCCCCATCATAGGCCGCGCCCACGCCCGTTGTGGGATCAAAGGCGCGGTTGTCGGTGAAGGTGTAGAGGAACGAGGCATCGAACACCAGGTTCTGGGTCAAGGTGGCGCCCATGTAGCCGGCGAGGCTGTAATTGTCCGTGTGCGAGGTTGCCGGGGTGAAGATGTTGCGGATCTTGGAATCGGAGAAGTTGAAGAGCCCGCCAATCAGGATCTGATCGGTGAGCTGGCCTTGCAGTCCGGAGCTGAAAGAGGATTGATCACCGTTGTAGCCGCGCAAGGCCGCGCGGTCTCTGAGATCCTTGTAGGAGCCGTCCACCCAAAAACTTAAGCCCAGCGTTGAGCCCTCATCTGCGGCCGGGGAAACCGTGAAGCCGGTGGTCTGGTCGGCGAAGCCCCCGCTTGGGGCGGGGGCCAGCTGCTTTCCCACCTGGCGCCTTATGGCATCGCGGACAGAGCGGTTGCGCTCGATCGTGAGGCGCGGATTGACGATCTTCTGGATGAAATTGAACTCTTGCGCGCCGGCAACACTGGGCGCGAAGGATGCACCGTTCAGCGCAAACAGGAAGGCGAACGCGGCGGCACATAGCCCAAGCGTTCTGAAGGTCAGTCTTTGCGATGGTGCTGTTGTGCGCATGAGTGCTGCGCCTTCCCCTGTTAAGCTCTGAAAGGCTAACACAGCTCAGCGCGCCGCTAAAGACCATACCCAACAAGTGAGAGCCCCGCCCCGAAAGGGGCGAGGCTCTCCCGCTAACCGATTGTTGATGACTTGGCAGTGATGCCGCGGAAAAGGTTAGCTATTGGGATCTTCAGGGAAGCCGCCTGGTCCAGCCGTGTTTTTGCTGGGCGAGCCTCCGCCGCCCTGGTCCGTGGAGTCCGGATCATAGCGTTCAAGAACGTCGTTGGCGGTATAGAGCGGCGCTGTGGCCTGCCTGGTATGGTTGGCATCCTCTGGAGCCGGCGGCAGACCGCCGGGGGAGGCGCCGGTCTTGGTCTCAGCAAAGCTCAGGCCTTTCGGCTCCTCGCCGCCGATGATGCACGAAATGTTCTGGCAGGTTGACCCGCCGGCATAGTCGGGATTGCGCCGTTCCGTCAGATCCGTGATGTATTCGCCGCGGCTACGCCGCTCGGTCTGCGTGCCCTCGCTGTTAAACTCGGTGACCGTGCGCTCGCGGTACGTGTGCCAGCCGGTTTCCCCGTTAAACTCATCGGTGTGACGGTTGATGATAACGGTGGACGTGCCGTCGGCCCGGTTTTTCACGATCGCCGTTTCGGTGAAGTCGT
The DNA here is from genome assembly GCA_028285595.1 of Hyphomicrobiales bacterium. Lineage (GTDB taxonomy): Bacteria > Pseudomonadota > Alphaproteobacteria > Rhizobiales > CAJQND01 > JAAEUE01. The sequence goes on from JANQOW010000068.1 coordinate 13,644, forward strand.
TGCCATGACGATTGATGCCGGCGACATTGTTTCTGTATTCCTGGCTTCTGGTGGTCTCTTTTTCCCCGGAGCTTGCCGCGCCTTTCATGGCGGCCGCGATGCTCTGAGGTGTAACGGCGAAGCGGTTCTTCGCCGTGTCGGCGGTTTCGCCGTGGCGGGCGTTGCGCGGACCTTGGGGCCGTGCGCCGCCGAGCATGCCGAACAGGATATCTGAGTCCACCCCAGCCAAACCACCAGGCAGCGCGCCAGGTGTGCCCACACCGGATGGGGGCCGGAGCGGCGCGTTTTCAGCCGGCAGATCGCCGGTGTCCGGAGTTGCGGCGGCCGCGAATGGTCCTTCAACGCCGAACAGATTGAGCTCCCCTGACGAATGGCCGGCAATCCGCAACGTTGCGGCCAGATCTTTCAGCTCTTGCGCCAACGAGCCCACTTGGCCGACCTCTGCCAGGCGCTCGGCTTGAGCGCGGAACGCCGGGTCGGGAGACTTGAAGTTTGGATATCCGGAGCTCAATTGTGCAGCGGCGGGGCTGACTGTCACCTTCGACGGCAGCTTGGCCTCGACTGTGGCGGGTTTCTTCCGGCGTTTTTCAACCAGCGCCTTCAGGTCCGGTTTGACTTTAACAACGGGACGTACGGTTCTGATTCGAATCGGCTTTTGCTTGCCGTTCACGAGGCCGCGCACCTGGGGTTTGATCGGTGCCTTCGCGCTCTTGGTTTTCGTCTTTGGCGCCTTGATGCGCACCTTGGCGGCCTTCACCTTGGCGGTCTTTTTGACCCGCACGCGGACCTTCTTGCGAACCTTCACCCGCACCTTGGCCCGTTGAATCTTCACCCGCGGTTTGGGTTTGGCCACGTGGATCTTGGTTTTCAGCTTTACGGTTGCCGGCTTGATCTTCACCGCTGCCTCTGCGGGGGCAATGTGCGGCGTCTGCGCCAGTGAAATGGCGGTCAGGGCGGTCAGCGTTAACAGGGCCTTCTTGAGCATCGTTTCCGTCCTCCAAAAAATGGGGTGTTGACGGATACGTTACTGAAACGTGAGTGAAACGAGACTGAAACGTGCATTCATGCAGCGTTCATCACACGGCCCAACGCAGTAAATTGTCGAAAGTTCAGAGAGTTAGCCGCTCTTGAGCCGTTTGGCCACGTCCAGAGCGAAGTAGCTCAAGACCCCATCGGCGCCCGCGCGCTTGAACGCCAGCAAGGCTTCCGGAATCACTTTATCGCCCTCCAGCCAGCCGTTCTGAACGGCCGCCATGAGCATGGCATACTCCCCCGACACCTGATAGGCGAAGGTGGGCACGGAGAACTCGTCCTTCACCCGGCGCACAATGTCCAGATAGGGCATGCCGGGCTTGACCATCACCATGTCCGCCCCTTCGGCCAGATCCATCTCGATCTCCCGCACCGCCTCATCGGAATTGGCCGGATTCATCTGGTAGGTGCGCTTGTCGCCGGCGAGGGTTGCCGACGAGCCCACCGCATCGCGGAAGGGCCCGTAAAAGCCCGAGGCATATTTGGCGCTATAGGCCATGATCTGCGTGTTGGTGTGACCCTCATCTTCCAGGGCCTGACGGATGGCGCCGATCCGCCCGTCCATCATGTCAGACGGCGCAATGATATCACAGCCCGCTTCCACCTGAACCAGGCTCTGGCGCACCAGCACATCCACGGTTTCATCATTCAGGATCTCGCCCTCATAGAGCAGCCCGTCATGGCCGTGCGAGGTGTAGGGATCAAGCGCGGCATCGCACAGAATGCCGATGTCCGGCACCTGGCGTTTGATCTCGCGGGTGGCTCTGCACACCAGGTTTTCCGGGTTCAGCGCCTCGCCGCCCTCAGGCGTCCTCAAGCCCGGGTCGGTGTAGGGAAAGAGCGCGATCACCGGAATGCCGGCCTCGGCGGCGTCTGCAGCCGCCTCTGCGGCAAGATCCACGCTTAACCGGTTCACACCGGGCATGGAGGGCACCGCATCGCGCTGATTGTCGCCGGCCTGGATGAAGATGGGCCAAATGAAGTCGTGGGCAGACAGGCTGTTCTCAGCCACCAGATTGCGCGCCCAAGCCGATTTCCGGTTGCGCCGCATGCGGCTGGCCGGAAAGCCGGGGGCAGGGGTTTCGGGAACCGGAACCCGGTCGGGCCGCTTCGGGCTACGAAGGGGGATGGGATCGTTGCTCTCTGTCGACATCACACTCACCTGGAGGCTGAACGCTCTTTTTCTGCCGAAAACATAGCGCGAAATCGCTAGGAGGTAAATTCACTCCAAGGACCAAGCCGGAACACTCGCACCCTTGCGAACGCGGGGGCCCATAGCTCGGACCGATCCCTTGGCTGAGAAGGT
>JANQOW010000041.1 GCA_028285595.1 Hyphomicrobiales bacterium
CGATTGCCATCGGTCACCCGATCGGAGCGTCCGGAGCCCGGGTGCTGGTCACGCTGCTGCACGAGATGGAGCGTCGTGACGCCAGCAAAGGGCTGGCCACTTTGTGCATTGGTGGCGGCATGGGCGTTGCCATGTGCGTGGAGCGCGGCTGACGCCGGCGAAACTGAAGTTGAAACACGCCGGGAGTGAGAGGGGCCTTCGGGCCCCGGCCGGCACACGAGAGGGTTTTTAAGACATGTCTAGAGTTGCTTTGGTCACGGGCGGCACCCGTGGCATCGGCGGCGCGATTTCTGTTGCGCTGAAAGAGGCCGGATACACTGTGGCGGCAAGCTATGCCGGCAATGATGAGAAGGCGAATGCCTTTAAAGAGGAAACCGGCATTCCGGTCTACAAGTGGGATGTGGGCGACTTCGATGCCTGCACCGCCGGCATCGCGCAAGTTGAGGCCGACCTCGGTCCGGTTGAGGTTTTGGTCAACAATGCGGGTATCACCAAGGATGGCATGTTCCATAAGATGACCGCCGAGCAGTGGTATGCCGTGATCAATACCAACCTGAATTCGCTGTTCAACATGACCCGCCCGGTTTGGGAAGGTATGCGTGAGCGCGGCTTTGGCCGGGTCATCAACATCTCGTCCATCAACGGGCAGAAAGGCCAGATGGGCCAGGCCAACTATTCGGCCGCCAAGGCGGGCGATTTGGGCTTCACGAAAGCTCTGGCCCAGGAAGGGGCACGCAAGGGGATCACCGTGAACGCGATCTGCCCTGGCTATATCGGCACGGAGATGGTGCTGGCCGTCCCGCAGGATGTTTTGGAGAAAGCCATTCTGCCGCAGATCCCGACGGGCCGCCTCGGTGAACCGTCAGAGATCGCACGCTGCGTTGTGTTCTTGGCCTCTGACGATGCAGGCTTCATCACCGGATCGACCATCACCGCCAATGGCGGCCAGTATATGGGGTGACGAACACTCCGAGTCCCTGCGAAAGCAGGGACCCTCCCAGCCAAGAGAACGGTTCGAGCTATGGGCCCCTGCGTTCGCAGGGGCGCGGGGAGGCCAAGCACGCGATGATTGCTTTACTCTCCCGGCCGCCAGCCGTGCGGGGCAAGCTCGAACCCCTCAAACTCAAAGCCGGGTGAAACCGTGCAGCCGACAAGGGTCCACTCGCCCAGGCTTTGTGCGGACTGCCATGATCCCGGCGGTACGATGGCCTGTGGTCGCTGTCCCTCGCCGAGCGCAGGGCCCAGGATATGGGTTTGGATCGTTGCGTCATTCGCTGAAGAGACGCTGAGCTCTAGAGCGGTGCCGGCATACCAATGCCAGACCTCGGCCGCATCCACCCGATGCCAGTGGCTGACCTCCCCAGCCTTGAGCAAAAAGTAGATCGCCGTTCCGGCCGCCCGTTCGCCGTCTGGCGCCTCGGCCCGCCAGGTTTCTCGGAAGTATCCGCCTTCCGGATGGGGCTGAAGATCCAAGAGCGATATGATCTCGTCGGCCGATTGTGCCATGGGGTTTAGAAGTTATCTTTAGCGGTGCGCACCTCTGCGAAGCGGGCCGCGCTGCCGGCGCGCAGGAACGGATTGGTTTCCAGCTCCACTGCAATGGTGGTGGGCACGGTCGGCTTGCCGTCGGCGCGCAGCACGTCGATCTCCGCCGCGCGGGCCTTCAGGGCCGCGTTGTCCGGCTCAGCGGTGACAGCGAACGCGGCGTTGGCTTGCGTGTATTCATGGGCCGAGTAGACGACTGTCTCAGGCGGCAAGGCGGCCATCTTCTCCATGGAAGACCACATCTGATCCATGGTGCCCTCAAACACGCGCCCGCAGCCCAGCGGGAACAGTGTATCGCCGGCAAAGCACACCCCGTCATCGGCAAAATGATAGACAATATGACCTAGGGTGTGGCCGGGTGTTTCGTACACCGTTGCGATATGGCCGCCGAAATCGAAGGTGTCTCCTTCGCCGACTTCAACATCAATGCCCGGCACCTTGGCGGCTTCAGGCCTGGGCCCAACGATCATGCAGCCGGTTGAGGCTTTCAAGGGCGCGTTTGCCTGGGTGTGATCTGCATGGTGGTGGGTGGTCAGGATGTGGGTCAGGCTCCAGCCCGTGTCGGCCAGGGCCTGGCGCACGGCGCTTTCCTCCGGCGCATCGATGCTGGCGGTCACGCCTTGTTCGGCGTCGTGGATAAGAAAGCCGTAGTTGTCGTTGAGGGCGGGAAACTGGTGAACCTGCAATTTGGCCATGAGACGCTCCGTTATCTATGCTGGCCGATTGATGGCATGCGAGGCCTGTCGCGGTCCAGAGCTTATGCTACATTGCGGGCATGGATGTGGTTGATCTGAAAGATTTCTACTCGCGCCCGCTTGGCCATATGGCCCGGCGGCTGATCACGCACAGGATCCGGGCCCGCGTGCCGGTTCACAAGGGCCTGCGCATTATGGGACTTGGCTATGCGGTGCCCTATTTGGATCCTTGGCGGGCAGAGGCGGAGAGCGTGCTGGGGTTCATGCCGGCCTGGCAGGGGGTCACGCACTGGCCGCCCGGGGGGCCTAGCGCGACATGCTTGACCGATGAAACCGAATTGCCTTTGGAAGACAGCTCCATAGACCTTGCCCTTGTGGTGCACAGCCTTGAGCTCACGGAGAGCCGGCGGGCCATGCTGCGCGAGCTGTGGCGGGTGATGAGCCCGCAAGGGCACTGTGTGTTTGTGGTGCCGAACCGCAAGGGGATGTGGGCCCGCTTCGATTCCACGCCGTTCGGCCATGGCCGGCCGTTTTCCCGGGGTCAGTTTACCCAGCTCCTGCGGGACTCCATGTTCAATCCCGGCGGTTGGGCCCACGCGCTCTTTGTGCCGCCGATTGAGCGCGGCTTCGTTATGCGGTCCGCGCCCGCCTGGGAGCGGTTTGGCCTCATGACCGGCATGATGATGTCCGGTGTGATCATTGTGGATGCGCAAAAGCAGGTCTTTGCCGCGGTCCGCCGGGAGCGGTCAAAACAGCTTGTGCCGGACCTCGCCCGTGCGCCGGAGGCGGCAGGAAACGCTATTTCGACAGCAGAAAAACGGCGCGCTCGGCCATAAGATTGGCCAGTGCTCCGCCGCGCCATCCCGTTAGCTGCCGGCCTTCGCCGTCAAAGGCGATCTCCTGTTCCACCGTTGCGCCGACTTCATCGGCAAGCTCGCGAAAATCCTTGATGGAGCAGAAATGCACGTTCGGCGTCTCATACCACGGAATGGGCAGGTTTTCGCTGAGCGGCATATGTCCTTTCACCGCGATCTGATAGCGCACGAGCCAGTGGGCGAAGTTGGGCAGTGAGACGATCGCCTGCCGGCCAATGCGCAGCATTTCGCTCAGCACGGTCTTGGGCCTGTCGGTGGCTTGGATGGTGTGGCTCATGATGACGTAATCGAAGCTTTTGTCCGGATAGGTTTCAAGGTCCGTGTCTGCGTCGCCCTGCACCACCGATAAGCCTTGCGCCACGCAGCGGTTCACGCCTGCCTGGCTCAATTCCACACCCCGAGCGGCCACATTCTTGCGGTCGGCGAGCATCTTCAACAGACTGCCATCGCCGCACCCTACGTCCAGAACTTTGGAGCCCTCGGCCACCATGTTGCAGATGAGCTGCAGATCACTGCGGTCGCGCGGTGGTTTGGGCGTGAGTTGTGAAAGTTCGTTCATGGCGCTAGCCCGTGAGACCCCGTTGGCGCGCGGCCGAGTTCAGGAACCCGGTGACCGTCTCGAACAGTTCCGGCACGTCCAGAAGGAAGCTGTCATGCCCCTTGTCCGTTTCGATCTCCACGAAGCTCACATCCGCTGCCGCCCCATTTAGCGCGCGCACGATCTGCCGGTTCTCTGAGGTGGGGAACAGCCAGTCGGAGGTGAACGAGACAATGCAGAACCTGGTCTTGGTGCCGGCAAAGGCATTGACGGTCTGGCCGCCAAAGTCCGCCGCCAGGTCGAAATAGTCCATGGCACGTGTGAGGTAGAGGTAGCTGTTGGCATCGAACCGGTCGACAAAGGTTGAGCCCTGGTATCTGAGATAGCTCTCCACCTGGAAGTCCGCATCAAAGCCAAAGGTCACCGCATCCCGGTCTTGCAGATTGCGCCCGAATTTGCGGTGAAGAGCTGCTTCGGAGAGATAGGTGATGTGGGCGGCCATGCGGGCCACCGCCAAGCCCTTGTGGGGGCTGGTCTGGTGTTCGGTGTAATCTCCGCCGTGCCAGTTGGGGTCCGCCAACACGGCCTGACGCCCCACCTCGTGGAATGCGATGTTTTGGGCTGAATGCTTTGTGGCCGTGGCAATCGGCATGGCGGAGAACACCCGGTCGGTATATTTCGCCGCCCAGTCCAGAACCTGCATACCGCCCATAGAGCCGCCCATGACGCAAAACAGATCGGGGATCTCCAAATGATCGATCAGCATCACTTGGGCGCGCACCATGTCGGCGATGGTGACCACGGGCAGGGCATGTCCGTACGGTTTGTCGGTGACCGGGTTGAGGCTGGTGGGGCCGGTT
>JANQOW010000080.1 GCA_028285595.1 Hyphomicrobiales bacterium
GTTCCAGGCCGACTGGCCGAGCTCGGCGGCGGTATATCTGCCGGGGGGAGCGCTGCCGCAGCTCGATGTTCCCTTCCGCAATCCCGCTCTGGCCGACACATGGCATCGCATCATCAAAGGCTCCGGACAGGCCCGCGGCCGCGAGGCGCAAATCGATGCTGCGATCGATCTCTACTATCGTGGGTTTGTGGCCGAGGCGATGGTGGATTTTATGCAAGAGCCGCTGCGCGACAGCAGCGGGCGCCGCAACGCCGGCCTGCTTTCTTTGGATGACATGGCGCGATGGCAGGCAACGTATGAGCCGGCCCTTTCGCGCGTCTATGGCGAGTACGAGGTGTTTAAGCCGGGTGTCTGGAGCCAGGGACCTGTGTTCCTGCAACAATTGGCCCTGCTGGAGGATTTCGGCCTTGGCCAGATGGATCCGGTGGGCGAAGAGTTCGTGCATGTGGTGATCGAGGCAACCAAGCTCGCCTTTGCCGACCGTGAGGCCTATTACGGCGATCCTGAGTTTGTGGATGTGCCGGAAGCCACACTTCTGAGTGCCGCCTATGCGGCCGAGCGCCGGGCGTTGATCGGCAAGGACGCCTCGCTTGACCTGAGGCCCGGGGCAATTGAGGGCTATCAGCCACGGATCCCCGACACATCGAAGCTCATTGGCGCAAGCGAAGCAGGCCTGGTGGGCGGGGCCGGAGAGCCCACCATGGCGTCTTATGACGATAAGGTGCAACGCGCTGCGTCGGGAGACACCTGCCATGTGGATGTGATTGACCGTTGGGGCAACATGGTCTCGGCAACGCCCAGCGGCGGCTGGCTACAGAGCTCACCGGTCGTCCCGGACCTCGGTTTTGGGCTGACCACCCGGGCGCAGATGTTCTGGCTTGAAGAGGGCTTGCCCGCCAGCCTCGCCCCGGGCAAGCGCCCGCGCACGACGCTCAGCCCGTCGCTCGCCTATCGCAATGGGGCGCCTTACATGGTGTGGGGGACGCCTGGAGGAGATCAACAAGACCAATGGACGGTGGTTCAGTTTATGCGCCATGTGCACCACGGCATGAACCTGCAAGAGGCTTGCGATTGCCCGATGTTCCATTCCGCACACTTTCCCGCGTCTTTCTATCCGCGTGATGCGCAGCCCGGGCGGGTGCTCATGGAGGACCGATTCTCCCCTAATGTGGTCCGTGCCTTGCGCGCCCGTGGGCACGATGTTGTGCTGGACGGTGCTTGGACCATCGGCCGGATGACGGCCGCGTCAAAAGATGGCCCGTTCCTTAAAGCAGCAGCCTCGCCGCGTGGCATGCAAGGTTATGCAGTGGGGCGGTGACGTCTTGGCCTTTCTGGGCCAAACCAAGGACGCTTAAGGGTCCTCGAAGTGCCCCACCTTGGCGTACATGCCGCCGTGGTAGCGCACAGCCGGATCGTCCCAATGTGGCTTGGGGTGGGCGGCCTCGATTTTTTCGCGGTAGATCTCCGAGGTATCCTGGGGCTGCCAGCCCAGAAAGGCGGCGTGGCTGTTGTCCCACCAGGTCTCCCGGTTGTTTGAGACGCCATAGATCATGCTGACCCCCACGCGGTCGGCGTCAAAGATGCATTTCATCAGACGCACGAAGTCAGCCGGGCTCAGCCAGGTGGCAAGCATGCGCCGGTCCCTCGGTTCAGGAAAGCAAGAGCCGATGCGCACCGAGACGCTTTCTACGGCAAACTTATCGAAATAGTAGCGGGCAAGATCCTCGCCGTAGCATTTTGACAGGCCATAGATGCTGTCAGGCCGCTGGGCTGACGTGCCGTCCAGGCTCTGCTCGCGCACATGAAAGCCGATGGCGTGGTTGGAGCTGGCAAACATGATGCGCTTGCCGCCATGACGTCGCGAGGCTTCGAAGATGTTGTAGGTGCCGCGCAGGTTGGAGTTCAGGATCTCTTCGAACGTGCCCTCAATGCTCTTGCCGCCCAGATGGATGATCCCGTCCACCCCGTCCACCATGGCCGTCACCGCATCCAGATCGCCCAGGTCGCACTGGACGATCTCTTCGTCAGCCGCAGCTTCACCCAGGTCGGCTATGTCGTTGATGCGCATGACCTTGGCCCAACCTTTGAGCTCCGCGCGCAGCAGTTTACCCAAGCCGCCGGCGGCGCCTGTGATCAAGATGCGTTCCATGCTGTTCCTGTCTCCTCACGAGCTTATCTGTCGCGCAGGCGATCAGTGGCGCGGGCGCGGGCCTGGTGGATGTGATAGCGCATAGCCAAGTCAGCGCCGGTGGCATCGCCTGTGGAAATGGCCTCGAAGATCGCTCTGTGCTCTTCGAAAACCTTCTGTATGCGTTCGTGGGAGCCGCGTTGGGTCATGTTCAAGGTGACCTTGATGCCTGACGTGATGACCGTGTTGAGCGAGGTCATAATGCTCACAAAGAAATCGTTGCCTGAAGCCCGCGCCACCGCCAGATGGAAGGCGAAATCCACCTGATCGGCAATGGCCTGGGCGTTGAGCGCGGCCTCCAATTCGGTGAGGTTTTGCTCAATGCGCTCAATGTCTTCGGCACTGGCCCGTTGGGCGGCGAGTGCTGCCGCGGCGCCCTCAACAGGCAGTCTGGCTTCAAAGCATCTCAGCAGACTGGCCACATCGGAGGGCTGGGCGAACTTGATCAGACCCTCCGGCGGACGGGCCCTGACAAAGCTGCCGGCGCCCTGGCGGGAATAGACCAGACCGTCGGCCTGAAGCCGAAGCAGTGCCTCGCGGATCACCGGGCGTGACACGTTGAAGGCGCGGGAGATCTCGTTCTCAGACGGCAGCTTGTCCCCCTCGATCAGTTGCCCGGAGACAATCTTCTCCAAAAGCTGACCATAGAGTTGGTCGGCCAACCGCTCGCCTTTTCTGATTTCAAGTTTCAAATCCATCTGCGTTCAGTTCGCTAAGAGATTGGGCAGAGTGAGGGAGATGGCCGGCACAAACGTGGTGAGCATAAGAGCCACCAGGATGGCCGCATAAAACGGCCAGATGGTGCGGACGGCCCGTTCAATCGGCACCTTGCCGACGGCGCATCCCACGAACAGGCAGGCGCCCACCGGCGGGGTGCACAGGCCGAGCCCTAAGTTCATCATCAAGATCATGCCGAACTGCAGCGGATCAACCCCGATGGACGCGGCCACGGGCAGGAAGATGGGCGTACAGATCAAGATGAGTGCGGCCATATCCATGATCATGCCAAGCACAAGAAGCATCAGGTTCATCATCAGTAGGATGACGATGGGATTGTCCGAGATCCCGGTCATTAGATCGATCATGCGCGAGGGGACCTGGAAGAACGTCAGCATGTAGGCAAAGGCCGCGGCGGAGGCCACCAGGATCATCACCATGGAAGTGGTGCGCACGGAGTTGACCACGGCGAGCTTGAATTTCTCCCAGGTCAGGGCCCGGTAGACGATGATGGTGACAATGAAGGCATAGAGCGTTCCGAACGCACCGGATTCGGTCACCGTGAAGACACCGCTCAAAACGCCGCCCACAATGATCACCGCTGTGAACAGGCCGGGCAGGGCGGTGATGAAGTGGAGCGCCAGGATTTTGAGGCCCGGGAAGGCTTCTGCCGAGTAGCCCCGGCGGATCGCGATCACATAGGCCGCCACAGCCAGGCAGATGCACATGACCACACCCGGCACCACGCCGGCCAGAAACAGCTTGGAGATGGAGATACCGCCGCCGGCGGCCACGGCAAACAGGATCATATTGTGACTGGGCGGGATCATAATGCCGGCGATGGAGGAGGTCACCGTCACATTCACCGCATAATCGTCGTCATAGCCCTTCTCTTTCATCACGGGAATCAGGATCGATCCGAGAGCGGAAATGTCGGCCACAGCGGAGCCGGATATCCCGCCGAAGAGCATGGAGGAGAAGACGTTGACGATGCCGAGCCCGCCTCGGGCCGCGCCCACGGCCGCAGACGCAAAACGCACCAACCGCACGGCGATGCCGCCATGGAACATGAGCTCGCCGGCAAAGATGAAGAAGGGGATGGCCATCAACGAGAAGATGTTGATGCCCGAAACAATACGCTGGAATGCGATGATGAGGGGCAGGCCCTCCGCGTAGAAAGCGGACACGGCCGCGATGCCAAGCGCAAAGGCGACGGGCACGCCGGCCACCACACAGACCGCGAAGACACCGAGGAGTATCGTTAAGCCCATGCGCCCAGCCGTCCCTTATGGCTCTGGGGTGCCGGCAGGTTCGCCGGGGTCTTGGAAGAAGTGGATGAGGTGTCCGATGGAATAGAGCAGCGTGAAGGCGCCGCACAGCATGATGGGAACAGCGCGCCAACCTTCGGGAATGTGGATGAGAGGAATATCGTTGCCCCACTTGAAGACGGCCAGCTTGTAGCTGTTGAACATCATCACCGCCCCGAAGATGCCGAGGGCTACGTGGGTGGCGAACTCGAATGCCCGGCGCACCGGGCGCGGGCTGATGTCGCCGAAGAAGGACACGCGCAGATGGGTTTTGTGGTGGACGCCGATTGAGGCCCCGAGGAAACCGATCAAACTGACCAGGAGAAGCGAGACCTGCTCTACCCAGGTCGGCGTTGCGTTCAGCACATAGCGGCCGAACACCAGCCAGCCGAAGATGACCGTGAGGATCACCAGAGCCGTGCCGGTGATCACGGTGCTGATGTAGCAGATCAGGTCGAGGAACTGATCATATCGGCTTCTGTTCGATGAGGTTTCGGTCATGGTCTTGCCGGCAGATGAGACAAGGGATGCATGGCTGCCGACCCGGCTCAGATCGGGAGCACCGAACCGGACCGGCAACCATGCAAGGGAGTGGAGCTACTTGGTGTTCTGGATCAATTCCACCAGCGGCTTGAGGTCAGGGTTTGCACTCAAGTACCGCTCGTAGACCGGTTCCATGGCCTTCTGGAAGGCGGCCTTATCCGGAATGTCGTTGAACTTCACACCAGACGCCATCACCTTCTCGCGGCTTGACTTGGCCCGGGCTTCCCAGAGCTCGCGCTGCAGGGTTGCGGACTCTCTGGCGGCGTCCCTGACGATCTTCTTCTCATCGTCAGACAGGGCGTTGTAGACATTCGCGTTGATGCAGACGCATTCTGGAATGATCAGATGCTGGGACAGGGAGTAGTAGCCCGCAACTTCAAAGTGACCGGTGGATTCATAGGACGGCCAGTTGTTTTCCGCACCGTCCACGACACCTGTTTTCAAGGACTGATATACTTCCGAAAACGCCATGGGCGAGGGGTTGCCGTCCAGCGCTTTGATCATGCCCGAATAAAGGTCATTGTTCATGACCCGCACCTTCATGCCTTTCACGTCGGCTGGCGTGTTGATCGGCTTTTTAGAGTTGTAGAACGAGCGGGCGCCTGAATCATACCAGGCCAGGGCCACCAAGCCCTTTTTCGCCATGCCGGCGCTGATCTTATCGCCAGCCTCGCCATCCAGGGCGCGGTGCATGTGGGCCATGTCGCGGAAGATGAATGGCAAGGACACAACGTTGGCTTCCGCAGCGACAGGACCGATCGGGCCGAGATTGAAGTTACCGATCTCCAGGCCGCCAATCCGCACCTGTTCGATGGCGTCAGGCTGCGTGCCCAAAGTTCCGGAGTGGAACATCTTGAGGGTCATCTTGCCGCCGGACTTCTCTTTTAGGAGCTCGGCGAACTTATCCATAGCAACCGTGTTGGGGTAGCCGGGTTTGTGGATGTTCCAGCCACGCCATTCGGCCGCTTGGGCAGGGACGGTGAGGCTGGCAGCAAAGAGGGCAACCGCTGCCGTGAGGGCAGCTTTCTTAAAGCTGAACATGGGCGTTCTCCCTAAATGTGCGCAAAGGTCTTGCGCCTGTTTGAACGGAGACCGGATTGATGATGGTTTTTGCCGGGCTGCCGCTTGTATGACAAGATGAAGGAAATTCCGTACTTGTCAATTGAAATTACATCTTTGTGACGAAAATCCCCATTTTTGGCAGGCAATATTTCAACTTGTAATACAAATAAATTTGGCCCATGCTGAGGGAACACTGAAAAACAGTCGTCCACGGGAGGCGAGTTCCAAGAAGATGACAGATTTCGTTAGGCCGCTCCACGGGCCGGCGCCCAGCCTTGTTGCGCCGGAAGGCACCGTGGACACGCACATGCACATTATCGCTCAAGAGTTTCCGCAGAGCCCCAAGATACCGCCGCACCCGCCAGCTTCCCTGGAAGATTATGCAATCGTGCAGAAGCGGCTCGGGATCCGGCGCGCGGTGCTGGTTCAACCCAACGCCTATCAGGACGACAATAGCTGTCTTGAAGCCTGCCTGAATGTGTTGGGCGAGGAGGCCCGGGGCATTGCCGTTGTGTGGCCGGAGGTGAGCGATGAGGAGTTGGACCGGCTGCACCGGTTGGGCGTGCGCGGTGCGCGCATCATGGACATTGGGCCGGGGGCGGTGAGCAGTAAGTATCTGCACGCTGTGGCCGAGCGGATCTCAGGGTTCGGCTGGCACCCGATTGTTCAGTTCAATGGGCGCGAGATTGCAGATTATGAGCAGAAGCTCTCGGACCTGAGCGGAACGTATGTGATCGACCATGCGGGCAAGTACATTCCGCCTGTGACGCCGGACAGTGCGGAGTTCGCCACTCTGTTGCGGTTGATCGACAAGGGCAACTGCTATGTGAAGCTGTCGGCCTGCTATGAGACCTCGCTGGTGGGGGCGCCTGGCTATGATGATGTGGGCGCACTCAGCAAGGCGCTGGTTGCGCATGCGCCCGAACGGCTCCTCTGGGCCTCCAACTGGCCCCATGTGAGCGCTACGCCGGAAACCTACCCCGACGACGCGCGCACCCTTGATGTGCTGCTCGACTGGGTCCCGGACGACGCCACCCGTAAGCTGATTTTGCAGGACAATGCCGAGGCGCTTTACGGCTTTAAGCCGGTTGGCGCCTGAGGGAGGGAGGAGATCATGGGCGAACAGGCTCTGGACCCGGCCACGCGCGAAAGGCTGATGGGTGTGAGCACAGCCACTTTGTGCACAGCGCTGTTCAAGCTGGGCCTTAGAAACCAGTTCATTCAGGACGTGCACCCGCTGTCGCAGAAGGGGCAGAACATGGTGGGCCAGGCCTACACCATGCGGTACATCCCCGCGCGCGAGGATCTGAACCCGATTTCCGTATTCCAGGACCCAACTCACCCGCAACGGGTGGGGGTGGAGGAATGTCCGCCGGACCATGTGATGGTGATCGACAGCCGCAAGGACCCCAGGGCGGCCTCTGCGGGGTCCATCCTTGTGGCGCGCATGATGCAGCGTGGGGTGGCGGGCGTGGTGACCGACGGGGGCTTCCGGGACACGCCGGAGATCGCCGGGTTCGACATCCCCTGCTATCACAACCGGCCATCGGCCCCCACCAACCTTACCCGTCATCAGGCTATTGAGCTGAACGGACCGATCGGCTGCGGCGACGTGGCGGTGTTTCCCGGCGATGTGGTGGTGGGTGATAACGAGGGCGTGGTGATCGTGCCACTGCATCTGGCCGACGAGGTGTCGCGCGAGGCGGAGAACATGACGGCCTTTGAAGACTATGTGGCCGAGCGTGTGGCGGCCGGCGAGAAGGTCATCGGGCTCTACCCGGCCACCAGCGAAGAGGCCAGGGAAGGGTTTGAGGCTTGGCGCAAAGCCAAGGCTGCGCTAAAGCCATAGCATGACCGATCAACGTTCCGTTCACGTCCTGCAAATGGGCCCCTATCCCAAGTGGGATGAGGACGCCCTGGATGCCAAATTCACCACCCATCGCTATTACGAGGCAGACGATAAAGCGGCGCTGCTGGCTGAGCATGGCGGCACCATTCGCGGGCTCTGCACCAAAGGGGATCTGGGCGTTTCCCGCGATGTGCTGGAGAAGCTGCCCAACCTGGAGATCATCTCGGTCTATGGGGTCGGGTACGATGCCGTGGATATCGAGTTTGCCCGCGACCATGGCGTGCGCGTAACCAACACACCGGATGTGTTGACCAAGGAATGTGCCGATTTGGGGGTCGCCATGATGCTGGCCCAGGCCCGGGGCATGGTTCCGGCTGAAAAGTGGGTGCGGGATGGCAGTTGGGCGAAACTGGGTCCGTTTGGCCTGCAAACCAGGGCGCACGGTAAGAGGGCCGGCATCTTAGGCATGGGACGGATCGGCGCGGAGATCGCCCGGCGGCTGGCAGCCTTCGATATTGAAGTGCGCTACACCAACCGCTCTCCCCGCGAAACCGAGGGCGATTTGGAGTTCGTGGCCGATCCCGTGCAGCTCGCCGAATGGGCAGACTTTCTGTTTATCACGCTCGCCGCCTCGGCGCAGACCCGGCACATCGTGAACCGTCAGGTGATCGAGGCCTTGGGGCCGGACGGCATGCTGATCAACCTCTCGCGCGCGGCCAACGTGGATGAAGCCGCCCTGCTGGATGCGCTGGAGAGCGGGGCCTTGGGCTCTGCGGCCCTGGATGTGTTTGAGGACGAGCCACATCTGGACCCGCGCTTTCTGGCGCTGGACAATGTGCTGCTCCAGCCCCATCACGCATCGGCCACGCTGGAGACCCGCAAGGCCATGGGCCAGTTGATGTTTGATAATCTGGTCGCACACTTTGAGGGCCGGGATCTGTTAACGCCTGTGGTGTGAGGACTTGAGACCAACATGGGGAACGCAACCTTCAACGTCGCGGTGATTGAGGGCGATGGTATTGGCCCGGACGTCATAGCTGCCACGCGTGCCGTCATCGAGGCAGCCCAAGCGCGGGTTGGCGGATTTTCGCTGAACTTCGACTATCACGACGCCGGGGCCGGCTATTATGCCGAGCATGGCCGCGATATGGCGCCGGGCTCTGAGGAGGGGGTGGCGGAGGCTGATGCCATTTTACTGGGCGCAATTGGTCTGCCTCACATCCGGGCAACGGACGGCACGGAGATCGCGCCCCATTTGCGGTTGCGCGAGAATATGCAGCTTTATGCCGGCGTGCGGCCGGTAAAGGCCTATCCCAATGGGCCCCAGAAGCTGGCCGCGCCGGAGGCGGCGAAGATCGATTTTATCGTGCTTCGGGAATCCACCGAAGGCCTGTTCTATTCGGCTGCCGTGCACGGGCGCACGGATATTGCCAACGATGATGAAGTCCAGGACATCCTGCGCATCACCCGGCCCACCACGGAAAAGTTGCACGATTTTGCCTTCCGTCTGGCCCAGAAGCGTAAGCGCCGCGGCTCGCCGGGCCTAGTGACCTGTGTAGACAAGGCCAATGTGTTTCAGTCCATGGCTCTGTTCCGCAAGATTTTCCACGAGCGCGCCGCGGCCTTTCCCGACATTGAAACCAGCACCAACTACGTGGATGCCCAGGCGCTTGATCTGATCCGCCGGCCTTGGGCGTTTGATGTGCTGGTGATGGAAAACATGTTCGGCGACATCCTGTCAGATCTGGCGGGTGGTCTTGTGGGCGGTATGGGCATGGCGTCGTGTGCGGAAATCGGTGACAGCCACGGCCTCTTTCAACCGGCCCATGGCAGTGCGCCGGATATTGCCGGCGAGGACAAAGCCAACCCCCTGGCGGCGATCTTGAGCGGGGCGCTGATGCTGGATTATCTGGGCGAGCGCCATGGCGTGGAGCAACTCACCAATGCGGCGCTGGAGATTGAAAGCGCGGTGGAGCGGGCCTTTGCGGCCGGCGAGATGCGCCCCATGGAATTTGGCGGTGACCAGGGCACCAAGGCCCTTACGAAGGCGTTGCTGGCGGTGTTGGGCTAGAGCGAAGCGGTTCATTGTCATCTGGAAACGCTTGACCGGCTTCACCGGCTGCCGGTCAACAGTAACGTCCTCAAGCCTGCGAACGCCTGAATCTTCCGAACATTTCCCGCCTGCTGAAAATGCACTCGCGAGGCTTTAGTCTTTCCTGACAGCCCGCGTCGCTCAATGTAATAAAGTAGATATCTAACCACCCTCTAACCCCGACATGCGAAGCGTGGAGTATAATATTGAGCGAGCTCGACCAAAACTCAGATAAAAAGGCTAGAATACTGGGCGCCACGGCAACCTTATTGACCAAGAAAGGCGTGCAATCGTTCTCCTTTGAAAACATTGCCTATGAAGCCGGCCTGTCCCGCCAACTGGTCAGATATTACTATTCCGATCTGGACACGCTGATTGCCGATTTATGTGATCACCTCGGACAGCAATATCAGAACATTCTCGTCGCCGGCATTAAGGATCTTCGCGAGGTTGAACGGCTCAAGTTCTTTTTGGACTTCTTCTTCGGCGTGGCCGAGGGCTATCCCATGCCCGACACGCTTTCAGCCTATGACGCAATGGTCGCTCACTCCGTGGGATCGCCCCGGCTCAGGGAACGCATGTGTGAAAGTTACAAAACCCTGGGCCAGGTCATTATCCATGAGCTGGCCATTGCTCATCCGGAATTGAAGCCATCGGCGTGTGAGGAATTGTCGTTTATGTTCGTGTCCATGATGCACGCGCACTGGAGTTTTGTTGCGAGTTTGGGGTATTCGCGCGAGCACAGCCGGCTGGCGAGGACGGCAATCGACCGGTTGATAACCTCCTATCTGAACGATGCTTCCCCTGCGCCCGCAATGGACCGGCCCTGGTCGCGTGAGCCGCGCTAGCGGACTCGCGCCATTTTCTTTTTGAAAAAATTTGCGGCCACAAAAGGGGCTGGTCGACGCAGAAACTGGAGGTTACGGAGCCGCTCCGTTTACATCCGCGTGACCTCTTGTTTTTCAACGTGAAAATCGGTGCCGAAGCCGTTTGACCTGGCGAAATTTCTAGGGATAGCGTGGTCCCGGAAGGGCGACTGGAGACTGGGGTGAACGGCTTCAAGAGACTGCGTTATGTCCTTGAGGGAAGCTGTCACCAAGAGCATTTGTTCGCGACCCGTCTCCAGTTGTCCTACGCGAAACGAGTAGACCGACACACACCGGGGCTGGGAGAACCTTCATGCGTAAGAAAACGCTTCTGGCGAACATGAGTATGTGGATGAACGGCGCTTCTGCGACCTCCGAAGCAAAGGCGCGAGTGCGTAAAGCCAGGTTGCCTCGGCTGGCGTCTCTTTTTGCCGCTGGGGTCGTGGTCAGTGGCCTTTCCCTGTCGCAGGCAAACGCTGCAAACGTGATCGTCAATGGAACCTTTGATGACCTCTCCGGGTGGACTGGCGCCTGGGTCAATCAAAGCGGTGCCGGCACCTTCCCGGACCTTGATACGGCCGATTACTACTGGGGTGGCAGAACAGCCAGCAACGCCATCACTCAGTCCTACATGCTCACGCCGGGCGAACTGCTGACACTGGGCACGTCCGGCCTCGACTTCACCATGTCAGCGGATCTGTTCGGCTTTAGCGTTCAAGCCGATTTCTCCTCATTTACAGCCGAGTTCCTTGACGGTGGCATGGGGTCATTGGGGTCACAAACGCTCGTGTCGACCACGAACGATCCGGGATCATGGGCCGCGTCCTACACCGCGGGAACGGCGCCTATCTTCCAATCATTGGCCGGCACGATCCCAACCCTAACGACGTCGATCCTCTTCACGGTCGCATCGGAGCGCCTTTCGGGAAGCTCCAATGATGGATACCTCGACAACGCCTTTTTTGAGCTGAGCTCCAGT
This sequence comes from Hyphomicrobiales bacterium, assembly GCA_028285595.1. Taxonomy (GTDB): domain Bacteria; phylum Pseudomonadota; class Alphaproteobacteria; order Rhizobiales; family CAJQND01; genus JAAEUE01. Next base: position 11,604 of record JANQOW010000080.1, read on the forward strand.
AATGTGTCCGAGGTGCCGGTTCCAGCAGCGTTCCCACTTTTGGCCGGCGGTCTCGGGCTCATGGGTTTGCTCGGTTGGCGAAGGAAGCGCAAAGCTGCGGCTGCCTAGGCCCTAAGCCACAGAACATGAAGAGAGCGGTCCGTTTGGGCCGCTTTTTTTTGAGTTGAATGCCCGCTTCAGCGGTCTCCTCAAGCCCAGGTCAACACACATGCCGCCCGGAAAGGCATTGGTTTTGATGCGTGCTGCAAGCAGACTTTGAAGCAAGTTTTGCGGCCCGCGAACTATTGTGTTTTGTTTGCGGAGTCCTGGATCTTATGATCGGTAGTTAAATACCCAAAAAGGTGCATTAGTGCTTTGCTTGTTTCGACTCGAAAAGTATATGATATTATGATATGCTCTGTATAGTAGTGTGTATATGATGCACTCTACTTGCAGCCGGGGGAGTTGTACCTGCGCGTATGTTTATGAGTACGCCAGCGCTGGGAATTGACTATGAAATCCGCTTTCAAAATCTTCGCTGCATGCGCCCTTGTGGCAACATTTCTGGTCGCGGCAGACGATGCGAGTGCTGCACCCGTCACGTACACGTTCTCGGGAACTGCCGGTGGCACGTTCGATGATGGCTCCGGTGCCGTTGGGTTCATGGGTGAGCAATTCAAGATCGAGTTCACCGGTGACACGGCGAATGTGGACCTGAGCGATGATCCGTTCTTTCGCTATTTCAATATTGGTGGGACCATAGAAGTGGGTTCGCTGTCCGGCACTCTCACGCCGACCAACACGATCGTGGCTTCAGCGGGGCTTGGCCTGATCAACTTTTTCAATGCTGGGGTCACCAATGGCTTGGGTTTACAAAACGCTGCGCTGAGCGGCTATGACCTTACCTCTTCGATCGGACCGCTGAATGCGACGCTCCTAACGCCAACACTGGGGCCAGGCAGCTTTGGGCTCGTCGGCGGCGGTTCGGTTCAGTTTACGGGCAACAGTGCTTTGTCGTTTACAGCGACCGTGGTTCCGGTCCCGGCGGCTCTACCGCTGTTGGGCGGCGGCCTTGCCCTTCTTGGACTGCTTGGCTGGCGCCGGAAACGGATCGCCTGACCGTTCACCAAAACGCTCTGGAACGCGGCGCTTCAATGCGGCGGAGCGCCGTATGTGATGAGTGCCAAAGGCGGTCGTCGCAGATCAAGAGGCGCTTGGGATGGATTTGCTTGTGGGCTGAGAGGTTCTGGTAATCTCAGCAGCTTGCCCCACAAACCAGTTGATCGCCAAACTGTGTCGGCTGCGCTCGTGACGCAGAAGATGATAGGGAAACCGCTGATCCGATTGGAATGGCGCAGAACAGAGGGATGTCAGGCTTCGGACCTGTTGGCCTAAGCGTTTTGGCACCACCGCGACGGCATCGCCGGTCCCCACCAAGAACGGCAATGTCGTAAAATAGGGCTGCTGGAAAACCGCATTCGGGCTGTCCTCCCCGGTGCGCATAATCGTATCCGGCTTCAATTTCGTGATGTCCGGAAAGTTGAACTCGATCAAACGAAACGGTGAAAGATCGACCGGTGCAAGATCGGCCTTGCGCTTTGCGGTATCTTCCAAAGGATGACCGGAGCGGAAGAGAATCTCGTAAGTCTCATCAAAGAGCTTTTGCGCGATCAAGTCATCCATCGTCTTCAGATCCGCATAAAGCATCATATCAAGATCACCTTTCTCCAGATCGACGAAGCTTTGCGGAACCAGTGGGGAAACATCTATGCAAAGGCTAGGCGCGCTGTCCGCGAACACATCCATCACGGGGCCCAGCACGGCAGCCACGCCGTAGTCTGTTGAGGCAATGCGATAGCGATAGTTGGAGTGCGCCGGATCGAACGCTTTGGGCGTGAACACATCGGCGATGGCAGAAATGGCAACGTCAACCGGGTCGCGCAGCCCAAGGGCGTGATCGGTCAATTGATAGCCGGCCTGCGTCCGGATCAGAAGCGGATCTCCAATCAAGTCCCGAACGCGCGCCAGAATTCGGCTGGCCGCCGGCTGACTGACACCGAGGTGAGCCGCCGTCCGCGTCACGCTACTTGTGGCAAGCAAGAGCTTCAGGAACCGCAAGGTCCGCACATCCAGCGCGCCCAGAGTGACATCCATTTTTTGCATGCTGATCATGCTATTTCAGTCATTTAAATTATGTCAAGCACCTGCTTCATCTATGTCCAAACAACTCAGTGCGCGTCTGATCCGGGGCAATCGATCCCCGTTCGGGCGGGCTGATCGCGTCAACGGAAATCAGAAAGGAAGGCCAGATGATCTCGCGAAGGGCGTTTAGTTCAATGACGGTCGCAGCCCCCATGGCCGGTGCTTCGGCGCTCATGTTGAGCACTGCGGACGCTGCTGCAGGCCAAACCCAGCAGACACCGGGCTTGTATGAAGTCAGGAAAGTCTCTTTTCCAAGCTCTGGCGAGACCATTGTCGGCAGGTTGCTCAGACCGCTCTCGAAAGGTCCACATCCGGCTGTGGCGATCATGGGGCCGGTTGCATTTGTAAAAGAACAGTCACCCATTCAATACGCCACCAGGTTGGCTGCGCGCGGGCTGGCGGTTTTGATATTCGATCCAAGATACCATGGCGAAAGCTCCGGAAGCCCCAGGCGGCTGGAGTCCGGCACGGCCAAGATCGAGGATTATCAGGCCGCCCTCGACTTTCTCACCGCGCAGGACGGCATCGACAAAGACCGTCTGCACCTTTTGGGAATCTGCCAGGGGGTCAATTGGGCGATTGAGGCGTCGGTCAGGGACGATCGTGTTGCGTCTCTTGGCGTCGTCGCAGGCCATTATCTGACGCCGGACACCGCCAAGATGTACCTTGGCGACGAGGCCGCTGTTGCGGCGCGTCTGGCCCGTGCCGCAAAGGCCGCCGCCAAGTTCAAAGAAACAGGCGAGGCTGATTACATCCCGATTGTCGGATCCGATGCCGCTCTGTTGAAGGCAAAGGCCATAGCGGACTGGTACCTGCCCTGGGACAGCGGGGCCCCCTGGCTCACCTTCAGGGGCGGCTGGGAAAACCGGATCACTGCGATGAGCGAGGCCGACATCTGGGGGTGGCGGATTGATGAAACAGCTCCGCGTCTGAAGTTGCCGGTCTTGATGATCCACGGAGACAGGGCGGCCAGCGGCAAAGATATTCCCCGCCGGATCTTCGACAAGATCGCCTCAAAACAAAAATCGCTTCACTGGATAGATGGGGCGAAACAGCTACAGTTCTATGAGGATCCCCTCACCATCGATGCGGCCGTGAACGCCTTGGCGCCGCATTTTCTTAAGCAGGGCGCGCATCTGTAATGGCCCGCCAGGGGTCAGACGTCATCAACCAGGGAGCTTCGTTGTGAAACATCTTTTCGTGATCCTTGCCGCTTGTCTGGCGGCCTTTCCCGCCTTCGCGAAAGTGGCGGCTCCCCCTTTCACTGAAGCTGTGCTGCCAATCGGGTCGGACCTCTATGCCGTCGCCATCGGCCCTGGCGGCCCCGGAAAGGAATTCGGATCGGACGCAACGAACGGCGGGCTCTACAAGATCACCAGTGGCGGTGCCAAGATTGAGATTCCGTTATCGGACGGTCAGGGTCTGCGCAATCCGACCGGCCTCACCGAGATCGATGGCCAAATCTTTATGGTGGACGGTAACCAGATCCTCTCCGTTTCGCCGGACGGCACGGTGACCTGGCGCGTGACGCTCAAAGAAGAGGGCGTGTTCCTGTACGACGTCGAGATCTTGAACGAGACGACTTTGATCGTGAGCGATTTCGGGCGCGGTGTCTTTGTCTCTGTCGCCGCCGGATCCGGCAAGGTGCAACCCTATCTGCCCGATGTGCAGATCAAAGGGCTCGCGCGCTTTGAAATCGCCGAGAGCGGGATCTTCGCTGTGTCGTGGGGCGCTGACGATGCTTGGGACAGCGCGCTCCACCTTGTCTCAAACAGCGCCAATGGCGCCAAGGCAACGATGCTCACGGATGGGTTTGGAAATCTGGAATCCGTGGAAGTCATTGATGGTCAGGTGGTTGTCGGCGGCTACCGGGGGCATAAAGCGTTCCCGAACACCAAACTCATGCACGTTGCGCGCGACGGAACCGTAAAACCTCTCGGCACCGCCGCTGCCACCAAAGGTGTTTCGGACATGTATTTCGCAGGGTCGTCCGTCTGGCTGACTTACTTCTATGATGCCGCGTTTGAACGGTTGCCGGCCCGCACTCTGCTGAGCGCCGAATAGCGGCTCAACTTGGAGTGACGGCCATAGGGTTGAATTCAGCCAGAAACACGCTCCCTGGCGCGAAGGCAGTCAAGACGGGCAACCAGGCATTTCTGTTATGGCCCATCCCCGCTCACAACCGGCAACAACCCTCACAGCCCGCTATGTGCCGCAAGCAGACACTACGCGCGCACTTCGCCCGCGCTGTTCAGGGTTTGCTTTAGGGCGGCGATGGCTGTTGCGAGGTGAGGCGTTCCTGAGAGGCTGTCTCGGAAGGCGAGAAACACCGGGCGTGAGAATTTCGAGCTGGTGGGAATGCGGTGCAGCCGGCCTTGCGCGACATAGGTTTCAACGGAGCGTGCGAACAGGACGGCGCTGCCGCCGTGTTTCAGGATGTGGGCGAGCGCAATGGATGACAGACCCACCGATAGGCGGGGCTGGCGGTGATCTGGGAAGGCGCGGGAAAACGCGGCGTGGAACTCCGCGCCCCAGTAGACGCCGACAAAGTCCTCATCCCATCGACCGTCCGGCCCATGCGGCTCACTCGACACCAACCACAAAGGCTCGTCGGTCAACGGTTCGATCGTCACCTGAGAACTCAGTCTCGGCTCGAACAGGATGCCAAGATCGAGCATGCCGCCAACAAGCTGGTCCATGATCCCGGCGGAGTAGTCCGGTTCGATCCGCAGGGCGAGATCGGGAGCTGCTTCCTCCATGATGTGGAGCCAAGGCTCAACGATTTCAGGCCACAAGTAGAACTGCACACCAAGGGCGATGCTTGCAGCGAAGCGCTGATCCAACCGTGCCTGCTGTTGCCCTTGGATGAGGGTCTGCACCGCGGCGACCGCGTGGGGGTGAAAACTGGCGCCCGCAGCCGTCAGCGTGACGCCGCTGCGGGCGCGGTGGAACAGGGTGCGGTTGAGGCGTTGTTCGAGAGCGCGGACGCGGGCGCTCAAAGTTGGTTGCGAAATGTTCTGCTGGCGTGCCGCGGCATGGAAACCACCCGCGGCGGTGACGGCCAAAAAACTCTCCAACTGCTCCAATGTCATTGAACAAGATTTCCTATCAAGGTGGTAATTCATTGTGCCTATTTTTGCTAGCCACGGCAATGTAATCTCGTGCCATTGATGCAGGCATATGGAGAAGTGCGATGAAATTGGCAGGAACAGCGGCCCCAGGCTCCGGTGGCGGGTTCTCACTGGAAACGGTCATTGATCTGGAACGCTATCCGATACACCGGCCGGACAGCGAAGCCTACCGGGACACCATTCGCCAAGCCCGGAAGGGACTGGGCACCGAGGAGTGTTCGCATTTGCCGGATTTCGTTCTGCCCGCCGCCGTAGAGATCATGCAAGATGAAGCGGATGCTCTGAGGCCAAGTGCGGTCTACTTTTCCGAACAGCATAATCCCTATTTCAGTGCCGTGCCCGAGGACGCTCCGCAGTGGGATCCGCGTCGCAAGATGGGCCGGAAGACGAACGGCCTGGTGCCTGGGGAAGCCTTCCCACGCGATGGCCTGATCTGGCAGCTCTGCCGCAGCGAGGCGGTGAAGCGTTTCGTGGAAGACTGCCTCGATGTGCGCCCGCTCTATTTCTATGATGACCCGTATGGCTGCCTGAATGTCTCCGTGCAGTCGGACGGGGAGGAGTTCGCCTGGCATTTCGACACCAACGAATTCACCGTGTCGGTTCTCCTGCAGCGACCCGAGGCCGGCGGTCTTTTTGAATTCGCGCCCAACATTCGCACACCGCAGAGCGAGTGCTACGAGCAGGTGGCAGAGGTGGTGAACGGCACCTCGCCGCGCACTGTCAGTCTGGATCTCAAACCGGGCGATATGCAGCTCTTCAAGGGGCGGTACTCCGTGCACCGGGTCACGCCGGTGTCGGGGCCCATTCCCCGGCAGATCGCCTTACTGGCCTATGCCCGGGAGCCTGGCATGTACGCCACGCCGGAACGCTCCAAGCAGATTTGGGGCAAGGTCCATCCGGATCAGATCGCGGCTGCGAACCGGAGACGGCGCGCCGATGCACTGCTGGACTGACAGGCCGTAACAGACACACACGATATCTGGTGCGCCCTTCGGAGGGTCATACGTCAAGGATCCGCTCGCAGCCTTCGCTACGCTTGATCCAACTGCAACGAAAACAGCCAGCTCTTGAACTGGCGGATTGCCAGCCGGTCTTGATCTCCTGGGCGGCAGACGAAATAGAGTGCGCGGTCTAGCGATATGGTTGTGTCGTCCAACCTGATGAGCCGGCCGTCCTCCAAATCGGCAGATACCAGCAGCCGTCTGGTCAACGCAACGCCCTGGCCGTCAATCGCGGCGGCAATCAAGACCGCTGAGTCCGCAAATCGCACCGCGGCGTTTGCAACGCGCGTGCACTCAAGACCACATTGCTCGGCCCAGCGGTCCCAGGCAGGATTGAATTCGTCATGCAGGAGCGGGAGATTTGCTATGTCCGTGGGCGCCATCGGCAGCGCCGCAGCTTTGACCAGCGTGGGGGACGCCACAACGATGAGTTCCTCATGCGTGACAAGCTCATGATAGAGATTGCCCCACCCCGGTCGACCATATCTCAGCGCAATGTCCACATCGCTCGCACTGAGATCAACAACGTCATCGTTGGTATCAAGAAAAACCGAAATGCCGGGATGGCGTGAACGGAACGATGCGAGGTTCGCGACGAGCCATTTGGTTGCCAGTGAGGTGGATAGGGAGATGGTTATCGACTGTCGGTCGTCGAAGCGGCTGACATCGCGCACACCGTCGCGGAGCATTGCGAATGCACCACGTGTTGCCAGATGCAAGCGTTCGCCTTCGTCGGTCTTCTCCACGCCATTTGGATGTCGACGCAGCAGCGCAACTCCAAGATAGGTTTCCAGTTGCTTGATCTGACGGCTAACCGCACCGTGCGTCACTCCAAGTTCTTCCGCCGCCTTGCTCAGGTTCGCGCACGCGGCCGCGGCATCGAACGCCTGCAACGCTCGCAAATGTCTCACAGTTCTCGCCATAGATATGAGTTTTCCTCACAATAGCGTTCAATAAACTCGATTTATCCTGGCACAAATCCGACCTATTTTCGAGTTTCTATCTAGAAACCTCACATCAACAACCGTGCAGCCGCAGCTATCGCGCGAGACGCAACACAGGAGCCCCGACATGTCCGCACTTAAAGTCGCGATTATGACCGGCACCGGTCAGGGCATTGGCAAAGGGTGCGCCATTGAGATGGCCAAAGCCGGCTACAAGGTCTCCCTCATGTCGCCCTCCCACCGTTCGGAGGAACTGGCCCAAGAACTGGGAGGCATTGGCCGTCGCGGGTCGGTGCTCGAAGTTGCCGACTTGCAGGCCATGGTTGACGACACGATGAACACATACGGCCGCATCGATGCGGTGGTGAGCAATATGGGACACGGCGGCAGCGTGCCCGAAGCCATCAAGACGGTTGGCTTTGATCCTGAGTTCGACGGCCCGCTTCTTGAGCACCCGGACGAGCTTTGGCACGAGAGTCTCGACATGTATGTGCTGAACGTTGTGAAGCTCGCGCGGATCATCACACCCATCATGATCAAACAAGGGGGCGGTACGTTCGTGAACCTCTCCTCCATGAACACGGTGGAGCCGAGGGCACCCTACCCGATGAGCATGCTTCGCGGCGCCTTGCACAGTTTTGCGAAGCTCTACGGAGACCGCTACGCGCGCCACAACATCTCCATGAACAATCTGATGCCCGGCTTCTGCGAAAACGTGAACTTGTCTGAGTTTGCGCGGATGTCCATTCCTGCGCAGCGTCCTGCAACGTTTGAGGAAATTGGCAAGGCGTGCGTCTTCCTGGCATCTGAGGATTCGCGCTACATCAACGGTCAGAGCATTTTGTCTGATGGCGGCATGAACCGCGCCGTCCGTTAAGACACGCCGGCTTCCGTTCACTCCAGCTTGTGCAACCGTCCCCACTATCGGGCTGAAGCGCTTGGTGTTCACGTTTCCCTGAATGGGCCGTGAATGCGCAAGTCAGCAAGAGTTCAGGCTAAACCACACATACATTGGCAACGTCGCGAACGCTCCGGCCCGGATCGGAGCTTGGTAGTGAGCATGAAGGAGCCATCAGATGTTCAAGACTATTCACCCAGCGATTTTGTTCCAACGACCATGGTTCGAACAGGACCAGTTTGCCCTGTGCTCGTCCTAGTGGGACCGAGCCGGTAACAGGACAGGCTGTCGTGGCCTGACCCAAAAATCCTCATCGCCGACCTGTGGAGATCTCTGCTTTGGCAAAAGCAGATGCTGATCCCTTGCGCGCCCGAACCCCTGGAGCAGACCATGCTTTCAAAGAAGTTGTCCCGCACTACGCATCCGGTTTTAGACCTCTACACCGCACGTCCGTTGGCAAACGAGGAGCCTGCGCCTGAAGGTGTGAACACCGGTTCTCAAACCCCCAAGGACGAGATCCAGACGGCGGCCGCTCCGCAAGAGGCGCACGGCTTCGATGAGAACCATCAAGAAGGCGCTCCTTCGAAGGGCGCGCAAAGCCATGACGATCCCACGCCAAAGAACACTGACGACGGCGAGAGCACATCCTCGGCGCCTGATCAAAACCAACCCATAGTTTTGCCGTCTCAGATGCCGTCGTCCCCGAACTCTTCGCTCTTCAGCTCCTCCGAGAAAGCGGCCGAGCAGCAGGCGCTCGGGGGCGCAGACGGGTTCGGGGCGCTCCCCAATACCCAAGACCATGAAAAACCGTCCGGCCCCGGCACGATCCCCGGATTTGATCCGGCGGAAGCTCCAACCCACAGCATCGGCGGAAACAATCTTCAAGACCTCATGGACTATTTCGGCAATGTGAAATGGGGTGGCGCGGCATTTGATATCTGGTCTGGAGTGGAAATCACCGTCGTCACCTACAAGTTTGCCGAGCAGGTGTCTCAGCTCAGAGGGTGGATGCAGGACGACATCGCCTACACGAACGATTTCGGCCAGAAACTCTTCAACTTCTCCGCATTTGGAAATGCCCAGATCACAGGCGCCGAGGAAGCTTTGAACAGATGGGAAGAGGTTTCCAACATACGCTTCCTGGAAGTGGATGCCGATCACAAGGCGGATATCACATTCTTCGGCTTTGATTTCCAAATCATCGGGGTGCCGGCCAGCGGCCAGTCCAGCGGCGTGGATGAATCAGACGGTGCTTATGTTAAACTTGGTATAGCTCCCGACTTCTGGAACGCGATTGGCCCCGGCGAGTTCGGCACCTTCACCCTGATCCACGAAATCGGCCACGCCATCGGCTTACCGCATCCCGGCGACTACGATCTGTCTGACGAGGAGCAGCCCACATACTGGGATGATGCGGAGTACATACAGGACACGCTGATGTACACGGTCATGTCCTATTTTCAGGAAGAGTTTACAGGTGGCGAATGGGGGCCAGATGACAACCTTCATGGCAACTACGCCAATCTGGCCACCATACAGACCCACGACATGTACGTGATCCAGCAGAAGTATGGGATCAATTGGGATACGTTTTTCGGCGACACCACTTACGGCTATAACTCAAACACCAACACGGACGCTTACGACTTTACCGTCAACTCGCCGCCCGTCATCGCGATTTGGGATGGTGGCGGTTACGACACGCTGGATCTGTCGGGAGATGGCAGCGGTGTATTTCTGGACCTTAGACCAGGCGCGTTCTCCTCCACCCACGGTCTCACGCACAACATCTCCATCACCTATGAGCCCGACGAGACGAAAGCGGGCCACAACGCCGTGATTGAGGCGGCCGTAGGGGGCGCCGGCGACGACTACATTATCGGCAACACCGCAGACAACTTGCTGCGCGGGCGGCAAGGCGATGACCGGCTCGAGGGCCGTCTTGGCAATGACAACCTGAGGGGCGGGCTGGGGAATGATCGATTGATCGGCGGCGAAGGCAATGACGATCTGGAAGGCGGCGCCGGTGCCGATGAGTTGGATGGAGGAAACGGGAACGACGACCTGCACGGCGGCAACGGCGGCGACATCCTTGGCGGCGGTGACGGTGACGATGATCTGTTCGGTAACAACGGAGATGATCTGCTTTTAGGCGGCGATGGCGACGACTTTCTTGTGGGCGGTCAAGGCGACGACACCCTCAATGGCGGCGCCGGCACCGATGACCTGAACGGCGGTGATGGATTTGACACAGCAGATTACAGCTATGCCTCAAGCGATCTGGAGATTGATTTGGCCGCGGTGCTGGAAGATTTGGATGAGAACCAAATCTGGGGCTGGGCCACCCGGGACCATGTCACCTATGAAGGCGTTTTCAACATTGAGCATGTGATGTCGGGCGCCGGCGACGATGTGATCTATGGCTCTAGTCTCAGAAACATACTGGAGGGCGGCAATGGCGACGACCGTCTCTATGGACGGGACGGCCGGGATAATTTGGAGGGGGGCAATGGCGATGATCGGCTGTTCGGCGGCCGGGACCGGGATACTCTGAACGGTGGCAATGGCAACGACCTGCTGCGTGGCGGTCAGGGCTTGGACACGCTGCTTGGCGGCAAGGGAACCGATACGGCCGACTATCTGTATTCCAATGCGAACTGGACCATCTCGTTGACGTTTGGCACGGCCACAAATGGTGGCTCCGACACGGATGTTTTGTCCGGCATCGAAAACGTCCGCTTGGGCGCAGGTCATGACACGGTGCGCGGCAACGGAACGTCCAATCTGTTGGATGGAGGTGGGGGCTCTGACAGTCTTACCGGTTTGGCGGGCAACGACATCCTTTTGGGCGACACGGGCAACGACGTTCTCAACGGCGGCACAGGTAACGACATTCTTGCCGGCGGCGCTGGAATTGATACAGCCGACTATTCCGATGAATTCCAAGGTGTTCGCGTGGACCTGTCCATCACCAGCCAGCAGGACACGGTTGGGGCCGGACTTGATACGCTCACCGGCATCGAAGACCTCATCGGCAGCCAGCACAATGATTGGCTGTTTGGCGACGATAAGCGCAACGTGATCGAAGGGGGATTCGGCGACGACAACCTCTTCGGCCGCGGCGGCGACGACCTCATCTGGGGCCGGGAAGGCAATGACATTCTTTTGGGCGGCCTCGGCGATGATATCCTGGTCGGCGGCGACGGTATTGATACGGCCTCGTACCTGTTTGCCGTCGGTGGTGTGAGAGTGGACTTGTCGATTGCCGGATCGCAGAACACGCTGTCTGACGGGCTCGATGCCTTGGCCAGCATTGAGAATATCTCAGGCTCGCTTCACCATGATATTCTCTTCGGGGATGAGCACCGCAACCGCCTGGAAGGGCTTGACGGCAATGATCTGCTGTCCGGCATGGCCGGCGATGACGTCCTGTTCGGCGGGGCGGGCAATGACACTTTGGCGGGCGGGGCGGGAAACGATGTGCTGGAAGGCGGCTCCGGCATTGACTGGGCCATCTACACCAGCGCCGTGGTGGTCAATCTCAATCAGGAAACCCAGAACACGTACGGCGCCGGCATCGATACGCTGCGCGACATTGAAAACCTCTCAGGCTCCATTCATGGCGATGCCCTGGGCGGGGACGATGGCCAGAATGAAATCAACGGCAATGGCGGCAATGACTGGCTGTTCGGCCGTGCCGGCAACGACACTTTGCGCGGCGGTGCGGGCGATGACTTCATCGCCGGGAATAGGGGCAGCGACAATCTGTTCGGCGGTGCCGGCGTGGACACGTTCATCTTTGATGATGATTGGGGCAACGACACCATTCACGACTTTGTCGTCGGACAGGATATTCTCGATTTTGGCCTGGTGAGCGGCGTCGAGAACCTCAACGACTTCCACATCAGTGAATCAGCGGGCTCGGCCGTGATCGGCTTTGGCTTTGCAAACAGCGTAACTCTGATTGGGATCAGTGTGAGCGAACTCAACACGAGCGACTGGGTGCTCTAGACCCCGTCCGTGCCGCCGCTTTCTGCCCCCTCCTTGAAGGCGGCGAACTCCCGCGCCAGGCGCTCTTCAAACTTCAGAAGATCCTCCGGCAGAGGCTGTCCGGTTGCTTTGAGCTGATTGAGCTCTAAGTGGAGCTGCTCGAACATCTCGTGAGCATCCTCCGGTTGATGCTCCATCTCAGACATCAGCAGATTGAAGCGGGCAAGCAAATCGTCAAAAGCCATGTTGCACGAACCTTTCAAACGGGTCACGATCAGATCGCTACTCTATCATCGATGGGGCGTGAGGGGTGGGCCTTGATTGAAATCAACCGGTTGGGTGATCCACGCGGGCCTTGCGCGCGTTCCGTCTAGAACAGAGGGAACATAAGATCCGTGCAGGCAAGCAGGCGCGTCCGCCTATGACATCACTCTCCATCGCCGTTATCGGGGCCGGCATCTCCGGTCTCTCCGCTGCTTGGCTATTGTCCAAGGGGCATAGGGTCGTGCTCTATGAAGCCGGCGATTATGCCGGCGGCCACTCCAACACGATCGATGTTCCCGTACGCGGCGGCACATGTGCGGTGGACACAGGGTTCATCGTCTACAATCCCCCTAATTATCCCAACCTCTGCGCCCTGTTCGATCATTTGAGCGTGCCCACCAAACGCGCGCCGATGACCTTTGCCGTGTCCATGGACGCCGGTGCATATGAGTATTCCGGCACGCGGCTGGGCGGCCTCTTCGGCCAGCCTTCCACGCTGCTGAGCCCGAACCATTGGCGCATGCTGAAGGACATCCTGCGCTTCTTCAAAAACGCCCCCATTGATGCTGAGCGCTTGCCGGTGGACTGCACGCTTGGCACATATCTGGACGAAGAAGGCTATAGCCGCAGCTTCGTGGAACGGCACCTCTTGCCCATGGCGGGGGCCATCTGGTCGGCGCCCGTCGATGAGATGATGCACTACCCGTTGCGCGCCTTTGTCAGGTTCTTCCACAATCACGGCCTGTTAAAGGTCACCAACCGGCCGCCCTGGCGCACCGTTGAAGGCGGCAGCCGGGAATATGTGCAGCGTTTGTTGGCCCACGGGGCGTTCGAGGTGAGACTGTCCACACCGGTGCGCTCGGTGTCCCGCCAGCCTGGCGGCGTTGTGATCACCGATGATAGGGGCCACGAGGCGCGGTTCGATCACGTGGTGCTGGCCGCCCATGCCGATCAATCGTTGGCAATGCTGAACGATGCAAGCGCGGAGGAAACCTCTCTGCTGCAGGCCTTCAGCTACACAAACAACCTGGCGGTGGTCCACTCTGACCCGCGCCTGATGCCCAAGCGCAAGTCCCTCTGGTCGTCCTGGAACTATATGGGCGGCGGCGGAGAGACCGGCGCGCTCACGGTCAGCTACTGGATGAATGCCCTGCAAACGCTGGGCATTGAGCGCGACGTGTTCGTCACGCTCAATCCGGAAGTGGAGCCGGAGGCGGCGCAAAAAATCGCGCAGTTTTCCTACCAGCATCCGCTGTTTACCGCTGATGCGCTCAGAGCCCAAGAGGCGCTGTGGTCGCTTCAGGGCCGGGCCAACACCTGGTATTGCGGCAGCTATTTCGGCGCCGGGTTCCATGAAGACGGGCTGCAAAGCGGCCTTGCGGTTGCCGAAGACCTTGGCGGCCGCGAGCGCCCCTGGCAGGTGGAAGGGGCGTCGTCGCGGATTGTGCGCCATGACCGGCCTGCCCCGCTCCTGGACGCTGCCGAATGAGCACCCCTGTGGCCAAACTCTGCCGCGGCACCGTGGTGCACCGGCGCTACCGGCCCAAGGTGCATAGCCTTAAGTACCGGGTATTTTCCCTGCTGGTGGACCTTGATGAGGTGCAGGCGCTGTCTGACCGGCTCAAACTGTTCTCGTTCAACCGGGCGAACCTCTTCAGCCTTCACGAAAAGGACCATGGAACCGGAGCGGATGGCAATCTGAAGCGCGCCATCGTTGAAAAGGTAAACGCCCGGTACGGCGGCCTGGAAATCGAACGTGTGGTGATGCTCTGTTTCCCGCGCGTTCTTGGCTATGTGTTCAACCCGCTCACCGTCTACTACTGCTATGGGGCGGGCGATGCGCTTAAAGCGCTGGTTTATGAGGTGAACAACACCTTTGGCGACCGGCACCATTATGTGCTCAGCGTCGATGCGGGCCAGCAGGACACGCTTGCCCAGGGCTGCGCAAAGAAGATGTATGTCTCCCCGTTCAACGCCGTGGACGGCGCTTACGAGTTTCACGTGAAGGTGCCAGGGGAAACCGTTGCCGTCGGGGTCAATCTCAGAGTGGACGGAGCGCCGGTTCTGAAAGCCTATCTCGCGGCGAAAACGTCGGAATTGAGCGACCGTGCCCTGATGGGGGCCTTCGTGCGCCTGCCGGCAATGACCTTCAAGGTGATTGCCGCGATCCACTTCGAAGCCCTGCTGCTCTGGGCAAAGGGTCTAAAAATCAAGAAGCGTCCCAGAGCGCTTCATTCGCTGTCTCTCAAAAACAAGAGTACCTCCTGATATGACTGATACCACCGCCGGTTTTGGCGCGCGCAAGACGCCTGCGCGCGCATCATTCTTAGAGCGCCAGATCGAGAAGATCGCGCGCCGCATGCTTCCAGGCGGGCTCAGGGGGGAACTCACCATCGTTTCGCCCAGCGGGCGCAAACTGTGCGTCGGAGAGGCAGGGGTTTGGCCTGCCGCTCAGCTCGAGATCAAGAGCTGGAAGGTGATCGGACGAGCCATTCAGCGGGGCGGCAACGGGTTTGCAGAAAGCTATATGCGTGGCGAGATCGAGACGGCGGACCTCACTGACCTGATCCGTTTTTTCGCGCGCAACAAGGCCGCGCTGGTGGCCGCCGGCGGCGCCCTTTTCCGCTCACGCCGCATGGACCGGCTGGCCCATCTTCTGCGCAACAACTCGGTGGCCGGCAGCCGGCGCAACATCGCTGCGCACTATGATCTGGGCAATACGTTCTATGATCTCTGGCTTGATGAGACCATGACCTATTCCTCAGCACTCTTTGCCGGTGAGACCCGTTCACTGGCTGCCGCTCAGAGCGCGAAGTACCAGACCATTCTTGACGCGTTGGAGCTTGCAAATGGCGCTGAAGTGCTCGAAATCGGCTGCGGCTGGGGCGGTTTCGTCGAACATGCGCTGAAGGCGATGGATGTGCGCGTGAAGGCCATCACCGTCTCCAGGGAGCAGCACGCCTTTGCCGAGGCACGGGCCGCAGCGCTGAACAATGCGAGTTCTGCCCGGATTTGCCTTGAAGATTACCGCCACACCGCAGGCACCTATGACGGCATCGTCTCCATTGAAATGGTGGAGGCGGTCGGCGAAGCCCATTGGCCGACCTATTTCAGAACTTTGAACGAACGTTTGAAGCCGGGTGCATCTGCAGTGGTGCAGGCGATCACCATTGCGCCGGAGCATTTCGAGACTTACCGGCGCAAGGCCGATTTTGTGCAGCGCTACATTTTCCCGGGCGGGATGCTGCCCACGGTGCCCATTTTGGAAGATCAGGCCGCCAAAGCCGGGCTCAAGCCGGAAACTGTGGTGGAATTCGGCCCCGATTACGCCGAAACCCTCAAGCAGTGGCGGATGGCGTTCGAAGCGGAGTGGCCTGTCATTGCACGTCAGGGCTTTGATGAACGTTTCCGGAAAATGTGGCGCTATTACCTGTGTTATTGCGAGGCGGCCTTCACGGAAGGCCTGACATCTGTGGGAATTTACCGCTTTACGAAAACGGCCGGGTAATCCAGGCGCACACTCTGCGCGTACCAACCAACACTAAACAAGAGTGGTCAGGTCATGCTGCAAAAAGTATCAGACGTGCATAGAAAGATCCGCCCGGAGTTTCTTCTGGCGGACTTCTTTGAAGGCCGATGTGAAGCCTGGGGTTTCTTTGAGAACTCTATGGGCGTGGTGAAGAAAGCGTTCACCGCGGACATCACCGGTACCTGGAAGGGTGACGTGTTCGAGCTTGAGGAGCAGTTTCAATATGCCGACGGGGGAACGGATGAACGGATCTGGCGTCTCAGCTACCAGAACGCGGGCCATTTCATCGGCCGTTGTGATGATGTGGTCGGCGAGGCGGCTGGGCAACCTATCGAGAACGGCTGCTATTTCGGCTACAAGTTCAACCTGCCGGTGGGCCAACGGCGTATCGTGGTCACCTTCAGCGATCTGTTCCAGTTGATGGACGATTACACTCTGCTGAACCGCGCAAAAGTCAGTAAGTTTGGCTTACCGCTTGGCCGGGTCACCGCAGCGTTCAGGCGCTTGCCCGAGAACGGATAAGGCGCACCAGGGCCCCCAGAACCGGCACCTTGGCGTAAACTTCCTCGCCGCTGTCCCAATAATCGATATGACGGACGACCTGGCCCTCTTCATTCAGGGCCACTTCGGATAACCCTGCAATCCTCACGTGCCCGATCGGCTTGATCTTGCCGATGAACGTCCATTTGAGGACCCAGAGCTCATCTGAGCCGATGATATTGTGGACCTCAAATTTCAGCCCCTGCACGGTCTTGAACATGTGGGCCAGTATGGTGCGGAAGGCCGGCTTGGTGTGGGTGTGGTTGAAGGGATCGCGGAACTCGACGGTCTCAGCGCACAAGTCCAGCAGGCGGTCCAGCGAGCCGGCCTCAGCGCTCTCAAGCGCGCTGGCATAGGTTTCAATGGCGGAGCGGTAGCGGTCCACGTTGGCTAGACCTTGGGGCTGATACGGCGCATGAGCCAGAAATAAAGCCCATAGGGCAAAATCCGCAACAGCTTCAGCAAGGCCACCAGTTGCCAGGGGAAGGCGATCTCAAACTTGGACGACGTAAGACCGCGCATTATCGCGGATACGGCGTCCTCAACTTCCATAAGAAACGGCATGGGGAAGGTGTTGACGCTGGTCATGGGGGTTTTGACAAAGCCGGGGTTGATCACCTGCAGCTTGATGCCCTGGGCCTCCAGCTCCGGGCGCAGGGCCTCACACAGGCAGATGAGCGCTGATTTGGTCGGGGCGTAGTAGGCACCCTTCGGCAGGCCGCGGTAGCCGGCGACGGAGGCAACAACCGCAATGTGGCCATGCCCGCGCGCCTTCATGCCGGGCAGAAGCGCGGCGAGCGCGTGGGTGACGCCCAGATAGTTCACCTCCATGGAGCGCGCGGCCGCGTCTCCGTCGAAGGCGTCAGGGTCTGAGGGCTGCCAGATACCGGCATTGAGTATGGCCAGATCTATAGGGCCATGCGCTGCTTCGGCGGCTTGGACTGCTTCCCTCGCCGCTGCGGGATCAGTCACATCGAGGGGCAGGGCGCTGACGCCGGAGTTGCGTTTGTGGAGCGCCTCAAGCTTTTCGCCGGAGCGGGCAGAGGCCGAGACGGATGTCCCGGCTTCTGCCAGGCCAACGGCGATTTCCGCGCCGATGCCGGAACTGGCACCGGTGATCCATGCATGTTTCCACGTGGCTACGGGTGGCATGGGTGAGGGGTGTATCAGATCCCGATCACAGGTTGGAAGAGGCGCGGCAGGAAGTCCTTGAACTTGGCCGGCGTCTCGCTGGCCACCAGGCAGATGCAGTCCGCGCCCTTGTCGACGATCGGCTGATGGTCTTCATGATCGTCCAGGTCGGCTATGTCGCCGGGGCCAAACTGGCCGAACTTGTCCGTGTAGGAGCCGGACAGAACCAATGTCACCTCGCTGCCGCCATGGCCATGCTCAGGCAGGACGCGGCCGGCTTCGATCTTCATGAGATAGAGCTTGCCTTCGTCTTCGGCGCCCAGGTCGATCATTTTCATGCCGACGCCCTTGGCGATCCGCTTCCATTTGATCTCGCTGAGGGGCACGCCCAGGGCCTTGCGCACCTGAGGGGGAAGGATGGACTCTTCTTGTGTCTCAGAAAGGGTGAGGGCCGGTGCAGTGACTTCGCTGCGGGTTTCTGCTTCCAGACGCTCAAACAAATTGTTCATGCAGCCTGCAGACAGGCTCACCGGAGCCTCGTCTTCCATCACAGCGCTGCCGATGGCCTCAGCCTTACGTACGCGGGCCAGGCAGTGGGGACAGAAGCTTAAATGCGCCGAAACCACCATTGCAATGGGAGCGGGCAGTGCGCCGGCGGCATATGCCACAATGGTGGCATCGTCGAGATGATGATGAATATTCATTGCAACGCCTCTAGGGATTTGGAGAGTTTTTGGTAAGCCAAGCGCATGCGCGACTTCACCGTGCCCAGCGGCACGCCTAAGTTCTGGGAGATTTCCTGCTGCGTCATGTCTTCCATAAAAGCCATCGAAATGACCTGTTTTTGATCGGCCGGCAGCTTTTCAACAGCCGCCTTGACCGTTTCGCTTTCCTGGGACGCCAGAACGACTTCGTCTGCACCGACATCATCGCTCGGCTGTTCCAGCTCGGTAATATCGGAGAACTGAACGCCTTTCAGTCTCCGTGCCCAGTCAATCCGGCGGTTACGGGCGATGGTGAAGATCCACGTGGACACAGACCCCTTGTCGAGCGTGTACATGTGGGCCTTGCGCCACACCGTGATCATCGTGTCCTGCGCCAGATCCTCGGCCAATTCGCTATCGGCCCCCTTGCGCATCATGAACCCCTTAATGCGAGGTCCGAAATGCTCAAAAAGGGCTGCAAAGGCCGATTTGTCCCGGTTTTCAGCAACCAACCCCAGCAAATGCGCAAGATGCTGGTTGCTCGCGGGCCCCGTTTCTGGCCGGCTCGGCCTTGTCATCCTCAGCGAAACCTCAAGCATGATGATCCCGTTTTGATTTGGACATTGTATAGCGCTACGCCCAATCAGCCCGGGTGGATCAACGTCATAGCAAAAAAATGCGCGCTGTGTGCATTGCCGCGCAGCGACAGATTTTCTAGTTGCAAATAATTCTTAACTGCATAAATTACAAGGGCCGGCTGCGGTGCCCCCGCGGCCTGTCCGTGCTGCACAACAACACTAGGCGTCTTAAAATGACCGCTCCTGATCGCGCTGCCGTTTTTGCTTGGTTTCTGGCCGTTTTCCTGGCGGTTTCCGGCCCCGCACAGGCCGAAGACAAATTCAAGGTGGTCACCACCTTCACGGTGATCGCCGATATGGCCCAGAACGTGGCCGGAGAGGCCGCTGAGGTGGTGTCCGTCACCCGGCCCGGCGCGGAGATCCATGGCTATCAGCCCACGCCGAAAGATCTGGTCAAAGCCTCAGATGCAGACCTGATTTTGTGGAACGGGCTCAACCTGGAGCTCTGGTTTGAGCAGTTCCTGCGCAACCTGGGCGACAAGCCGTCGGTGACCGTGAGCGAGGGGATTGAGCCCATCGCCATTGCCGAAGGCGCCTATGAGGGCAAAGCCAACCCCCACGCCTGGATCGGCGCCGATGCGGCCATGGTCTATATCGACAATATCCGCGATGCCTTCGTCAAACACGACCCGGACAATGCGGCCACCTACAAGGCCAATGCGGAAAGCTACAAAGCCAAGGTGCGCGCCACTTTGGCACCTCTGCGCGAGAAGCTGGCGCGGATCCCCGAAGACCAGCGCTGGCTGGTGACCTGCGAGGGCGCGTTCAGCTATCTGGCCCGGGATTTCGGCCTGAAAGAGCTCTATCTGTGGCCCATGAACGCCGATGAGGTGGGCACGCCCCAGCAGGTGCGCAAGGTGATTGACGGGGTGCGCGACAACAAGATCCCCGTGGTGTTCTGCGAGTCGACGGTCAACACAAGCCCCGCCAAACAGGTGGCCCGGGAAACTGGCGCGCGCTATGGCGGGGAGCTCTATGTGGACAGCCTCAGCGGGCCGGACGGGCCGGTGCCCACCTATCTGGACCTCTTGCGGGTGACCTCTGAAACCGTCGCCAATGGCCTGACCGCCTCCAACTGAGCCATGCTTGCCCCCCACACCAGCCCCGCGGACAGCGCCCCCGTTTTGGCCCCCGAAGAGGAGGGCCTCAGCGCGCACGATGTGACGGTGACCTACCGCAACGGGCATACGGCCTTGCGCCACGCCTCCTTCGCCATCCCCAAAGGCACGGTGACGGCGCTGGTGGGCGTCAACGGTGCGGGCAAATCCACGCTGTTCCGGGCCATGATGGGCTTTGTGCCCGTGGCCGCCGGCGAAATCCGCATTCTGGGGGGCACGGTCGCCGACGCGCTGAAGCGCAATCTGGTGGCCTATGTGCCCCAGGCCGAAGAGGTGGACTGGGCCTTCCCGGTGCTGGTGGACGATGTGGTGATGATGGGGCGCTATGGGCATATGGGCTTCCTGCGCCGGCCCTCTGCCGCTGATCATGCGGCGGTGGACGAGGCGCTCGCCCGGGTGGGCATGAGCGACTATCGCACCCGGCAGATCGGCGAGCTCTCCGGCGGGCAGAGGAAACGCGTGTTCCTGGCCCGGGCCCTGGCCCAGGACGGGCAGGTGATCTTGCTGGACGAGCCGTTTACCGGCGTTGATGTGAAGACCGAAGAGCAGATCATCGCGCTGTTGGGCGAGCTGCGCGATGAGGGCCGGGTGATGCTGGTCTCCACGCATAACCTCGGCTCGGTGCCGGAATTCTGCGACCGCACCGTGCTCGTGAAGGGCACCATCCTCGCCCATGGGCCGACGGAGACCACCTTTACGCGCGACAATCTGGAGCTCGCCTTCGGCGGGGTCCTGCGCCACTTCACGCTGGGCGGGGAAGACCTGCACGATGACGACGACGCCCGTGAGGTGCGCATCATCACCGACGACGAGCGCCCGTTCGTGATCTATGGGGACCGCGATGAGAAGTGAGGGGCACCTTGCCCCCCTCCGTCATCACCGCACGTCTCTCCGTCATCCCCGCACGTCTCTCCGTCATCCCCGCGAACGCGGGGACCCAGGGGCCCCAGGCTCTGAGTGCGCCGCCCCTGGGCCCCGGATATTTTGCGTGCGCAAAATTCCGGGGTGACGACCAAAATGCTCACCCTCCTCGCAGAACCCTTCACCTACGCCTACATGACCAACGCCATGTGGGTCTCCGCCCTGGTGGGCGGCGTGTGCGCGTTTCTCTCCGCCTATCTCATGCTCAAAGGCTGGTCGCTCATCGGCGATGCCCTGGCCCACTCGGTGGTTCCCGGCGTCGCCGGCGCCTACATGCTGGGCCTCCCGTTCGCCTTCGGGGCCTTCATCGCCGGCGGCCTTGCCGCCGGGGCCATGCTGTTCTTGTCCCAGCGCTCCGGGCTGAAGGTGGATGTGATCATCGGCATCATCTTCACCTCGTTTTTCGGCCTCGGCCTCTTCATGGTCTCGCTGAACCCGGTGGCCGTCTCGGTGCAGACCATCACCATGGGCAATATCCTCGCCATCACCCCCGAAGACACGGCTCAGCTCGTCATCATCGGCGCGGTCTCGCTCACGGTGCTCCTGGCCAAATGGAAGGACCTGCTGGCGGTCTTCTTCGATGAAAACCACGCCCGCTCCATCGGCCTTAACCCCGATGTGCTGAAGGCCGTGTTCTTCGTCCTCCTGTCGGCCTCCGTGGTGGCGGCCATGCAGACTGTGGGGGCGTTTCTGGTGATCGCCATGGTGGTGACCCCCGGCGCCACGGCGTACCTCATGTGCGACCGGTTTGAGCGCCTGCTCATGGTCTCCGTGGCGCTGGGCGCCGGCACCAGCTTCGCTGGCGCCTACTTGAGCTATTTCCTGGACGGGGCCACTGGGGGCATCATCGTTGCGCTTCAGACCCTATTGTTCCTGGTGGCGTTCGTCTTCGCGCCCAAGCACGGGCTGCTGGCGGCCAAGGCCAAGGCGCGGGCGGCCCTGGCGGAGGAGGCGCGCGCGCCATGAGCCTCGATGCGCTTCTCATGCCCTTCCAGTTTCCGTTCATGCAGAACGCCTTCTGGATCGCCCTTCTGATCGCCCCGCCCACGGCCCTGCTCTCATGCTTCTTGGTGATGCGGGGCTGGGCGTTGATGGGCGATGCGGTGAGCCATTCCATCTTGCCCGGTGTGGTGGTGGCCTATTTGGCCGGCATTCCGCTGATCATCGGCGCCTTCGCGGCGGGCATGGCTTGCGCGCTCGCCACCGGGTATCTCGCTGAAAACAGCCGGGTGAAGCAGGACACGGTGATGGGTGTCGTCTTCTCCGGCATGTTCGCCGTCGGCCTCATCCTGTTCGTGGCCTTCCCGTCGGACGCGCACCTGGACCATATCCTCTTCGGCAACATGCTGGGCGTGGGGGCAGAGGATCTGTGGACGGCGGGGCTCATCTCGGCCGGGGTATCGGCGGTCATGATCGTGAAGTGGAAAGACTTCCTCCTCCACGCCTTCGACCCCGCCCAGGCCCAGGCTTCGGGGCTGCCAACTAGTTGGCTTCATTATGGACTACTGTCCATTCTGTCTTTGACAGTGGTGGCGACGCTCTCGGCCGTGGGGCTGATCTTGGCGGTGGCCTTGCTGGTGACGCCGGGGGCGATTGCGTTTTTGCTGGTGCGGAGCTTTGGCTGGATGCTGGTGGTGGCGGTGGCCGTGGGGGCGGTGTCGATGCTGGCGGGGGTCTATCTCAGCTTCCACCTGGACGCAGCGCCGGCGCCGACGATTGTGTTGGTTTTGACTGGGGTGTTTGTGGTGGCGTTTGGGCGGCGGGTTTGGGGGGGCACTAACGTCTGAAGCGTCTCAAGTGCGGCCCTTATTCCAACCCAATGAGTATCAGTTTTCTCCTGCAGTCTCGGCCTGCCGAACTAACTTTACCAACGGCTGAAGTAACTCGTTCAGAGATTCGACCGGTTCATTTAGTTTTGCGATCAAAGGGATCAAATCGGGCGGTATGCTCGGATAGTCCTCCGGTGCAGCCAAGACCCTATTTGCAAGATCCGCTGCCGTTGAACCGGTGGCTCCAACGGGCAGGAGCACTAGTCCATTTTCCGCTGCGATCTCAAACTCGGAACACATCCCATTGGCCGGAACGATCCCTTCATCGGTCTTTTTGTTCCCAAATAGAAACAATGCCGTACCTGCTGAAGGAATGAAGTCACTTCGGTATTTGTGCCAAAGTTCTTCTCGCTTGGCTCTGTCAGCGACGTATTGAGGAAAAGGCCTAACCAAAAGGTGATCATCAATTTGACGTTCAACGCTACTATAGATTTCCTCTAACGCGCCGGTAAAAAGTGCGTTGCCCACGCCAAGGCCAAGACCTGTGCTAATTCGCAGAGAATTCTCGACTAGCAGCGAGCCAAGCTTCCTCATAAAACCTATGACGTCTTGTTCGCCCCATGGTTGGAAGTCAGCGGCGCTAGAAGATATAAAAACTGTCCGCATTCGAAACCGCCGAGCAACCTCTCTAAGCGCTTCTGTGATCTCCTCATACTCATCGAGGAGGATGGCCTGCACATTGAAGCGTTTAAGATCTTCAATCATCAGGCGCTGGCGCGTCAACGCTAGCTCAAAATCTTCTTCGCTCTCTCCTTTTGATTTCGAACGCGTCTTAAAGAACGCGAAGTGTCGGCGTTGATGTTCCTCGAATGAAACGCGTACTCTAGACAAAATGTAGTCCAGATTGGGATCTGAAAAGCTGAAACCGATGAAAACAAAAGTCTTTGAAACCAAGTCGCCCGAAAGTGCTGTGACGAAAGCTCCTCGCTTGTTGAAATATTTTTCGTAGTCGTCTTTTGTTATTACCGCTTCGTGGGGGTGATCCACGTCTCCATGCATCTTGTAAACAACGGCATCTCTCTTCGATCTTGTATTGGCGAGTTGAGTAACCGTATGCTTGACGTCAGGAGTTTTACCGACTGCCTTTAGTGACTTTTCTATTAGTTGGTCGTAGTTCGTTGTCCAGTAAACTGGTATGTCCAATTCAGCTAGGATCTTGTGGTTCTCAGTTGGCTCAACATCGCGACCCAGAGCGTCCAAGATCGTTTGGTTGATTGTTGCTCTGTTTCGGGTTTCATTGACGTGAAATTGGGCCAAAGCAACAAGATCGGGTTCTTTCTCGACGTCGAGTTTTAGCTCTTTCGCTATTGGTGCAAGTAGCTCAACCCAGTCAACGTGACCGGCGGCTTTTGACGCGCCTGCGCCGAGAAAAACGGCTGCATTCTCCGAACGGATCTCTTCAACGAACTTTTCGACGAATACGAGGACTTCTTGCTTCATGCTTTTTCCTAATCTCTACGACCTCAATGATTTGATGGAATTGAGGTTTTTGTATCGATCAATCGGACGAATGCATGCTCATTTATAACTCGCACGGTTCTTGATGGCTTCTTCAATCCAGTCATCGATCCCGTTTTGAATTGAAGCGTAGACATCTTTGGAAGTGCTCCCAGACGGGTTCTTCAATGTCGGCGCGGTGCCGAGGGTCACGGTTTTTCCCTCTTCAGTTACCTTTAGATTTGTAAAAGGACTATTGCCCTTCTGTGATGTACTTCCATTGAGGTCCTTCAGCCCATGAATGTGGATACCGAGAACGCCCTTTTTCTCTTCCCAAGCCTTCCTTATCTCATACTTTACCCATGGCCTGGTCGCTGTCTCACTCCCAACCAAAACAACCAGGCACGACTTGCCTGACATATTGTCGTTTATCCACTTCTTTATTGCTTCATCGCCTGTCTTCTTGATCTCTTCCCATCGATTTGGGGTTACAGGGCTATTCCCGTCCAGCGAGTTCATGTTCCGAACTTGTTGGGTCCTTGAGTGATCGTTTTTAAAGTGAAAGCTGAAGAATACACGTCGAGCCATATCTTACCCTATTTTTCGAATGCCCGTGCTTGGTGGGACTGGCTTATCCTTCAATTGAGGATTTTGGCCAAGTTATCCCAGTTCCAACGGTACAACTGGCCAGCCCCTTTTACGGGCGTGTACGTTCCCTCGCGGTAGCCTATAATCTGAACGACCCGTTTCCCCTGTTCACGTGCCATTCTGATTTCCTTCAGCACACCAGGAGCTCTGTATGTTTGTGGACCGACCATCACGAGAACCACCTTGGCCCTTGCGATGGCGTTAGCCGCTTTTTGCTCCCAATTCCTCTCGGGGGCGGCTTCCTTAAGGGAATGATCGACCACCTCAAAAGGTGAATCTGGACGGCGTGCTTGTTGGATGATGAAATCTTTCAACTTGCGATCATTGTCAAAATCAAAACTCACAAAAATCGGTGTTTTCAAACCCCATCCTCCTCTTCGTAAATTTTCTTTCAAAAATTTTTTTTTGGAGTATGGTTTTATTATAAATAACTTACAATATAAAATTTGTTTTTGTTTCAGTTTCGAGAATTGATTAGCTATCTAAATTTTGCGATTGTGCTTTTCGTCTTTTGAAGCCGTGACCAGGCGGGGCAAGAACAAAAAATTCTATACCGTAGTAATCATTCTTGACGAAGAGACGATAAAGCTCAGCTGCTATGTCCACATTGTTGCTAAGCAAGTCGCGATGTAGTTCGCTGGCTAACTCGCGGCCACAATATCCAACGTGCCATTCCTTGAACTGAGGTTGTCCGAACCATCTGGGCACCTCAGCGAAGCCATGCACCTTGATTGCATTCGGGTCAGCTGGGTTATCTGGCTCCAAGACCAGTTCCAAGCCGTACTCCAATTTCTTTTTCTCAGCTTTTCTTACGGCCTTTGCAAACTTTCGAACATCGGGTTTCCGAAACTGAATGCCCACTACAGACACCAAAAGACTGGTTTGAACCCATTCTCCGTCCGGTTGATATCTGTCAGTGCCAAATCTCTCCCAGCTCATGTTGATCACCTGACCTGCAAGTTCGATTCGTTCGCATGATTCCACAACTCTCCCTTGCAACCAACCTCAATCTCCCTTAAACTCCCAGTTGCAAAGTGCAACGGCACCTGCGTGTGGTACCAGCACACACAGGCGCCTAACCAGACCGGAACCACTAGGAGATCCAGTATGGCTGGCATTCGTGTAGCCGTTTGCGGGTGCGCACGCAACGGTTGTTCTTTGGCCCTCAGCGCACCCCCTTCCCAAACCGCCCAGACCCCACCTGCGCCCACGCGGCATGCACTGGCCCCCCAGCTCGCACAGCCCGTGGCACGTGGTGGGGCCCGGCGGGGCGTGCGAGGGGCGTGCTGAGGCAGGCCGGGCATCCCCCGCCTTGGCCTTGCGCCGGAGAGGAGCGAAGCCGTTGTGCTTTGTAGTTTGGGTTTATTTCGCTCACGGCAGTTTTCGCGTACGCGAAAACGCCTGCGCGGGCGCGCGGCACTTTAAGAGCGATCAGCTTATCCGTGCTCGCCCCGCTCCGCGCGGGCTGATCTTGTGCCGCGGCGGGCGGTCGCCCTTGCCTCAGGCCTTTGGCCTTCGGTTTCGTCTCCCCACTAACACCCGTCATCCCTGCGAAAGCAGGGACCCAGGGCGGCTGGCTCTTGAGTTCGCGTCTCCTGGGTCCCGGATATTTGCTGGCGCAAATTCCGGGATGACGGTGGTGGGGGAGAGGCGCCCTTGCCTCAGGCCTTTGGCCTTCGGTTCCGGTTCCCCACTAACACCCGTCATCCCTGCGAAAGCAGGGATCCAGAGCGGCTGGCTCTTGAGTTTGCAGCTCCTGGGTCCCGGATATTTGCTGGCGCAAATTCCGGGATGACGGTGGTGGGGGAGGGGCGCCCTTGCTAACGCGGGGAGGGGACCAACCCATGCGGGCCTCAGGTTGTGCCACTAAATGTGCAGCTCTGCGAAACGAACCCAATTTCGCGTAACCCCCTGAACCAAATGCCAAATCAGCGCTATTTGGCCATTTGGTGCAGCCGATTGGTGCCACTTGAGGGCAGACTATCCGAACGAACCCATTTTCGCGTAAACCCCTGACCCCAAAGCGAAATCAGCGCTATTTGGCCTTAGTGGTTGAGTTTCGACGCCCGGTCGCGCGGCGGGGCTCAATTGAAGTGGATGTTCAGGCCCCAGCGGATGAGATGCAGCCCGTCAAAGCCGAAGTTGCCTCTGTCGGCAGTGTTGACCAAGACGCCCCGCCGGTTGAGGTCCACGCCCACATAGAGATACTCCACCTTGGTGGACATCCAGTCGGTGCCGAACAGATAGCCCTCAATGCCGCCGCCCACGGTGAAGGTGGCTTCCACAGGCTGGGTTTTCTCGCCCGCGCCCCCATTATTCTGAATGCCGAGCCAGACCAAGGCGGCGCCGCCCGTGGCATAGGCGGCAAACTGACGGTCTTCACCGAACAGAACGCCAACCCGTGCCCGGGCCGTCACCACCCCGTCTGTCTCGACGGTCACGTTGCAGGCGCCATTGCAGGTCGCTGTGTCCTGCATCCCCAGCGTCTGCCCGTCCGCCTCAAGGCCCCACAGCCACATGTCGTTGGTCCAGTTGACGCCCGCGTTCACCCCGGCCCCCGGCCCATCCAGATCAAAATCCGGCTGCGCCACACCGTTATAGACAAAGGTGCCGTTCATGATGCCGTAAGCAGAAAACAAGCCGCCATAAATGCCGTCAAACCGCGGCGGTTCCCCGTCCGCCTGCGCGTTCAAACTCATGCCGAGAAAAGACAGGGCAGCCAATGTTGTGATCAGGAGCTTTCGCATCGTCAACTCGTCCCCAAAAAGGTCCAACGACCTAAAGGCTAATGCGAAAGATTTCTGGACGCCACAATTTGGTCGAGCTTTGGCCCTGGTTTTTGCTCGATGTTGCAATCAGGTAACATGCCCTTTTGAGGGTGGGGGCACCCCACCGACCCGCTCCCCTGCGAAAGCAGGGGCCCATGGCTCTTCCCTATCCCTTGGCTGAGAAGGTCCCTGCTTTCGCAGGGATGTCACCTCAGATCTTCTGGTTATACTCACCCACCGCCTCATACCCGGCCAGGTGCATATCGATGTTCTTAAACATCGCCTGCATGTTCTCTTCCGCCGTGGGGCTTTCGCAGACGATCACCAGCTCCGGCTTGTTCGACGAGGCCCGCACCAGCCCCCATGTGCCGTCCTGCAGCACCACGCGCACGCCGTTTACAGTGATCAGCTCGCGGATCGGCTGGCCCGCCACGCGCTCGCCGTTCGAGGCCATGCGCTGGTAGTGCTTCCTCACCTTCTCCACCACCTCATACTTCTCCTCATCGGCACAATGCGGCGACATGGTGGGCGTGCCCCAGGTCTGGGGCAGGTCGCGGTAAAGGTCCGCCATGGTCTTGTCCCCCGCCCGGTCCAGCATGCGCGCCACCGCGATGGCCGAGACCAGGCCGTCATCATAGCCAAGCCCCAAAGGCTCGCGGAAGAAGAAGTGGCCGGACTTCTCAAAGCCGACGATGGCGCCGAGCTCCGTGGTGCGGCGCTTGATGTAGCTGTGGCCGGTCTTCCAATAATCGGTCTTGGCCCCATTGGCCTGGAGCACCGGGTCCGTCAGGAACAGACCCGTGGACTTCACATCCACCACGAAGCGCGCATCGGGCGTCTGGGCGGAGATATCGCGGGCCAGCATGACGCCCACCTTATCGGCGAAGATCTCATTGCCCTCATTGTCGACGACGCCGCAGCGGTCGCCGTCCCCGTCAAAGCCAAGGCCCACATCGGCGCCGGTTTCCAGCACCTTGTCGCGCATGGCGTGGAGCATCTCCATGTCTTCCGGGTTGGGGTTATAGCGCGGGAAGGTGTGGTCAAGCTCGGCATCCAGCGGGATCACCTCAAGGCCCACCCGCTCCAGAACCTCCGGCGCGAAGGCGCCTGCCGTGCCGTTGCCGCAGGCGGCGACCACCTTCAGCTTGCGTTTGATGGGCCCGTCCTTGACGAGGTCGGCCATATAGCGTTCCGCCATATCGGTCACATGGTTGAGGGCGCCGCCGGAGCGGTATTCCCAGGCGCCGGCCAGCACGATCTCCTTCAGCGCGCCCATCTCCTCAGGGCCAAAGGTCAGCGGGCGCTCGCAGCCCATCTTCACCCCCGTCCAGCCATTGTCGTTGTGGCTGGCGGTGACCATGGCGACCGCCGGAACGTCGAGAGCGAACTGGGCGAAATAGGCCATGGGCGAGAGCGCCAGGCCAATGTCGTGGACCGTGCAGCCCGCGGCCATGAGGCCTGAGGTGAGGGCCATCTTGATGGAGGCCGAATAGCCGCGGAAGTCATGGCCCACCACGATGTGCGGGCTCACGCCGCGCTGGTGCAGGTAGGTGCCGAGGCCGAGCCCCAGCGCCTGGATGCCGTTCAGGTTGATCTCCTCTTCAAACAGCCAGCGGGCGTCATATTCGCGAAAGCCGGTGGGCTTCACGAGCGCCAGGCGCTCATAGTCGGGCGTGTTGGGGCGGAGGTCTGTGCGGGGGGCTGCAAGCATGTGAAAAGATCCTCAAACGGGGGCTAGGGCGCCAGCTTATACACGAAAACACGAAACGCGTGCGGCGATGCAAGATCGGGGCCGGTCAGTTGCCCAGAATCAGGGTGTCGCCGTCGACCCGGAAGCCGCCGGCGCGCGAAAGGTAGGTCATGCCCAAGAGCGTGATGTGCATGGTGCCGGGCTTGGTGACGATGGCGTCCACATTGTTGACCGTGATGCCGCCGATGGTTACCTCGTCCAGCTCCACCGGGGCGGCATAGGAGACGCCGTTGGCGGTGCTGATCTTCATCGTATAATCCAGGTTCAGCGGGTCGAGGGAGAGCGCTTCGGCGTCCTCGTATCTGAGGGCCACGAAGGTGGCGCCGGTGTCGATGAGCACGGGCACGTTGGACCCGTTCACATTGGCGCGGGCGTAGAAGTTGCCGTTGCGGCCGGCCTTGATCTCCACCTCGCCATAGGTGGTGGCCTGCTGGAGGGGGGCGGCTTCTGGTGCCTCGGGCGCGGGCGCGGGCGCGGCGCTGGACGCCCCTTGGTCACCAGGTGTAAGGTTCTGAGCGACCAGGGCCTTCACATCCACGGTGTTGATGAATTGCAGCCCCAGAATGGCGATGGCCACCAGGGAGGTGCCCCAGGACGTCATCAGGCGCGCGGGCGTTTCGTGGCGCTGGGCGTTGATCCATTCGGCCGCCGCGAAGAGCGCGACGAGCGTGCCGAAGAAGCCATAGCGGCTGTGGCTTGGTTCCAAGAACCAGAAGAAGGTGTCCGGATCGCCTAAGAAGAACAGGCCCAGCGCCGAGAAAATCAGAGCACCGTTAGCCAGCGCGAATATCATCCTTCAGCTCTCCTCGCTTGGCGCGCGCACCGCCCTTCCGGCGTTTGCGGCGGGTCATGGTCGCCATGCGATCGGGGAGCAGGCCCAGCACGTCCCGGCGCTCGTCCGGGCTCATGCGCAGCCAGCCTGCAATCTCCGCCGTTTTGCGGCCACAACCGATACACAGGTCCGTTTCCGGATCGACCACGCAAATCTTGATGCATGGGCTGTCGGCCCGAGGCGAAACCTGATCGTTCATGGCGCTATTATCCCAGCGAAGAATGGGAGAAACGTAAACATAAGAACTCAAAGCGCCGCGGCAAGGGCCATCAGCATGGCGGTTTCCGCGGTGATCTGAACCGTGCCGGCCACATCGCCGGTATGCCCGCCAATGTGGCGAAGAGAGAGCGCGCGCACCAGCCAAAATGCGGCCACTGAGCTTGCGAAAACGGCAAGGGTGGCCCAAAGGCCGAACGCGGGCCAGATGAGCAGGGCCACCGCGATGGCGCCGATGCTGAGGGCCGTGCGGTTTTCCTCTGGGCCCGGCTGCCCGACGCTGGCGGCGATGCCGTCTCCGCGGGCGTTTGGCGTTGTGGCCATGAGCGTCACGCAGAGGCTGCGCGACCAGGCGGCGGTGGCGGCGAAGAGGGCGAGGAGGGCCAAGACGCCCACATCTTTCTGCAGAATGGCGCTGAGCGTGGTGATCTTCAGCCCTACGGCGAAAATCAGCGCCAGCACGCCGTAGGTGCCGATGCGGCTGTCCTTCATGATGTCCAGCTTGCGCGCTTTGGTTTGGCCGCCTCCGAAGCCGTCGGCCACATCGGCCAGCCCGTCCTCATGCAGGCCGCCGGTGATGAGCGCCATGACGGCAATGGCGGCCACCGCGCTCACCGTGGGGGGCAGGCCAAGCCCCAGCGCAAGGGCACAGGCCAGGCCGCCAAAGAGGCCGATCACCAGGCCCGCCAGGGGAAAGGCGCCCATGACCGTGGCCATGTTCGCCGGATGGGGCGGGGCGCCCGGAACGGGCAGGCGGCTGAGGAACATGATGCTGTTGGCCGTGTTGTTCAGCCAATTTTGACCGCGCCTGCCGCTTTCGATGTCCATATCGTCTCTCATTTGAATCGCCTTTATCGCGGCAGGGGGGTATAGGGCGCAAGGGCGCAATTTAATGCGCTGAAGCTGGTCTTGGAGTTTGCTGATGGACGCTGCCGCCAAATCGGGCCTTCCCTTCGACGATATTCGCAATCTGGTCAGGCAGATGCCGGGGCCGGACGCGGCCGCGCGCGCCGCGGCCCTGGAGCGCCAGGGCCAGCTCACCAAGCCTCCGGGCTCCCTGGGCACGCTGGAAGAGGTGGCCGTGTGGCTGGCCGGCTGGCAGGGCGAGGCAGTGCCGGCCATCTCGCGGCCCCTGTGTGCCGTGTTTGCCGCCAACCACGGGGTGGTGGCGCAAGGGATCTCGGCGTTCCCGGCGGAGGTGACGGCCCAGATGGTGGCCAACTTTTCAGCCGGCGGCGCGGCGGTGAACCAGCTCTGCAATGCCTTTGAGGTGGGGCTGAAAGTGTTTGAGCTGGCGCTGGAGATGCCGACCGAAGACATCACCAAGGGTGCGGCCTTGAGCGAGGCGGAATGCGCGGCCACCATGGCCTATGGCATGGAGGCCATTGCGGGCGGGTGCGACCTGCTCTGCATCGGCGAGATGGGGATCGGCAACACCACGATTGCGGCGGCCATTGCCTATGGACTCTATGGGGGGATGGCTGAAGACTGGGTGGGCCCTGGCACCGGGCTCGATGCGGCGGGCGTTAAACACAAGGCCGAAGTGATCGAAGCGGCGGTCGCGCTGAATGAAGGCCAGTTGGGAGATCCCTTGGAGGTGCTGCGCCGGCTGGGCGGGCGCGAGATTGCCGCCATGGCCGGCGCCATTCTGGCCGCCAGGATGAGCCGGATCCCGGTGTTGATCGATGGCTTTGTGGCCACGTCCGCTGCGGCCGTGCTGCACGCCATGGACGAGAGTGCGCTCGATCATTGCTGGGCGGCCCATAAGTCTGCAGAACCGGCTCATGTGCACATGCTGGAGAAGATCGGCAAGGCGCCGCTTCTGGATCTTGGCATGCGGCTGGGCGAGGGCTCCGGTGCCGCGCTTGCGGTGGCGGTGATCAAGGGCGCGCTCGCCACCCACAGCGGCATGGCGACCTTTGCTGAGGCAGGGGTGTCCGACAAGGATTAGGCCGTCATGCATGTTCGCTTGAAAGTGTGCTGCATCGCCTCGCGGGCGGAGGCGGATATGGCGATTGCCGCGGGCGCCGATGCTTTGGGACTGGTGGCTGAGATGCCCTCCGGGCCGGGACCCATCAGCGATGAGGAGATTGCGGAGATCGCAGCAACTGTCCCGCCGCCCATCGCCACCTTCCTTCTCACGTCTGAGACGACGGCGGAAGAGATTGCCGCCCACGTTGAGAGGACGGGCGTCAACACGGTGCAGATTGTGACGCATATCAGCATTGATGAGGCGGCCAAGCTGGCGGGCCTTTGCCCCAGCGTGCGCCGGGTCCAGGTGATCCATGTGGAGGACCGCTCTGCGCTCGATCTCATTACGGGCTACGCGCCACACGTTCACGCCTTCCTGCTCGATTCCGGCCGGCCCAGCGCGGCGGTGCCCGAGTTTGGCGGGACGGGCCGGGCCCATGATTGGGCGGTGAGCGCTGCGTTTGTGGAGCAGAGCCCACGCCCGGTGTTCCTGGCGGGTGGCTTGACGCCGGACAATGTGGGCGAGGCGGTTCGGCAGGTGCGCCCCTTTGGGGTGGATCTGTGCACGGGCGTGCGCACAGATGACCGGCTCGATGCGGCCAAACTGAACGCCTTTGTGGCCGCGCTCAGAGCTCCTCAGCCTTAGGGCTTCGCTGCGCGTGTATCTGTAAGTTTTCCAGAATGGCCTTGGACTGCCGGCATTCGGCAAGTGCCGGCTTGCAGATGAAAGTGAGCGGGGCGCCGTTCGGTGTGGCGAACGTTGATACGGTCAGCTCAGCGTACGCGCCTTCGCCGAGCTGGATCAGGCAATCGATCTCGCCCGTTCTCACCAAACCCACATCGCTCGTCTGGATCACGTCGCGCACGTAAGCGCCCAGCTCATCGCCGCCGTTTGGCCATCGCTCCGGCAGCGCGGCTTTGGCCTTGGCGCTGAGACCGACGGTGAACTTCTTGGAATTCACCGTAGGGGCGATTTCTTCTGTGGCCTCGGTCAGGTCTTCAAACAACTGGGTTATGCGGGGCAGATACGTCTCGCCGGCCTCCGTGAGCAGCAGCCCATGGGGCAGGCGGCGGAAAAGCTCGATGCCGAGAGAGTTCTCCAGCTTCTTCACCTGCTGGCTCACCGCACCGGGGGTCACCCCAAGCTCGCCGGCTGCCGTCTTGAAACTGAGATGGCGCGCGGCGGCCTCAAAGGCCCGCAAGGTGTTGAGTGACGGCAGCCGGTAGGTCATGGGGCTTGAGCTCTCCTTCAGCCGACAGTGCCATGAAACGGGGGTGGGGGAGACTCAGAATTTCTCTTCCTCCACCATCATCGTCCCGCAGCAACCAGCAGGGCTCTGGCCTATAGATTTCGCCCGCCATAATGGCTAACGTTCCCGCTCCGAAGACAGGGTTTTGAAGTTGGAGGTGCGCCATGGCGGAAGTTCCGGTGATTGACGTGTCTGCTCTGTTTGCCGCCGGCGCCGCTCCGGAACTGGACGGCCGGATTGCCCGGGCGCTGGAGATAGAGGCAGGGTTCGTGGTGGTCGGCTCTCCTCTGGCTGAGGGGTTGAACGCCCGCATGGAGGCGTTGAAGGCCGTGTTTGACCTGCCGAAGACAGAGCGGCTTCAGTTCGCCATCCAGAAACGCCAGGTGGAAAACAAGAACCTTTACCGGGGCTATACCCCGCCGCCTGAGCGTTCTCACTTTGCCTATAACGAGACCTTTGATGTGGGGCCCGAGCCGCCCTTGGCCGCGCCGGACCTTCCCAGCAAGCGGGCGTTTGAAGAGGCCAATGTGTGGCCGGCGGAAAGGGTATTGCCGGGTTGGCGCTCAGCGGCGCTGGACTATGTGGACGGCTGCCGCGCCCTGTCCGGCGCTCTGCTCCAGGCCGTTGCCCGAGGCATGGGCCTAGACCAGGATGCGTTCGGTGCGTTTACCCGGGGCCGAAACTACACCCTGCGTTTGCTGCATTATCCGGAGGTGCCCAAGGGGTTTGAGCTGATGGAGGCCGATGGCTCCAAACCCCAAACGGCGCCTGAGGGCCAGCGGGCGATTGCGCGTGAACATATCGACACCGGCGTTATGAGCGTGCTCTGGCAGGACCACCAGGGCGGGCTTCAGATGTGCGGGCGCGATGGGGTTTGGCGCGACGTGCCGGTGGTGGCCGGGGCCGTGTCTGTGCATTGCGGCGACCTTCTGGCGCCGATTGCCGGGGACAGCCTGGCGGCCACACCGCACCGGGTGATCGGCGGTCTGGCGGAACGCTTCTCCGCCGGGTTCTTCCTGGAGCCCGATTGGCTGACCGAGGTGAGGCCGCCTAGCGGAGCTGATCTGAAGACCTATGCGGCCCATCTGACCGATGAGTTTCCGGACCGGTTCCTGGCGCAGACCTAGAGCAGCTCTGCGAGCAGCCAGTCGCAGAATGTCCGTGTTGCCGGGGTGACCTCGTGCTCCGGCGGTTCCACCAGATAGTAGGCCTCCTCCATGGCCACGGCTTCCTCGTGTGGCCTGACCAACGTGCCCTCTTTGAGGAGATCGCCGGTCAGGGTCTCATGACCCATGGCCAACCCGGCGCCGGCGCGCGCGGCGCTGAGGGAAACGCAATAGGTGGTGGCCAGGTTGACCAGCTTGCCCTCCGGCAGCGTCTCGCCCCTCTGGCGCGCCCAGATTTCCCAATTGGCCTGGATGCCCGTGCAGTCGAACAGATTGGCCTCGCGCCAATCGCTGAGCCGGCCGGCGAACTCCGGCGTGCACACCGGGAAGGATGTGTCATGGTTCAACCGTTGGACGTTATGGCGCTTCTCCAGGTTTCTTCCAAAGCGGATCTCCAGACCATCGGTCTGCGGTTCGGGATCCCAGGTTGCGGTTGAGATGTTGAGGATCAGCCAGGGGTGCTGATCGCAGAGCCGCCCGAGCCTGGGGGCGAGCCAGAACACCGAGAACGCCAGATTGCACTGGATCGCCAAGATCTTCCCTCTGTCTCCGCCGGTCATCATGCGTGTGCCGGTGGTCAAGACCTCAAAGGCCTCCTGCACAACAGGCAGATAGGAAAGCCCCGCATCGGTGAGCTCGATTGACCTGGTGCGGCGGATGAACAATGTGCGGCCCAGGCGCTGCTCCAGGCTCTTGATCTGCTGGGAAACGGCAGACTGTGTCATGTTGAGATCAGACGCCGCAGCGGTGAACGACAGGTTCCGGGCCGCGCTCTCAAAGGCGCGCAGCCAGTTCAAGGGCGGCAGGGACGTTCGCGGATCCTGCATTGAGCAATCAACTCATTAGTTTGACTTATGGATGAACTATGAATTTCTCGTTTGTGAAATGCAACCTGATTGCGCATCGTTTCAGACAGAGCCCTCATCAGAGCTGAAGAGACGCTGCTATGGCTGAATTTGCTGCAACCAATGCCGCTTCGAGCGGAATTCGGATCGACAAGAAGCGCCTTAAGCAACTGGCCCGCCGCTCAGACCGGCCGGGCCTGATCTATCTGGCCCAGTGGGCCGGCTTTCTGCTTTGCACCGGCGGCCTCGTCTGGTTCACCTTGGGCACCTGGTGGGTTTTGCCGGCGATGTTTCTGCACGGCATCTTCCTCACCGTCCCCGCCTATGCGCTGAGCCATGAAACCGCGCACGGTACGGCGTTCAAGACCCGCTGGCTGAACGAGGCGGTGTTGTGGGTCACCTCGTTCCTCTATCTGGAAGAGCCACTCCATCGCCGCTACACGCACACCAACCATCACACCCACACCTGGCACGTGGGCAAAGACAGCCAAATGCCCTTCGACACGCCCATGGCGTTCGGCGGCTGGCTGGCGGAGGTGTCGGGCCTCGCCTTGGCCAAGTTCCACATCACCACCTTGATCATGCAGGCGCTGAACCGGCACTCGGAGATGGTGGTGTTTGCAACGCCCAAAGAGGAGTTGCCCAAGCTGGTGCGCAATGCCCGGATCTTTCTGGCGCTCTGGGCCCTTATCGCAGGGCTGGTCGCCTTGGGGCAGATGTGGCCGGTTTGGTTCTTCATCGTGCCGCGCCTGCTGGGCGCTCCGGTGATGTTGCTGTTCACCCTGATCCAGCATGTGGAGATGGAGGAAAATGCGCCCTCCATTCTGGACTCAACGCGCTCCTTTAAGACCAACTGGCTGGGCCGGTTTCTCTACGCCAACATGAACAACCATGTGGAGCACCACCTCTATCCCCAGGTGCCGTTCTACGCTTTGCACGCCTTGCACAAAGAGATCCGCGACCAGTTGCCGGCGGCGGATCCGGGCTTCTGGCGCACCAATCTTGAGGTTCTGTCTGTGGTGTTCCGGCGCTCCCTTGGCCGCAACACAAAAGCGGCCAGCATCCGGCAGGCGGCGCACATGGTGACCGATGGCGGATTTGAGCGCATTGCCGAACGCACCATGTGACGAGGAATGGAGGCCTCAGACAAATGGATACCAACCTATCCATGAGCACCTGGATCGATGCCTGCGCCACTGAGGAGATCGATGAGGAAGATCTCATCAGTTGGCACCATGAGGGCAAGGCCTATGCCATCTACAACACGGAGAAAGGCTTTTTTGCCACCGACCTGATGTGCACCCACGAGGCGCAGAGTTTGGAAGACGGCATAGTGGTGGACTGCGTCATTGAGTGTCCGCTGCACGGCGGGCGCTTTGATATCTGTTCGGGCCGCGCCTTGTCGGCTCCTGTTTCGAAGGACTTGGCCACCTATCCGGTGCGGGTGGAGAACGGACGGGTCTTTGTGGACGTGGCCTCGGCCGGAGACGCGGGCCGCCCGTGACTTAACGGACAGATCTTTGCGGTGCGCGGGGTGTGCTTCTGTTTGAGGTCTGCTCTGTGGTACAAGACACCCACGCCAAGTGACAAAAATTGGCGCCACATCCGGGCGCTACACGGCCCTGTTCATCTTTGCACTTGCGTGTGTCCTGGTGGCCTATTGGCTCAGTCTTCTGGATGACTATCCGTTGGCGGTCATGTTCTCCGCAATCATCGTCGTGCCGTTCCTGATGGCGAGTTTCGCCCTGCTGATTGGTCTCCTGTTTTCCGGGCTGAGTGCTCAGGAAGGTGTGCGGCTTTCCCGGCAAGAGGCTCCGCAGATATGGCAGATTTGGGACGAGTTCGCCGGCCAGACGCGATCTGACCGGCACTTGATCATTGACGATGAAATGAACGCCTCGATGGGCGAGCGGCGGAAAATTGCGGGCCTGTGGGGGCACGAGGTCACCATGCGCTTGGGCTTGCCGTTGATGCTGTGTCTGGATGTTCCGGCTCTGAGGGCCGTCATCGCCCACGAAGTAGGGCACAACCAGTTGCAGCACACTTCCGGATTGGCGAATCTGGTGGAGTTTGAGAAGACATTTGAGACGCTGTTTGAGTTCGCTGATCCGGACGAGACCGTCACCGGTGCGGTTTGTTACTTTCTCCTGGGCAGGCTGGGCTCCTGGCTGAACCTGGAAATCCAGCGTCTCTCCCGTCAGCACGAATTCGAAGCAGATCATATCGCGGCGGCGCGCGAGGGCATTCCTTCCGAAGCCCGTTCCATGGTTCTCACTGAAGCGGCAAGCGAGTTTTACAGTGAGGAGATTATTGCGCCTATCCGTGATGAGCTGACCGGGGCAACCAAGGCGCCCCGGCCTCCCATGGAGCGGCTCGTTGAGCAGTTGGCGGAACTGAGGACGCCGGAACGGATCTCCGCCCTCGCGAAACGCTGTTGGGCGCAGGATCCCGATCCGGAGTCCACACACCCCACGCTAAAGGAACGCATCAGGGCACATGGCCTTGATGAGTGTCCTTACGTTGAGACCATCGATGAGCCGGCAGCCGATGTTCTCCTGAACCGGGAGATGCGCGAACGCCTGATCAAAGAGCTCAACCGGGACTGGAGCGAGCTCGTGGGGGAGATGGTTCGCCTCGAATAGTCTTCTGCCGGTTGGGGCGTTGGGTCAGTGTTCACGATTTCGCGTGCTGATGATCGGTCTGCGCGATTGCAACGTATCTAGCCAATGTTGAGCAACATGGAGATTTATCGATGGGTCATCCTGTTTCTTTCATCACGCGTGTTGCGGTGCCTTGCGCCATCCTTCTTGTGGCGAGCACCGTTGCGTCGCACGCCAGCCGTAGCGGTAATGCGCAGCACTGCCTCTGGCACAGGGTCCAGGCACAACTTGCGTCCCAAAAAGGCGATGCAAGCAAGGCGCAGTTTCACTGGCATCAGCTCCGGCTCTGCCAGGCGGGCAAGATCGACTGATTGGGCACTGCCTCAGCGCCGTTGGATGCGGGCCGAAGATCAGCTTCGGCGCACATCGTGCGTTAAACAATAGCCGATGCCTCGCACCGTCTTGATGTAGGTGGGTTTCGCTGGGTCGGGCTCGATTTTTTTGCGCAGCCGCATCACGTGCACATCCACGGCGCGGTCGCCCACAACCGTCTCGCCGCCGCGCGCCAGATCGAGCAACTGGTCGCGGCTGAGCACAACCCGTGGGTGCTCGGCCAGCGCGCGCAGCAGATCAAACTCCATCGCCGTCAAATCGGCCTCCTCGCCGCTTTGGGCGTCGATCACGATCCGCTCGGCCAGTTTGATCAACCAACTGCCCACAGTGAGATCGCCGGGCGATTGATCATTGGCGCCGTCAGACGAGGCATAGCTTGTGCGCCTGAGCACGGACCTGATCCTTGCCGCCAGTTCGCGCGGCTCGAAGGGCTTTGTCACGTAGTCATCAGCGCCGTATTCCAGGCCGAACACGCGGTCAAAGGCCTCATCGCGGACGCTCAACACGATGATGGGCAAACGGGAGGTTTCCCGGAGCTCGCGCATAAGATCAAAGCCGTCGGCGTCCGGCAAACCCACGTCCAGCACACACAGATCAACCCGCTCTTTCGTCAGCGCGTCTTTCATCTGTTGGCCGGTGGCCGCGCAGATCACGCTGAACCCCTGGGTCTCCAGATAGCGCTGTAGGAAAGATGTGATTTGGGGATCATCGTCGACCACAAGAATCTGTTCAGTCATTTGGCGCGTTGCCCTCCCGCTGGCCGCCAGCGTCCCCCAGACTATGGCCTCTTGTCAAAAAGCAATGGAGGGTGTCAATTGAAAACGTGAACCAAAAACCACATCGAGGGCGCGTTCCGCTCAGCTTGGCGGTGTCCACCATCGGGGCTGCCGTGCTTCTGGCTGCCACCGTTCTGATGGGACTTTACCTCGGCCAAGAGACCCAGTCGCGCCTGGTGGAAATCGACAAGGGGTGGCGTGCCTACTCAGATGAAGCGGAGCGGCGCGGCGAACTCCTGAGCCGGTTGCGCGGCCATCTGGGCTATGGCGGTCTGATCCACAGTTTCAAGAACTATGTGTTGCGCAAGGACCCTTCGTATCTGGAGGCCCTGCGCCGTCAGCTTAAAGATTTCTCCGAGACGGTGACGGAATACCGCTCAAGCGGCGCGACGCCTGAGGAGCTGGCGAATTTGCGCGCGGTCGCCGCCGCGGTGTCCGCCTACGAAGCCAAGATCCCCATTGCCATGAGGGCGGCCGAAGAGAACTGGCCGCCCGAGCGCACCGATCAGCTTGTGAAGGTGGACGACAGCGCCGCCGTCAAAGGTCTTGACGGGCTTGATGCGTTCTGGCGCGGCAAGCGGCGCGAAACCACGGAAAACATCGCGGCGAAGGTGAAGGACGGTTTGTCCCTGGTGGACACGGGCTTCAAGTTTCTCGGCGGTCTGGTCGTTGTCGCGCTGGCGCTCTATGGCTTGTTCTTCTGGCTGCAGCGCCAGTTGCGCCAATCCATCCTGCGCCTTTCCGATGAACTGGCCGAACGGCGTGCGGCCGAGCACACGGTCAAAAAGTTTCAGCGCGCGGTGGATCAGAGCCCGGCCACGATCATCATCACCGACACCAATCACACCATTGAGTATGTGAACCGAAAGTTCTCCGATCTCACCGGTTACGCTCCCGGCGAGGTCATCGGACGCACGCCCGCCTTTCTGCAGTCGGGCGATCAGCCGCCTGAGATCTATGCCGATCTGCGCCAGCGCTTGGCGCGAGGCGAAGAGTGGATCGGCACCTTCCAGAACAAAAAGAAGAGCAAGGACACATACTGGGCCCGGACCGCCATCTTGCCTCTTCGGGACGATGAAGGAGAGATCACCCACTATATCGGATTGGGCGAGGACATTACGGAGCGCCGGAAGGCCCGCGAGCAAATGTACCGCGCCCAGAAGATGGAGGCGGTCGGTTTGCTGGCGAGCGGCGTGGCGCACGATTTCAATAACGTGCTGACCACCATACTGGGCAACGTGTTCCTGGCCCAACAGTCGCCGTCGCGCTCGCCGGAGCTTGTCGAAGAGCTGGAGCAGATCGAGATTGCGGCAAAGCGGGCCCGCAACCTGGTGAACCAGGTGCTCACGTTCGCCAGGCGTCAGCCGGGCGCTGCCGATACGGTTTGGGTTGGAGATGTGTTGCTGGAAGTCTCGCGCCTGATGCGGGCCTCCGTCCTGCCCAACGTGGAGATCGTGTGCGAAGAGGTGGTTGAAGACCTTGTGGTCCACGCCGATGAAACCCGCCTGCATCAGGTGGTCATGAACCTCTGCTCAAATGCGGCAGAGGCCATCGGCACTGATGGCGGGCGGGTTGTGCTCTCTGCAGGCCTCTCCGGCGAAGA
This sequence comes from Hyphomicrobiales bacterium, assembly GCA_028285595.1. Taxonomy (GTDB): domain Bacteria; phylum Pseudomonadota; class Alphaproteobacteria; order Rhizobiales; family CAJQND01; genus JAAEUE01. The sequence goes on from JANQOW010000080.1 coordinate 52,678, forward strand.
GGCGGACGGCGACCGGTTCGTCGTAATCCGGGTCCAGGACACCGGGCCCGGGGTTCCTGAGGAGGTGGCGAGCAAGATCTTCGATCCGTTCTTCACCACCAAGCAGGCCGGCAAGGGCACCGGTCTTGGTCTGTCGGTGGTGGCCAATCTGGTGAGTGAAATGGGGGGCGAGGTCAAACTTGCCGAAACATCCCCGCAAGGCACGACCTTCGAGCTTGTGCTGCCGCTGTCCACCGAGCCTCTGCGGCGCGAGATTGGCGATGACGATTTGATGGAGGGCAGCGGACACATTCTTCTGGTGGACGATGAACCGGAAGTGGTTGCCACGTGCGCGAAGATCCTGCGCAGGCTCAAATATGATGTGGATGTCTTTACCGAGCCGGAAAGCGCGCTCAAAGCCTTTCAGGACGATCCGCGCAAGTATGCGCTGGTGATGACAGATTATGTCATGCCGGAGATCAGCGGTGAGGAGCTCTGCAGGAAAGTCCGCCAGGTGGCCCCGGCCCTGCCGGTGATTATCTATTCCGCCTATCAGCCGGACAATCTGGATCTGGACGCTCTTGCTCCCATCCGCCTCATCGACAAGCCGTTGGACCCCAGTCAGCTTGCGCGGGCCGTTGCCGGGCTGTTGTCGCAGAGCGATGCGGCTTGAAACCGGCACGTCACAAAACTTCATAATTCTTCATACATATGCGCGCCCTGTGAAATATGGGCGTTACATGACGCCGCTAGTCTCCCTGTTGTGAAGTTTCGGGTCTGACCTCCCGTCCATCGGGCAGGGCAGCTCGGAACCTTTCCCTGAATGAGCGGAATGAGGGGACGGCAGATGATCTCAAAGCAACGTGGTAACTCCCGGAAGCTGTTGGCAACAACGCTGCTCGGTGTTGGATGTTTAATGCTCTCGCCGGCACTGGCGGCTGAGGACTTTGGGCCGGTGAAGCCCTTAGAGGTGAAGGCAGAGCTCGCCGAGCTTGGCAAACGGTTGTTCTATGACACCCGGCTGTCCGGCGACACGTCACTGTCGTGCGCCAGTTGTCATCAGCCTGACAAGGCGTTCACCGACGGCTTGGCCCTTTCGGCGGCGTATACGGGATCATCCCATTTCCGCAACACGCCCACCCTGGCCAATGTGGGCCACCGGGCCGCGTGGTTCCACGATGGGCGCTTGGGCACGAACCTCAACGATGTGACCCGCGAATCCATCACTGAAACCTATTTCATGAACATGGACATGCGGATCATGCAGGAGCGCCTCAAGCAGGACCCTGTGTATCTGGATCTTTTCAAGAAGGCCGGCAAAGGCGAGCCGTCCAATGGTGGAGCACGCTCGGCCATTCAGGAGTTTCTGAAGTCCATCACCTCCAGCGGTGCGCCGTTCGACACGGGCGATCTGTCCGACAGCGCCAAGCAGGGCTTTGAGCTCTTCAAGGGCAAGGCGGGCTGCGCCCAATGCCACACGGGCCCGCGCTTCACCGATGACCAGCCGCACAATATCGGGGTGCCTGAAAATCCCGCGATCTGGTCGGACCCGGATCGGCACGTGACCTTCGTGACTTATGCGAAGTTCATGGGTGTTGAGAATTACATGAACATCCGCCGGGATCTGGGTGCCTTCGTCCGCGACCACAAGCAGGAGAGTGCGGGCAAGTTCATGACCCCCACCCTGCGCGAACTGACCTACACGGCGCCCTACATGCACAACGGCATGCTCGCCACGCTTGAGGATGTGGTGGCGTTCTACAACCGCGGCGGCGGCAACTCGGCGAACAAGGACAAGCGATTGCATGCTCTGAACCTCAGCGCCGAAGAGCAGGGCAATCTGGTGGACTTCCTGAAGTCCCTCTCGGGCAACAGCTTCGATGTGCCGTCCTACAACCCGGGCGAATTCGACACTGAGCCTCCCGTGATTGCCAACTGGCGCGAACAGAAGAATTGAGGAGCGGCCAATGAAAACCCCTTCACTTCCCCTCCGTCTCACATTTTCTGCATTGCTGGCCGGCGCGCTGTTTCTGCCCGCCACAGTGGCCGGCGCACAGGAGCGCCCGTCCTCTCTGGCTGCGCTGGGCGATCCGCCCAATCCGCCGGACAACCCCACCACGCCGGAGAAGGTGGAGCTCGGTAAGTTGCTCTTCTTCGACGGGCGGCTTTCCGGCAATGGGGCGATGCCGTGCTCGGCCTGCCACCTGCCGGACGCGGGTTGGGACTTTCCGGAAAAGATCTCGCTCGGCTATCCCGGCACCACGCACTGGCGCAACAGCCAGACCATCATCAACTCCGCCTATTACGGCAAGCTGTTCTGGGCAGGGTCTTCGAAGTCTCTGGAAGGCCAGGCGCGCTCTGCCGCCAGAGGCGGTGTCGCCGGCAATGGCGAGGACGACATGATGGAGGCCAAGCTGGCGTTCGTCCCGGAATACCGCAAGCGCTTCAAGCAAGTGTTCGGCGACACATGGCCCAATGTCCGCCATGCCTATATGGCGATCGCCGCGTTTGAGCGCACGCTGGTGCAAAAGGATACGCCCTTCGACAATTATATGCGCGGTGATGACAACGCCCTGAACGCCTCTCAAAAGCGGGGCCTGGATCTCTTCACCGGCAAGGCCAACTGTGTGCAATGCCATTCGGGCGCACTGCTCACCAACGAGAAGTACTACAATCTCGGCGTGCCGCCCTATGACGGCTGGGAGACCGATGCCCTTGCGCAGATCACCTTCCGCTTTGAGATTTACGCCAAGGGCGTTTCTCAGGAGAAGTACCGCAAGCTGAAGGACGACCCGGGTCTCTACTTCCGCACCAAGCTGGAGCAGGACATGGGTAAGTTCCGTGTGCCGTCCCTGCGCTACACCAAGTACACCGCGCCTTACATGCACAACGGCATGCTGGCAACGCTGGCGGATGTGGTCGATTTCTACAATGCCGGCGGCGGCACGAACGACTTTGCTGCCAACAAGACGGACCTGATCAAGCCGCTCAACCTGGCCGATCAGGAGAAGGCCGACCTTGTGGCCTTCCTGGAGAGCCTTTCTGGTGAGCGCATCACCATGGAAGAGCCGGAGCTGCCGCCGTCTGAACCCCTTCCAGCCCCGACAAACTGAGCGCAGGAGAACCCGTCCATGCCCCCTGAAACAGGACTTATCGAAGCCATTAACGGGCCCGCAGATGCTCAAAAGAGCGGGCGCGCCTGTGTCATGAACCGCAGATCCTTCCTGCTCACCTCCGGCGTCACCACCGCCACGGTGATGGTGGCGCTGCACACCGGGGAAGGGCTCGCCCAGGTGCCCGCCGTTGTAGCCACCTATCCCCGCAAACTGGTGGCCAAGCTTTCAGAGTTGAAGGCCGATGAGCCGGTGGATTTTGCCTATCCGGATGAGGAAGCCTACTCAGAATCCATGCTGGTGAAGCTTGGCCGCAAGGCCGGCGGCGGCATCGGGCCGGACGAGGATGTGGTGGCCTTCAATTACACCTGCACCCACCAGGGCGGACCGCTGCAGGGCACCTACCAGGCCGCCGACAAGGCGCTGGGCCCCTGTCCGCTGCACCTCACCACGTTCGATCTGACCCGGCACGGCATGTTCATCTCCGGCCAGGCTTATCAGAGCCTGCCTCAGGTTCTGTTGGAACTTGATGGTGACGACATCTACGCCGTTGGAATGTTCGGCCTGATCTACGGCCGCTACGACAATCTTCAAGGTTAAGGGAGAAAGCAGATGCCCACACCCTATTACATCCCTGAAACCAATATCCCTCTGCCGCCGCCGGATGCGGACGTGATCTCCACCGCCTGCGATTATTGCATCGTGGCCTGCGGCTACAAGGTCTATCGCTGGCCCGTGAAAGGCGGCAAGACGGGCGGCCCGAAGGCCGACCAGAACGCCTTCGAGACGGACTTCCCCGTGGACCCGCTGGGACCTTGGGTGGCTCCCAACCAATACAATGTGGTGTTGCACAACAACGAGCCGCACCATGTGATCATCATCCCGGACAAGGATGCCAACTTCGTCAACCCAGAGGGCAACTCCTCCATCCGCGGCGGGGCCATTGCCCAGAAGGTCTATAATCCGCAGACCCCAACCCGCGACCGGCTGAAGTCCCCCATGATCCGCATGTTCGGCGTCTTGATGCCGGTGCCGTGGGACTTCGCCATGGAAATTGCCGCAGAAGTGGCGAACCACGTGATCGCCAAACATGGGGCCAACGCCTACTGCGTGAAGACCTTCTCCTACGGCTACATGGAGAACACCTAC
>JANQOW010000081.1 GCA_028285595.1 Hyphomicrobiales bacterium
GCCTTCGGTCATTTTGGCATAATGCGCGTTGCGGGCATCACCCTCCAGAGCGACCATGGGGGTGTCGATCTGGCCCGGAGAGACCACGTTGATGCGGCGCGGCGCAAGTTCCGGTGCAGCGGCCCGCACAAAGGCCTCCACGGCGCCGCCCACCGAACCGATGGCGATCTGCCCCGGCTTAGTGTTGCGGGCAGGAGCACCGCTGACCAGGACGATTGTGCCGTCATCGCTCAGATGCTGCGTGCCGTAGCGCACCACATTGGTGTAGCCCCACAGCTTGTCGAAAGACGCCTGGTAGCCGGCCATGTCCATTTCCAGGAACGGGCCCACCGCGCGATCGCCGCCGGTGGCCGCGCTGATCAGGATGTCGAACGGAGCACATTCGGCAAACAGGGCCTCAAGCGCATCGCGGTCCCGCACATCGCAGGCCTTCAAGGTCATGCCCGCAGGAACGTCACCTGCCTTGTCCGGATTGCGGCTGATGGCAATGACCTCCGCTCCCAGATCCACCAGCATCTTGGCGGCTGACAGTCCGATGCCGGATGTGCCCCCGAAGACAATTGCTTTTTTCCCACTGACGTTCATGGCATTAGACCTCCTTGTTGGTTGGGAACCTTATATCCCAAGTTGCTCGCCGTTAAACAGACCAGTTCTCTTCGCGTTGCAAAGGTCAAATGACATGAGTTCACCGATTTCCATATCCCGGGATGGCCCTGTGCTCGAAGCCTGCCTCAACCGGCCGGACAAGCTGAACGCCTTCAGCACCGATCTTGTGGATGCGCTCCAGGCCGCGGTGCTGGAGGCTGAGAGCGATGAGACGGTGCGCCTGCTGGTCATTCGCGGCAACGGCAAGGGATTTTCCGGCGGCTTCGATCTTAGCGGTCTGGACGAGATGAGCGACGGCGATCTGCTGTTGCGCTTCGTGCGGGTGGAGGAGCTTCTGCAAGCGGTCTACCATGCCCCCTTTGCCACCATGGCCCTGGTGCACGGGCCCTGCTACGGGGCGGCGGCGGACCTCGTGGCCGCCTGCCAATGGCGTGTGTGCAGCCCGGAAGCCCGCTTTCGCATGCCGGGCCTGAACTTCGGTATTGTACTCGGCACCAACCGTCTCGCTTGTCTGGTTGGGGCAGATCAGGCCCACGATCTTCTCGCGCGCTCCAAACCGTTCGATGCTGAGGAGGCCTTGAGGTGCGGGTTCGTGCGCGAGATTGCGGGTCAACAGGCCTGGCCGACCTTGCGGCAGCGTGCACTTGAGGCGGCCCAGGCCCTCAGCCCTGCCGACTATGCAGCCATGACCCGGCGGACGCGCCAATCGGACCGGGAGGGCGACATGACCGCGCTGGTGCGTTCGGCTGCGGCCGGGTCTGTAAAACAGCGGATTTCCGATTATCTGGCCGGCTTGGCGAAGGCGCGTCCCGCCAAGCGCTGAGCTGGCGCCTGCTATGGGGAGAAAGTGGCTGCTTGTTCGCCCCGGCCTGCAGTTGCTAAAGTGACAGCCGAATGCCTAAGTTAAGCGATTGTTGCCGCTCCTTCATCTTGCCGCCGAGGCAAGAGGGAGACGAGGCGTCAGCCGCCCGGGCGCCCTGACTGAAGAGGCAAGAGTGTACGATTTCATCATTGCCGGTGCCGGTTCGGCCGGATGTGCTTTGGCCAACCGCTTGTCTGCCAATGGCCGCCACAAGGTGCTGCTGTTGGAGGCCGGTGGGCGCGACAACAATCCATGGATCCACGTGCCTGTGGGGTACTTCAAGACCCTCCACAATCCGGATACGGATTGGTGCTACGTGACCGAGCCCGATCCCGGGCTGAACGGCAGGGCTCTGGATTGGCCGCGCGGCAAAACGCTGGGCGGGTCCAGTTCGATCAACGGCCTGCTCTACATTCGCGGACAGCACGAGGACTATGACCACTGGCGCCAGCTCGGCAATGTGGGCTGGTCGTTTGAAGATGTGCTGCCTTACTTCAAGCGCTCTGAAGGCCAGGAGCGCGGGGGCGACGATTACCATGGCGGCGATGGCCCGCTTTCGGTGACCAACATCCGCGCCAAGCGCGATGTGTGCGAGGCCCTGATCGACGCGGCCGTGGAGCTGGGGATCCCCAGAAGCGATGACTTCAACGGGGCCCGCCAGGAGGGCGCCGGCTACTTCCAGCTGACCGCACGCAACGGCCTCAGGTGCTCATCGGCAAAGGCCTACCTGACGCCCGCCAAGGGGCGCAGCAATCTTGAAATCAGCACGAAGTCCCACGTGGAACGGTTGCTGTTTGACGAAGCCGATCCGAAGAAGGTGGTCGGGTTGGCGTTCAAGAAGGATGGAAAACCGGCCACGGGCATGCTCAACCCGGGCGGTGAGGTCGTCTTGTCGGCCGGTGCAATCGGCTCGCCGCAAATCCTGCAAGTGTCGGGCATCGGGCCGGGCGGGCTGCTGCAAGGGCTTGGCATTCCCGTGCGCCATGAGTTGGCGGGCGTGGGCCAGAACCTGCAGGACCACCTTCAGATCCGTGCGGTCTATGAGGTCAATGTGCCGACCCTCAACGATGAGATCAACAACATCATCCGCCGCACCTGGATCGGGATGCAGTTCGTTTTCGCCCGCCAGGGGCCCATGGCCATGGGCGCCAGCCAAGTGTGCATTTTCTGCAAGACCCGCCCTGAGCTGGACACCCCCGATATTCAGTTCCACTTCCAACCTCTCAGCGCCGATAAGCCCGGCCTGGAGATGCACCCCTTCTCCGGCATCACCATGTCGGTCTGTCAATTGCGGCCGGAAAGCCGGGGGCATATTTCGATCGTCTCGCCTGATGCGCAGGTGTACCCGGAAATCCATCCCAACTATCTGTCCGCACAGTTGGATCAGGACACCGCCGTGGCCGGCCTGAAGATCACCCGGGATCTGGTGAACACGAGAGCCATGTCGCCCTATATTGTGGAAGAGAAGCTGCCGGGCGCGGCGGTGCAAAGCGATGAAGATCTTCTGGATGCCGCCCGCAACATCGCCCAGACCATCTACCACCCCACCAGCACCTGCAAGATGGGCCCGGATACCGACCGCATGGCCGTGGTGGATGCCCGCCTGAGGGTTCACGGCATTCAGGGCCTGCGCATAGCCGATGCGTCGATCATGCCGACCATTGTCTCCGGCAACACCAACGCGCCGGCGATCATGATCGGTGAAAAAGCCAGCGATATGGCGCTGGAGGACGCGAGCACTTAAGCTTGCTCCCATGGACGAGGGCTACTTTCCAAAGCTGCTGCAGCGCCTGTGTGCGGAGATCGGAGCCGAGCTGAGCTTTGAGCCCGAGTTCGGCCGGGCGGGCTACATCACGTTTGCCAACGGGTCGCGGCGGTTTTTCAAAGGCACCAACCTTGATCTCAACGGATCGGCGGCGGCGCAGATTGCGCAGGATAAGGACTTCTGCGCCAAGTTTCTGAGGCGCGCCGGCCTGAATGTGCCCGAAGGTCAGGTGGTCTTCGCGCCCAAGTGCGTTGCCAAATGGCGGGCCAAGAACCCTGGCGTTGCTGCGCGTATGGACCCTTATGGCGACGCCATGGCCGCTGCGGAGCGCTGGGGGTTTCCGTTGTTTGTGAAGCCCAATGAGGGGGCGGAAGGCGAGGGCGTTCGTCAGGTCGCCGATGAGGGCCAGCTCTGCGCCCATCTGGATCTGTTGTACCAGGAGCATGACCGCGTGCTGATCCAGCGCCCAGCCGAAGGGGACGATTACCGGATCGTTGTGTTGGATGGCGAGGTGGCGCTGGCCTATCAGCGCGTGCCGCTCACGGTCACCGGAACCGGCAGCAAGACGATCCGGGCGCTGTTGGAACACCGCGCAGCGGAGCTTTCCACCGTCGGTCGCCAGGCCATCGTGGCGGCGGACGATGCGCGCGTTGTGGCCCATCTGGCCGCTCAAGGGCTCAGCATGGACGATTGCCCGGGGCCGGGTGAGGAGGTCCGGCTTTTGGCCAATGCAAACCTCTCCACGGGCGGTGCGGTTGTGGATGTGAGCGAGCATATTGACGACACTTACACGCAGATGGCCTGGAGGGCGGCCGAGGCGGTGGGGCTGCGCTTTGCGGGAGTGGACATTCTGGCGCGAGATATTGCTGAGCCCGATCCCGACGCTTCAGTCTTGGAGGTCAACAGCGCGCCGGGGCTCAACAATTATGCGGCGTTCAGCGCGCAGGCTGAGGAACGGGTGAGCGGGCTCTATCGGGCCATCCTGGCGATTTTGGCTGAGGATCCGGAGGCGGCGTGACAACGCACAATCAGAGCGCTGCCTTAATGGCGCTGAGCGCCTGGTCGATATCGTCCGATGAATTGTAGAGGTGAGGCGAGAAGCGGATGAAGTCGCGCCGCAGCGAGGCGATAATGTCCGCTTGCTTCAGGGTCCTGGTAAAGTCAGCCACATCTTTGCCCGGGAAGCGCGCCGCAACCGTGGCCGAGCGTTGAGCGGGCTCTTCAGGTCCAAGCAGCTCTGCACCCAGCTCCCGCAAGCCTTCAACCAGACGTGCCGACAGGGTGCGATTGTGATCGGCAATGCGTTCGATTGTCAGATCCAGCAAGTAGTTCGCCGCAACCGTCGCGCCCAGTGCTGTGCCATAGGCCATGGTGCCGAACTCGTACCGCTTCGCACTGTCCGGATACTCCAGCCGGTCGGCTTGAAAGTCCCACATATCGCGATGGGATCGCCAACCGACGATCCCCGGAGAGCGGGTCTGAAGCTCAGGCGAGACGTACATCATCCCGGTGCCGAACGGTCCGCACAGCCACTTGTATGTGGAGGTTGCCACGGCATCCACGCCGGTGGATCCCACATCAATGGGAACCTGGCCGGCAGACTGTGTGGCATCGACCACGCAGATCGCGCCGCGGGCATGGGCGGCATCGGCAAAACGCTTCAGGTCGAACAATTGCCCGGTGCCCCATTCCACCTGAGACAGGCACACAACAGAGGTATTGTCATCGATCAGGTCTTCGAGCTGATCAGGGTCGATCGTCAAAGCGCTGTTCGCCCGTGCCCATCTGAGCTCGGCGCCTGTGTGTTCCGCCACGCGCATCCAGGGATAGATGGTGCTGGGATGGGTGGTGGCGGTTGACACAATGTTGCTTCCGGCCTCCGGCATCACGGCCCAGGCAAGCGATGCCATCAACACGGTTTCGCTCGACGCCACTGCGATGTCTTGAGCTGTGGCGTTAAACAGTTTGGCGGCCGCGGAATTGAGGTTGTCCAGGCACTCAACTTCATCCTGCTCGGTGAAGGCAACGGTGCCGCGCTCAGCAAGGGCGCGCTGCCACTCGGAGATGACCTCTGCGCCCTTGGCATGACTTAAGCCAACGGAAGCTGCGTCCATGTAAATGTAGTCTTGCGCAGGCGGAAAGATGTCGACAGACCCAAGTCGGCTAACCATTGAACAACCTCAAAGAATGCTGGCGCGGGCCGCACGCGGCGGTACGGATGGGTCGACAGATACCAAGAAACCAAGCGGCTGCACACCTCTATCTTCGGCGGTGTCTGCGGGGCTTCAACCCGTCATCGCCGCCTGCGCGGAGGAGCGCTCCAACATGGCCATCACGGTGGGCCAGCTTTCCGCGTCCGCCATCCCGCGCCGGCAGCAAAACTGGTTGCAGAAGCCGATGACCTGGCCGTCGATCTCTGCCAGGGAATCCGCAACGATCGGTTTGCCGGAATAGGGGCAGGCCTCGTTGATGGCGTCTGCCACATCGCCTTCATAGTGCCGCCCGGGCAATACGGGAGGGCGCGGCCAGTCCGAATTGCTGCCTGACGGCAGGTCGCGGTGAAAGCTGTCAATCTTTCTCAACTGGGCATCCGCGCAGGCGTGCCACCGGCGGAAGGAGGGGTGGGCATAGAGCGCCTCCACATAAGTTCTCGCCAATCCGGTCACCTCAAAGCCATAGGTGATGAGGCGCGTGGCGATTGGGGCAAATGCAGCGTCCGCGGCACTGAACGCGGCCCCGCACAGGTAAGGACCGCCCGAAGCGCTCAGCGACCAGGCCCACAGCGCGGTCAACTGGTCGGCATCGGACTGCTCTTCCTCGCTGGGCTGAAAGCCCTGGTAGCGTTCATGAAGGTTCATGGGCAGGCCTTGCAGCGCGGTGAAGCCGGTGCGGGCGCGCGCCGCCAGAGCGCGTGCGGTCTCCCGCGTCTCGGGCTTGGCCGGCCAGAGCGCGCTGTCTGCATGGCGTTCTGCGAGGATCTCAACCGTCGCCGCGCCTTCCCACGAGAGAGCGTCCGTTCCCGGTGCACCTTCCAGCAGAATGGGCAAGGCGCTGGCGGGCACATGCTCTGCGAGCACGGATTGGAATTCGTCTGAAAACAACGGCACGTAGTTGGGCTTGAAGGCAATGCCGAACGCATCCAATTCCAGCCAGCCTCTAAAAGAATTGTCCGAGTACGCATATTCGCCAATCAGCAATGTGTAAGACATTTTGAGAACCTCGCTTTGGTCGTGAACTGTTGTGTGGGGTCCTAGACTACCCAAATCCAGAATGGCATAAATGACATTATGCCCAAGAAAACTGCCAAACCCAAAAATGTGGTCTTCTTCATCTATCCCGGCATCAAGCTGCTTGATCTCGCAGGGCCCATGCAGGTCTTCAACGATGCAAATGGCCTGGTGGCGCAGCCGCCCGCTTACAAGATCGCAGTGGTGTCGGCGGGGGGTGGGGAGATCAGCACCGACACCCCGATCAGTTTGCCGTCAGAGGCCGTATCGGGCTGGACGGGGCCCATCGACACTCTGGTGATCGTCGGCGGCGAAGGCGCGCGGGCGGCATCGCAGGTCCCGGACATCGTCAGGGCCGTGGAGCATCTGGTTCCGCAGGCTGAACGTCTTGCTTCGATTTGCACCGGTGCCTTCTTGCTCGCGGCGTGCGGACTGCTTGATCAGCGCCGCGCTGTTACCCACTGGCAGTCGTGTGATGAGTTGGCGCGGCGCTATCCTGCGGTCTGCGTTGACGGCGATCCGATCTTCATCAGAGACGGTCATATCTGGACATCGGCCGGCGTCACGGCCGGGATCGACCTTGCGCTTGCCCTGGTTCGCGAAGACCTTGGGCGCGAGGCGTCTCTGGCGGTGGCGCGCGAGCTCGTTGTGTTTGCCGTCAGACCGGGCGGCCAGAACCAATTCAGCGCCACATTGAACAGCCAGGTGCTCGACCGGTCGAGCCGATTTGACGATTTGCATGCGTGGCTGCAAGGCAATCTGGAGAAGGCCTTGAGCGTTGAGGCCATGGCGGAGCGCGTCGGCATGAGCCCCAGAAACTTCGCGCGGCAATACTTTGCCGCCACCGGTGTCACGCCGGCTAAAACTGTTGAAGCGATGCGCGTTGAAGCGGCTCGCGGTTACCTGGAAGAAACAGATCTTACAGTGGCCAGGATCGCTGACCAATGCGGTTTTCGCAGCGATGAACGCATGCGCAAGTCGTTCGTCCGAACCATTGGCATCCCGCCGCACGACTACCGGCGGCGGTTCCAGGGGAGTTAGGGCGGGTCAGCCGTGCCCGGCCGGTCGAGGGCGAGACGCGCCTCCCTTCTTTCAATCAACTGCGCCGCATGAGTATAATGGGCTGATGGTTGAGCACGATCGGGAATCAAATACCTTTGCAGATTTCTTAGAGTTGCTTCCACTGGACATAGAGACCTTGCGTGGGCTTCTTGATTCTGGCGAAGAAGTTGAGAGGGTTTGGGCAGCTTGGGCCCTAGCGTTAAAGCTCGGGCGCCATTCGGCTCCCACGTTAGCAGCGGTTGCCCAATCTGAAGTTCCAGCCGGATTGCGGCGACATCTTATTGCGGTTTTGGCGGGTTTTGGTGAAACAGAAATTCTTTCGGTTTTCGCCACCTCCGATCCAGACTCGCTTGTCCGTGGTACGGCGTGTCTCTATTTGATTCAGACGAGTGAGCCAGACAATGAAAAGATGAGAAACCTAATGTTTTCGCGTTTGGACCGTGAGCCGGACCCGAAAGTACGTGGGCTTGTCATTTCAAAACTATCTGAGATTGGATCGTCAATTTTGCTGCCGCAACTGATTGTTCTTTCACAAGATCCGTCCGCCGAAGTTAGAAGATTGGCCTTACAATCAATATCTCGACAACACTCTTCCCGACGAGCGCTTGAGTCTGGGTTGGAGAAGTGTCTGGAAACAGAAAATGAACCCGATCTTCTCTTGTTGCTGGCAGAGTTTTTGATCACAGAGAGGCGAGCAGTCGGATTGATTCAATGTGCGGGCAAGCTTGACGACCAAGGTCAAAGACAGCTGATCGATAGGCTGTTTGAATGCGAAATGGTGCTGAGTTGGAATACTGCTCGACAATTTATAGACCTGTCGGACTACAGACTAGTCGAGTTCTGGAAAATCGTTGATAGTGACGAATTGCCAATGATGTTTCATTGGCTGGTTGCGAAGCTAGCGGCATGCGTTCAAGAGGAAAATTGGTGCTCATCCAGCCACTATCTTTTGCTCGTTGAACTCCTGGTAAACCTCGACCTAAGTGATGTTTGTGCCGCCACACTGGGCTACCTTGATGCCTTGCAGGAAGCGGTGAGGTTTGATCTGAGCAATAAAAGCGCTGACTTGGATCCAGATGAAATCGAGTGGCAGACTCCCTTGGGCAATGACGACTTAAGTAGACTGGACGAAGCCATTACCTGCGCATTGGTTCAGAATCGATTATGACCATTTTGAGCTGGTATCACTTTGTTCCCAAGAAAGTCTGAGGACTCAAAGACGGACGCAACATAATCATACTCCCCCAAATTTTGAGTTTGTCTTAATCAGCGTCTCGCCAGAACCACATTGAGAATTCCTCTTACAGCTGACAACCGGCGCACAGACCATGTTTGTTGTTGGGTCATATACGAATGTTGTGTCGGTCGGTTGCCAATGTTCGTCTATTGCGCTTCCTCGCAAGATGCCGTCGCTCACGGTTTGAGCGCTATTGGTTTGTCGGGGTTTAGAACCCTGTGCCTTCAAGCTGCGTGAGCGCTGTCTCGAAACGTTTTGAACTGAGTGTCGTTGTATCAATCCAAGATGTGTTCGATGCGTTGGCGAGATCCCAGGCAATCTCGGCCAAGGCCGGTGCATGCATGAGACCCGTTCCGGAAAGTCCGGCAACCGTGATCATGCCCGGGCACGTGATTTCAGCGACCGGAAAATAGTCGGTCGTTCCGGGATAGAGACCGGCCCAACCGGTCACGATTGGGCAATCCCTCTCTGTAACGTCAAAAGAGGTGCTCGCGACCTGTCGAACCCGATCGGCCCACGAATCGGTGTAATCGCGGTCGAACCGCCGAGGGTCACTTGGCTCATCCTTGCCAAGAAACCCACCCATCAGGGCGCGCCCGCCGCCATCCGGCCTGAGATGGACCTGACGGTCTACATCAATAATCCAAGGTATCGTGTCCGACACCGGTGTAGCGGGCGCCACGATGAGCAATTCGTGCCGCCTGCTCACATAGGGATCGCGCCCGCCAACCTGCGCTGTAAAGTGGCCCGCAAGTGGACCTGCGGCGTTGATCACGATCTGGGACCGAAAGTCGCGAGATGAGGTTTCGACACCAACAACGCGGCCCGCTTCTTGGATAATGTTCTCGGCGCGGCATCCCAGTTCCATATGAACGCCCATGGAAAGGATCTTGCGCACGTACCCATCTACCACCCGGTGATGATCGAGATAGCCCCCTTGGCGACACGATAGTGCGTGAGTGGCGCTGATGTTCTCCAGCTGTGCCCATCGATCAACAACCTGCTTACGCTCAAGGAGATCAGATTCAACGCCCATTTGAGCCTGAAGCGCAACCTGCGACTGAAAGCGCTCTATCGTCTCGGGTTCTGAGGTCAGGAAAAGATGACCGGTTTGTCTGAATGCCGGATCGACGCCATAGAGCTCGGAGAAACGCATCCAAACGGGAAGACTGCGCAGCGTAAGGCGAATATTCAGCTCCGAGCCATGAGCCAGTCGGATGCCGCCACCGGTTCGTGTTGTTTGCCCTGCACCAGGAAGATGTCGATCCAGAATCGTTACGGTGTTTCCCATCCGGGCGAACTGTTCTGCGCAGGCGAGCCCAATTATCCCGGCTCCAATAATCACCACGTCTGACCGCTTGTTCATCCTAATGGGCCTCGCTCACTTCGGACCGCTATTCGCGTGCCAATCCGCGTTGATTGAGTGGAGTTGAGAGCACCCCTCAAGGCGCAGGGCCTTATGGCTTGGTGCACATCACCTCAATCGGGATGATGGCCTGAAGACGGGAGGCCTCGGCCATGTTCTCCGTTGCTGCTTGCCCCAGCTCGCCATGGATCATTGCGATGGCCCTGTGCGGAGGCTTCTCGCCGCGCTCCACCATGGCGCGCACTTTGGCCGCGAACGCTTTGGATTCCGCCACGTGATCGTCAAACCGCTCGATCCTGAACCCGCCGGCCTCAAGACCGGCCCGGGTTTCCTCCGGCGTTGAGAGAAAGCTGCTCTCCTCGGTGAGCGCCCAAGGGGCGGGGTAGGGCACAGCTCCGCCGGGCCCTTGGGCCAGTTCGGAGAGCACCAGCCAGCCGCCGGGCTTCAGAACCCGGAAGATCTCGCCATAGAACCCCGCCTTGTCCTCGATGTTCATGGAGACGTTCATGGAGTAGGCGCCCTCAAAGGTGGCGTCAGCGAACGGCATGGCCAGCGCGTTGCCCTGCTCGATGGTCACCTGGGCCTCAAGGCCGAGGGCGGAGGTCAGGTGGCGGGCCACGTCACAGAACTCTTCGGTGAGGTCGATACCGGTCACTTTGCAGCCGAACCGGTTGGCCATGTAGCGGGCCGGCCCGCCAATGCCGCTGCCGATGTCCAGAAGATGATCTGATGCGCTGACGCTGATCCCCGCCGCCAATTGCTCGGTGGCGTCCAAGCCCCGGCCATGAAACTGATCGTAAGGCGCCAATGCCTCAATGGTGGGGTGGTCCGGATCGGCGCCATCGTCTGCAAGGGCGGCCTTCAGGCGGTCCAGCAAGCTGCCGCTCGTGTAGTGGCCGGTGATGGATGCGTCGGTGCTCATGAGCTACCTGTACTGCTTCCACAATTCCATCAGCTTTTCACGCACCTCGTCACCGGCCATGACCATCCGGTAGGTGGCGTTAGAGACCACGAAGTGGAGCGGCTCCTCGTCTTCCCGGCGGTTCGGGGTGCGGTGATCCGGGCGGCCTTTTGAGGAAAACAGGAACGGTATCGCATAAGGGCTCATCGCTGATCCTCCTGGTGTATATTGTCCACCAGCTTGGGGGCCCACGTCAACGCAAAGGGGCCGGAATTTCGTTCCTTTCAGAGGGCTCTTGCACAGCGCGGCGCCCATGGTTACATGTGCCGCACTGTGTTTGGAGACAGCTTATGAATGCCATACTTGAATTGATCCTCACCGTTCTGTGGCTCTACACGATTGTGATCCTTGCCATGGTCATCATGAGCTGGCTCATTGCGTTTAACGTGGTGAACCTGCACAACAATTTCGTGGCCCAGCTTTGGTACATCCTGAACCGGCTGACAGAGCCGCTGTTGGGCCCGATCCGGCGGCTTCTGCCCAATATGGGCGGGATCGATCTATCGCCCATCGTGCTGTTGCTGGCGGTCTACTTCCTGCAAACCCTCATTGCCCGCGATATTGCGCCCCGCCTCTTGGGCGGCTAAGGCAAGCGGTGTCGTTTCACAGCCCCGTCACGGCGTAACCAGATAAGGCCAACTGGGCCAAGGCCGCTATCCAATCGGCGCGAAGCGCCCATCCCAGAACAAGGACACTCCCGCTATGACAAGCGAAGCCAAACTCATTGATGGTAAAGCCTATGCCGCAGGCCTGAGAGAACGGGTTGCCGGGGCGGTGGCGCAGCTGAAGGCTGAGCATGACCTGCAGCCCGGCCTGGCCGTGGTGTTGGTGGGGGAAGATCCGGCCAGCCAGGTCTATGTGCGCAACAAGCATAAGCAGACCATGGAAGCGGGGATGAACTCGTTTGAGCACCGGCTGGATGCCTCAACCTCCGAGGCGGACCTCCTGGCCCTGGTGGAGCAATTGAACAACGATCCCACCGTGCACGGCATTCTGGTGCAGTTGCCGTTGCCGGACCATATCGACAGCGAGAAGGTGATCAACACGATCAGCCCGGATAAGGATGTGGACGGCTTTCACGTGATCAATGCGGGACGTCTGGCCACCGGCCAGGATGCGCTGGTGGCGTGTACGCCGGTGGGCTGTGTGCTTTTGGCCAAGGACGCCATGGGCGATCTGAACGGCGCCAATGCGGTTGTGGTCGGGCGCTCCAACATTGTGGGCAAGCCCGTGGCGCAACTGCTGCTTCAGGAAAACTGCACGGTCACCATCGCTCACTCGCGCACCAAGGACCTGCCGTCCGTGTGCCGGGAGGCCGATCTCCTGATCGCTGCTGTGGGCCGGCCGGAAATGGTCAAAGGCGATTGGGTGAAGCCGGGCGCTTGCGTGATCGATGTGGGCATCAACCGTATCGATGGAGAAAACGGCAAGACGAAGTTGGTGGGCGATGTGGACTTTGACAGCGCCAAGCAAGTGGCCGGATCCATCACTCCGGTGCCGGGGGGTGTCGGCCCCATGACCATCGCCTGCCTGTTGCGCAGCACGGTGATTGCCGCTTGCGCGCAGGCCGGTGTAGCAGCGCCCGACCTTTAAGGTTACAACGGCTCCTTATGAGCCAGCCTGAAGACGTCCCTGCCCAACGTGCGCCCTTGTGGCTGTGGCTGAAGCTTGGGCTGATGTCGTTCGGCGGGCCGGCGGCGCACATTTCGCTGATCCAAACGGAGATCTGCGAGCGCCGCAAGCTGGCAACCTATGACACCTATTTGCGGGGCCTGAACTTCGCCGTGCTGTTGCCCGGGCCGGAAGCTTTGCAGCTCGTGACCTATCTGGGCTGGCGCATCTCCGGCATTCCAGGCGCGCTTCTGGCCGGGGCGGGGTTCGTGTTGCCCGGGGCGGCGTTGATGATCGCGGCCACCTTGTGGATCGCCACGAAGGGCGATGTCCCCCTGATCAAGGCGGTGTTCGCCGGGGTACAGCCGGTGATCGTGGCGTTTGTGACGGCGGCCCTCTTCAACCTGGCCCGCAGCAATCTGAAGAGCAAGCTGGCTCTTGCCCTGGCGGTGTTTGCGCTGGTGGCCATGATGCTGTTTTCCGGGGTCTTTCCGCTGGTGATTTTGATCTCAGGGGTGTTGGGCGCACTGCTGCTTGCCGATGGTCACGACTATTACGAGATCAACCCGCAAGCAGACGACACGCCGGCGGGCCGCAAGCGCACCACGCTCACCGTTCTGGGCATCGGGTGTGTGCTTTGGCTGGCGCTGACCGCCCTTTGCATCTTCGTCCTGCCCTTCAACCCCTACATGGGCATCAACATCGTCATGTCCACAGCGGCGATGGCGACCTTTGGCGGGGCTTATCCGGCGGTGGCCTTCGTGGGCGAGCAGGCGGTGAGCAGTTGGGAGTGGCTCAGCCGGTCGGAAATGATCGACGGGATGGCTCTGGCGGAAACCATTCCGGGGCCCCTCAGCCTTTTCAATACGTATGTGGGCACCATGGCATCCATTGGCCACGGGACCTGGGGCGCGGTTCTGGGCGGGGCTCTGGCTGTCAGCTTCAGTTTCCTGCCGTCTCTTACTCTGGTGATTGCCTTTGCACCCTATGTGGACTGGTTTTACTCCATCTCTCTGGTGCGGGCGGCGCTGGCGGGTGTTTCGGCGGCTGTGGTGGGCATCATCGGCAAGCTGGCGCTGGTTCTGATTTATGCGGTGTGTCTTCCCGGCAATGCGCCTGATTGGGTCAACATTGCCATTGCGTTTGCGGCCGGTGTGGCGATCATGTCCGGACGCGTTCCGCCCTTGTTGCTGATCGTTGCCGGGGCGGTGTTTGGTGTCCTTTTCCTGAGGTAAGAAAGATGCGGCTGGTCCTAACCGTCTTGATGCTCTCCTGGTTCGCTCACGTCTCGTCCGTGGCGGCCGCCGAGTTCGACAGTGCCTACACGAAGCTCAACCTGAAAGACTGCCAAAAGGGTGAGAGCAACGACGATGAGGGCTGGGCCAATTGGATGTGCACCGGCTACAAGAACATTCCCATATTCTTTGCCCATGCGGATCTGCGCGAGTATGTGGGCTATGGGCCGGATGCCCGAAACACCTGCTCGGCACGCACCACGTTCCAGCGTTTCAATGCTGCGGGGACGACCGTTGAATGGCGCTTGCGAAAGGGCCGGCCGGTGGCCACGATCTTGCGTTTCCGCATCGAAAGCGATGGGCTCAAAGAGCAGTTTCTGGTGGTCACCAAACTGGATGGGGCGCAATCTTGTCCCATGGGCTATGTGGACGCCAGGGTGCGCAACCACAATCAGGCGGCGCGGGATTTGGCTGATGAGAATGTGGCGGGGTTCTCCTGTGCCAACGACGCGCCGCTGGTGGTTTCTCCAAAATATGACAGGCCGGGAGCATTTGCGACCTCAGGACCGTGCGTGCCCTAACGCCAGCTTGACAAGGCCGCAGCGCGATGACTACCGTGCGCCGGAGGGGATCGGGACCGGATATCGGTGGCTGATCGCTTTGGCTGCTGGACCGGGCATGACGAGCGGGCGAACCCAATGGCAGCTAAAAGTCCGGAATGGGGGTATTCAAGGCTTTTCCGTCTGTCAGACGGTGATTTTGAAGAAGCCAACTTCAGCAGGCTTCTGGTGGTTGTGCTCAGAAGGCTTGAAGACGCGTTTCCAGATCAGGTGGATCTGACGAGCTGCAAACGCATTGCGGATTTTTCCGACACCTTCATCGATCTTTGGGCCTGGATGGTGGACCAAGGTGTGCTGAGCGGACCCATTTCCAACTGCGCCATGACGCTGATCGGGCGCCAATCCTATCTGGCCGCACTTGCCGAACATCCCAAGGTTGCCGCCAGCCTGAATGGCTCAAGCGACGAGCTTGAGCCCATGGAAGCATCCTTGTTCCTGTTGTCGGTGCTCAGAAATCAATACGAAAAAGGCCGCCGTGACGGCCCGGAAACACCGGGCGCTGATTAGAGCGTTTCCATATGACAAAGAACTGCTCTAGCCTTCAGACTTTGCCCGGTCCGCCAGCGCAAGTAGTGCCAGATGAAGCAGATAGGCTTCATGTTTCAGGCCCAGTGCCCTGGCTTCATCGCGCAAGGTTCTGGTTGTGTTGATGAGTTGGCCGATATCGTCGGTTTGCGCGGTTTGGGTGTGAGCCTGCCCAATCTCGCCCGAGCTTTGCCCTTCAAACCTTATCACCGCCATTTCCGCCTCCAACCGTTCCGCCGAATCTCAGTTTACAGCAACGGTCAAGCTTGCGATATTGCACTTTTTTGGAGGTTGAATCTGCGTTTTTGCAGGTTGGAAGAGTGAGAATGATCGATTGGGATCTGTGGCACACGATTGAAGAACTTGGCTTTGCCGGCTCTTATTCCGCCGCGGCCAGCCGTCTCAAGGTGAACGCGACCACGGTGAAGCGGCGCAAGGAGCAAATGGAACGGCTTTTGGGCCGCCAGTTGTTTCAGCGCGAGGCCGGTTACCTGGTGCCCACACCAGCCTGCAAGCAGGCCTTGGACAGAATTCGCGTCGCCGGCCGGCATCTTGAGGCTGCCCGGGCGGAGTTGAGCTCAGAGCTGGAGCACAGCTTGTGGCGCAAGATTACCATCACCTCGCTCGCCTACATCTGCGACAAGGTTTTGGCGCCCGGCATCGCAAACCTTGTGCCTGACCGTCGTTTGCGCATTGAGTTGGTGGGCGGAGACAGGAACCTCACGCTGATCGGAGGCAAGGAAGCCGATATGGCGCTGAGGTTGGGCAACTCTCAGTCCAAGGGGGTCGCGGCCTGGCACATTGCGGACATCAAGTATTGCACCTATGGCAGCACAGCGGTGGACGCGGCCAACGCGCCCTGGGCGACGCTGGACCGGGCCCACTCGCACCTGCCGGAGGTCAAGGTCCCGGAGCGTCACGCTGGTAATGACGGGGTGAGGTACACGGCGACCACATCGACCGCGCTGGAAGGGATTGTTGCGGCAGGCGCGGCCAAAGCCATGCTGCCTGCGTTCATCGGCGATCACAATCCAATGCTCAATGCGTTGGACCGGCATCCCATCATCCACCGGCCTCTGTGGCTGTTATGGCGCAACGACGTGGCCGACGAGCGCCATTTCGGCGCCGTCACCACGTGGATTGTGGAGGAAACGGCAAGGTGGTTTGAGCCCACCTGGCAGGCGAAGGATCTGCTTGTGAAATACAAGGATCAGGGCGCACAGAGATAAAGCGGCGCCCGGGAACGGCACAGCTCCGAGCCGGATTGCCCTGGGTCCCCGCGTTCGCGGGGATGACGGGGGAGAGTGGGGATGACGAGGGAGAGTGCGCGCTTGATCGCCCGTTTCGTCACCCCGGAATTTGCGTCAGCAAATATCCGGGGCCCAGAGCGGCATGGCTCCGGGTCCGATTGCCCTGGGTCCCCGCGTTCGCGGGGATGACGGGGAAGAGCGGGGATGACGAGGGAGAGTGCGCGCTTGATCGCCCGTTTCGTCACCCCGGAATTTGCGTAAGCAAATATCCGGGGCCCAGAGCGGCATAGCTCTCTAGAACGACCACTGGCGTGCTTTGGAGACCACGAAGTCCCGGAACACAGCGACCCGCTTTGACGCGCGCATTTCCTCCGCATAGGCCAGATACGTGTCGAACGCCGGCGGGTCCTGGTCGAGTGGGATCATCACCAGATTTGTGGTCGTGCCCACGATGTAGTCCGGGATCGTGGTGATCCCCAGGCCCATCTGTGCCGCCCGGCGCAGGCCATAGACGTTGTTGATGGTGAGCACAGGCGTGCGCGGATTGTTGTCCGGCCGGTTGACCTTCAAGAGCCAATCGATCTCCGACAGATAGGCCGGCGGAACGCCAAAGCCCAAGATCCTGTGCTGGTCCAAATCGGACACGGACTTCGGCATGCCGAACTCGCGCAGATATTCCGGCGCCGCATAAGCATGGTTGTGCACGGTGAAAAGCTTGCGCTGGATGATGTCCGGCTCGGTGGGCCTGTGCAGGCGGATGGCGATGTCTGCCTCGCGCATGCCAAGGTCCAGATCCCGGTCAGACAAGAGCAGTTCCACCGTGATGTCGGGATAAAGATCCAGGAACTCCGGAAGATGAGGGGTCAGCCAGATTGAGCCGACGCCCACCGTGGTGGTCACCTTCAGAGGGCCGGTGGGCTTTTCGCGGGAATCCATCAGCCGCGTCTTGGTGGCTGCCAGGCGCGAGAACACGTCATGGGCCGTGCGGTACAGGATTTCGCCCTGCTCTGTGAGGATCAGGCCACGGGCGTGGCGATGGAACAGGGGAACTTTCAGGTTCTGCTCAAGCCCGCTGATCTGCCGGCTCACGGCAGACTGGCTGAGGCCTAAGCTCTCGCCCGCGTGGGTGAAGCTGCCGGCTTCGGCAACCTCGTGGAACACCCGCAGCTTGTCCCAGTCCATTTTCTAAGTCTCCTGGCGCGTGATGCGCTATTCGGCTGCCTCGGACTGGACGTCCTGGTGGGCCAGGAATTTCTCAGCCTCCAGCGCCCCCATACAGCCCATGCCGGCGGCGGTGACCGCCTGGCGGAAAATATCATCCGTCACATCGCCGGCGGCATAAACGCCGGGAATGGAGGTTGCGGTGGAATCCGGTTTGGTCACCAGATAGCCGCCTTGCTTGGTTTCGAGTTGATCGGTGAACAGCTCCGTGGACGGCGCATGACCGATGGCAATGAAGATGCCGTCCACATTCACCTCTTCAACCTCGCCGGTCTGCACGTTGCGCAGCTTGGCGCCTGTGACGCCCAGCGGGTTTTCATCGCCCAGCACTTCATCAAGCACGCTGTTCCAGCGCACGGTGATCTTTTCGTGGTTCAGCAGGCGGTGTTGCAGGATCTTCTCTGCGCGCAGCTCATCGCGCCGGTGCACCAAGATCACCTCTGAGGCAAAGTTGGTGAGGTACAGCGCCTCTTCCACGGCCGTGTTGCCGCCGCCGACCACAATCACCTTCTTGCCCCGGTAGAAGAAGCCATCGCAGGTGGCGCAGGCGGAGACGCCGAAGCCCTTGAACTTCTCCTCGGTGTCCATGCCCAGCCACTTGGCCTGGGCGCCGGTGCAGATGATCAGGCTGTCGCAGGTATAGGTGTCGCCGCCATCTCCGGTGAGGGTGAAGGGGCTGCGGGTGAGATCGGCCTTGGCAATATGGTCCGACACCAGCTTGGTGCCCACATGCTCGGCCTGGGCGCGCATCTGCTCCATCAGCCAGGGGCCCTGGATCACGTCGGCAAAGCCGGGGTAGTTCTCCACATCGGTGGTGATGGTGAGCTGGCCTCCGGGCTGAATGCCTTCAATGAGGAGCGGCTCCAACATGGCGCGGGCGGCATAGATGGCCGCGGTGTATCCAGCCGGGCCGGAGCCCAGAACGATAAGTTTTGCATGTGTGTTTGCCATCAGGCGCTCCTTGGGCCCTTGCCCTTACCTAAAGCTTGTCTGGTTGAGCATGTAGTCATCCCCCCATGTGATGTCTACGGGTCGGGTCAGACTGACCAATCCCGCTCATGAGGACGGACAATACCCGGATTCAGGGCTCTGAGTGAAGCCTGACCAAAATCTTGTCCACCGCTGGTGCTAGAAGGCCTTGCGTTTTCCGCGTCCCTGCGAAAGCAGGGACCTTCTTACCGACGGGAGAGGGGAGAGCTATGGGCCCCTGCGTTCGCAGGGGAGCGGTAGAGAGTAGGGGAGCGATATAAACCCCGCGTCCCTGCGGAAGCAGGGACCTTCTTTGCCAAGGGAAAAGGGAGAGCTATGGGCCCTCGCTTTCGCAAGGGCGCGGGGCGGCTCTAGCGCATATAGCTGGGGTCGATCTTGTCCAATTTCCGCAAAAGGGCGGCAAACTCCAGCTCTCCGAAGCCCGGGCCTGCCTCTTCGCCGTCTGTGCGCCCGCCCCCTTCGCTGAAGCGGCGCACGTCGGCGCCGGATTTGGCGGCCAGGTTTTCGCCGATCACGTTGAGGGTTCCGGCGGCGCCCGCATCGATCTGCACCTGGCAGGCGCTTTCCAGCCGGTAGAGACGGATGAAGCACTCGGCCACTGTGCGCCCGGTGGTCAGCAGCCCGTGATTGCGCAGAATGAGCGCATGCTTGCCGTTCAGCGAATTCACAATCCGCTCGCGTTCGTCAGGATAAAGGCTCGGTCCCTCATAGTCGTGGTAGGCCAGATCGCCATGGAACAAGGTGGCATCCATGGAGATCGGCACGAGACCTTCCTGTGTGGCGGCCACCGCCATGCCCGCGCGGCTGTGGGTGTGCATCACCACCTGATTGTCGGCGGAATGGTTCATATGAATGGCCGAATGGATGATGAAGCCCGCCTCATTCACCGTGTGGGATGAGGCGCCGACCTTCTCGCCATTTACATCGATCTTCACCAGGTTTGACGCGGTGATCTCGTCATAGTTCAAGCCATAGGGGTTGATGAGAAAGTGGTCTTCCGGCCCGGGGACCCTGGCGGTGAGGTGGGCATAGATCAGCTCGCACCAGCCGAAATGATCCACCAGCCGGTATGCGGCAGCAAGCTGCACGCGCAATTGCCATTCAGCTTCGCTGACGGCTTGGGCGTCAATGTCGTTGACCTGGGCGTTGATGTTCATGGGTTGGGTTTCCTTCCACCTGTCGGCCGGCAGTGTGCCGAATAACGGGCCCTGCCGCAACAGGCTGGTGGGAAATGCCCGCATAGCGGGTGGTGGGTTGTGCCTCAAAAGGTGTGAGTATCCGAACGAACCCAATTTCGCGTAAAGCTATGAATTGAAGGGGAAATTCGCGCTATTTGGCCTTGATGGTTGAGTTTGGTCTCACAGCCCGTCATCCCGGACTTTTGCGCTAGCAAAAGATCCGGGAACCAGGGCGGCACAGCTCCGGGCCCGGCTGCCCTGGGTCCCCGCGTTCGCGGGGATGACGGTGGAGAGTGCGTCCTTGACCGCCCGTTTCGTCACCCCGGAATTTGCGTCAGCAAATATCCGGGGCCCGGTGCGGCTTAGCTCCGGGCCTGGTTGCCCTGGGTCCCCGCGTTCGTGGGGATGACGGGGAAAGAACGCGCGCAGAAGAAGGGCGCTAGATCAGTTTCGGCTGATGGCCCACAGGCGGCTGCACCGACCACTCGTGCTCCAGCAAAAACGCCTTCACATCCAGCCCGCCGCCAAAACCGGTCAGCGAATTGTCCGCCCCGATGACCCGGTGGCAGGGGATGATGATGGGCAGCGGGTTCGCCCCGTTGGCCGCGCCCACCGCGCGGCTGGCGCCCGGCGGCTTGCCGATGCGCCGGGCCAGCTCGCCATAGGAGATGGTCTCGCCATAGGGGATCTCCAGAAGCGCCTCCCACACGGCCATCTGGAACGCGGTGCCCGCAGGCTTGAGTGGCACATTGAACGCGGTGATCTTGCCGTCGAAATAGGCCCGGAGCTGACGCGTGGCCTCGGCGAAGAAGCTGATGTCAGCCTTCTGCCACTCCGGTTCCGGCGCACGGGCCTTGTGGCCGCGCGGGAAGCTGATCACATGAAGATCGGTTTCATCGCCGGCCAGGAGCAAATCGCCCACCGGGCTTTCCATATAGGCATAGCGCAATGGTTCCATAGCAGCGCCATGATGCGCCGATGGAGAAGATTGTAAAGCGTTAAGAATCGCCCTTAAGCCGCCGCGCGCGCGGCTGGGTCCGCCTTCATTACGATGTCGGCGCCTTCCTGGGTGATCACCAGGGAATAGCCGCCCGCTTGCGCCAGGCGCATGGTGTAATAGACCTGCACCAGGCGCGAATCCATGTCGCCCGCATTGGCCGGGTCGGTCATGAAGGTGATGGTTTTCTCCGGCACCTTGGCCGCATCGCCTGAACAGCGCACCTGGAAGGCATCGCCGTTGACGGCAACGGACAGCTGGCCGCCCCGCGGGATGGAGGTTGAGGCCATGAGCGCCAGATTGAGCAGCAGCTTGACCTGGTTCTTCTCCCGGGTCTCGTGAGGCGCGTTCCATTCGAAGCTGGTTTTGTCGTCGCTGAAGAAGGCGCGGGAGACCTCGCCGGCATCGGCCAGGTCCAGATGGGCGCCGGCTGAACCGGCCGCGCCAAAGGCGATGCGGCAGAATTGCAGCTTGGTGGAGGCCTGGCGCGCCGACTTGCGGATCAGGTCCATGGCGATCTCCTGCATGGCCGGATCGTCTTCATCGTCCAGTACCTCCAGGCCGTTGGCGATGGCCCCCACCGGGGAGATTACATCATGGCACACACGGCTGCACAAAAGTGCCGCCAGATCGATATCTGAAAGGGTTTGGATGTCAGCCATGGCAGATGCGATTCCTCCAGCAGTAGTCAGCCCTAAAATTCCATACATAAGGAACTGATTCATGCCAATATCCGTTAAAGAATCTCTTGTCTGGTATGTCATTTTGTATGAAGGGTCTTCCCGTGAGAGCGCAGTGCGCGCCAAGAGCGAACGGAAACCCAAGATCGTGCCCCACCTAGCCCCTGAGACATTCGATGATCTGACCGCTGTAACGCTGCGCGCCGGTCAGGTGATCATGGACATTTATGAACGCAACCCGGAAGCCCGGCTGAAGGACGACCGCACCCCGGTGACCGAAGCCGATACGGCGGCGGAAACCCTCATTTTGCAAGAGCTTTCAAGGATTTGCCCTGAGATCCCCATTGTCTCCGAAGAAGCCGCCGCGGAGGGCAAGATCCCGGAGGTGGCCGACCTGTTCTTTCTGGTGGACCCGCTGGACGGCACACGGGAGTTTCTGTCGCGCAATGGGGAATTCACGGTGAACATTGGCCTCATCTCGCAAGGCAAGGCCGTGGCCGGCATCATTTACACCCCCGCGAGCGGGCGTCTGTTTCGCGGCCAGGTGGGCCTTGGCGCCGAGCAGGCCGAGCTTCAGCCCACGGCCTCGGTGAGCGACGGGCGCTGGAGCGCCATGGCGGTGCGCGCACCTGAAGCGGGCAGCATGGTGGCCGTGGCCAGCAGGTCGCACCGCGATGAGCGCACCAACGCCTATCTGGAAGAGCATGGGGTGAGCGAAACCATTTCCGCCGGATCGTCCTTGAAGTTCTGCCTTTTGGCGGCGGGCGAGGCAGACCTCTACCCGCGCATGGGCCGAACCATGGAGTGGGACACGGCGGCCGGGCAGGCGATTTTGGCAGCCGCCGGCGGCAGCGTGGTGACCGAGGACGGCGCCCCGCTCACCTATGGCAAGAAGGAGCGCGGCTTCGACAACCCTCATTTCATTGCCCGGGCTTGGGCCTAGAACGGGAGGAGTTGCCATGAGCGAGGATGCACCAGAGCTGCTTTATGAGGTGAACGACGGTGTGGGGACGGTGTCGTTCAACCGTCCAAGGACCCGCAACGCCTTGACGTTTGGCATGTACACGGAGCTGTCGCGCATCTGCGAAACCGTTGGCGGAGAAGATGGGGTCAAGGCTCTCATTATCCGCGGGGAGGGCGAGAAGGCCTTCGCCGCGGGCACCGACATTTCTCAGTTCCGGGAGTTCAGCTCGCCGGAAGATGGGCTTGCCTATGAAGCGGAAATGGACCGGGTCCTGAACACCATCGAAGACTGCGGCGTGCCCACGGTGGCGGCGATGCATGGCGCCTCAACCGGCGGAGGAGCGGCTATTGCGGCGAGCTGTGATCTGCGCATCTGCACGGCGGATCTGAAGTTCGGCTTTCCCATCGCGCGCACTTTGGGAAACTGCCTGTCGGCCACCTCCCTGTCGCGTCTTGTGCAGCTCATCGGGGCCGGGCGCACCAAGGAAGTCCTGTTCACCAGCCGTCTGATCGGGGCCGAAGAGGCGCTCTCCACCGGTCTGGTGAGTGAAGTGCTCCCGGATCAAGCGGCCCTGGATGAGCGGGCCGGCGCGCTTGCACGGCTCCTTGCCGGCCAGGCGCCGCTCACCTTGAAGGCCACCAAGCAGGCGTTGGCCCGTCTGCGCAAGACCATGGCGGCTATTGATGACGAGGACCTGATCGCGCTCTGCTACACCAGCGAAGACTTCCGCGAAGGGCTGGATGCCTTTCTGGCCAAGCGCAAGCCCCAGTGGCGGGGGCGCTGAGCTTTCGGGCAAAGGCGGCCATAAAGTGCTTCTCGAAGCACGGGGTTTAGGGCTATTAGAGGCGCGATGGCGGAGAAGTGAGGAGGCTGTAATGGCACGGCAAACGACCAAGGCGAAGGCGGGTCAGAAAAAACCTGCTGCCGCCAAGCGCAACGGCAATGGCAACGGCGGGGCGGGCGCAGGTCAGGCCATGCAGGCGGCCGGCATGCCGATCTTCTACAGCCAGCCGGAGGTGCTCGATTCAAACCGGCATGGTGGGTTGGAGCTGAAGCCTGTCACCAGCTACGAGTTCACTGCGAACGTTAACGCCATTCCGATTACCGCTGCAGAGTTTCCCGCAGCTTCGCGCGATTACCCGATTGTCTTTACCGCCGGCGGGAACCCGGGTGCGGTGGCGATTGTGGGCCTGCGCAAAGATGAGAACCTGATGCTGGAGGCGCGCGGAAAGTGGCGGGCCGGCACCTACATCCCCGCTTATGTGCGGCGCTATCCCTTCATTTTCCTGCGTTCTGATGACGGCGACCAATATGCCTTGTGCATCGACAGAGCCTGCAAGCAGCTCGCCAAGGGCAAGAAGAACCTGCTGTTTGACGGCGAGGAAATGGGCGCCCTGACGAAGAACGCGTTGGAATTCTGCAAGGCGTTTCAGCAACAGCATATGGCGACGGAAAAGGTCATCGCCGTTCTGAAGGAGCATGACCTGCTGATGCCCAACCAAGGACGGTTCAACCTGCCGGACGGGCGTTCTCTGGCCATCACGGACTTCATGACCGTGGATGAGAAGAAGTTCAATGAACTGCCAGGCGAGGCCTTCTTGAAAATCCGCGAGGCCGGCGTCTTGCCCGCGCTCTATTGCCATCTGGTGTCGATGGGATCCTGGCAGCGGCTGGTGGAGCGCTTTACCGCGCTGAAGCCTGCGGACAAGAAGAAGACGTAATCAAGAGACCACAGCTCATGCAAATCGGCCTCATAGGTCTGGGCGTCATGGGGCGCAACCTGGCGCTTAACATGCGGGCCCAGGGCCTGGAGGTTGTGGCCACTGACGCTTGGGAAAGCGCCCGGGCCTGGCGCGCCGACGGGGTTGAAGTGGTGGAGAGCGCTGCGGCCCTGGTTGAGGCGCTTGAGGCGCCGCGGGTGATCTTGCTGATGATCAAGGCCGGGGAACCGGTGGACGTCCAGTTGGACGAACTGAAAGGCTTGCTGTCGCCCGGCGATACGGTGATGGATGGCGGCAACTCGCTCTATACCGATACCGAGCGCCGTGACGAGGCTTATCTGGACGCTGGGTTCGGCTTTCTTGGCATCGGCATCTCCGGCGGTGCAGAAGGCGCGCGCACCGGGGCGGCCATGATGGTGGGCGGCCCTGAAGACAATTGGAAGCGCGCCCAGCCCTTGCTGGAAGGCCTGGCAGCCAAGGCGGACGGGAAGCCATGCCTTGCCTGGTTCGGCGGCGGCGGCGCGGGGCATTTCGTCAAGATGGTGCACAACGGTATTGAGTACGCCGTGATGCAGGCTCTCGCGGAGGCCTATGCCCTGATGAGTGGGCCTGGGGGCATGAGCGCCGAGGCGGCGGGCGCCCAGTTTTCGCGCTGGGCCGATGGCCCGCTTGGTGGCTATCTTATGGAGATCACAGGAGAAATCCTGCAGACCCAGGACGAAGAGACCGGCGGCCCGTTGATCCACGTGATCGCTGACAGGGCCGGGCAGAAAGGCACCGGCGCCTGGTGCGCGCAAGCGGGGCTGGACTTTGGCGTGCCCATCCCGGCCATTATGGAAGCGGTGACGGCCCGTCAGATTTCCTCCAGCAGCGCGTTGCGGCGCGAAGCCCAGGCGCTCTATGGGGCCGAGCTGGAAGGCTGGGCGCCGGAGCAGTTCACCGACCTGGTCGCCGCAAGTCTCGGCTGCACCATGATTGCGTCGGTGAGCCAGGGGCTGCAATTGATCTCCGCCGCATCGGACGAGAAAGGCTGGCAGGCCAGTCTGGCGGATGCCGCGCATGTTTGGCGCCAGGGCTCCATCATGCGCATGAAGCTGCTGGATTTGATCACGGAGATCTTTTCAGGACCCAACGCGCCGGCCACGCTGGTGGGGGCTGCTCCGATCAGCCGCATGCTGATGGGCGGGGCAGACAATTGGCGCAAGACCGTTGGGCTCGCCACGATGAACGGTGTGCCCGCGCCGGTGATGACCTCATCATTGGCCTGGTTTGACGCCATCCGCACCGAACGTCTTCCCACAGCACTGGTGCAGGGCCAGCGCGACCGGTTTGGCCACCATGGCTTTGAACGCACCGATCAGGAGGGCAAGCATCATGGCCCGTGGGCGAAATCATCCTGAACGTGAGCCTGGCTGAGCAGCCAAGCGCGCATGCGCTGCACCGTCTCCGGCTTGCGCGGCGTGCGCGGCGCGATCACGTAGAAGCCCAGACCCCCTGAGAGCGATTGTTCGAACGGCCGGCACAGACGCCCGTCTGCAAGCTCGGTGTTGACCAACGGATCGCTGACCAGGGCCACACCCTGGCCAGCCACGGCCGCATCCACCGCGAGGGCCGTTTGATTGAAGCTCATACTGCGCAGCACCGGCCGCGGCCGGTTCGCGAAGACCTTCTCCAAGAACAATGGCCACAATCCGTGCGCATCGTGCAGCAGCACATGGTGGGCCAGATCCTCCGGTGCGCGCAGCGGATGCTCGCCCTGCAGGAGGCTGGGGTGGCAGACAGCGTAAAACTCCTGGGCGAACAATTGGTCTGCGATCAGCCCCGGCCCGAAGGGTGGGGTGCCCTGGCGCACTGCGATGTCGATCCCATCGTCCTGAAAGTTTGCCAGCCTTTGCGAGGCGTCCACGGTCACATTGATGTCGGGGTGAGCCTCTGTGAACTGACCAAGGCGCGGCACCAGCCACTTGGTCGCAAACGAAGGTGTGACGCTTAAGGTGAGTTCAGCCTGGTGCGGGCACAGGTCGTCCGTCGCTTCTGCAATCAGCTCGAACGCATGGTGGATGGGCTTCAGGTATTTGCGCCCGTCATCGGTGAGCTCCAAGCCCCTCGGAAGCCGGTGAAACAGCTTCACGCCCATGCGCGCTTCCAGGGCCCGGACCTGCTGGGCCACGGCGCCATGGGTGACCCCGATCTCTTCTGCGGCGAGACGGAAATTGAGGTGACGCCCGGCTGCTTCAAAAGCCTTGAGAGCGTTGAGGGGCGGAAGGCGGGCCAAGGGTGTAGCCTTTCTAGGCTGTAGAATTTCTACAGCACTAAGGCACAAATTCTGGTTAGTCAAACCTCCCCAAAGGGCAGATGATCCGGGCAGAACAGTCGTTTGAAAGGACCAAAAATGTCAGATCAAAAAGTTGCGCTCATCACCGCCGGCGGAAGCGGCATGGGGGCCGATGCGGCGCGTCAGTTGGCAAATGATGGGTTTCACGTGGGCATCCTGTCTTCCTCCGGCAAGGGAGAGGCGCTGGCCGGCGAACTCGGCGGCTTTGGCGTCACCGGGTCCAACCAGAACATCGATGACCTTAAGCGCCTGGTGGACGGGGCCATGGACAAATGGGGCCGGGTTGATGTGCTGGTGAACAGCGCCGGTCACGGACCCCGGGCGCCTGTGCTGGAGCTCAGCGATGAGGATTGGCACACAGGGATGGATGTCTATTTCCTCAACGCCGTGCGCCCAACCCGTCTGGTGACGCCCATCATGCAACAGCAGAAGGCAGGTGCGATCATTAACATCTCCACCTATGTGGTCTTCGAACCGGACCCGACCTTTCCCACATCCGGGGTCTTCAGAGCGGGGCTTGCGGCCTTCACCAAGCTTTTCTCCGACAAGTATGCCGCCGACAACATCCGCATGAACAACGTGCTGCCCGGCTTTATTGACAGCCTGCCGGAGACGGAGGAGCGGCGCGAGCGCATCCCCATGGGCCGCTATGGCAAGTCTCTGGAGGAAGTTGCTTCCGTGATTGCGTTCCTGGCGTCCGACGGCGGGGCCTATATCACCGGGCAGAACATCCGGGTGGATGGCGGCATCTCGCGCTCTGTCTAAGCGGCGCTTCGCCGAAGCGGGGGCTCGCTGCTGGCGGCCAGCAAAGATGCATTGCCGCCGGCTGCCGTGGTGTCGATGCAGATGTGGCGTTCCAGCAGGCAGTAGTCCCGAACGGCGGTCTCGCAGACGAGGGGGATCAGCGGGCCCTCGCGGCGGGCCAGCGCGCGGCGCACGTCTGCGAGATGGTCCGGGGTGGACCATAGGATCACGGCTGCGATGTTGTGCAGGCTTTCAAGCGCCGCCTCGTCCAGGATGCCGGAGATCTCGTCTGCCTGGTCGGCGCCTTCGGCAACAATGAGGCCGATCCCGCCGCAGGCTTCAACCGCCTCTGCCTGCTGGCGCGCGGCCGCGATGGAAGGACCCAGACACAGGATGACCCCACGGGGATGTAAGGACCATCGGTTGGATTCCCCGGTGGGACCGGGCAGATCAAGGGTGGTTATGGTTGTGCGTGCGCCACGATTAAGTGTGTCGATGGCGCTTTGAACGGCCGCGGCGTCGGCAGGCTGCCCGGCCAAAGCGTCCGTCCAGCTCGCTTGATCGGTCGTGAAGCGCCGCACATAGCGCGGTCCACCGGCTTTCGGGCCGGTGCCCGACAGGCCCTCGCCGCCAAACGGCTGAGAGCCCACAATGGCGCCGATCTGATTGCGGTTGATGTACATGTTGCCCACGTTGAGGGCAGAGGTGATCTGTTCGACCCGGTCATCGATGCGGGTGTGCAGGCCGAACGTCAGCCCATAGCCGCTATTGTTGATATCCGCCACGATGGTGTCCACCTCATGGGCCTTGAACGTGGCGATGTGCAACACCGGTCCGAAGATCTCCCGGTGCATGTCTTCCATGCCGTTTACCCGGAGCGCTGCCGGTCCCACGAACGTGCCTTCACTGGGGGTATCGAGCCGCTTGAGCAGGCGGCCCTCAGCGGCGGCCTGGTCGATATGGTCCTCGATCTCCGCGCGCGCACTTTCCGTGATCACCGGTCCCACATCAGTGGCATAAGCCCACGGATCACCGAGACTGAGTTCGTCCATGGCCCCGAACAGCATCTGCTCAAAGCCCTCCGCAATGTCTTCCTGCAAGAACAGGATGCGCAACGCAGAACAGCGCTGGCCGGCGGATTGAAAGGCTGAGGCGATAATGTCTCTGACCGCCTGTTCGGGCAGAGCGGTTGAATCCACGATCATGGCGTTGAGCCCGCCGGTTTCGGCGATGAGGGGGGCCTGGGGTTCCAGATGTTCTGCCATGGAGCGATTGACCGTCATGGCTGTGGCCGTGGATCCGGTAAAGCAAAAGCCGTTGATGCGCGGGCTGCTGGTGAGCTGTGCACCAACAACGCTGCCGCGGCCGGGGAGCAGCTGCAGGACGTCTTTGGGCACGCCGGCCTGATGCATCAAGCGCACCGCAATGGTGGCGATCACCGGTGTGGGGTCTGCCGGTTTTGCCAGTACGGCATTGCCGGCGGCCAGGGCAGCGGCGATCTGGCCGGTAAAGATGGCGAGCGGAAAGTTCCAGCTCAGCAGGCTTGTCAGCCCCTTCCAACTGAGA
>JANQOW010000082.1 GCA_028285595.1 Hyphomicrobiales bacterium
ATGACGGGGAGAGTGCGCGGATAACGGGAGAGACCAGTTCCCGCGTCCCTGCGAAAGCAGGGACCTTCTCAGCCAAGGGATCGGTCCGAGCTATGGACCCCCGCTTTCGCAGGGGAGCGGGTGCGGGGGTGTTGTTACCCGCTACAAATACCGCCCCACCGCCTCGACAATCGCCGCGGGCATGCGCTTGGGGCGGCCGTTTCCGTCGACCAGTGCGGCCATCACTTCCGCGGTGAACAGCACCTCATCGCCGCGCACAACCCGTTGCGCAATCTCCATGCGCGCACCCCGCAGCGCCAGGAAGCGGCTCTCCACCACAAGCAGATCGTCAATCCGCGCGGGCCGCAAAAAGTCACACACCATCCGGCGCACCACGAAGCCCATGCGCCCCTCGGTTTCATGCCAGTGCAGCTCATGATGATGCACGCCCAAAAGGCGCAGGCAGTCTGAGCGGCCGCGCTCGCAGAACTTCAGGTAATTGGCGTGATAGACCGCACCGGAAAAGTCGGTGTCTTCATAATAGACCCGCACGGGGAGCCGGTGCACGCCGTCTTCGATTTTGCCGGCAATGTCCGGCCATGTGTCACTCGCCATCAGGATCGCTCGAGAACAGTTCCGCCTGTTTCGTGGCCAGGCTGGTGGGCGTGGCCAGGCCCAGATGATCAAACGCATGTGGGGTGAGAATGCGGCCGCGCGGCGTTCTGTTCACAAAACCCTGCTGGATCAGATAAGGCTCGATGATCTCCTCAATCGCATCGCGCGCCTCCGACAGGGAGGCGGCGATGGTCTCGATCCCCACGGGCCCACCGCCGAAATTGACGGCTACGGCCCGAAGGTACCGGTGATCCAGCGCGTCCAAGCCGCGCTTGTCCACCTCCAGATGGCCGAGCGCCTTGTCGGCTGCGGCCTGGTCGATCTCATCCACGCCGGCCACAGAGGCAAAGTCCCTCACCCGGCGGAGCAGCCGGCCAGCGATGCGCGGCGTGCCCCTTGAGCGGCGGGCGATTTCGCCCGCGCCGTCGGCGGTCAGGGCCACGCCGAGCACCCGGGCGCCGCGCTCCACAATGTTGAGGAGCTCGGTCTCGTCGTAAAAGTCCAAGCGCACGGGAATGCCGAAGCGGTCTCTGAGCGGTGTGGTCAGAAGACCGGTGCGGGTGGTGGCGCCCACCAGGGTGAAGCGCGCCAGATCAATGCGCACCGATCGGGCCGCGGGGCCCTCACCGATGATGAGGTCGAGCTGGAAATCCTCCATGGCCGGGTAGAGCACTTCCTCCACAGCCGGGTTGAGCCGGTGGATCTCATCAATGAAGAGCACATCACGCTCTTCCAGATTGGTCAGCAGCGCGGCGAGGTCGCCGGCCTTGGCGATCACCGGCCCGGAGGTGGCGCGGAAGTTGACCCCCAGCTCGCGGGCCACGATCTGGGCCAGCGTGGTCTTGCCGAGGCCGGGCGGGCCGGCAAACAGCACATGGTCCAGCGGCTCACCGCGGGACTTGGCCGCCTCAATGAACACCTTCAGGTTGGCCTTGGCCCGGGACTGGCCGATGAAATCGCTCAGCACCAAAGGGCGGATGGAGCCCTCTGAGGCATCTTCGCCGCGCTCGGCGCCTTCTACCAGACGGTCCTCGCTCACCGGGCCAGCTCCTTCAAGGCCAGCCGGATGAGAACCTCAGCGGGGGCATCGTCGCCCGCTTCCTTCACCGCCAGCCCGACGGCAGGGGCGGCTTGCGTCTGGCCGTAGCCGAGATTGGTCAGCGCGGAGATGGCGTCGGTCACCGCCGTGCCGGTGTTCGCGGCGATGGCGGTGGCAAGATCTGCCCCGGCGCCATCGGTAGGCACGAAGGCGGGCGCCTTGTCTTTCAGTTCAGACACAATGCGCTGGGCCACCTTCGGCCCGACGCCAGGCGCTTGGGAGACCACCGCCTTGTCCTGAAGCGCTACCGCATTGGCAAGATCAGAGGCCGACAGGACAGAGAGGATGGCCAGCGCCACCTTGGTGCCCACCCCTTGCACGGTGAGCAAAAGGCGAAACCATTCGCGCTCCAGCTCGGCGGCAAAGCCGAACAGGCGGATCTGGTCCTCGCGCACATAGGTCTCGATGGCCAGCGATATGGCTTCGCCCGCGGGCGGCAGGTTGCCGAGGGTCTTGGCGGAGCAATTCACATGATAGCCCACACCGCCCACATCGACGATCACCCAATCCTCCCCGAAGGAATCCACCACACCTTTGAGCTTACCGATCATGGTTTGGCTTTCCGATTATGGCGAAGGTCGACATCATCAAATGGGCCCCGCGTCATATCCATGATTTCATCCGAGCTTAAACCACTGTCGCCAGTGCCTTGCACCCTCTCCAGCCAAAGCCGGAACTCTTCCATGCGACGCTGGCGGGCAATGTCCGGACTAATCTCACTCACGCTTACATCCTCGACTGGCTCAAGATAACGCTCGTAGTTGGGACTGCACTCTTCGTGCTTTCCGGACACAAAAGTGCTGCCCAATCAGCCAATTTCCCTTTGAGCGCATGCGCAACACCCCTCAAGAAACACCTAACGAAAAGCAGGAACAAGTCAAGAACATACTCGCCTACCCCGCCAGCTTTTCCACCTCGAGCGCCTGGCGGTGGTGGGCGTGGGTTATGGCCACGGCCAGGGCGTCGGCGGCGTCGGCGCTGTCCGGCGTGCAGCGCGGCAGGAGGATGTTGATCATGGCGCCGATCTGGTCCTTGTGGGCGTGGCCGGCCCCCACCACGGACTTTTTGACCATGTTGGGCGCATACTCGGCCACCCTCAGCCCGGCGCTGGCGGGCACCAGCAGCGCGATGCCCCGGGCCTGGCCCAGTTTCAAGGTGGCGCGGGCGTCCTTGTTGACGAAGGTTTCCTCCACCGCCGCCTCGTCCGGGTCCCACTCGGTGAGCACGGCGGAAAGCTGCACATGCAGTTGCACCAGACGCTCTGAAAGCGATGTGGAGGCATCGGTTTTCAGAGTGCCATTGGCGATGTGGCTGAGGCGGCTGCCCTCCGACGCGATGATGCCCCAGCCGGTGCGCCTGAGGCCCGGGTCAATTCCAAGAATGCGAATCGTTTTTGCCATATCCGCACCCTATATGAATCGATGACAGACAACAGCCATGCGGTGGAAAACCCTTTGAGAAAAGTTCTGATCATCGGCGGCTACGGACGGTTCGGCGCGCGCCTGGTGCGCCTCTTGGCACGCGAAAGCGCGCTGGAGCTGATCGTTGCCGGCCGCTCCCGGGAGAAGGCTGAAGCGGTGTGCGCAGAACCTGCCGCCGCGCAACTGACGCCGGTGACCTTTGACCGGACCTATGACCCGCACGGCCAGATCGCGCGCCTCGCCCCCGACGTGGTGGTGGATGCCGCCGGGCCGTTTCAGCATTATGGCGCTGCCCCTTACGCGGTGGCCGAAGGGGCACTTCAAGCCGGAGCGCACTATTTCGACCTGGCCGATGATCCGGGCTTCGTCACCGGCATTGAGCGATTGAACGCTGACGCCGTGGCGGCACAGCGGGCAGCACTTTCTGGCGCCAGCTCGGTGCCCGCCTTGAGTTTTGCCGCCGCGCGCACCCTTCTGCCCGCCTTTGCCGCCGTTGATGGATACACCGGCGGCATCTCGCCGGCGCCGTCGGCCTCCGTGGGGCTTTCCCTCATCAAAGCCATCACCAGCTATGCCGGAAAGCCCATCGGCGTGATCCGCGACGGCAAACCGGAATTCGCCCCCGGCCTGATCGACAGCCTCACCCACCAAGTCGGGTTTGAGGGCGTCACCCCGCTTGAGCCGCGGCGCTTCTCTCTGGTGGACGTGCCGGACCTGCTTTTGGCGCGGGAGGTGTTTCCGGGTCTGAAAACCCTGTGGTTCGGCGCCGCGCCCCAACCGGAATTCGGCCACGCTGCCTTAAGCGCCGCCGCCCAGCTTGTGAGCGCCAAGCTCTTGCCCTCGCTGGTGCCCTTTTCCCGGCTGATCGAACCGGTCGCCAACCGGCTCACCTGGGGCGAGGCGCGCGGCGGCATGTTCGTGCGCCTCACCGGCCTCGACCATATGGGCAATCGGGCCGATCTCTCCTGGAACCTGATCGCCAAAGACGATAGCGGACCCAACATTCCCGCCATGGCATCGGCCGCGCTCATCAAACGCTGGCTTGCCGGCACCCCGCCGGACCCCGGCGCCCGCCCGGCCCACGAAGCCTTGGAACTGGCCGATTTTGAGCCCTTCTTTGCAAGCCTCGCCATCCGCCACGGGGTGGTGGTCCACCACAAAATATAATTTAGCATTGAACTAGTTTCCTTTCTGATCTATATGTAGTTTAATGTTAAACCAAATGGAGCGCCCCATGACCCCCTCCCGACGCAAGTTTCTGAAGATCGCCGGTTCGTCTGCCGTCATCCTGGCCGCAGGTGCCGGCACCTACGCGGCCACCCGCACCCCTGAAAGCGCCTTGAGCCCCTGGACCGAGGCCGGCCAGGGGGCATCGCCCATCGAGACCGCCCTCTCCTACGCCATCCTGGCGCCCAACCCGCACAACCGGCAGCCCTGGCTGGTGGATTTAAAGAGCGGCACCGAAGCTGTGCTCTACTGCGAGCCGGAGCGGCGCTTGCCCGTCACCGATCCGTTTGACCGGCAGATCACCATTGGTTTGGGATGCTTTCTGGAGCTCTTGAAGATTGCCGCTGCGCAGCAAGGCTACCAGGCGGGCATCACCGCGTTCCCCGAGGGCGAAGGCACGCCCCGGCTGGACGGGCGCCCGGTGGCACACATCAAGCTGGAGCAAGGGGCGACCCGCAAAGACCCCCTGTTCGCCCAGATCCCCCACCGGCGCTCCAACAAGGACCCCTACGACACCGCCCGCCCGCTGCCGAAAGCGGATGTGGCCAAGATCAAAGCGGCCGCCGGCACGGACGTCAAGGTCGCCACCATTTTGGATGAGGCGACCGTTGCCAAGCTCAGAGACCTCACCTGGCAGGGCTTTGAGATGGAAATGCGCACCCCTCCAGCGTTGCAGGAGAGCATTGACCTGATGCGCATTGGCCGCACGGAGATCGAAGCCAATCCGGATGGGATCGATCTGGGCGGTCTCAAACTGGAACTGTTGAGCCTGATCGGCGTTTTGGACCGCGCGAAGATGGCCGACCCTGCAAGCGCCGCCTTTGCGGAAGGCATCAAGATGTACCGGCCGGTGATCGGCTCGTCCATGGGCTTCCTGGTGATCAACACAAGCACCAACAGCCGCGCAGACCAGTTGGCGTCGGGCGCAGCGTATGTGCGCGCGAATTTGCAGGCCACCGCGCTTGGCATCGGCATGCAGCCCCTCAGCCAGATCCTCCAGGAGTTTGAGGAGATGGCCGCGCTTTATAAAGCCGGCCACGAGATGCTTGCTCAGAATGGCGAAACCGTGCAGATGTTGGCCCGCCTCGGCTATGGGCATCAAGTTGCGCCCAGCCCGCGCTGGCCGGCGGCGACACGGATTAAGACTTAAACGCTATCGCTTTATGGACAAAGACCCGCCCGTCTTCCGCCTCTTTAACGAGATCGGCATCATCAGCCAGTTGAGCGGCACCATTATGGCGCGGGTTCTGCCGCATGGGCTGTCCATGGCACAGTTCGGGGTGCTCAACAACTTCGTCCGCCTGGGCGGCGAGCGCACCCCGGCGCGACTGGCGGCGGCGTTTCAGGTGACCCGCGGGGCGATGACCAACACGCTGGCCCGACTGGAGGCCCAGGGGTTCATCAACCTGCGGGCTGACCCGGCCGATGGGCGCGGCAAGATTGTGACCATCACCGAGGCCGGCCGCCAGGCCCGCGAGGATGCCCTGGCCGCGCTCATGGGCGAGGTGGGCAAGCTGGAAGGCAAGGTGGACTGGGCCGCGTTTGAGGAGATGCTGCCCAAGCTGGAGGCCTTGCGGAAGATCTTGGACGAGGAGCGGTTTAGGGAGAAGGAGTAGTGTGAGCGGTCGGCCTTGCAGTTTATCGCTCCTGGGTCCCGGATATTTTGCTCGCGCAAAATTCCGGGATGACGCGGCATGGCCCCAACCGTCATCCCCGCGAACGCGGGGACCCAGGACAACCGACCTCGGAGTTGTACCGCTCTGGGTCCCGGATGTTTTGCTCGCGCAAAATTCCGGGATGACGCGGCGTGGCCCCAACCGTCATCCCCGCGAACGCGGGGACCCAGGGGCGGCAGAAAACGCGCGCACGGATTACGGCCCCGCCGACCTCACCAGCCGGTACCCCGCATCATACGCATCCAGCTCCAACAGCGCCCCATAGCGCTCCGCCCAGGCGCCGCTCTCCAGGTCCCGCTCCAGCCGCGAGAGCTCCGCAGAAACATCCCCCAACGCCCAGAACGGGGAAATCGCCGAGCGGATCTTCGGGTCCAGATAAGCCGCCGGGCGGCGCCAGTAGGCGGCCATGAAGCCGTCCGAACAATCATGGGGCACCGGCACCGCGGTGATGTCCACAGCACCCAGGTGTTGCGCATAAAACGCCAGCTTCGGCATCTGACTGTCATCCAGCGTGGCCAGGCCCGGCAGGTAATCCAGCAGCCAAAAGTCCTTGTACTGAGGATCAAAAGTGAGCAGCACAACCGGCCCGCGCGCGACCCGGCGCATCTCGCGCAAGCCCTTCGCCTGGTCGCTCCAGTGGTGAATGGTGAGCACCGCCATGGCCGCATCGAACGCGTCGTCGTCAAACGGCAGATCCTCCGCAACGCCCTGGATCACCGTGACATCGCTCGGCGCCCGCTGGGACATCATCTCAGCCGACGGCTCCACCGCCGTCACCCTGCGGTCTTCCGGCTCATAGGAGCCCGCGCCCGCGCCCACGTTGACAACCGTCTCCGCGGTGCCCAAGGCATCGGCGATCGTGCGCCCAATGCGCGCATCGGGCTTGCGCAGGTTGGCGTAGTTCACGCCAATGGTGTCGTAATGGGCGGTCATGAGGCCGGGTAGCACGGCCGGGTTGCCGGTTTCAAGGCAGGCCGCTCTGCTCTCAAGGGTGGTGCGTGTCATATGCAAATCTCTCCGTTTTTTTCCTACGTTTTGTGTCTAGAATGTCTCTCAAACAAAGAGGACATCTGCCGGGAGGCTTCTCATGACCCAACAGCGCCAACTCATCGCCAATCCGCCGCCCTGGCCCGGCGGGGCCCGCTGTGCGGTGGCCATGACGTTTGATCTGGATGCGGATTCCATCCTGCATCTGGCCCACCGGGAAGAGGCCACCAACCTGGTGACCACCATGTCGATGCTGCAGTACGGGCCCCGGGTGGCCATGCCGCGCATCCTGAAACTGTTCGCCGAGTTCAACATCAAGCAGACCTTCTTCATTCCCTCCTGGGTGATTGAGCGCTATCCGGATGCGGCCGCTGCGGCCCTGGCGGATGGTCATGAGATCGGCCATCACGGCTATCTGCACGAGCATCCCAACGAGCTCACTTTGGAGCAGGAACGCTATTGGTTTCAGCGCGCGCTCGATGTGCTGGAGGACTTCACCGGCACGCGCACCAGAGGCTTCCGGGCGCCGGCCTACCGGTTCTCGCGCAACACGCTGGACCTCCTGCTGGAAGCCGGCCTCAGCTACGATGCCTCGCTCTTCGGCGACGACATCCCCTACCGGCTCAGCAACGGCAGCGCCTCACTGATTGAGCTGCCGAGCCACTACGCCATGGATGACTGGGCGCACTACATGGTGGGCCGGGACTTTGGGTACATGATGCCCATCAAGGCGCCGGCCCATGCCATGGATGTGTTCCGCTCCGAGTTCGATGCCGCCTGGCGCCATGGGGGCTTGTGGATCTCGGTGTGGCACCCGTTCCTCTCCGGCCGCCTGGCGCGCTTTGAGGCGATCGGCGAGTTGCTCGATTATATGCACGGCAAAGGCGATGTGTGGTTTGCGACACTGGCGGAGATCACCGCGCACATCGAGGCGCTGATCGCGGCGGGGGACTGGACGCCGCGCACCGATGAGCTGCCGCAATATCCCGGACCCCTGCCGGAACTTGCGGAGGGGCCTTAGGGGTTTTGGATTTTGGGGGGAACTGTTGCCAGCCTATAGGGGTGTACGCCGAACAGCGTGACACTGTCAAG
This sequence comes from Hyphomicrobiales bacterium, assembly GCA_028285595.1. Classification (GTDB taxonomy): domain Bacteria; phylum Pseudomonadota; class Alphaproteobacteria; order Rhizobiales; family CAJQND01; genus JAAEUE01. The sequence goes on from JANQOW010000082.1 coordinate 8,097, forward strand.
CAAAAAATTCCTATATTTTGAAATTATTTCAGTTCTGCAGGAAAATCAACGCGTTACGCGGGGGGCCACCGCACTCGTGCGTTGCCACCAAATGAGGGATATTTTTGGTTTTGTACATCTCCCGCTCTGGGCCCCGGATATTTGCTGGCGCAAATTCCGGGGTGACGGGAAGCGAAAAGCCTGGATGGCTAACCTCCCGCTACCCCATATTCACCCCCGTCATCCCCGCGAACGCGGGGACCCAGGGCAACCGGGTTCGGAGCTATACCGCTCTGGGCCCCGGATATTTGCTGGCGCAAGTTCCGGGGTGACGGGAAGCGAAAAGCCTGGATGGCTAACATCCCGCTACCCCACATTCACCCCCGTCATCCCCGCGAACGCGGGGACCCAGGGCAACCGAGTTCGGAGCTATACCGCTCTGGGCCCCGGATATTTGCCTGCGCAAATTCCGGGGTGACGGGCGGGGCCGCGCCCTTGCGCAAGGATGGCGCCCTAAATCACCGCCTTTTCCAGGAACGGCTCACCGCGCTCGATGCGCTCATAGCCCAGCGGTGACAGATCAAGCGCCCGGAACTCGCCATAGGCCACAAGCTCCGCCACCCCGCGGCCCATGGCCGGCGATTGCTGGAAGCCATGGCCGGAAAAGCCGTTGACGAAGATGAAGTTCTTCACCTCCGTGTGGGGCCCGATGATGGCGTTCTGGTCGAGGGTGTTGTAGGCGTAATGCCCGACCCAGGAATTGACCACCTTGACCCGCTCAAACGCCGGCACCCGGTTGGCGATGGCCGGCCAGTACTTCTCCTCCCACAGACTGTGATCGATGCTGAAATCGTCATAGTCCGCGGCCGGGTCGTCATCGGGCGGGCCGCCGCACAGGAAGTATTGGCCATCATCGCGCATGTGCACACCGGACGGATCGATGGTGAGCGGCAGGGCGCGGGGGAGCTCGGTCTCGCAATCGAAGATGAACGTGTAGCGCCGCCGCGGCTCCACCGGTACCTCAAGGCCGGCCATGCGGGCGGTGAGGACGGCCCGGGGGCCCGACGCGTTGATCACCGTGCCGGCGCTGATCACCTCGCCGGTTTTGAGGGTGACGCTCTGAACCTTATCGCCGTCACGGGTCATGGCGACGACCTCATTGGTGAGGTACTCCACCCCGTTCTGCCTCGCTTTGCGGCGCCACCAGTCGAACATGGTGCTGCCTTCAAAATAGCCCTCGTCGATGGGGTTGTGGCTGGCCAGAACGATGCCGTCGAGATTGTAGAACGGGTAGTCTTTGGCGATCTCCTCGGGGCTGAGGATCCGGGTCCCGGCGCCCAGGTCTGCCTGGATCTTCTGGTTTTCGCGCAGCACGGCGCCAAACTCTTCGGTGTCGGCCAGGTACATGTAGCCATAGCTGTGCAGCGGCACGTCGGGCACGTCCGGATCGCCGCCCAGGAAGTCCCGGAAATTCTTCACGAATTCCGCGCCGTATTGGGAGATGCGGACGTTGATCTCGTTGGAGAATTGCTGGCGGATGCAGGAGTTGGTGTGGGCGGTCGAGCACCATTCGTAGGAGGGATCGCGCTCCACCACCAGAACCGATCCGTTGAAATCCGGGTTGTCGGTCAGGAACCAGGCTGCCGATGAGCCGATCATGGCCCCGCCCACGATGACCACATCATAGGAGGAGTGCTTGGGCTCTGAGGAGAGAGGGGGAAGCTTCATGGGACCGGTCCTGGAGATCTTTCAGAAGCGATTTTGATAGCTCACTTTTTGCGCTCTGTCTTGCTTTGTCCCGCGCCCTTGCGCTTATCCGCTCCCCTGCGAAAGCAGGGGCCCATAGCTCAGGCCTTTCCCTTGACTGAGAAGGTCCCTGCTTTCGCAGGGACGCGGGAGTTCTGCGCGCGGCTACTTCACCGACGGCGACAAGATCCCGCTGGCCAGAAACACCCCCACGCAGACGAAGGCCGCCGAGACCATGGTCGCCAGGTCCGGCACCTCGCCCAGAACCGGGATGCCGAGCACGGTGACCAGCACCGGGACCAAAGCGGCAAAGGCCGCCGCGCTGGATGGCCCCAGACGGTCCACCGCGATGCCGTAGGTGGTGAGCGCCACCAGGCCGGAGATGATCCCTTGCAGGAAGAGCTGGCTGGCGATCTCCGCCCAGGAGGCCGTGAAGAGACCGGTGCGCCCCACCGCCAGGATGATGGGCACCAGGAGAATGAGTGACCAGACGCTCATGATCCCCACCGCTTCATGGGCCTTCAGCCCTGAGTGGCGGAAGGCGTGGGTGTAGACCGCCCACAGGAAGGCGCCGGTGACGAAGAGCATCTGGCCGCGCCAGGCGCCCTCCCCGGCGCCGGTCAGAACCGTGTAGGCCCAGATGCCTGCCCCGCCCAGCGCGATGAGCACATAGCCCGTGCCGCGGCGCCAGCCGAAGGTCTCGCCCATGAGCGCAAGCGCGATCAGCGCCACGAAGAGCGGCATGGTGCCCGGCAGCAGCATGCCCGCATGGGCGGCCGGCGCGAATTGCAGGCCCGTGGCGATGGCCAGGTAAAACGGCAGGCCGGCGCCCGCCACGATGAAGGCGATGAGCGGCCAGGAGACATGGGCCGGCTTCAGCCCGGTCTTCAGCCACACGGGCGCAAGCACCAGGGCCGGCACGGCAAAACGCATGAGCGAAATGTCGTGGGGGAGCAGGTCGCCGCGCACCGCATAGCGGGTGCCCACGATCCATCCGCCCCACATGATGACGGTCGCCAGCGCGAAGGCGCAGCCGATGATCAGGTTCCGATGAGAGCCCTCAGATGCCAGGCCTGGTGAGGCGCTCATGCAGCGGTGAGCTTTGCCATCACCTCGTCTGCGACCTCGAAGTTCGAGTAGACGTTTTGCACGTCATCATCGTCTTCCAGAGCATCGAGCAGTTTCAGCATAGTGGAGGCTTTGTCCTCCTCAAGCTGGGTTGTGGTCTGGGGCTTCCAGACCGGGCGCACGCTGTCGGGCTCGCCCATCAGGGTTTCCAGTGCTTTGGACACCTCGCCCAGGTCATCGAAGGTGCAGGTGATGATGTGGCCGTTCTCGTCGGACTGCACATCGTCCGCGCCGGCCTCGATGGCGGCCTCGAACATGGCGTCCGCGTCGCCGGCATCCGCCGGATAGGTGACCTCGCCCACCCGGTCGAACATGAAGGAGACCGAGCCGGTTTCCCCCATATTACCGCCATGCTTGGAGAAGGCGGCACGCACGGCGCCGGCTGTGCGGTTGCGGTTGTCGGTGAGGGTTTCCACCACCATGGCCACGCCGCCGGGGCCGTAGCCTTCGTAGCGGATTTCCTCATAGTTGTCCGCATCGCCAGCTTCGGACTTGCTGATCGCGCGCTGGATATTGTCCTTGGGCATGGACTGAGACCGGGCGTTCTGAACCGCCAGACGCAATCTGGGATTGGCGTCCGGGTCGGGTCCGCCCACCTTGGCGGCCACGGTGATCTCTTTGGAGAGCTTGGAAAACAGCTTGGAGCGCACCTTATCCTGGCGGCCCTTGCGGTGCATGATGTTCTTAAACTGGGAATGTCCAGCCATAGCGATCCTCATTCGACGTTCGGCGCCCTTATAGGGGGCCCGTTAAGCAAAATCCAGTATTGAGCGGTGCTGAAAGCGGGCTGTTAACGCCTCGTTAAGACTTATGGCGCGATGCTGGCCACATTGGGCGAATGAGGTTCGATTATGGCGGCACCGGGTGATCAAAAGTTGGAACAGCTTATTGCAGATTTAAGCGGCGCAGCAGGCCATCGCAGCTTGCAGCGCACCTTGGCCACGCTGAAGGCGCCAAGGCCTAAGGCGAGCTTCGGCCATGTTTGCGAATTGCGCGATTTGGCCGGCGAGATTGTGGGCAGGCTGGATCAGGCTGAGGCGGCGCGCGAAGCTGAGCAAAGGGAAGCGGTAGAGGACAGCTTTGCTCAGGCGATCGATCTGATGGTCGAACTCAAATTCCGCAGCGCCGCCCAGCCGGGCCACAGCCACCTTGGCCGAGCCGGTCGCTCGCGGGTGACGCTGGTTTAGGGGCTCAGCACCCCAGCGTCCCTGCGAAAGCAGGAACCTTCCGAGCAATAGCAAAAGCCCGAGCTATGGACCCCTGCGTGCGCAGGGGTGCGGGGTTGATGATGGAGGAAGGACCACAGCTCCCCCCTTACGTCATCCCGGAATTTGCGCCAGCAAATATCCGGGACCCAGAGCCACACGCTCAGAGCTCACCGCCCCTGGGTCCCCGCGTTCGCGGGGATGACGGAGGGGTGCTGCCCGCGTCCTTGCGAAAGCGAGGACCTTCTCAGCCAAACGGACGGTTCCGGCCATGGGCCCTCGCGTGCGCAAGGATGCGGGGTTGACGATGGAGGAAGGACCACGGCTCCCCGCTTACGTCATCCCGGAATTTGCGCCAGCAAATATCCGGGACCCAGAGCAACACGCTCAGAGCCCGCCGCCCCTAGATCCCCGCGTTCGCGGGGATGACGGAAGGGTGCGGGGATGGCGGAGGGGTGCGGGGATGACGGAGGAGTGCGGTGATGACGGAGGGGTGCGCTTTCTTTACCCCCCAGTTCCGTCATCCCGGAATTTGCGCCAGCAAATATCCGGGACCCAGAGGCCATAATGTTCAGAGCCAACCGCCCTGGGTCCCCGCTTTCGCGGGGATGACGGTGGAGAGTGCGGGGCTGATCGAGGTGAGGGCGCGGATGCTAATCCCAGAACGCCGGCAATACCGGCTCAAGCCGTCCGCCCAAGCGAATGGGGCCTACGTGGGCCGCGAGGCCGGTGGCATCGTCTGTCTCCACCGCGATGCCACACAGGGTGCCCTCGCCCGTGGCCGGGGTCATGCGCTCGGTGCGGATGCCGGTGGTGAACTTGGCGATGGGGGCCGATTTGTCCATGCCGATCACAGAATCATAATCTCCGCACATGCCGGTGTCGGACTGAAAAGCGGTACCGCCCGGCAGGATCTGATGGTCGGCCGTGGGCACATGGGTGTGGGTGCCCACCACCAGGGACGCGCGGCTGTCGGCGAAATGGCCCATGCTCATCTTTTCCGAGGTGGCTTCGGCATGCACATCGATGATGCAGGCATCGCAGCCCTCCCCCATGGGACAAGCGCCCAGCTCGCGCTCCAGGGCGGCGAACGGGTCGTCGTGGGCCTCCATGAAGATGCGGCCCTGAACCTGGACCACCAGAACGCGCTTGCCGCTCTCCGTCTCAAACAGGCCCGCCCCGCGGCCAGGTGTGCCGGAGGTGAAATTGGCAGGCCTCAGCAAAGTGGGCTCACGTTCGATGAACACCAGGGCCTCGCGCTGGTCCCAGGCGTGGTTGCCGAGCGTGATCGCATCCGCGCCGGCATCGCGCAACTGATTGAAGATCTTCTCGGTGAGGCCGAAGCCGGAGGCCGCGTTCTCGCCGTTCAGCACAACAAAATCAGGCGCATAGCGCTCACGCAACTGGGGCAGATGGGTCAGGACAGCAGATCGCCCTGCCCGCCCCACCACATCGCCAATGAAAATCAACCGCATCTTGGCCCTCTTTAGCCCGCCGCAACTTTGATGGGCCCTGCCTCGGTCAACACCCAATCGAGCGGCTGATCGTGGGGCCCGCGGACCACCGCGTCAACCTCTTGTGCGGCAAAAGCCACTCCCACGGTTAAGAGCGCCCTGGAATTGCGGAACTTTTCGATGGTGCGGTCGTAGAACCCGCCGCCATACCCCAGCCGATAGCCGGCCCGGTCAAACGCCAGCAGCGGGACCAGCATGACATCGGGCTCCACGCTCTTTGCCGACGCCAGGGGCACAGGGATATCCCAGGCGCCAGGTTCCGTGGCCTCGCCCGGCGCCCAGGCTCTGAACACCAGGGGTTTGCCTTCGCCCATGACGATGGGCAGGCATGTGGTCCAGCCTTGCGTGCTCAGCGCGGAGAGCATCGGGCGCAGGTCAAGTTCGGACTTGTAGGGGTAAAAGCCGGAGACCACCGCCGGCGTCTTGGCGCCGAGAAAGCCAAGGCCCGTTTGCGCCAGAGCCGCAGCCGCGGCGTCTGCCTTCTCCTTGAACGCGGCCGCGCGCACTTTGGCCGCCGCTTTGCGCGCCTCGGCCTTTGCGGCCAGCAAGCTGTGATCATCTGTCATGGCGGGAATGGATACTAAACGGGACCGGTCGTTGGAAAGGGCATTTGAGTGGTGTGCGAAGCCGCCCAGACCGTCGGAGAAACCGATGCCGGGAACCTACAAGTGTAGGTGGGCGCCGTGTGTAAAGGCCCACGAGCCTAAACAGGGACAGCTCCCTTCCGGATCGATAAGGCCCCGGGCATTGTTCTCATAGACGCGAAGGGCAGCCCCGCTGAGAGGGTATGTAGGCTGGCTGGGCCCACAATTCCAGCGCAATCGCGCTAAGTCTTTTTCTTTGACGGTTTCGGCTTGAGCGTCGCCGCGAACTCCAGCGACTCAGCAAAGAGCGCCTTGAGCTCTTCGTCATTGAGGACCAGCTCATCCGGCACGGCAACGTAACCCCGCATGACGGCGCCGTACTGAACCACGTCGCTTGTTCCATGTGCCGCGTTAAAGGCGGCTTTGCGCTCTTCGGAGAAGCGAAGACACAACCGATTCTCGTCATCGACGAAAGAGAACATGTTGCCATTTATGGCAGTATACGCCGTCTTGGCGCCCTTGATCTCGATGCCATCATGAGCGGAGACCGCGCGTTCGTAACAATCGATAACCTGATCGCGTTTCAAAGCCGGGTCATCCTTTCATCGGTTTGCTCACCTGGGTGGCCACGGCCTCACCGTTAACCGTGACCGGGTTCGCCGCCTTGAGCGCGCACGCGCTTCAGAGCGTTTCGGGCGATCAGGATATGAAAGGGCATAATGGCGCGAAGGTAAAGCCTGCCCCCCAGATTGTGCGTATGCACCCAGGTGGCCAGATACACATGCCGGTCTTGAGACAATACGGAGATCCGGAAATCCAGGTGGCGATCATCGAAGCCGGCAATGAGCTCGCGGTCGGTTTCCCACTCCACGGGGAAAGGGCCGATCTTGTCATCGGCCGGCGGGCCGTCGTTGGACAGGCCGAAGGGCGTGGTGATCAGACGCCGGATGGAGAGCAGAAAGCGGGCCCATTCCGGAAAGTTCGTGATGACCTCAGCGGCCCGGCGCGGCGACACGGTGCATTGGACCTTGTAGCAGTCCAGGAAGTCGCCTGGCGCAACGCGCGCATGCAAGGCACTCTCTTCGGGCAAGTTGGTTTCGAAGACCGTGCTTGCGCTCATCTTAAGGGTGATGTGTCCGTTTCGGGGGCGGGGTCCAGCCTTAGAGCTATGATGTTTGCGCGCAAATTCAAGCAGCCGGGCTCAGTGCCAGAGGCTGCCATTGACGCAGCCGCAGCGCATTGCCCAAAACGAAGACCGAACTGAGCGCCATGGCCCCCGCTGCAAAGATCGGGGACAAAAGCAGGCCGAAGGCGGGATAAAGCGCTCCGGCCGCAACGGGCACCAGCGCGGTGTTATAGGCAAAGGCCCAGAACAGGTTCTGGCGTATGTTGCGGATCGTTGCGCCGGACAGGGCTATGGCCTTCGGCACGCTCAAGAGCGATCCGGACATGAGCACAACATCGGCCGCTTCGATGGCCACATCGGTGCCGGAGCCGATCGCCAGGCCGATATCGGCTTCGGCCAGGGCCGGCGCATCGTTGATCCCGTCGCCAACGAAGGCCAGGCAGCCATGCTTTTCCCGAAGCGCGCGCACGGCCTCCACCTTACCCTTGGGCATCACTTCGGCCATAACGTCGTCGATGCCGAGCTGCCGGGCAACCGCATGGGCGGTGCGTTCATTGTCGCCGGTGACCATGGCCACCTTCAGGCCAAGCTCATGCAGCGCTGCGATGGCGGCCGGCGTTGTCTCCTTGATCGGGTCCGCAACAGCGATCACGGCCGCCAGCCGGCCATCTATGGCGGCATAAAGCGGGGACTTGCCGTCTTGCGCCAGGCGCTCAACCGTTGGCGCGAACGCCTCCACCCCAAGACCGAGCTCTGCCATGAAGCGGTCCGCGCCGATTTCAACGCGCTGGCCTCCGACGCGCGCCCTGACGCCCATGCCGGTCAGGCTGTTGAAGCCGGAGACCTCCGGCAGGTCGAGCCCTTCGCTGGCGGCCGCCGCAACGATCGCGCGGGCAATCGGATGTTCCGATTTTGCTTCCACCGTGGCAACCTGCGCAAGAACGCCGGCGCGGTCGAACCCTTCCACCACCTCAAAGTCGGTCAGACGCGGCGCCCCCTCGGTCAAGGTGCCGGTCTTGTCGAACGCAACGACGCGCGCGTCCTGAAGACGCTGCAACGCTTCGCCCTTTGAGAACAGAATGCCCATCTCCGCACCGCGTCCCGTGCCGACCATAATGGAGGTCGGGGTGGCGAGCCCCATGGCGCAGGGGCAGGCGATGATCAGAACCGCAACCGCATTCACCAGCCCGAAGGTGAGCGCGGGAGCCGGTCCGAACAGGAGCCAAACCGCGAAGGTCAGCGCGGCCAGCGTGATGACGGCGGGGACGAAGTAGAGCGTGACCCGGTCCACCAGCGCCTGGATCGGCAGTTTGCCCCCTTGGGCCTCTTCAACCATGCGGATGATCTGAGCCAGAACCGTGTCCCGGCCCACCGCCGTGGCGCGGAACACAAGCTGGCCGGTCTGGTTCACCGTCCCGCCCACAACGCCGGCCCCCGCTTGCTTGGCCACGGGCACCGGCTCGCCGGTGATCATGCTTTCATCCACATAGCTCATGCCGTCCAGCACGTCGCCGTCCACAGGCAGCCGCTCTCCCGGCCGCACCTCGACCACGTCGCCGCGAACAACATCGAGCACGTCCACATCAACGGTCTTGCCCGCGCGGCGCACACGCGCCGTTTTCGGCGACAGGCGCACGAGCCGCTGAATGGCCTCAGAGGTGCGCCCCTTGGCCCGCGCCTCCAGCCAGCGTCCCACGAGGATCAAGGTCACGATGACCGCGGCGGCCTCGTAATAGACGTTGACCGTGCCCTGCGGCAGCAGGCCCGGAGCGAAGGTGGCGATGAGCGAGAACAGATAGGCCGCAGCCGTGCCCACGGCGACAAGGCTGTTCATATCCGGCGCCCCCTTCATCAGGGCGGGAAGGCCCTGGCTGTAGAAGGCACGGCCGGGTCCGGCGAGCACGGCCGTGGTCAGCGCAAACTGCAGCAGCCAGCTCGCTTGCAGGCCGATGGTGGCGACGATCAGGTGATGCATGGCGGGGATCAGATGTCTGCCCATCTCCAGCACGAACAC
>JANQOW010000043.1 GCA_028285595.1 Hyphomicrobiales bacterium
AGGCGCCTGAAGTCGGTCCGTGAGCAAAAGTAGCGTAAGCGCTCCATGAGACCTTCCAAAGCCATAATGACCACCAGGTCCAAGCCGTTGGGGAAGTGAGGCCCTACTAGGCAAGGCACCGTCACCTGTCCTCCATCTCCTGGTACCACCATGGTTGATGCCCTCGGAAGAGGACAGGCAAGGAACATATAGAGAACATACCCATCCACGTCAAGGACTATTTTCAAGAAAATAAACACACTTTTGGTGGCAAGCCCCCCGTCCGTTCGACTTTCGTCGCCTGCATCAATTCACCACGTGTGCGGTCGACTATGATACACTACATGAACGCTTGAGAGGAGCGGCGATGAGCGAGCGCAAAGACATTCACAATTCAGATATCCCCGAGGTATGCCTCTCCTGCGAGGCGCGCCATCGCGGTATTTGCGGGGCGCTGAGCCCTGATCAGCTATTGTCGCTGAGCAAGCACACCACCAGGCGCTCGTTCGAGGCAGGGACCGAGCTGGTGCGCGACGCGGAGCCGGTGACGGCGTACGCCAATGTGATTTCCGGAGTGGTCAAACTCTCCAAGCTGCTCGCCGATGGGCGCCAGCAAATTGTGGGTCTGCAGTTTGCGCCGGACTTTCTGGGCCGGCCGCTGAAGAGCGAAAGCCAGCTCTCCGCCGAAGCGGCCACCACGGTCAGCCTTTGCAGCTTCCCAAAGGCCTCACTTGAACGGCTCATGTCCGAAACCCCCGAGCTTGAGCACAAGCTGCTGGAGCAAAGCCTCAAGGAGCTTGATGAGGCGCGCGAATGGATGGTGGCCCTGGGGCGCAAACCCGCCTCGGAACGGGTGGCGCACTTCCTTTATCTGATCGCCATGCATGTGGACCCTGAGGCTGATCTTGATGAGGAGAGCTCCATCTCCTTCGACCTGCCGCTGACCAGGGCCGATATTGCCGATTTTCTTGGTCTGACCATCGAAACCGTGAGCCGGCAGATCACCAAGCTGCGCAAGGCCGACATCATCAAGGTGGAAAACAACCGCCATGTGACGATCCCGAGCATCGGGCATCTGCGCGATGTGTCGGGATCATAAGCGCTCGGCGTGAGCCGGCCTCTGGCCGGGGAGACCCCGGATTGCGGGGCGCGTAAAGCAACGCCCGCGGCCGCTACTGCAGCCGAACCTCCATGCCCGTCGGCATTTGCCCGCGCAACACCTCGCGGATGCCGGCGGCAAGAACCTCCAGATCCTCTCTGATCAGAATCTCGCGTGCTATGGGCAAAAGATGGTCCTGCTCAAACGCAATGTGCCGCCGCAAGCCCTCAAACAGACCGCGCAGCAGATACCCGGCCGCCTCCACATTGAGCGGCGGAGTGCCGTCGGACAGCCTGGTCAGAAGCTCAATCGCTTCGTCGCAGTGTCCTTCATCGGTGCGGTGCTCGTCAGACAGGCGCTGAAAAATACGCTGAAGCGCGCGCTTGTCTGAAGCCCGTGCCAGAAGCCGCGGAAACAACACCTCTTCTTCCAACTGATGATGGGTGTTGATGCGATACTGCAGGGCCAACGCGGCACAGAAACACTGTTTGCGGTCAATCCGGTCCGGCAACGAATCGGCGATATCTTCCAAGAGATCACACAGCCGCAAATGCTGCACATGATCGTTGGCCACAAATTTAAGCGCGCTGAAGGCCGTGACAACGGCCGGATCGGTTCTTAAGATGCTTTCCAAATAAGCCATATCCGTCCCAATGTGACGTACAGAAGTGATTTGCTCCAATAGTGTGTGAAAGGACCACAAACCGGCTGTTGTCAGCCTTGATCTAGATCAAGGTTCACGCCCCGGTCTTGGCCCAGAAGAGCGTATACCTGGACCCAGGGCACGGAACTCGTGCGCCCTGGGCGACTGTCAGAGAGGGAACTGGAAATGGTGACAACCCTACCCACCATCACATTGCTTGCGGGCGGCGGCCTCATTGCCCTGCTGGGCGCGGCCAAGGCGCACGACAGCTTGTTCGCAGCTCACGCCTGGATTTGCGTGATTGCCGCATTGATCGCGATCTTTGTGGTCGCGCGCCAATCGGGCCACGACGCGCCTGAGCGCGAAGAAAAATACATGGACGGCGTGATCCGCTACGGCGCCATCGCCACCTTGTTCTGGGGCATCGCGGGATTTCTCGTCGGCCTCATCATCGCGTTGCAACTGGCGTTTCCGGTTCTGAACCTTGATCTGCCGTTCACCTCGTTCGGGCGATTGCGGCCACTGCACACGTCCGCCGTGGTCTTCGCCTTCGGGGGCAACGCGCTGCTCTGCACCAGTTTCTATGTGGTCCAGCGCACCTGCCAAACGCGCCTGGCGCTCGGCAATGCGGCCTGGTTCGTCTTCTGGGGCTATCAGCTCTTCATCGTGTTGGCCGCCACCGGCTACTTGATGGGGGTTACCCAGTCGAAAGAATACGCAGAACCTGAATGGTATGTGGACCTGTGGCTCACCATCGTCTGGGTGGTCTATCTGCTGGTCTTCTTAGGCACCCTGTTTAAGCGCAAGGAGCCCCACATCTATGTGGCCAACTGGTTCTATCTGGCGTTCATCGTCACCATCGCCATGCTGCACATCGTCAACAACCTGTCGATGCCGGTGTCGTTCCTGGGCGCCAAGAGCTATTCGCTCTTCGCCGGTGTTCAGGATGCGCTGACCCAGTGGTGGTACGGCCACAACGCGGTGGGCTTCTTCCTCACCGCCGGCTTCCTCGGCATGATGTACTACTTCATGCCCAAACAGGCTGAACGGCCGGTCTATTCCTACCGGCTTTCCATCGTGCACTTCTGGTCGCTGATCTTCCTCTATATCTGGGCAGGTCCGCACCACTTGCACTACACCGCGCTGCCCGATTGGGCACAGACGTTGGGCATGGTGTTCTCCATCATGCTGTGGATGCCCTCCTGGGGTGGCATGATCAACGGCCTGATGACCCTGTCCGGCGCGTGGGACAAGATGCGCACCGACCCGATCATCCGCATGATGGTTCTGGCGGTCGCCTTCTACGGCATGTCCACCTTCGAAGGACCGATGATGTCCATCAAGGCGGTCAACAGCCTCAGCCACTACACCGACTGGACCATTGGCCACGTGCACTCTGGCGCACTTGGGTGGGTCGGCATGATCTCCTTCGGCGCGGTCTACTTCATGGTGCCGAAACTGTGGGGCCGCGAGCAGCTCTATTCTCTGCGGCTCATCAACTGGCACTTCTGGCTCGCCACGCTCGGCATCGTGGTCTACGCGGCCGCCATGTGGGTGTCGGGCATCATGCAAGGCCTGATGTGGCGCGAATACGATGCGCAAGGCTTCCTGGTCTACAGCTTCGCTGAGTCGGTTGCCGCCATGCATCCCTTCTACGTGATCCGGGCCTTCGGCGGCGCGCTTTACCTCGCCGGTGCTCTGATCATGGCATGGAACATCTACTGCACCATCCTGGGTCGCAAGCGGGACGAAGCGCCCATGGGCGCCCCTGTGATCGCAGCAGCGTAAGAAAAGGACAGGTAACATGTTCAAGATCAGTCACGAAAAGATCGAAACCAACGCCACGCTGTTGATGGTGCTGAGCCTGATCGTCGTCTCCATCGGCGGCCTGGTGGAAATCGCCCCGCTGTTCTACCTGCAGAACACGATTGAGAAGGTGGAAGGGGTGAGACCGTACTCGCCGCTCGAGCTGAAAGGGCGCAACATCTACATCCGGGAGGGGTGCTATGTGTGCCACTCCCAGATGATCCGCCCGTTCCGCGATGAGGTGGAGCGCTATGGCCACTACTCCCTGGCGGCGGAAAGCATGTACGACCACCCGTTCCAGTGGGGCTCCAAACGCACCGGACCGGATCTGGCCCGGGTGGGCGGGCGCTATTCGGATGACTGGCACGTCCAGCATCTGATCAACCCGCAATCGGTGGTGCCGGAAAGCGTCATGCCGAAGTACAGCTGGCTTCTGACCACTGAACTGAGGACTGACGACATTGCCGATCACCTGAGAGCCAACCGGGCGGTGGGTGTGCCTTACACCGATGAGATGATCGAGAACGCACGGACCGATCTTCTCGCCCAAGCCGACCCGGAGAGTGACGGGGCCGAAGATGTGGCCGCGCGCTATCCCAAGGCGCAGGTCTCCAACTTCGACGGCAACGCCGGCAAGCTCACCGAGATGGATGCCCTGGTGGCCTACCTGCAAATGCTGGGGACCCTGGTGGACTTCAACTCATACCGCGCTCAAGACAATCTGCGCTGAGGAGGGCCGATCTGATGGATTATGAATTCCTTCGCCAGATGGCCGACAGTTGGGGCCTTCTCTATCTCGTTATCTTGTTCGTTGGGGTGGTGATTTTCACCTTCCGCCCCTGGGCGCGCAAACGTTACGACGACGCCGCCAAAATCCCGCTAAAGGAGGATTGATCCCGTGGCCAATAAAGAAGTCGACAAACTCTCCGGTATCGAAACCACAGGACACGAGTGGGACGGGATTAAGGAGCTGAACAATCCGTTGCCGCGCTGGTGGCTGTGGACCTTCTATGCAACGTGCATCTGGGCTTTGGGGTACGTGATTGCCTATCCGGCGATCCCGCTCATCTCGTCCGCCACCACCGGGGTTCTGGGGTATTCCAGCCGCGCTGAGGTGGCCGATGAGCTCACAAACGCCAAGATCGCGCAAGCCGATATGCTGGGAAAAATCCAATCTGCGTCCCTGGATGAGATCCGCAAAGACCCCGAAATGCTGCAGTTCGCAGTCTCCGGCGGGCGCTCGGCCTTCCTGGTGAACTGCGTGCAGTGTCACGGCTCCGGCGCCGCCGGCAGCCCCGGCTATCCCAACCTCAACGATGATGACTGGATCTGGGGCGGCAAGCTGGAGGACATCTACGTGACCTTGAAGCACGGCATCCGCTTCCAGTGGGACGACGAGACGCGCGATTCCCAAATGCCCGCCTTCGGCGCAGATGAGATCCTGGAAAGAGACCAGATCAACGACATCGCCGAGTATGTCCGCCAACTGGCTGGCCTGGAGCATGACGCCGAAGCGGCCACCCGGGGCGTTTCGCCCTATGTAGAAAACTGTGCGGCCTGTCATAAAGAGGATGGTGCAGGCGATCCCGAACAGGGCGCTCCCAACCTGAAAGATGCCATTTGGCACTACGGATCGAGCAAGCAGGAGATCGCTCAGCAGATCCACAAGCCACGCCATGGCGTGATGCCGGGCTGGGTCAACCGACTAGACGACGAAACTTTGAAAAAGCTGACCGTCTATGTGCATTCGCTGGGCGGCGGCGAATAGGAGCTAAGGCCCGTCCATGGTCACAGTTTACAACAGTGTTGAACGTATCGATGCTGAAGCCGTCAACTCCAAGGAGAAGCGGTCGAGCTATGCTGCGCGGGTAAAGATCTTTCCCAAGCGGGTGGCCGGCGCATTTCGCCAGCTCAAATGGTGGATCATGCTGGTCACGCTTGGCATCTATTATGTGACGCCGTGGCTGCGCTGGGACCGGGGCCCGCATGCCCCGGACCAGGCGGTGCTTGTGGACCTGGCCAACGGGCGGTTCTATTTCTTCTTCATCGAGATCTGGCCCCAGGAGCTGTTCTACATTGCCGGCCTCTTGATCATGGCTGGGGTGGGGCTGTTCCTCATCACCTCCACTGTGGGCCGGGCCTGGTGCGGCTACACCTGTCCGCAGACCGTGTGGGTGGACCTCTTTCTGGTGGTGGAGCGCTGGGTGGAGGGCGACCGCAACGCCCGGATCAAGCTCGATAAAGGGCCCTGGAGCTTCGACAAGTGGCGCAAGCGCCTTTTGAAGCATGCGATCTGGATCGTCATTGCCGTGGCCACCGGCGGCGCCTGGATCTTCTACTTTGCCGATGCGCCAACGCTTTTGAAGAACTTCCTGACGTTCCAGGCTCCCTTCGTGGCCTATTCCACCGTGGCGATCCTCACGGCCACCACATATGTTTTTGCAGGTTTCATGCGCGAGCAGGTTTGCACCTATATGTGCCCCTGGCCACGCATTCAGGGCGCCATGCTGGACGAGGACAGTCTGGTGGTCACGTATAATGGCTGGCGCGGCGAAACCCGGGGCGGCCAGAAGCTGCGCCGCTCGGAGGGCGAAGAGAATTTCGGAGATTGCATCGATTGCAACCTTTGTGTCGCTGTCTGTCCGCAAGGCATCGACATTCGCGACGGCCAGCAATTGGAGTGCATCACCTGCGCGCTGTGCATAGACGCCTGCGATGGGGTGATGGAGAAGATCGGAAAGCCCAAAGGCCTGATCTCTTACGCCACCTTGCGCAACTACAATTCCAATGTGGCCGGCGTCGAAAGCCCAACCACGTGGCGCTCGTTCGTGCGTCCGCGCACCTTCATCTATGCCGGCGTCTGGTCGTTGATCGGCCTTGTCATGCTGGGCTTCCTTTTGACCCGGGACAGGCTGGATATAAATGTGCTGCATGACCGCAACCCGGTCTATGTGCGCCTGTCCGATGGCGGCATTCGCAACGGCTACACCATCAAGGTTCTCAATATGAGAGCCGAACCCAGAACCGTGACCCTGTCCATGGCTGGGATCGAAGGGGCCACCATGACCATAACCGGCTCGGATGCGGCACCCTCCAACTCTATTGATGTGGATTTGAAACCCGATAAGCTGGTGTCCATGAAAGTCTATGTGAGCGCGGCTGCGGCCAGCCTCAAAGGCGAAGTGAGCGACATCACGTTCACCGTGAACAACACCACGGACGAGGAAAGCGCCAGCTACACCGCGAAATTCAATGGACCGGCGGAGCGCTAGCAATGACGACGATGACGAAACGAACAGAATTCACTGGCCGCCATATGCTCTTGACGATGGTCGCCTTCTTCGGCGTCATCATTGCGGTGAACTTCACCATGGCGTTCTTTGCCTCGTCCACGTGGACCGGGCTGATGGTGAAAAACAGCTATGTGGCCAGCCAGGATTTCAACGCCAAGCTGGCCAAGGCCCGCGCCCAGGACGCTCTGGGCTGGACCAGTGCCATGGTGCTGGAGGGCCGGGATCTAAAGCTCACCCTCAAAGATGATCAGGCCCGCCCGCTTGCCGGCCTCAACGTTGTCGCCCGGGTCTACAGACCTGTGGCCGAGGCTGAGGACCACGACGTGGCCCTCACCGAAAGCGGCCCCGGGCGCTATGGAGCGACGGTCGATCTCAATCCCGGCCTCTGGGAAGTGGCCGTCATGGTCACCGGGCGGAGCGATGAGAACTATCAGCAGATCTTCCGGTTTATCGTGAGGGATCGGCGGCCATGACCCCAGCCGCCCTTAAGGCCTGGACACACGATGTGGGCGGCGGCAAGCGGCGCATGGAGCTTATGGTGCCGGACATGCATTGCGCCGGCTGCATCGGCAAGGTGGAACGGGGCCTGAAGGCCGTTCCCGGCGTCACCAACGCCCGGGTGAACCTCTCCACCAAGCGCGTCGCCGTGGAGTGGGCCGACGGCGAGGCGGAGCCGCAAACCATTCTGGATACCGTTGAAGGGCTGGGCTTTGCGGCCCGCCCGTTCGATGCCGGCCAGTCCGGCGAGGATGAAGAAGAACAGGTGAACCGCCGCCTTCTGCGCGCCTTGGCGGTGGCCGGCTTCGCCGCGGCCAACGTCATGCTCCTGTCGGTCTCCGTCTGGTCCGGCGCACAGGATGCCACGCGCGAGCTCTTCCACTGGATTTCTGCGCTCATCGCCGTGCCGGCAGCGGCCTATGCCGGCCGGCCGTTCTTTCATTCAGCAGCAGGCGCCCTCAAGCACCGCCGGCTGAACATGGACGTGCCCATTTCCCTGGGCATCATTCTGGCGGTGGCCTTAAGCCTGTTTGAAACCGCGACCGGCGGCGAGCGCGTCTATTTCGATGCCTCGCTCATGCTCTGCTTCTTCCTTCTGGCCGGGCGCTATCTGGACCACATGATGCGGGCGAGGGCGCGCTCTGCGGTGACTCAGCTCTTGTCCCTCTCATCAACTGGCGCCCAGGTGATTGAACCGGACGGCACGCGGCGCTACTGCCCGCTGGCCGACATCAAGACCGGCATGGTCGTGGCCGTGGCTCCCGGCGAGCGCGTGCCCGTGGACGGGCGCATCCTCTCCGGCACCAGCGATCTGGACCGCTCGATCGTGACAGGTGAGGCCGCTCCAGACGCAGTGGGTCCGGACGGCACGGTGGAAGCGGGCACGCTCAATCTGACCGGTCCCCTGCAGATCGAGGTCACGGCGGCAGGTCATGAGAGCTTCCTGTCCCAGGTGATTGGCCTGATGGAAACCGCCGAACAGAGCAAAGACCGCTATGTGCGCCTGGCCGACCGGGCCGCCCAGATCTATGCGCCCCTGGTGCACATTGCCGCCGCGGCCACGTTTGCCGGCTGGGTCTGGTGGAGCGGCGACTGGCACCTGTCGCTGGTCACCGCCATTGCGGTTTTGATCATCACCTGTCCTTGCGCTCTGGGGCTTGCCGTGCCTGCGGTGCAGATGGTGGCGAGCGGGCGCCTGTTCCGTAAAGGCATAATGGTCAAGGAAGGCAGCGCGCTGGAACGCCTGGCGGAGGTGGATGTGGTGGTGCTGGACAAGACCGGCACGCTCACCCTCGGAGCCCCTGAACTTCTCGACCCGCCAAAGCTTTCAGGCGATACCCGGGCCTTGGTGTTGAGCCTCGCCCGCGAAAGCCTGCACCCTTTGGCCAAAGCTCTTGTGGCCGGCTCCAGGCCGGTTGCGGTGCTGGATGAGGGCCTGGAGGACATCCAGGAAGTGCCGGGCGCCGGCATGCGGGCGCTCTATAAGGGCAAGGAGCTGAAGCTCGGCTCGCACCAATGGTGTTTTGGGACCGAAGAGACCGCGCGCAAAGATGCCGTGTCGGTGCTTTATGCCGCCCTGGAGGGCGAGCCCTTGGCGGAGTTTGCGTTCCAGGACCAACTGCGCCCGCAAACCCGCGAGGCCATAAGCCAGCTCGCCGGATTGGGCCTTGGCGTAGCGCTGCTCTCCGGCGACCGGGAACCGGCTGTTGCCGCCGCGGCCGCCGAGGCGGGGATCTCCCAATGGCGCTCCGGCGCCAAGCCCGGCGACAAGGTGGCCTTCGTGGCTGACCTGGAAGAGAAGGGCAACCGGGTGCTGATGGTGGGCGACGGGATTAACGATGCGCCGGCTTTGGCCGCGGCCTATGCCTCCATGGCACCGGCAAACGCCACAGACATTGGCCGCACGGCAGCGGGACTGGTGTTCACCAGCGCAGATCTGGCCGCAGTGCCCTATGCGGTGGAGGTGGCCCGTTCGGCCCGCCGCCTGGTGCACCAGAACTTTGCGTTGGCCGCGCTCTACAATCTGATCGCGGTGCCCATCGCCGTCTTGGGCTTTGCCTCACCCCTGGTGGCCGCCGTGGCAATGTCCACCTCTTCAATCGTGGTGACAGCTAATGCGCTTCGGCTCTATGGCCGCAAGAGCGCGCCGGATGCGCGCAGGGCCGCGCAAGTGCCCGGCGTTTCCACCGCGCGCAAGACGGAGGCCGCGGCATGAACGTCCTGATCTTCCTCATCCCGGCCGCCCTGTTTTTGGGCCTTGCAGGTTTGGCGGCCTTCCTGTGGGCGCTGAAATCCGGCCAGTTCGACGACCTTGACGGCGCCGCTGAACGTATCCTGCTTGACGACGAGGACGAAGCTTAGCTCCATCCTCCCGTCAGCCGAAGACGGATTGGACCACCAGGTTCGGCAACCACAGCACCAGCGCCGGGATCAGCAGACACAGCACCAGCACACATCCATCCGTGCACAGGAACGGGAATGAACCTCTCATCACCGTGGTCACCGGAACACCGGTTGTACCGCTCACGGCAAAGAGGTTCAAACCGACCGGCGGGATCACCGCGCCCATCTCGATGCACAGCGCAAACAGGATGCCGAGGTGGATCGGGTCGATATCCAGCGTGATGGCCACCGGATAGATCACCGGCACCACCAACACCAAGACGGCAACACCGGTGAGGCACGTGGCCAACGCCAGCAGCACCACCATCAGGAGCCCTAAGAACGCCACGGGGGAGAGGCCCAGCTCGGTGACCCATTGCGCAATGTCCTGTGGCCAGCCCTGGTTGGCGAGCAGGAACTGGAAGATCCCCACACCGCCCAGAACGAAGAACAAGATGGCCGTCAGGTTCACCGCGCGCTGCGTGGCGGCGTAGGCTTCCTTGAAGAACTCGCCGCGTAGCGCGATGGCGCCGTAGAGCAGCGCATAGGCACAGGCCGCCGCGCCGGATTCGGTCGGCGTCAGCACCCCACCATAAAGACCGCCCAGGACGATCACGGGCATCAACAGCGCCGGGAAGGCCTCGATGGCGGCTTTCCAAAGCTCGCTGAAGGAGAATTTGCTGGCAGGCAGACCCAGGATGGCTGCCATGGTCAGCACGATCACGGCGTCGGAGACAGCCAGCATCACCCCGGGAGTAACGCCTGCAAAGAACAGCTTGGTGATCGATTGTTCCGTGAGAACGCCATACAGGATCAGCGTGATCGATGGCGGGATCAGGATCGCGATGCCGCCACCCGTTGCAATGACGCCGGCTGCCATCCACTTCGGATAGCCGCGCTTGATCATCTCAGGGTAGGCCACCAGGCCCATGGCCGCGGCCATGGCTGTGGACGATCCGGAGATCGCGCCAAACATCACGGCGGCCAAGATCGTTGCGTAGGCAAAGCCGCCGGGCAGCCAGCCGATCAGCGCATCCGCGAAGCGGAACAGCTTCTTGATCAGGCCGGTTCGCTCCATCAGGAAGCCCGCGTAGACGAAGAAGGGGATCGCCATCAGCGTGTACTTGTTCACAAAGCTGAAGAACGACCGGAAGATCGCATTCGGGCTGAGCAGCGGGTCGTAGAGAATGAACGCAACGGTGACGGCGATCAGGGCAACGGCTATCGGCGCGCCCAGCGCCAGCATTGTCAGCAATGCAGGTCCGATGAAACCCATGGTCAGATATCAATGCCTTCGTCGACGGGGGCCCATTCGAACACCTTACTGCCGAACAGGGCGCGCACGTCCTGGTACAGCTGGAAGGCCGAAACCAAAGCCATCAGGCCGAACGTGAGGACCAGCGCCGTCTGGAAAGGCCAAATCTCAAGCACCATGGATTGCGTCGTGCGCTCCATCAGCATGGACCGTTCCACCGTGGGAAGGCCCCAGTAGCAGAGCGCGCTGAACAGCGCCAGCGACAAGGCGGTGATAAAGGCGCGGATGGCCAGCACGAGCGTTTTCAGGCCGCGCGCCTCCAGCGCTTCGATGACAAAACTCACGCGCAGATGAGACCGACGCGCCTGCGTGACGGCGAAATAGAGAAACACCGAGGCTACGATACCGTAGGTCACGGCGTCCTGTCCCCAGTCGAAGACCACGCCGAAAACGTAGCGGCGGAACACTTCCATGATTGCAAGACCGGTTCCGAGGAACATGGTCAGAACCGCCAGGTTGCCGATGATGTTGTCAAGAATGAAGCGGATGACCCGATAGGTCCGGTCGACAAAATTGTCCATGCCACGCCCCTCGCTTGGCCGGGTGCGGGATAAGATCCGCACGGGTATGGGAAAAACGGCCAGTCCCGGGGGACTGGCCGTTCGTTTCGGCGTGTCGGCTTACTTTTTGCGGTACTTCGCAAACAGCTCCAGCATTGGGCCGCAATCGGTTTTTTCAAGATCGCTGGTGCCCAGTGGGTTGGCAGCAACCGCAGCCTTGGCTTCCATGGCGAACTTGTCGACCCATTCGTCAGCGCCGGACGGCGTGTTTGCTTTGATCCACTGCTGGGTTGCATCACCCAGTTTGTTAGCCAGTGCGCTGGCTTGATCCTGGTTCAAGAGGAAGATGCCGGGTGCTTTCGGATCTTCGGTTCCGAAGCGGTCCAACAACTGTTTGTCGTTGCAGTAGTTGGCGGCTTTCGCGAGCGGCAGGACTTCTTCCTGAATGATCTTCTCGATGATCGCTTGGTGCTCAGGCTTCACGGTCTTCCACCACTTGTTGGACGCTGCCAGGTAGTAGTAGTCACCGACGATGCCGTTCACGCCAGCCACGGAGAAGTAAGGAGCTTGTTCCTTGATCCGGTTCCAACCGCCGAGGCTGGTCAGAAGGCCGTCGATCACGCCGGTTTCCAGAGCCGGCGGCACATCGCCGAAGGCCATGGTGGTCGGGTTAGAACCGAAGGCGCTGAGCATGGCGTTTTCAGCCGGGCCCATGGAGCGCATTTTCTTGTCCTGGAAATCAGCAGGTGCGATCAGCCGGCCCTTGGCCCCGCCGACACCCATGAAGAACGACATATGCGCCGTGCCGAACAGCTTCACATCGTGGATATCGTTGAAACGCTTGGTAATCATCTCATACGTTTTGAACTGATCGAGCTGATTGACCGCGCCGGGTGTGGTGAGCAGCATGGGGCCCACGACAACACTTGCGTACGGGTCGACCTGCGCGGTCTTGCCGAACTGACCCCAGGCCATTTCAAGGTTGCCTTCGGTCATCGCTTCCATAGCTTCGGGGATCTTGTAGAGCGACGAGGACACGAAGATCCGGACTTCGCTGCCCGGGATTTCCTCGGCCAGGCGATCTTTCAGACGCTCCATGGCAATCGCTGCCGGGTGCGGCAGGCCTGCCGTATCGGAGGCCAGGCGGATCGTTACCTCTGCCTGAGCTTGAGATGCCATCACGGCACCAGCCACAACGACCGAGCAACCGAGCGCTGCAACCCGCTTGCCGATCGTCCGGCAGAGCGAAGATATTTGATTTACTGACATTCTTGGTCTCTCTCTTCTTCCTGTGCCCTTCTTCAAGGACACTTTCACTCCCTAACGGATCTTTGCGCTTGTTTAGCGCGCGATCCGCCTTTGACACCTTGCAAATTATACGTGTCTTGGCGTGATTTCAACTAAACTCCAAGGGGATAAGGAATGACACCCTAAAGGGAGCCTTCCGTCCGATCCTGGGAGGCGTGTGAGAGGCCGTCGCTAAATGTCGCTGCGCGTTCCCAGCCAAACCTCTTGCGCTTGCGTCTTGATGACGGCGACGCGTTCGAGGACCTCTTGCTCGGTGATCGAGCTTACGGGATGATCGATCACAACCGGGCGCAGGTCCGGCATGCCGATCGCAACGCGTGTTAGCCGCGTTTCGTTGACGAACTCGGTTGTGATGATGGGGGCCGTCGGCACCCCGTTGTCCTCAAGCGCAACGGCATCGCGCAAGCAGCATGAGCAGCACGAACCGCAGTCGCCGATCGCCGTCAACGCGATGTCGTTCTCCGCAACGATTTGAGCGATCATCTCGCTCGGTGCGTCGGTTGAGAAGCCGTGTGTCTTTACGTAATAGTTGACTTCGGCGAACGCGATGTCTTCCGACAAGGCCGTTGCAGCTCCCCTCAGCAGCTTGTTTGCGTTCCATTTGGAGTTATCGAGAATACCAAGGCGCAGGCCCGTCAACGACGCCTTGCGCTCCGCAAGTGGCCGCGTGCCAATGTCCACAATGCCTCTTGGGTCGAAGATCTCCAGTGATGGGTGGGTCGGCTTGTCCAGCATGTCAGATCTCCTGAGGTTTACAGCGCGCACGCGCCGTCGGCGCAGTCCATCTCCGGCCGGGCCGTGTCCGCGTCCACGGGCCGGAGCACCGGAGTGCTCATGTGCCCCCATCCGGGGATAAACGCCGAAAACCGTCCAGCGTCACCGCCAATGACAAACAGGTGGATCCGTTCTGGGCTTTCCACAATCGGGATCCGGCTGTCCGGTGTGCGCTTATACCATTTGGGCAGGTTACGGTTGTAGATCTTGCCGTAGCGGTCGTCACGCGAATGGGCCGCGAAGCGATTGCCCGAATGCATCCACAGATAGCTCTTGATATCGTGGCGGCTCCAGCCGTACTTCGCGATTGTGCGCGCATGCTCCAGGCCCAGCGCCACCGTGCAGTGGCCGCTGAGCACCGAGGTGTTGGAGGCAATGGTGCTCATGGCCGAGCACATGGTGTCCAGAATGCCTTCCGGATCATTGCAAAGATGGTCTGTAACGCTGTGGGGCGCTTCGGCCGCAATGGCGAACACGGTTGATGTTTCGGCTCCGTAGCCCTGTTCCACATGATAGGGGGCAAGCGGGCTCGCCTCTTCATGTTCACAGATGCAGTAGGTGTACTTGGCCGGGTTGCCCAGCGTGCATTTATCAAGATCGGGCGCCCGGCCACCGCCCACGTTCAGCATGATCAAACGAATGGCCCGGCCAATCGTTGCATTCGCGCGGTTGCCGGAACCAAACGCGTTGGCGCCGCCGTTCATGCCGATTTGGCGGGCAATCGGTCCGTTCACGATGATCAGCGGTGAGGCCATATGCGTTGTGGCCTGCACGCCGTTCAGATTGAACGGGGTTTCGGTGAGTGCAAGCATGGCGGCACGGACGACGGGCGCATACTCCGGCTTGCAGCCGGCCATGATCATGTTGATCGCCAGCACTTCGCGGGTCAGCGCCCCCCAGCGCGGCGGAATTTTGCATTCCACCGTTTCCGGCTCACCACCGAGCGCGGCCACGAAGGTTTCGACTTTCTCGCGGGTCGGGGGCACCACGGGGAGGCCGTCTGTCCAACCGCGCTCGAAATATTCTTCAACGAGGTCTGTGTCGGCCGCAACAGGGCTGGCGAGGTCATAGAGTTCCTGGGTCTGGACGGTGCTCACGCGTCTTCTCCTTGGGCTATGTGCTCATGCGAGCATACAGGCCAATGGCCAAGAAGCACACAGGAGAAATCGAGGAACGTACAGAACTATTCCAAGTGCCTCTCTTCACTTTCAAAAAGGGCATCGATGACGACTTTCGCCCGCTGTGTCAGCCCTGCGCGCGAGGGATAGAGCACGTATATGTCGTACCAGTACTCTTCCCGGTCCTCTCGCCGGACCAATGTGCCGCCGGCCTGCTCTTGGGTGCAGTAGCTGTCGGGCAGCCAGGCCTCCCCCAATCCGTTCAGAACAAGCTGCTTTATGATCCCCATGTCGCGCACCACTACACTGGCTTGGGAAGCATCGCCCAGCCTTGAAACGTGGTAGCTCAGCAGGGGCACATCGCTCTGCTCGATAAGCTCCGGTATGGTCCAGCAGGAAAACCGGTGACGGCACAGTTTGCGGGCGATGGCGGAGAAGTCACCCAAATCGCCGCCCCGGATCGCAAAATCGATCCTTTGCTGGCGGATGTCGACAACCTCTTCATCCACCAGGATTTCGATGCGCACATCAGGATAGGTTGACCGCAGCCGTCCCATGATCGGAACCACCAGGGTTTCCGCCAGGGTTGTGGTGGTGGCGATGCGCACGAGACCGGCAACGGCGTTCGCTCTTTCCTTCACGTCCTCTATGGCCAGTCTGACCTGTTCCAGCTGACCCGTTGTGCCCTGCAACAGCCGCTCGCCTGCATTGGTCAGGCCCACATACCGTGCGTTGCGCTCCAGAAGCTTGACCCCGAGCTTGTCTTCAAGATCGGCAATGCGGCGGCTGGCGGTGGCGGGCGAGAGGCCCAAACGATCAGCCGCCTGCCGATACCCACCCTGCAGGTGAATTTCAGACAATAGCAGCAACCCGTTGAGATCGATGTTTGTTTCACTCATGAAATCATAAAGTGCAATAATATGTCTTTTTTTGCAATTAGAAGCTGCTAACCCTTGCGCGGCGTTGAGGTCTGGGCCTCAGCATTCGATTGGAAAGAGGAGGTTCATTGATGATCAGGTCGCTCTCCGCAGGGGTCATGACAATCGCCTGCTCACTTGCCGCATCGGCGGCTTTTGCCGAGACACAGACGTTCCCGTTGACCTCGCTGGAAGGGACCGAGAACCATGAAGTGATCACCACGCCTGTTCGCTATAAGGGCTTTGAAGCGCTTCACGTCACCGTCTCGCCCGAGCACAAGTCGATCGAGCAGGGGGGATGCGACAACTGCACGTTCACATCGCTTGATGGGATTGATTTTTCAAACGGGTCCATTGAGATCGAAGTGGCCGGAAAGCCGGTTGAGAACGCGCCGAATTGGGCAAGAGGGTTCGTCGGCATTCTGTTCCGGGCCGATGTGGCGGCCGGAAAGTATGAGGGCGTTTATCTTCGCCCGCGCAACGCCACTGCAAAAACCCAGATCCAGCGCAATCATACGCTTCAGTACTTCTCAATCCCCGGTCACCCCTGGCACGCCCTGCGCAAGGAAACGCCTGGGCACTATGAGTCGTACGCTCCGCTGGAAACCGGCGCGTGGACGAAGATGCGGGTCGATGTAGACGGGACCACCATGCGGCTGTTCCTCAACGGCTCCAGCACGCCGGCGCTCACGGTGAATGATCTGAAACTGGGCGCAGACCAGCGCGGCACAATCGCGTTGTTCACCGAACCGGCCACGGATGCCTATTTCCGCAACCTTGTGGTGACGCCCCGCGAAGCCGGCTTCTCGCAAGAGTCCGAGCCGCGCCTGAGCGAAGCCGATGCGGGGGCCTTGATCAAGCCGTTCTACGATCTGTTCAGCCTCAAGGGCAAAGAAGAGGACGCACGCGCCGCCTTTGCCGACACGTGGAAGTCTTATTACAGCAATGAGGGCTTCCGCACTTTGGACGAGACCCTGGAGTTTGTCGTCAACACATGGCCAAAGATGCTGCCGAACTCAAAGTGGGTTCAGGACGACCTTTCCGTGACCACCGACAATGAGATCGTGGTGCGCGGCACGCTCACCGGAACGCCCGCCGGCGAGACGTTCTTTGGCGCCCCGGTGACCGGGAAATCGATCTCCATCATGACGCTGGACACCCACAAGGTGGTCAATGGCAAGATCGTCGAAACCCACCACGTTGAAGACTGGGCCCGCGGCCTTAGGCAGTTGGCCAAATAGGCGTGGTTCGGAAAGTCTGCCAATCAAATATCACCGGCCAATGGTGAAGATGCCGCAGTGCTTGTGAGGGAACTCTTCGACCGCGCACCGAAGCACTCGTTCGAGCTAATTTTGGAACTTCGGTGTGTCATCAGTGGATGGCAGCTTTGCCTCAATAAGCTGACGTGGCCGCTAAGGGGATTAATGACCCATTGTGGACATCAGGTCGATGTAAGAGACATCGGTTGAGCCGCGAGTTTGAAGGCATAATGTATGCCAATGCCGCTCTAGCTGAAATGCCACGTTCGATTGCTACATGTCCCAAGGCCAGATTCGCAGCTGCAACTTAGAAAAACAAATCTCTGGAACATTTGCCCTGACATCGCTATTGAACACTGAAGTGAGCTTTGGCAGAGCGAGCATCCAGGCATGTCGATACTGCGCGTGAGAAAGATCGGAGGAAGAGCGTTCGC
>JANQOW010000091.1 GCA_028285595.1 Hyphomicrobiales bacterium
GGTTTGGGCCTCACAGTAAAGGCCGGCAGTGATACACAAAGAGCCGGACACCATGCCAAGCGAGAACGGTTCCAGAAGCCCACTTGACGAACGCCGCCACCGGCCTGAGAACAGGTGCTGATTGGCATGACGAGCCCGTTGTCGTGCGCAGACCAAAAGGCTGGGCCGAACATCGGTGTTCACGGCTCACTCTATGACAAGCCACGCACCAATCTCGCCCCCAACCGGGATGATCAGAGATCCCAGGCGAGCGGCGTGGCAAATGCAGCAGGATGCAAAATTCAGCGCGTGAACTGCACATGCCCTGACTTAAAGTTAAATCTTAAGATAGGGCATTTTAATTACAGCTTATAGCATGTTTCCGATAAATTAGATTAAGACAATATCAGCTCCCTCACTGAGCTGATTAGCTGACACAACATATCAATAAGCGGACGCGAGAGCCTCCTTTGGCGCCATCTAACTTCGTGTGCGCGATAGCCCACACGCACCACCTGCCCTACATGATTCGGCCAAGAAGCTTATGGGCCCTGGTATGCCGGCAACAGCTGGTTGAACCCTCGCCCCCTGCGATACGGGGGAACGATGCCCTCGTTCTGCTACGAAGGACGACCAGCCCCTTCCATGGGCCGAGATAGCGCCGTGCATACGCTTCTGATGATCCTGGATCGACCCCGCTCAGAACATCATTGCGGACTTGAGGTCGTCTTGAAAGTCAGAGCTCGGATCTGCAACCGGGCTTTGGAAGCCCTAGAGTGCGCCGCGTTTTGCGCAGTTTCTCATTTTGGAATCTGGGCCAAAAACGGCGCAGTCCACAAACCGGCTATTCTTTTTCAGCGAACCCTTCTCGCTGATGTAGCCCAAGAGCTGCTGCTCAGGTGCTTGGCGGCGCGGTTGGGGCCCCTCTGCGGACACCGACGCATTTTGATCGGTAAGTTGGATGCGGTCTTGCCGTCCACTGTTCGTCAAAACCGGCAATTGCACGATCTCTTGGGCGTGCTGTGCAGGGCTTGAGTTCGTATGAGAGGCCGCTGGTTGAATGATCACATGGCCCTTGCGCGAGGACACTGGCACAAGTTTGGGCACAACAGAGGCGTTCGTGTCGGGCCGCTTTTTGCGCCCCTGCGCCGCCTTGTCTTGGTCAGACCAGATCACATCGATCTCGTCGAGTAAGTCGTCAGTGTCTTTCAGGTCGGCCTCAGCACCGCGCAAAGCTGAATCAATCTCTTCGTTGGCTTCCCGGAGAGCGTCCTTGGAAAGCTGGCTTTTGCTCGGCCGTTCGGCTGCCTCGCCTGATGCCTCAACGTCCGTCTTAGGCGCGGAGACCGGGGCAATGCGGCGCACCACATTCTGTTTCTTGTTTTGGGGCGATGCCGCATCAGTCCTAAGGCTGTCATCAGGCAGCGCGGCGAGCTTAACTTTGGTGTCTCTGGATTTTGCTGGCGCGTCCTGCTTGAGGATCACTGTGCCAGACGCACGCGAGACGCCAGCTTGGAAGCGTTCAGACGACACCGTCTGTGCTGCGGAGGCAATGGGCCGAAGATCGGATTTCGCACTGTTCGCTTTCCCGTTAGGCCGCTGCTTGGATATCACCACCTCTTGGGCCTGCCGGTTTTCCACCTTAGGCGCAAACCTGAGGCTGCGGATCGCCGAGTTGATCTCTCGCGGTGAGACCGAGCCTGTGATAAGCGCAGAGCCTGCCTCACCCTGAGGGTCTTGCGGGCTTTGCTTGGCCGCGGACTGTGCCTCCAAGGCCACGCTGAAGGGACCGCCCAAACCATCTGAGGGGCCTTGGCTGATACGATGAGTATCGGCCAGCGCAGCAAGCGCAATCGGATCGCGCCGGCGCTGCACGGGTGCCGCTGCCTTGGCCACCACTGTGACGGGATCTGGATCAATCAGTCTAACCGTCTGCCTGGCCGCTGTTTTGGTCAACGTGGTCAGTCTCGGGGCCCGGCGAACGACTTTAGCTGGCTCAGCACCACTCGGACGTCCGTAGAATATGCTTGCCAAAACCGGAGGCAGAAGGATCTCAGGCGCGCGCGCTGCGGTTGGCTTAAGCGGGGTTTCCGTTGTGCGCGTAACCTCTTCCAGATCTTGCTTGGTGCTCGTCACCGCCACCGGATCGCGCTGGCGAGCCTCGGCGGGCTCAAGACGTGCCACAACAATCGTGGTGTTGGCAGGCTCAGCCTCACTTTCAACCAGCACCGGTTGCGCGGCTGGGGCCTTGGCCACAACTGTAATCGGCTCCACCGACTGAGACGGCGGCTGCATGGCGATGACCGTTTCGCGCTTTACAACCACTAAATGACCACCGGCTTTGGGAGCGGGATGGTTCTTAAATGAGCTTTGGGGTGTGGTGAGGAATGACACCATAATGCGAGCGGCACCGCCTGAGCTCTGCTTTGCAACCACCATATCCGGTACAGTTTCAGCCGGAGTATCATCACCATAGAGAATGCTGAACAGAACTTTCGGCAAAGTGAGAAACGGCGGCAGATTAGCGGTTTCGCGAACAGCCCAGGCGTGAGATCTAAACTCCCGTGTACCTACAAAATCATCGGTCCGAGCGGCGGCCAGAATGGGCTTGGGCGTGTCGAAGCGCGCCCGAGCGGATATCGGGCCTTTGCGCGAATCAGTCTTGGCTATCGTCTGATTTGCGTCCGGTTGCCTGGTTTGCACCGTCACCGACGCGTTTGTTTGTTTCGTCCTGTAAGTGATTCCCCCGGTGTCACCGGCAGCAATATGCCGAGACGGCGTACCGGCTATGGGATCCAGTGCAGAGTACGTTCCGAACAATGCTGCAAAAGTGGCCAAGCCAAAAAGAACGATGAGACTAGCGGGAAGATTGGCGCGCCAAAAAGAAGAGCGTTCCAAACTGCGCTCCCCCAGAACTCCGCGAAAACTGCCAAAAACAAAGATGCAAGTGAGAAGATAGCAGAACAGCAAACCCGCAAGCGCACTGAGCACCGCCAGAGGTGAGTCCATAATAAGGATCAGGGAACAGAAAACGCCCACCATAGACGCCGAATAGATTGAGAATGTGGGGTTGATTGACCCACCCTCTCCCAAATCCATCTGTTGTTCCGAAATGCTCACGACTGGCCCCTGTCCCTTGTGGACAACTCAATTTGCCACAATTTCGGCCATTTGACCATAACTTTCTGTTAACCACGATTCCCAGAATCGTAAGTTTTTTGAGATATCGTAACCACAAAATTCTGTTAATTTTTGCCGCAATTCCAGAGCACGATTGCCACATTCACCCCACTGTTCGTCACATCCAGACCGTGAATGCTCGTGTAAAATAGTTCTTTTGTTTCAATGGCTTACGGTTTGACGCATGAAGCGCCCTCACTCAAACTTCAGATTTCTCTCTATTTTACAAATGGTTAACAGACATGGTTAACACATCTATAACCTTACACATCCCATGGCTAACCGTATCGCGTGGATTTTTATCATTATGCGAATTTTATTGTATCACTACTTGAGCGAGAATTCTTAAGATATCACATTATAACAATAGAATTCCCCAGCCTCAACTTGTCACGCGAGGATCGCCCTCGCGACGACATGCAAGAGACGATTCTACTCTACCCAAGCTTCGTGGGAAGCGGCTTGATACGCCCTTCAAGTACTTTCTTATTAAACTCCGGCGTCACGAGCTGATAATCGCGCCATAACGAATCCGTGAGCTTGTCCACCTCCAGTGTGTACCAGGAGAAAGGAACAGGCCCCATGTCCTGGTCACGCAAAAAATTCTCAACTTCCGAATCAAATGGCGCTCCGGATTGTCGATACGCTCGGCCAAGTTGTTCGGGCCGCATATCGAGACACAGGAGCCGATCGGACGGATCCTGCCAGAAGATCAAGCTCAGTTGAGACCGCCCCTGTCCCAAGGAATCCCCTTCATTCGTGCGGGTCACAATACGCTCCAGAGCTTTTGAGGCAATTCCGCTTCCAATGCGCGGGGCCAGGCCTGCGCGGGAGGCCTGATAAAGAGCGTGGATCTGAACCGCCGCTGCAAAAGAATAAAGTCTCGGTGTTCGTTTGCTGCCTCCACCCGACCAATGATCGATATGCTTGGCTTTGCACATTTCATTGATCTTGCTTACCGGAGCACCAGGACCAAACAGTGCCACTACTCCCGCGCCAAGCCAGGGCTCGAACAGATCAGCTGATTCAGGACTCATATGCTTAGGTGGTATGTCTTTTAGTTCGTTAACACATAAAGGGAATATCCCCTCTAATTGAAATTGTCAACAACACCCCACCCCCCGGGCGCGTGATATCGAACAGAGCATCTGGCTGACCGACGGGAAAAAGCGATCAGATTATTCGGGGCTTGATGGCAATGGCCTGAAGTTCACGGCACAAGCGTTTGGGGATAACGTACTCTGTCTTCTTATCGCACAATTCTTTATGAGATTGTTAACCATAAATGGCTCTGGAATGGTAGTCGTTTTTGTGAATATTTTCTTATATTCCGAGTTCTACGGGCAATGCGCGCCGAGCGCGGATCACGCTATTTTTGTTTGAGCCGTTCGAGCAGTTCCGCATAGGCGCTTTGCCGGCGGACTCTGGCCTTGCGCCGCATACCACTAGGCTCTTCGGTGCCGCCAGGCCGCCCTTGCCTATCGCTATATCCTTCAGACTGAGGTGTTCGGCCCACGTTTCGATCGAGATAGTCAGCCAGCCGAGGCAGCCGAGCTGGCTGTTTTGTTCGCTCTCGAACATACAGTCTTTCTGCAGATGCAGGTTCTTCTACCTGCGACTCTTCAGACTTAACATATTGATTTTCTTTAATTTTAAACTTATCCTCGCTCGAGACTTTTCGGTCTTCAATCTTCTTGGCGAAGGCCTCGGAGGGCTTGTGTCGCACCGTGATATGTTGGGCGGTCACCTTTACGCGCATGCGTCCGGAGCGGGCCTTAGAACAAACAATGCGCACCATGTTCTTCCCCAATCACACTGCCCCATCCCTTCAAAGCTTGTAGAGGAGGTTTGCAAATCAAACGTTACGCCGGTCAGATTGGAAGGGGCTATATCGGGGCAAGTCAACGGAAAAAGTGGAAAAAAGCCTAGAAATCCAGGGTTTTTGAGAGTTAATCTAACCACCGTCCTTGGTGTTTCCAGGCGGGAACAGGTTGTCGGGTAGCCGCCAGAGTGCTTTTCCTAGCTATTTTTGTCAGTTAGACGCTTTTGTTAATGTATAATCGTAGCAAATGAAAATGCTATTTTCTCTATATTTCAATGGCTTATGAGGAAATTCAAAAGTCATCTAGCGCCCCCTTAAAGTGACATTCAAGGTTCTAAGGAGCCCTTGCAGCACCGATGCCCATGAGACACGGACGTCCGGCCCTACCCCGATGAATTGAACGGTGCGCCATCCCGATTGGTCCTGCAGAACCTCTAAAGTCCAAACGAGAGTTGTGTTACTGCCGCCAGGGAGAAGGGAGTTGCGGAGACAAGCGCCTCGAAAACACAACCCTTGAGCCAAAGCGCGCTATTTGGTTCGGTTTTTCTTCTGGCGATGGGGTTGGATCTCCACCACGCTCACCTGCTTGTTCCGTGGCGGCGTAGGCGCCTCTTCAATCACATCCACAGCCGGAGGCTTAGGTGGTTCGGCACTCCGCGGTGGAGGCGCCGGCGTCGGCGCCGGAGACGGCCGAGGGACTGCAGGTGTGTCCGGCAGAAGTTCGCGGGCAGCCTTGTCTGGCTCCGGGCGGACGGTTTGAATTCTCGGCAGGCGCAAACTGTTCTCCCGCACCACCCGCTCCAGAACGGCCACGTGAGCCCGAAGGTCCGTGTTTTCAATGCGCAGGCTTTCGGCCTGGCGCGCATGAGCCCCTCTGATTTTCGATGTATCGGCTTGCAAGGTCGTGAGTTGCTCCCTCAGACGATCAGATTCCCGCTCAAAAACATCAATCTGCTGTTTTAATGCACTGGTTGTATCAATACTTCCCTGCAGTTTGCTGAGAGCAGTGTCTCTCTCGTCTCTCAACCGGTCCACCTGCCTCTCAAAATCGCCGCGTGTGGCGTCGAGGCGCTGAGCGACACGGTCCAACTTGTTTTGCGCAAGAGATCCCTTTGACTTTTCGTCGGTGAGCATCTGGGTCAGCTCAGAATTCTTTCGGATATAATCGTCGAGCATGTTTTCGCGCGTTGCGAGCGTGTCTTCCAATGCCGCATACCGCTCGAACGCATCTGAGCGCTCCTGCTCCAAGATCTGGATCTTGCCGTGGAAATCTGCGTTCGAGTCGGCCAGGTTCTGATAGGATTGTTTCAGTTCCTGAATTGCCTGCTCGGACTCATCAATGGTTTGGTCTTGTTTCAGGCAATATGCGCTCACCTCTTCCAAACGCTCGTTCAGTGAGCCGATCTCGGTTTCTTTTTCCCGAAGCAATTCGTTGATTTTCTGAACACCGGCTTCCAGCTCGGCCTTCTCGCGAGCTGTCCCATCGAGTTTTTGCTCAAGCCCTACAATTTTCGTATGAAACGCCTCGATGGTCTCCACATCCTCGACAATCGCTTCGCCGGCGAGCTCGAGCTTGCGCTGGATCCGCTCCCCCTCACCCATCATTTCTTCCAACAAGAGTTGGCGGCTCTGCACCAGGTCCTGGCGCACCTCAGCAGGAAACGCCGCGATATACCCTCCCGGCCGAGACAGTCTGGACTCCGACATCGCAGCGGCCGGCGCCGCCGCCCTGCGGGGCTCGGGCGAGAATTCGGGCTCGTTCGGCTCGCTCTGCGACTCCGGTGCGTCAAGCTCGGCCTCCGGGGCTTTCCGCTTGCGCGTGACCAGATAGGTTATGAGAGAAATGGCGAGCGCTCCAATAATGAGCAGCACAACCTGATATTCTAACGTGAGCTGAGCCACCCCTCGGTCTCCCTAACGTTCGCTTACGTGGATACTTAACACTGGCACTCGCTCCCGGACCGGAGCAAGGTTCCGCCGCCACAATCGGGCAAAAGATACTCCATGATGTCGTGCGGCGCCAGACATCTGTTAAGATTTATTGCGGTGTTTTGGGACCAAAACCAGCGATTTTGGCGCATGTGCGGCGCTTAGGTGACACGTCGCCGGCGCTTCTCGAACGCCAATCAGGCACACGCCCGCTGATTTCCGCCGCGCGAGGGCCGCGGCACTGCGAGATCAGCCGCGGCCGATGGCGCGAATATTTCCAGCCAGTTCCGAAACCCGGAAACTGTCATCGCCCCGATAAGAGCTCAATGGATCTGAGTGCTTCAGGCTGACAGCATGTGCCGCGTCCAGGCTCTGTCCGGTTTCCTCATAGAGCGCAGCCATGGAATCCAGCCCGTCGGAAATTTTGATCAGCGCTTTCTTCTCATGTTCCAAAGCTTCGAACATTTCGTCGATCTGTGCGCAACGCTCCCGGATACGCTGCTTTTCGTCATTCATGAAGCGTGCGAATGATGAGTCAGACATGTGTGCTCCGTCAATATTCTCGATCTGCGCCGGTTTGTAGCTTTGAAGCCCCCGCCAGCAAACTGTTCACCCTGATACCCTAACAAAATTAACAATAGTTAATGTTCGGTTAATGCATCACCCTGTGAGATTTGATCCATATCACTTGAACGAACTGCTTCGCTACACTCTCATTCAAAATTTTGTGGCAATCTAGCGGCGGGCCAAAATCCCAGAAAACCGGCCTGAACGAGCCGTTTTTCCAT
Organism: Hyphomicrobiales bacterium; assembly: GCA_028285595.1. Classification (GTDB taxonomy): domain Bacteria; phylum Pseudomonadota; class Alphaproteobacteria; order Rhizobiales; family CAJQND01; genus JAAEUE01. Next base: position 7,699 of record JANQOW010000091.1, read on the forward strand.
ATGGGAGCCGCACCACAATGTTGCGAGATACATTCCAGATTTACCCCAAATTAAACCTCCTGAGGGATAACACTCCCTGGGTTTTCAAGGGCCCGGTTAGTATTGAGAGGTAGCTATGCCAGCACAGTCTTGTTCCAAGTTCGCTCATGATGAGAAGCGGTTCATTCAAAAACGCTGTGAAGAGATCAGCAACAACGTGCAGGCGTTGCAGGACGAACACCGGGTATTGGAAGCGCGGCTTCAGGCTCTTTCAACGATGGAAGAAATCTACGTGCAGACCGAAGATCATCTAAAGTCCGCCCACTCCATTCAAAAGCGCATCAACGCTGCTTTGAAGGAAATGGGGGCAGATGAGAACGGCGTTTTGGCCATGCAGGACCGGGTTTCCAACTCCATCCGCTAGCCCCCTCCCCGTCTGCGGCGATGCTTGCGGACGAGCGGCGAAAGAACAATTAGAAGGAAATTTACTTGAATAAACAGAGATGTTTATCAGGATTTTTCCTTCAATTTACCCCTTTGATAAATCTAGGTTTTTTGGATCGTACCGCGAGACTGCTCTGTCTAACGGTCAGAATCCATAAGCGCAGTCGTCTGTCGTCTCCGGCCGTGGATGGCACGCACAAGCTCTATATGTTCGGCCCCAATGCGGTAGAGAATGACGTAGTCGTCTACTATAAGTTGGCGACACTCCGGAGCAATGTCAGGGCGCTGAAAGCCCGCCTGCGGATGGTAACTGAGGAGCTGACACCGTTCGCTTAGCCTATCAATAAGGCGGTCGGCAGCGTCCACATTGTCTTGCGCGACATAGAGCCAGATCTCTTCAAGATCCCCCTTGAAGCTGGGAAGAAACCGAAGCGGCGTCATGTGCCTTTCTTGACTGTTTCAGCCAGCCGCCGCCGCGCTGTTGCCTTAATATCGGCGGCCGTTTGGGCCGTAAACGGCTGGGCCGGCCCGCTCTCAAGCCCATCAGACCATAACGCGCGGAGCTCTTCCAGTGTGAACCCGTAGAGCTCGCGGCGCTCCTTCCATTGACGTAAGGCTTCGCGCACAACTTCGCTGGCGTTGCCAAACTCCCCCCCTTCCACCGCCTTATCAATCAAGGCGGACAATTCAGAGGGCAGGCTTATACTGCGTTTTTCTACGGTCGACATGAACGCTCTCCCTGTTCACTGCCATGGTAGCAATAAATGCTACCAAAATCCAGCGCATCGCGAAAAGCGCCCTCCCCTACCCGCCGGTTTCCAACCCGTTCTGATGGCAATAAAGCGCCCAGGCCTCTTCAATGAGAACCCCTTGAACCACGCCGCGGCGCTTGGCCTCCGCTGAGATTTCCTCAGCCACGTGAGGCAACGTCTTGGCATGGACTTGACCTGTGCGCGGGCTGGGTTGGCGCCCGCCACGACCTTTCGGTGCCCGATTCACAAAGCCGAGACGCTCGCCGGCCACATCCGAAGTCTGGATCACTTGTGATGTTGCCTCCGGCTTTGCGGCCGTTCTGAGCTTGCCAATATCTACGCTGAAGGGTTGTTGTTCACTCATGCTGCAGCCTCCACCGGCTCAGCGAGGCGCTGATAGACCGCTCTTGCAAACTCGATTGCGTTACTGATCGCACCTTCCATGTTGCCCTGGGGTGGCAAGTCTCGCAGGTTCCCCCCAAACTCAAACAAGGCCGAATAGGCTGCCCGCTCCATCAAGGGCGGGTCGATCACGTCAACCCCCTGCCCTTTTAGAGAAACTTCAATGCCCTTGTGCTGATTGGAGCGGATCGCCCGGGTCATGGTGAACACCACCGCATGGCGGATCTCGCGGCCCAAGGCTTCTTCCTCTTCTGCCACCAGAGCCAGAGCCCGCGCGCCGATTGTGGCGTCAAGGGTTGTTCCTCGCATCGGGGTTATGACCAGGTCTGCTTGCGAAATCGCCCGCGAGACCAACCTGGACGCCACGCCCTCCAAGTCCACGATCACGATCTTACCGTCCGTGTCATGGTGCTTGATGGCGCGGATGATTTCTGATTCACCCACATCGTTGATGAACTCTATGTTCTTCGGCAGCTTCTTGCGGCTCGCCCAAATACTGACCGACCTGTTGGGGTCGCAGTCAAACAGCACGGTGCGGGCGCCGGCCAGCGCCAGTTCCGTTGCGAGCAAGATAGCCGTGGTGGATTTACCAGCTCCTCCCTTCGGCGAGGCAATAACGATCACAGGCATGGCGTCTCCTTTGCTGGGTGTCCCTAGGAACCGGGTTTTTCCGTAAACCCGGTCTAATGAATAATCCGGTCCCGTTTAATATCCAGTTAACCAAACAATCCGATTAACGGACTAACCGGATTGCTCAACAAACCCGGTTCACAAACCAATCCGATGGGCCTTATGACCTGATTGCGCCACCAATCCGGTTAATTCGTTAATCGCAAGCTCCTTCAAACTGAGCAAATCTGCCGGTTAGGGTTGGCCAACCCGTTCTCATCCCGGTGCATCCGATAATCGGATTGGTGTGAAAACCGGGTGTCGGATCCAATCGGGTTAAACGATCAACCGGATTGCTGTTTGCATCTGGTTATCAGAATAATCTGATTCGGGAGCGATAGAGGAGAAAATCGGGAGGCTTTAGGGACACTTGTCAGACAATAAGTGTCTTAAGAAAAGAAGAGGTGTGTTTTCAAGCAAGCCATCCGCGGCTTTGGGCATGCTCCATTGCCCTTATGCCGCTTGCGGCATTCGGGTGGATCAAGGGCGCGAAGCGGGCTTGTGAAACGTAAAATGGGTTTCGCTCGTGAATGCGAGCGAGACGCACTAAGAGACTAGATCGCGGAGCGATCTTGATTGGGTGGGTTCCGGGTCGCCGCGCAAGCGGCGAGGGGGATCTTGTGAGCGTTAGCGAACACCTTAATATTTTTGGTTCTGTTCTTTTCTAAGTTCAGGATTCGTTTGTTCTGTTCGAAAGGAAATATTGGCTTATTTTCAATAATTTAGCCTGGTTTCGCATACTTTTTGGGACTAGTATTCATCTGTTTTGGGGGCTTAGACATACCAATTGGGGCGTTTGAACATACGTTTTGGGGGCCAAATTCATACTTATTGGGCTGCATAATCCTACCAATTGGGGGCACAAGGCTTATGAATGAGGTTTTACCGACGATTCGCATACCTTTTGGGGGCGTCCTAAAATATCACTTGTTTTCAATAGCTTGCAAAGATCTTACGCATACTTTTTGGGGGCAGGGGAGAATCGGCCTAATTCTGCACCTGCCAGACTCACAGTAGACGAGACTAAGACACTTGTATCGCATACTTTTTGCGCACGTTCCGTTTTAGCTAATGTTTTCAATAAGATAAACAACACTCATTGCATACCTTTTGGGGGACTCAAAACATACTTGAACTCCCACCTCAAGTATGCATACCTGATTCTGAGGAGGGTATGCATATGGTTTCCCCAACACGCGCGCTCAAAATCCGCCGCACCCCAAGCTCTGTCATTAAACCAGGCGAACTGGTGGATATTGTCGAGCTGAAAAAGCTGACGATGAATGATCGGCGGATCTACAACATGCTCATCGACAATGCATGGGACACGATCACCGAAGACCGCATCCATGAGATCTCAAAGCAGGAACTCGGGCACAGCAAACACAAGTCATATGACCGGATTGGCGAAAGCATCGAGAGGCTGATGGGCGCCATGGCCAAGGTGCGGATCAATCAAAACGGCGAAAAGGCGTTTCTCAGAGTGCAATTGCTCGGACCCAATACCGAGCAAACCCGCAAAGACGGTGTCATCAGTTACACGTTTTCCAAGCAGCTGCGAGACATCATCCACGACAGCCAAATCTTCGCCCGCCTGCAGCGCGAAGTCATGTATCAGCTCTCCAGCAAGTACTCTTTGGTGCTTTACGAAATGATACAAAAGCGGGGCAACCAACGTTTCATCCGCGAGCAGGCATTTGAGGTGGATGAACTCCGCGATATCCTGGTCCAGCCGGGCAAGTTGACCTCCTGGATCAACTTCCGGAACAAGGCTCTCGATCCGGCCGTCCGAGAAGTCAGCGCCATGTCGGACTTCCATGTGTCATACGATGTGCGCAAGCAAGGTCGGAAGATCACCCACGTCATCTTGAAATGGCGCCGGAAGGACGAGCGAGCTGCCGATGCGGCCCAACGAGAACTTGATCAGCCCAGGGTAGGGCGCCAGGCTCGTATTGAGGGGCGCACCGAGGAGGTCGTGGACACGGCCGATCATCACATACCGCCGCTGTCGTCAGGCATCTACGAACGTGCCAAGGAACTGTTCCCGCGCTACGACGTTTACGCTGTAGAAACGGCCTGGCGCTCCTGGGCAACCAAGAAGAGCGAACCTGTGCATAATCCCGAAGGTGCGTTCTTGAACTTTTTCAAACGCTACGCGAAGGAAAACCCTGTCGGGAGTGATCGCGGCGCAAGCATTCACGAGCTTCGCTCGCCCCAAAGCGGCAAATCATCATAACCGCATGAAGAGGGCAGGGGGCTATTTGCCGCTAAAGGCCGTGCGCGCCGCTGACGATGAGCTCCTGGCCAAGCGTGGATCCTGTAAGCTCTTGCGGTAATGAGTGGAGCCTTGAACTTTGGGCCCATGGGGTTCGGCCATTGCCGAGCTTGAAAAACCATGGAGTGCCACGGGCAGTTCGGTGCTCGACAAGATTTGCGGGGCCGCGGCCGCGCCGCGGAAGGCTTTGTAGACCGCAACATCAATGGTCCACATGGTCAAGACACACATGGCAGCAAACAAAGCGCTTTGAACCAACGTCAAAGCTTGCCGTCGCGCCTCTCGCAGATAGAGCCGGTTCGCCAGCATCAGCAGGGGATAGGCCAAGAGGTAGGTGACCACTATGAATGGGATCGAAACCGCGGATGAAATGCCGGCACTGGACATAGCCGCAACGGCGAACAGCGCGCCGAGCGTGTTGCCGCTTAAAACCGCCAATGTGGGGACCGCATGTAGCCCATCCCCGAGCACAATTACGCGTGTCTGTTCACTCATCTTTCGCTCCTCCCCCCGGTGTCACAACTCCAGGTCAAGGCCTGTCCGCTGCTAGGAAGAAGCCGGCCTACATAGTACGCAGTCGACCGCATTTTAAGCCCTCTCAACCAAAGCATTAAGGAACTTAACGATATCCTATAACAAAATGTGGCGAGAAGAAAAACACTTATTTTGTATCGGGTTAGAAGGCATATGTCGTTCTGCGTGAGAGCCCCGGTAAAGTTGGATGAAAAGATATGTTCATCTAACACCTTAAATCATCAATGCGCGTACCGATTGAGTTGACCGTTACGATGGTTTGCCGCCTGGCTCGCGAACGATCAGAAACAGGCCAAGTCCCACCGTTAGGGTACCGACAATGAGTTGCCAGGTGAGGGGGTCTCCAAGCAGCCACATCGCCAATAAAACCCCCGAAACCGGCGTTATGAAGCCGATGCTGGTGACCAGGCTCGGATTGTAATACTTCGGCAGTGTGATCGCGACAACGAACCCAAATCCGGCGATCACCACACCTTGAAAAAGGATCCCGAGAAGGGGTCCGGTCCCAAAATTCTGCCATTGGATCTGCTCAAAAGCCAAACCGCCGATCAGAAAATAGGGCAATGACAGGATCATCTGCCAGATTGTTACCTTGACCGGATCAATGGATTTGACCAACTTGGCGCAAAAAACGATCCGGCTTGCCAGCAAAATCGATGACACCAGCACCACGAGAGGCCCGAGCCCAAGCCAGCCGGCCGCCGCAATTCCGGTTTCCCGGAAAATGATCACGGAAACGCCCACAAATGCGACGATGAGGCCCAGGCTTTTGACCGGCTGCAACCGATCATCCTCCAGATAAAAATGGGCCATTAAGGCAACAAACAAGGGAAAGGTGGCCTGGATCACAACCGACACGGACGCAGATGTCATGTCATAACCCACATTCATGATTGTGATTTGGACTGCAAACATGACCGCCAAAACACATAAGGAGCGCCATTCCGCCCGGTTGGGCCAAAGAGGAATACCGCGCCACATGGCGTAAATGGCCACTGTCAAAACTCCCAAAACAAAACGAAAAAAGCCTGTCCATAGGGGAGGGAGCCACTCAAGCGTGACCTTTACGGCGACAGGATTGCCGCCCCACAGGACGTTGATAAACACCGCCAGAAGAGCAGCGTGCAGCGGAATGGCGAATTTCGGCAAAGCGGCAATCCAGAAGATGGGCCCCGTCGTCTGGCACTCATAGCCGATTTTTGCAGGCTTGCCACGTGGCGTGCACCGGAAAAATTATAAGTGATTGATTTATATCAATTAAATTAGTTGACGTATTTTTATCTCAATTAATAAAAGGGAAGTTCACAGAGCTTGGCGGCCACCTCTTCACCATCTTTTGCGACGACCACCTCAGCACCCGGCGAAAGTTCCCGGGACACCAGGGCAAAGCCAATGGTGCGCCCCATACGGGAAGACCAGACGCCATTGGTCATATCCCCCACTTTGCGCCCATCAGACAGGATGTCATACCACACCCAATGGCCTTCTTTGGGCTCAGGGCCCTCCAGCACAATGCCAAGCTGATGACGCCGGACGCCTTCACTGGCTATTCTGCGCAAAGCCGCTATTCCGATCACGTCGTCGTCCAGGTCCAAATCCACATAGTGCCCCAAACGAACCTCAAACGGGTTGGTTTGATCGTCTGTATCACCACCAAATGAGAGAAGGCCGCTTTCGATGCGCTCCACCGGATTGGGAGAGCCGGGTCCGATGTCCCAGGGTTTGCCAGCCTCCTTGACAATGTTCCAGAGCTCATCTCCCCTTGTGCCATCCATAAGGTAGAGCTCAAAGCCGCCCTGCTTGGAATAGCCGGACCTGGCAACGACCAATGGGATCCCCATCAGCTCGGTCTGCTTGAACCAAAAGTATTTGAGATCTTTCACCCAATCCCCAAACACCGAGGCCATGACAAGTTCTGCTTTGGGCCCCTGAACGGCGAGGGGAGACACATCGGGCTCGCTGAGTTCCACATTCAGCCCGCGTTCCGCCGCAACGCACCGCGCCCACATGAGGATGTCTTTGTCGGCAATAGAGTACCAAATCAAATCATCATCGAGCTGCAACACCACCGGATCATTGATCAACGTGCCCCGGTGATCGCACATGGGCACATATTTTCCCTTGTTTTCCGTCAGTCCGGACAGATCTCGAACAGACAGAATCTGCGCAAGCCTGACAGCATCGGGCCCTTTGAGCTGCACCTGGCGCTCCACAGCCACATCCCACTGGCTCACTCCCTTTGTAAGGCGCGCATACTCTGCAGCAAGATCGCCATAGGAGACCGGCATCAACATACGGTTGTAAGGTGAGAAACCAGCAACCCCTTCAGCAAGCGTCGATTTATAGAAGGGAGAAACCTTCAACCTTGTATTTGGGCCGATTTCAGCCATTTTTTGGATCCTTCTTGGGCAGGTGACCTGCAAATTTTATGTCTGGAAACGCCGAGCGAACGGCTGCTCTTAGTGGCCAATCCGGGGTCGTGTCAATGGATCTGACGCCGCAAGCACAGCTAATTGACAAATTCGATATTATATATAATCTTGAATCCCACTATGAAGCCGAAACTCACAATCCCCGATCTCGCAGAGAAAAAGCGCGCCGGCGAAAAGCTTGTCATGGTCGCGGTGGGTGAGGTGTTGACCGCCACATGGGCGGAACGGGCCGGTGTGGACATTGTGGGAGTGGGTGACAGTCTGGGCATGACATTGCACGGACATGAGAACACTCTGGCCATGACGGTTGATCAGATGATCGACCATTGCAAGGCGGTGCGCCGAGGAGCGCCCAACACTTTGTGCCTGGTGTCCATGCCATATGGCTCTTATGCGACCCCTGAAATCGCAGTTCAGAACGCTGTGCGTCTTATGAAGGAGAGCGGAGCAGACGCGGTAAAGATGCAAGGTGGCCGTGAAATGTTTCATGTTATCAATGCGATAGCAAATGCCGGAGTGCCGGTTATGAGCCATGTTGGACTGCTGCCCCACCGGGTCCATATGGCCGGCGGATTCAAGATGCAGGGCCGCACCGCCGAAGACGCATTGGCCATTATCGACAATGCAAGGGCCATAGAAGAGGCCGGCGCCATTGGCCTTGAGATTGAAGCTTTGCCCTATGAAGTCGGTAAGGCCGTCGACGAAGCCGTCGACATTTTCACGTTCTCTATAGGCGCCGGCGCGGCCGGTACGTGCCAATTGCTGAATGGATATGATTTGATTGGAGCCTTTGACACATTCAAACCAAAATTTGCAAAGCGTTACGGCAACATAGCGGAAATAGCTACGAAAGCGTTTGAAGAGTTTGCCAAAGACGTCCGTGCCGGCACATTTCCCGATGCCGACCACACATATTCCATGAAACCAGCCGAACAGAAAAAGCTCAGTGAGGCTCTGAAGCACCCAACACGGGCTTTTGGGGAGACTAAACCATGAACGAGATTCCGCTTGGCCTAACCAAGGGCGCGCAAATGATCCCAAACGGGATGTTGGACGACAACTACCCGCGCAACATGTGGTGGTGCGCTGCTCACAGGGATGAAGTGACCGGGACCCCCATGGCCCGTTGGCTTCTGGAAAAGCCGATCGTGCTCTATCGGCTTGCAGACGGCACACCGGTTGCCCTGGACAATCGCTGCCCGCATCGATGGGCCCCTCTGTCTCAGGGAAAGGTGGTCGAGGACCAACTTGTGTGCCCCTACCACGGCATGGAATTTGGGGCTGACGGGGTCTGCACCAATGTGCCCACACAAGACACGATCCCCAAATCAGCCAAGGTCCAAAGCTATCCTCTGAGAGAATCCGGCGCATTTGTCTGGATTTGGATGGGCGATCCGGAGGCCATAGACCACGATCCGGTGGACATGTCTTACACCATTGATCCCGAATGGTCGTTCGTGGACGGCTACTATTCGGTCAATGCCAATTGGGTCCTGATACGGGAAAACGTCTTGGATCTCACCCACATCGCCTTCCTGCACGCCAACACCTTCAAACAGAACGACTGGGACAATGTGCCGGAAGTCTCTATGGAAGGAGAGACCATCATCTATCGCCAGGACTTCGCGCCATCCCCGCTCAGCCCGCTCTTTTGCGCCGGCTTTGGTTTTGAGGACGGAAAAACCGTCAAGCGCGAGCAGGAGGGGCGCATGCCGTCTCTGGCGGTCTCCTTCTCCGATTGGATCATCCACGACATCGATGCCGGCGAAGGGGACCGGGTTGATTATCTCATGCGTGGCTGCCACATCGTTACGCCCGGCAAACGCGGCGAAACCCACTACTTCTGGGGCGCGGCCTTTGATGTGCCGCACATTCCAAAAGACGTGGCAGCAAAGACCAAGGCCAGCGTCACGGCCGCGTTCGACGAGGACCGTGAGCTCCTGGAACACATGCAGGCCCAAATCAGTTCAGATCCGCGGGGATTGGACTATACCGAGATCAACCTTGCTGCTGACGGGGCAGGGGTCCGCGTCCGCCAAGTCCTCGCGCGCAAACTGGCAGCTGAACGTGGCACAGCCTGAGCGCCAAGGCCTGGGGGAGGCCAAGTCGGGCTTTCAGAAGATTGAAGAGCTCAGCCTAGTCGACAGGCTGGTGGTCCTCATCAGGGATGCCATCATCGGCGGCGAGCTGGCGCCGGGCGCCCATATTGGCATCAAGAAACTGGCGGATGCTTATGGGGTCAGCATGATCCCGGTGCGGGAGGCTTTGGCGCGGCTCCTGGCCTCTAAACTGGTTCGGGTGGAAAACAACAGGGGATACTTTGTGGCGTCCCGGCCCACGCCCTCGGAATTCCGCCAATTTGTTGAGGCCAGGGAGCTTTTCGAGGTCTCGGTGGTCAATCTCGGTTTTGCCAATGCCACGGGCGAAGACATGCGCAAGCTGCGGAGCCTCAACGAGGCCATGCGCGCCGTTGCGCAAGCGGGCAGGGCGGACAAGATGGTTGAATGGAGCGTTCTCAACGCCGAGTTCCACCAAACACTGGTTGGCTTGGCGCGCAACAGTTTTATCAGCAACCAATACTCAGATCTCACCTACGGGTTCATGCATTTCCAACTGGTGCGAAGCTCCCCGGAGGAGTTTACCAGCCTGGAGATTCTGATTGAGCAGCATGATGAAATGATTGCGGCACTGGAGGGCAACGACAAAGAGAAGCTGCTGGAGCTGTTGTCGCGCCATATCCGCAATGTATCGTTACACGATTAGTTCTCTAAGAACATCAGAATCATCTCATAAGATATTGTTATTGTGATACAATATCTTATTCAAAATGTTGCGGCTTGGCGCATTCAACGGGCGTTGTGCGCGCCAGTTGGAAGAGCCTGAGCGCGTAGGGATTAGTCGGCGATTTGTTAAAGAAACCAGAACGCGACGCTGCCCCCGATCTTCCCATAGATCGACAGGTTTACAAACATTCTCAGGAGCATCCGGCTATCCGGATCTTCCACACCCAGCCAGTTGCAAACATATTCACCGGGCAAGAGCAACCAGGGCAGGGTTTTGTCTTCGGTTTCGGGTTCGGGTGTCGGAGCCACAGAATTCGCTGCGGTCATGGTCTTCGTCCTTGCATGATTTTAGGAGTTAACCTCTGTCGCCATCACATATATTAATGCAAAAAAGGGAATTGAAGTGATAGATTAGCACCATTCTAGTGACTCAAAATCATGAATGGGACAATCTATGGATCAAGTCGGTGACCTGGTGATGTTCTCAACGGTTGCCCGTAGCGGCAGCCTCGCACAGGCCGCGCAGGCCTTGAACATTTCCCCGTCTGGTGTCAGCCGTCGGCTTTCACGTTTTGAAGACCGGCTGGGGGTAAGGCTGTTTAATCGTACAACCCGCACGCTGAGCTTGACTGAGCCCGGCGTTTATCTGCTTGAGCGCTGCGATGACATTCTCTGGGCCGTTGAAGACGCGGAGAGTACCGTTTCCCAATTGCGTCAGAAGCCTCGGGGAACATTGAGAGTAGCCGCTTCAGACGCCTTTTCCCTGATTGTGTTGGTTCCGTTTCTGGAGAGTTTTCAAGCCAAGTTTCCAGAACTGAATGTTATTCTCGTGCAAGGGGACGGTCCGATCGATTTGCTTGGCTCCAATCTCGATCTTGCAATTCGCTTTGAGCTGCCATCTGCGACGTCACTTATTGTGAAAAAGCTCATCAGTGACCCTTGGGTTATCTGCGCTGCTCCAGAGTATCTGGCGCGCTACGGTCCGCTCACCGATCCAAATCAACTGGGAGACCACAGGTGTCTGGCAATCCACGCAAGAGGGCGGACCGATAACCGTTGGGAATTTCGAGACGCTGAAAATCAGCCCTACCATTTGGAAATCTCAAGTGTGATTTCTGGGATCGGGCTGGTTAATCGAGAGGCCGCTCTCGCCGGATTGGGCGTTGCAAGACTTGCTCATTTTTTGGTTCGCGACAGACTTGCCAGCGGAGAACTGGTGCAAGTTCTGGCTGACCATATGCCGAATGACGATCGGTCGATCTATGCTGTCTATCCGGAGCGGCAGTACTTACCCTCCAAGGTCCGCTTTTTCATGGACGCACTATCAGAATTCATGAAAGAGCGCTCCGACGATTCTTGATACTGACACTCTCGTAGAGTGACGAAATGATGATCGGACTCCAATCAAGACACCTGGATAGGGTTTGGTGCGGCACATCCTGAACGTAAATGGAACGCGAAATAATTACATTACATTCTCAAAAAAATCCTATAAATATCTGCTTTTAAATCGTTAGTTACAATTCACATAATGTTGGCTTATGGAAAAATCCGCTTCATGTCCGTTTTCGGCAGTTCTTTCGCCGCCTCCAACGCCTCTGCCATACGGTAGAAAATGACCCAAAACGGGCAACCCTGCAGATCGACATTCACCCAACCTTTGAGCCTGAAAACCTAATCCGTATGCCTACGTCCTCCGTTAAAGGAGCATCTGCAGATTTCGTGCGGTAAGGGTGGGACGTAGATGGGCGTGCGTGCGCATACATCTGGGCCAGCTTTTAAGCGCTGGGGAGCGTTCGCGTGTCTGTGCGCAACTCTGCTCGCCGAACCTGTGAGCGCCGAGGAGAGCGACCCCTTTCTTCTTCACGATCAAAATGGTCTGAGTGTACGCGCTCATTTACAGGCCGGGCTCAACCTTGTGGGCGAGCAAGACTTGTTCTGGAGCCTCTCGGACATCTTTGCGCCCACCGCTAGGTACAATCCCGATAAGATTTGGCTCGAAGGCTATTTGAAGCCTGGCCTGAGCGTCAGGCAGATGCTGAGCGATCATACGCACCTATACGGGAAGGTCTCAGGCGTATGGTCTGGGACTGTCGCGAAAGACGCGTACGACAGAGGTGATACGGGCCGGGTCACGCTGGAAGAGGCATTCGCCGGAGTTACAATCGGAGCCGGTACTGCGACCTCCCTCGATCTCTCCGCCGGTGCCCGCGAACTAAAGCTTGGCACCGGCATGCTATTCGCCAATGGCGGCTCAAGTGGTTTTGAACGTGGAGCATTAAAATTTGGGCCGCGCAAGGCCTGGGAACTGACCGGCATTGCCACCTTGATGTTGGGCGGTGTGTCAGTGAAAGGTTTCTATCTGGACCCGAACGAAGTGCCCTCCAACGACGCCAAGACAGAATTGGCAGGCGTCGATCTGAGATATGACGACCCGGCGCGCAACTTTGTGGGGCTGACATTTGCAACCGTACCTGAGTCCAATTCGGCCTATCCCCAAGCCGGTCCGGGAGGACTGGGACCTCCCGCGGTAACAACCGGTGCGCGCGAGGGGCTCCATTTGGTCAATGCCTATGGACGCACAGGGCAGTTGCAAGGTGGATGGGCGAATTGGTTCTTCTCCGCCGATTTTGCCTATCAATGGAACGATCGGATCAATATGGAAGCCTTCGGTGGCCGCGCACAAGTGGCCTACACTTTCGCTCCAGCCATGTGGACTCCGCGGCTCATGTACACGTTCCAGAGCTTTTCCGGCGACGACCCTGCCACCGGTGGCCAAGAACGCTTTGATCCGCTGTTCTTTGAAGGCTCGCCAAGCAGTTGGGCCACTGGTTCCAAATCGGCCATGACGTTCATCAACTCGAACGTTGTGGCCCATCAGGTGGAGCTAAGCATCAAGCCCACCAGTCAGGATACGCTCTTCTTGCGCTACGCCCATATCCGGGCAAACGAGCTGTTCAGCCCGGTTCAGTTCGGCCAAGCAACCCGTTTCCAGATCGCAGGCAGCAGCAACATTGTGACAGGCGTAACAAGCCCGCACTTGGCCGACGATGTGTTCCTCGAATGGAGCCGCATCATCAACCGCAACACCTATTTCACCGCTGGAGTGAGTGCCTCCTTCCCGGGCAAGGGACTAGAACTGGCTGCGGGAAGAAACTTGCCCGTCTGGCTTGGAGCGTTTGCCAACTTGGTGATCAACTATTGAACCCGGTCGCGGGAGCGGTTCCGGCTTGTTTTGAATATAGGGAGTTTATCAGAATGCTCGTCAAATCTTGCCGCATGTCCCTTTTGGCCCTCGCGGTCACCATGCTCCTGTCGGCACTGCCGGCCTTTAAGGCAAACGCCGGCGAAGCGCTTAATGCGGCCGCATCCGATCCAACGGCAATGGGCTGGATGACCGGCTTTCCTCCCTCACCGGATAAACTGATCACGCAGCCAGATTCGAACTATTTCAGCTTTCCCAAATTGCGTTGGTCGGTCTGCCATTTGCGCGAATTCCTCCCCACCGAGGTGATCAGCCGCGGTATTGGCGCACCGGTTCCCTTAAAGAGACTAGAGCCCGAGGCCCTCAAAGCCATAGGCAAGGAGATTGACGCACTCACCTTCATGCCCATGAACAGCGAAACGGAGATGACCTGGGAGCAATCTCTCAACGCCAATTACACAGATGGAATGCTGATCCTTCACAAGGGCCAGGTGGTCTATGAGCGCTATTTCGGCTGCCTTAAGGAAGACGGCAAACATGCTGCCATGTCGATGACGAAGTCGGTGACCGGCCTCCTGGCGGAGATCATGGTGGCAGAGGGCACGCTGGATGAGACACAACTGGTGTCTGAGTTGATCCCCGAAATGGGCAATAGTGCTTTCGGATCGGCAACCGTGCGGCAGGTTATGGACATGACCACGGGCGTTAAGTACTCGGAGGATTACGCTGATCCCAATGCGGATATCTGGCTCTATTCTCGGGCGGCCAGTCCTCTGCCAAAACCAAAAGACTACAAAGGTCCGAATGGATACTTCCAATACCTTCAACAGGTGAAGCCGGAAGGCCAACATGGGGCGGAGTTCCATTACAAAACCATCAACTCCGATATGCTTGGCTGGATCATTTCCCGCGTATCGGGCAAAGCAGTCACCACGCTCGCTTCAGAGCGGCTCTGGCGTCAGATGGGCGCTGAGCAGGACGCATATCAAACGGTGGATGGATTAGGAGTGCCTTTTGCCGGCGGAGGCCTTACAGCGGGTATGCGCGACCTCGGACGAATTGGCTTGCTTATGTTGAATGCAGGCACACTGAACGGGCAACGCCTGTTTCCCGCATCTGTGGTTGAGAAGATCCGCAAAGGAGGAGACCGCAGCAAGTTCGGCGAGGGTTTTCCCACTCTCGCGGGTGGCAGCTACACAAGCCAGTGGTGGGTGTTTCACAATAAGCATAGAGCGTTCGCCGCGCGCGGTGTCCATGGTCAGACGATCTACGTGGACCCAACAGCGGAGATGGTTCTGGTGCGATTTGCTTCGTTCCCTAAAGCTCAGAATGGGCTCATCGATCCAACCTCTCTTCCGGCTTATCAGGCTGTGGCTGAATATCTAATGTCCAGGTAATCGAAGCGACGTCAGTTTATGGCACTCATGCGACCTACTCAGAGCTAGACGGTTGTGTCCGGTTGGGCGATTGAACGGGCCCTTTCATTCCTTGTTGCAAACCTGGGTGACAGGACAGATCCTGCACATGGTGTGGTGCAGTTAGGGACGGCGACTGGAACACAGAGCTTTTGTATAAGACCCATGTAAAAATAGGTTAGGTAGTTGTTTTTAAATTAATAATTTCAATTCGCATAATGTATCTTATGGAAAATTTTTCATATTTTTATTCCTACTTCTATGCTACGCCTCCAACCATGGACGTTGTTTTGGCGCGCCCGCATTCGGCGCTCGCTCCTCGACGCCAATGGCCCGTTCAAGCTCTGAAAGCCTGGATTCAAACCGCCCGCCGCGGACTTCCGAGATTGCATCATAGGCGGCGATTTTTCGCCAGCAGGCCTGCCGACAGGCCTCGATAAGCCGGTCAATGTCTGCCCCCTTGGTTTCAGCAAGCGCCGCATAACGATCTTCGACCTCTTTAACCGCGTCCGCCACGGTCCTATGCCCGGACCGGGAGAGGTGTTTGATGCTGACGGCCTTTTGCGGCTCGATCGCATCGATTGCGGTTAGCTCTCGGTAGGCCAGTTCACGGCCGGCAATCTCATCATAGGCCATGCGGTAACCCAGCCCCGAACTTGGCCCATGCAGCTTGGCAACAACCAAATTGCGCACCAGCCACAATGCCGCGCACGAGAGACGTGAAGAGATGCCCGACGCCTTGCTCAACTGATCGATCCGATCCGACATGTTGGCAACTTTCTGGGTTACACCCAGATCGGACGCCTCAACCATCAGCCGCAACTCAGCCAAGCTTTGGGCGAACAAGAACGCAGACGCAGGCGCCAGCTCACGAAGCGATCGATAGGCCGCAACGATGCCAACACCGGATCTGGTCCGGTTCGGCACAAGTTTGCTTCCTATCAGGTTTAGCGTCATAGCTTGCCTGTAACACCAACATCATCTGCCAACGGTTGCCAGACCTGATCCTTTCGGACCAGTCCTGTGGCCACATCTGCCGCCACAAACGCGCGGCACCTCTCAATCACTGACAGCTTTCACCCACAAAAACAGCATCCAAGTTTGGGTACGCGCCCGCCTTCCCTGCTCCGGAAAGCGCCTCAAACGGCCACAACCCCCTTCTTTGAACCCCGCTGTCTCGCCCTCTCGTCCGTTAGAACCAATCCTTAACTATAACCAGCTATCTCATAATGGTGCATACGCGTCCTAAAATAGCTCTGATACGTGTGGTATCTGTAACGGGTTACTCTCTCTCGTTCATACTACTCTGTCTTGCTGCCTCAATTCAAATGCGATGGGTACCGGCGAGCCATGGCAAATCTGCAAAGGCCAGCCAATGCCTGCCACCTTCTGGCTCAGACCATCTCAAACTGAGCGCGCGCGATGCTGCGCCCGACGCTGAAACGCTTTCTTTTGTTCATCCAGGCCTCAAAAAGGACGACCTGCTTCCTAAGTTCGCGACCACAAAAGTCGCCAAAGAGAGCGGGTCCGAGCGCCCTGCACCGCTTGGCGTAAAGTCCTCTCTGGTCACCAGGGCATCCCACCAGCCCAAGCAAACCCCGGCGCAATCAATTCCGGCACGCATGCCAAAGACTGCAGCGTTCTCCGTTTGGCCCCCACACGAGCTGCCAAGATTTGGCCCTGTACGCACCACGTCTCCGCGCATAAGCGGCGCACACGCGCGTGCAACCGCGCGCCCTGCGGCCAGCGAACAGCATGAAACACAAGCATCAGTGCTGACCGGCCTCCGGCTTCAACCGGGCCATCACACGCCTCCCGCATTCGCCCAAACCACACCCCAGGACGACGCAGCTAGGCCCCACCATACGCCCCCACAGGCTCCAAACCGGTCAGCTGCGACCCCCCAACCGGTGAAGAAGCCCGCCGTCAAACAAGCAACCCCGGTGCGCATAGGGACGATCGTGGATCCAGCCAGCGCAGTACCAGAGCCGGCAAAACAGAACCTGAATACTGAGAAGAAGACCGCGTCTACGGCCGGCTTTGCGCTCACAGGCGCTGCCCGCCCTAAACGCAAAAGGTTACTTTCAGCACGCCAGGTGTCTCCAAAGGCGCCCGTCTTCCGGGCTAAACCTGCAAGATCCAAGCTGCCAACCAGTGCAAACAGATGCCTCAGCTATGCTCTGTACTACGAAGCGCGGCACGAAGGGGCCGAAGCGCAGATCGGGCTGGCAAAGGTGATTATGTCCCGGGTGAAGAGCAAACACTACCCAAACACCATCTGCGGCGTGGTGTATCAGAACGCACACCTGCGCGGTCGCTGCGCCTTCTCCTTTGCATGTGACGGCCTGGTCGAACAGCCGCACAACTCTTCAGCTTGGACCAAAGCAAAGGAGCTTGCCGCCGACGTTCTTTGTGGCGACACCTGCAATGCACAAAAGGGCAAAACGCCCCTTGTGCAAAATGCTAACAAAAACTCAGCACGCACGCTCACCACTGGCACCGTGAATGCCCGGCAAATTACAGACCGTCGTATGAAACATATGGGTCGTGACGGCGTGAACAGCGTACCTCACAAGATCACACCGGTCTTTTGAACCGGCTTGGCTCACGCGAGCCGTACACGACTTACGTGCATCAGCACCAGATCCGCTGAGAGCCTTTCTACTTTTCCGTGCATGTCAAACGGAGCTCAAACTCTTCCTGCTGTTGCCGCCGAACACAATGGCGTGCGCGATTACAAAATAGAGGGAGAGTCCCCACGTCCCTCTCGCGCGCAAGAGTCTCATGACGGGGTTTGGGCCTCACAGTA
>JANQOW010000144.1 GCA_028285595.1 Hyphomicrobiales bacterium
GCGGTCCGATGATCTCGCGCAGCAGCTTGCGGTAGATCGCCTTTTCAAAGGCCTCATAATCCTTCGCCACGATGACGAAGCTGCCATAGCCGCCAATGATGTACTTTTCAAAGTACCGGTTAAGCGTGGGAAACTCGTTGAGGATCGTCAAGCCATTGATGGTGATCCCAAACTGGTTGAGTTGGTCTCGCACCACATGGGGCCGCCCGCCCTTGTTGTTGCGTCCATCGGACGAGATATCCAGAACCTGCCGCTCAGCTTCCACCGGCGCGGTGGCGAGCACGCCGGCGGCATAGCGCATGAGGCCCGTGATGGACGTGCCGCCTTCTGCCAGATAGCGCGGCTGGTTCTCGATCATGCGCGCCAGCTTCTCAATGTCGGCCGCGGTGGAGACGATTGTCCAGGGAACGGTGATCTTCTGGTTCTTGTCGTCGGACCATTGCACCACCGACACGGCAATCCGCTTGAGCGGACCGGCCTGGATGGCCTGCAGGATCTCCGGCTTGCGCAACGCGCGGGCCGTCCCGTTGGTTTGCAGGCGGAACTCGCGGGTATCGACCGAATAGGAGCAGTCGATGGAGAGCACCAGGGCCAGATCCACCGGCTCGCGCCCTTGCGCCTTCACACCGTCCGATAGGAGCGGGATTTGATAAAGCGCGGCTGCGGCCAGCAAAAGGGCCGCACCCAAAACTACACACCGCCGACGGATGACAGCGGCCCAGCGCTCCATGCTCTTACGCCGGGCTGATGCCGCGCAGCCGCTCCGAGCGCCGCCTTAACAGCTCAACCGTGGTCAGGAGCACCACCGACAAGATCACCAAAATGGTGGCAGCAGCCAGGATGGTCGGGCTGATTTCCTGACGGATGCCGGACCACATCTGCCGCGGCAGGGTCAACTGTTCGGCGCCGCCCAGGAAAAGCACCACCACGATCTCATCAAACGAGGTGATAAAGGCAAACAGAGCCCCTGAGATCACGCCCGGCGCAATGAGCGGCAGTTGGATCTTGAAGAAGTTGTTGGCCGGCGTGCTGCCCAGGCTCTCTGCGGCCCGGGTAAGGCTATGGTCGAAACCCACCAATGTGGAGGTCACCGTGATCACAACAAACGGCAGACCCAGCGCGGTGTGCGCGAAGATCAGGCCGGTGAACGTGGCCACCAGGTTGAGCTTGGCATAGAACAGGAACATGCCCGCTGCGGTGATGATCAGCGGCACGATCATGGGCGAGATCAGGGCGGCCATGATGACCTTGCGATACGGCATGTGGGGCCGGCTGAGGCCCAATGCCGCCAGCGTGCCCAGGGTCACTGCAAGAAATGTGGAAATGACCGCCACGAAAAGCGAGTTGACGGCGCCGGTCTTCCATTTGTCCGTACACACGGTGGTTACGATGGCATCGCTGCAATCGCCCATCAGGATCTTGTACCAGCGCAGAGAGAAGCCTTCCGGATTCAGCGCCAGCATTTCCGGGGTGAAACTGAGGAACGCGCTTGAAGTAAAGGACAGCGGGATCACAACAATCAGCGGCGCCACCAGGAAGAACATGACGAAGCCGACGAACGTCAGATAGCTGTAGTGCCAGACGCGGTAGCCGGTGGAAGTATATTCAGGTAAGGCCATCGTTCTTATCCCATCCGCATGTTGTCGATGCCGACGATCTTGTCATAGACCCAGTAGAGGATCAGGATCGCCACCAGCAAGATCACGCCCATGGCGGACGCCAGGCCCCAGTTCAAACTGCTCTTCAGGTGGTAGGCAATCTGGTTGCCGATCAACTGACCGTCCTTACCGCCCACAAGTTCCGGGGTGATGTAGTAGCCGATCGCCACGATGAAGACGAGGATCACGCCTGCGCCGATGCCCGGCAGGGTTTGCGGCATGTAGACCTTGATAAAGGCCCAGGCGGGCGTTGCCCCCAGGTTCTGCGCGGCCCGCATATAAACCGGCGAAATGCCCTTCATCACCGAGTAGATCGGCAGGATCATGAACGGCAAGAGCACCTGGGTCATCACGATCAGCGTGCCGGTGAAGTTGTACATCATCTGAGGCCGGTTGTCCGTATCAACGAGGCCCAGTC
>JANQOW010000056.1 GCA_028285595.1 Hyphomicrobiales bacterium
GCGAACGCAAAATATCCGGGACCCAGAGCCGCACGCTCAAACCAATCGGCCCTAGATCCCCGCGTTCGCGGGGATGACGGAGGTGGGTGTGGGGGATGACGAAGAGGGTGCGGGGATGACGATGGGCGGGCGCGAGCATGAAAGCGGATTGAACGTTCCGCGTCCTTGCGAACGCGGCGACCTTCTGAGCCAAGGGGACGGTTCCGGCTATCGGCCCTCGCGTTCGCAAGGGCGCGAGGTGGGGCGCGCTAGATCCGCTCGCCTTCCACTTCCTTTTTCAAGGCTTTCACGGCCGATTTCGCCCCGTCCAGGTAGGGGTGGATCTCCAGGGCCTGCCGGAACGATTGCAGGGCTTTCTGCTTGTCGCCCATGGCGCGGTGCACCAGGGCGCGTCCGGCCAGAGCGCCGAAGTGTCGGGGCTCAAGCTCCAACACCCGGTCGATATCGGCCAGCGAGCGCTCATAGTCCTGGGTGAAAAAGTGCACCGTGGCGCGCTTGTTCCAGGCCTCCGCATAGTCCGGCGAAATCTCGATCACCGTGTCCAGCAGCGTCAAGGCCGACGCATGGGCCTCATCGTTGATGGCGCTGATGGCCTGCTTCATCAGCACCTCCACAGAAGCGCTGTAATTGCGCAGCCAGAGCTGCAGCACGGTGGCTTCGATGGCCTTGGCCTGGCGCTCACTGGTGGCCGCGTTGAGGCGCGCCAGAAGATTGTCCAACAGGCGCGCATCGATATCCTTGCGCTCTTCAAGCGTAAGGGAGGGTTTGGCGACCGTTTCCTCGGTCACCTTCTCTTGCGCCAACACCGGCTGGGCGATCAGCCCCGCCAGTCCGGCGGCTGCTGCAAGTAAGCCAAATCGCATGCCCCATGGTACGCCGCAATGGGGCGCACCGTCCACACACATTTGCAGGAAAAGACCGAGCCGCCCTGGATAAGGCGGCTCAAAAAATCGTGTACGCACGCCTCCACCGGGAGGCGCACTGGATTTAACCCTGGCGGGCCTTAAAGCGGCGCTGGGTTTTGTTGATCACGTAGAGGCGGCCCTTCCGGCGCACGACGCGATTGTCGCGGTGCCGCTTGGCCAGCGACTTGAGCGAATTGCGGACTTTCATGATGTCACCTGTTTACGGCCCGACCCTAGCCGGGCAATCTGAAATTTGACGGCGGAAAATAGGGGCGCTTTCCCGGGAAGTCAACCGTTCAAAGCGTCTCTCGATCCACTATATAGGGGATCGGTAATCGAGATGTGAAGCTTTGGACTGATTTTTCGTCAATGGAACTGGCAATCACCATTTTTGCCGCGCTGGCGGGGTTCGGCGGCGCGGGGTGGGCCTTGTGGGCGGAAAAGCGGCCGATAGACCCTCTGAAGCCGCGTTTGGTGCCGACCACGCCTGTGCTCTTCATCTGCCTGGTGATTGTGATTTTCGCCGCCGCCCACCTGATCACGCTGATCACGGGCCGGCCTCATGTGGGCCGCTTCGGGATCTAGCGGGGCAGGACGTCAGTTATGCTCTTCCGGCAAGAGAGGCAATGGCTGAACCTCAATGCCTTCCTCGCTGAGCTCCTTGGCGTCCTGGATGGACGCTTCGCCGTAAATGCCGCGGGCCTCGGCCTCTTCGTAATGGATCTTGCGCGCTTCCTCAGCAAAGCGCGGGCCCACATATTCGGAGTTCTCTTCCACATGGGTTCTGAGCTTGCGGATCATGTCGGTGAGTTCGGCCGCCGGTGTGTTGGGCGCGTTCTGCATCACCGGCTGGTTGGCGGACTTGGTGTTGGATTTGGCGGGAATGCCAGGGGCCATCAGGGCCTTGTGCACCTTGGTGGAGCCGCAGATCGGGCATTCAACGATGCCCGCCGCCACTTGCTTGTCATAAGAGGCACTGTCGCTGAACCAACCGTCGAACGAGTGTTCCTTGTCGCATTCCAGATCGTAGCGGATCATGAGACAGCCTTTAATTCCGTCTTGCCAGGCAAGAGCTCATAGGATTGGTCCAACGTCAGCGAGGGGATCTTGGCGCGTGCAGCATCCACCTCATTGCGGTCGATTTCTGCAACGATCACCCCAGTCCCGCCACTCGCTTCGCCAAGTATCTCACCCCAGGGCGAAATAATCAAACTGTGGCCGTAGGTTTTGCGGCCACACTCATGCTCGCCCACCTGGGCTGCGGCCAGCACGAAGCAACCGGTTTCAATGGCCCGGGCCCGCAGCAGGGCGTGCCAGTGAGCCTTGCCGGTGGGCACAGTGAAGGCGGAGGGGACGGTGAGAAAGTCCGCGCCGGCCTGGGCAAGTTGGCGATAGAGCGCGGGGAACCGCATGTCGTAGCAGATGGTCATGCCCAGGGTACCCCAGGGCAGGGCGGCCAGGACCGCATTACGCCCGGCCGTATAGCGTTTGGATTCCCGGTAACTTTCCCCGCCGCCCAGCTCCACATCGAACATGTGGATCTTGTCATAGCGCGCGGCCAGCGCACCGTCCGGTGTGAAGAGAAACGAGCGGTTGCACAAGGTTCCAGGCTCCGGTTGAATGGCCAGAGAACCGATGTTGAGCCAGATCCCGAGTTCGCGCGCGAGGTCCGCGAAATGCCGGACCCCCTGGTCTTCGTCTTCCGGCTTGGCCTTGCGGTAGATCTCCTCAGCGGAGGTCTCCAACAGGTGGCTCATTTCCGGAGTGGAGACGAACTGGGCGCCGTCTTTCACGCAGGCGCGGATGAGCTCGGTAAGTTCCTCCACATTCTGCGCCACATCGCGGGTTGCGCAACTCTGCACCAGACCGGCGCGGAAGGGGGTGTGTTGGGGTGCCATGGGAGGTGGGGCTCAAGCCAAGAGCGGATCGAGTTCCCCCGCCGCCTCCAGGGCATTCAAGTCGTCAAAGCCGCCCACATGCCGTTCGCCAATCCAGATTTGCGGCACAGATGTGCGCCCGCCCGCCAGCTCGCTCATCTTGGCGCGCGTGGACGGATCGAAGGTCACATCGATCTCCTCATAAGCGGCCCCCTTCTTCGTCAGCAGCGACTTGGCCGCATAACAGAACGGGCAGAGTTTGGTTGAGTATATCTTGATCGTCGGCATTGTGGTCGCGAGAATATCGTTACGTTGCTGTCATATATGGCGCTCGGAGGGGTTGAGGACAAGAGCAAAGGCGATCACGTCTACGCGTCCGGCTCCTGCCTTCAGAAGAGCTTTCGCGCAGGCCTCAGCGGTGGCACCGGTGGTCATCACGTCGTCCACCAGCACGCAGGCGCGGCCAGAAACCTCACTCAAGCGTTCATCCGGCACCGAAAAGGCATTGCGCACGTTCTTCCGGCGATCGGCAAAATCCAATCCCACCTGGGCCCGGGTCGCCCGGGTGCGGTGGAGCAGATGAGGATGGAAACGCGGTCCGTCGGAGCCGCCCAGGTGCTGGGCCAACAGCGCGGCCTGATTGAACCGCCGCTGCCAGAGGCGGAACCTGTAGAGCGGCACGGGCACCACAAGGTCGGCCTCTGCCAGAAGTTCTGCCCCCGCCCGGGCCATGAGCGGACTGAGGAGCTTGGCTATGTTGAGATGATCTCGATATTTCAAGTCATGGACCAGCATGCGGGCGGTCTCATCGAATTTCACCACGGCCCGCAGGCGCTGCCAGGCGGGTGGTCTGGTGAGGGCGAGCGGGCTCACAATGCCCGGGCCCGGATCGAAGGCAAAGGGTGTGCCCAGGCGATCACATAAGGGGGGCTCAATGAACGTCAAAGTGCTCCAGCAATCTGCACAAAGCCCTCTTTCGGCGCTGATCGCCTCTTTGCAGATCGGGCACAGGGCGGGAAACACCGTGTCGGTGAGCCGCTGCCAAGCCCAGATGCCGGCCTTCCGCCAAGTTTCAACGCTTCCGTGCACCCCTTAACCCCCCGACGTGTCGCAGCGCCTGATCTTGCGCTCAGATGGGCCCGTATGACAAGCATTTCGGTTGACCGTCAAAGCCTAGCTGGACCATGGTTGAGCATGTCAGGACCAGAGACAAATCCGTTGATTTTCGATCGCGCGCTGGTGAGGGCGCGCAGGCGCCGCTTTGGTGCCACTGCGCCCGGATTCTTGAGCGAATTTGCGGTTCAGGAACTGGGCGAGCGCCTGGCGGCCATCACACGCAGCTTTGAGACTGTCTGTGCTCTGAATGCCGCCCCGGGGCTAGGGGCAGCGCTGCGCGCGGCGGGTGCGGACGGGCGCCTGATTGTCATGGATTCCAACCCGGAACTGCTGGGCCGGCAGGAGGCGGCGTTGCTGGTGGCTGATGAGGAGCTGCTTCCGTTCGCCCCGAACAGCCTCTCCTGCATCCTCTCCGTGCTCACGCTTCAACTGGTGAACGATCTGCCGGGCAGCCTGATCCAGGTCCGGCGCGCGCTGATGGCTGATGGTTTGTTTCTGGGCGTTCTCCTGGGCGGCGCCTCGCTCAGCGAACTGCGGCAGGTGTTCTTGCAGGCGGAGGCCGAACTCAGCTCCGGCGTTGCTCTAAGAGTTGCTCCGTTTGTGGAGGTTCGCGACCTGGGTGGGCTGTTGCAGCGGGCGGGGTTTGCTCTTCCGGTCGTGGACAGTGATAAGATCACGGTCCGCTATGATGATTTTCTGAGCCTTTTGAAGGATTTGCGGCACTTGGGCTGGGCAAATCCCCTGGTGGAACGCCCGCGTTCCCTGCTCAGGCGCGATGTGCTGCTGCGGGCGGGCGAGCTCTATCACCAGAACTTCTCAGATCCTGACGGCCGGATCAGGGCCTCGTTCGAGCTGGTCTGGATGACCGCCTGGTCACCCCATGAAAGTCAGCCAAAGCCGCTAAGGCCCGGCAGCGCCAAAACGCGTCTTGCCGATGCCCTGGGCACCAAAGAGCACAGTTTGTCGAAAGAAGGCGAACAGGAGTAATGCGGGCCCGACGCTAACCTCGGATCACTCTCCGAATGCGTCCACAACGTTTTGGTACAGATTGTCACGAATTTCAGGGCCGAGCGCCAAAACAGTGGCGGCAATGGCTACAGAGATGCCGGCAGCAATGAGCCCGTATTCAATCGCAGTTGCCCCATTTTCACACCGCAAGAAACGGGAAAGCAGATGCTGCTTTTTTGTTGGTGTTGCGCTCATTTCCGTCTCCTGTATCCCGCCTAAGGCTGCTCTCTATAACAGGTCAATCAGATGGCCGATTAGCGGCTCATCCGCCGGCGGCATCGGATAGTCTCTCAAACGCGGCGGTCGGACCCATTTGAGCTCCTGGCCTTCTTGAGCCATCGGTTGCCCGTCCCACTTGCGGCACACATAAAGCGGCATCAACAGGTGGAACGCCTCATAGCCGTGGCTCGCGAAGGTCAATGGAGCCAAGCAGGCCGCGGTCACATCGATCGCGAGCTCTTCCTTGAGTTCTCGGATCAATGCGGCCTCCGGTAGTTCGCCGGGCAGAACCTTTCCGCCTGGGAATTCCCAAAGACCCGCCATCGCTTTTCCTTCCGGTCTGCGTGCCAGAAGCACCCTTCCGTCGGGATCAACGAGTGCGCAAGCCACGACAAGCAACACAGACTTTCCGCTTCGTTCAGGAGACATCATCCACCAAATAAGTTAACGCCCACCTAGAATCGGCCACTTTCGGGGGGTTTTTGCAAATGTTTGAGGGGCAAGGTTATGCTGGTCTTAAAGTGTGAGGAGAATTTAGTTTCGATTTTCGAGCGCAATATCCAAAATTGGGGATTAGCTGCGATAATCTGCGTTAATGTCGATATAACGGTGGGTTAGGTCACACGTCCAAACTGTGGCTTTGCCCTTGCCAATCCCCACATCCACCTTCAGGGCGATGTCTCGCGAGGCCATATGGCCGGTCACCATTTCTTCCCGGTAGGCCGGATCGCGCTGGCCCCGGATGGCCACCCGCACACCGCCGATCCAGATCTTCATCTTGTCGCGGTCGGCCCGCTCGCCTGCTTTGCCCACGGCCATAACGATCCGCCCCCAATTGGCGTCTTCGCCCGCGATTGCGGTCTTGACCAGGGGTGAATTGGCGATCGCCAACCCGATGCGCCGGGCCGCTGCATCATTCTCCGCGCCCTGAACGTCGAGGGTTATGAACTTTTCGGCCCCTTCGCCGTCGCGCACCACCAGATGGGCCAGGTCCATGATCAAGGAGTTCAGCGCTTTAGCAAAGGCCTTCAGCCGTGGATCGGAGGCCTCGGAAATGCCGCTGCCAGCTCCGGAGGCGCCAGTTGCGAACAACATCAGCGTGTCGGAGGTGGAGGTGTCGCTGTCCACCGTAATGTTGTTGAAGCTGTTTTTAGTGGCTGTTTCCAGCAGGGTTTGCAGGACGGGCGCGGGCAGATCCGCATCTGTGAACACGAAGGAAAGCATTGTCGCCATATCCGGCGCGATCATGCCTGAGCCTTTCGCGATGCCGTTGATCGTGACGGTTTTGCCGTCTAGGCGGGCCGTCGCCGTAGCCGCCTTGGCAAAGGTGTCCGTGGTCATGATTGCCCCGGCTGCATCCTGCCAGGAATCGGCCTTCAGATCCCCGCAGAGCCGCTCCAGCGCATCGGTGATCTTGCCGGCCTCGAGCGGCTCGCCGATCACACCCGTGGAGGCGATAAACACCTCCTTGCGATCACATCCCACCGCTTTAGCCACCCCGGCCACGGTCTGCTTTACGCTGGTGAGGCCGGCCTTGCCGGTGAACGCGTTGGCATTGCCTGCATTTACGATGAGCGCGCGGGCAGATCCGCCGGACAGGTTGGCACGGCACAGCTCCACCGGGGCTGACGCGGTGAGCGAGCGGGTGAAAACGCCCGCCGCCTGTGTGCCGGGTACCATGACGCATAAAAGAACGTCGGGGCGCCCACGATACTTGATGCCGGCTTCAATGCTGGCAAGCTCAACGCCGTCAATTTCCGGCAGCTCCGGAAAATGCGTGGGCGCCAGCGGGGATACGGGTGCGCTGCCGGCCATTGGTGGTGTGCTCTGCTGCCAAGCCGATCCGGCCTAGTTCTTCTGTTGCTCTTGCTGCTTTTGCTCTTTCAAAGCCTGATCGCGCTTCTTGTTGTATTCGTCGACCCGCTTTTTGACATCGGCGCGCAGCTTGATCAAATCTTCGTCAAGATACTCGATCTTCGAGAGTTTCTTGTAGTCCGCAATCTCTTTCTGGACCAATTCGCGCAGCAAGATCGCCCGGATGCCTTCTTCCACATCCTCAAATTTTCTCGGGCCCACGGTCTGCATATCGACCAGCTTCACAATGTGCCAACCGAACTTGGTTTTGACCGGGCCGCCCACTTCGTTCTTCTTCAGATTGAAGACCACGTCTGAGAACTCAGGCACCATCTCTTCGGCGAAGAAATAGCCGAGGTCACCGCCTTTGGCGGCCACTTCATCGGTGGAGTGTTCTCTGGCCAGCTTGGCGAAATCCTCGCCCTTTTTGACCATGGCGTAGAGCTCATCGGCCTTCTTCTGGTCAGGCACAATGATGTGCTGAGCCCGCGCACGCTTGCGGACCTCGCTCGTGCTCTTCTCTCGTTCATAGGTCTGGCGCACCATGTCGTCGGTCACTTTGGGGCGCAAAATCGAGGCAAAATAGGCCTCACGCAGGGCTTTCACCTGGTAATAGCGCATCCGCTTTCTGTAGGCGTCGGTGGTGTTGATCTTGTCGCGCACCGCTGCCTGGGCCAAGAGATGGCGCTCAATCAGATAGTCTACAATGAAGGGATAGCGCGCCTTCGCCGGCAGTCCGCCCAAATGGGGCAGGATTTCATCCTTGGCAAAGGCAATCTCAGAGGCCCGGATCTGCTGGCCGTTTACGGTCAGGACAACCGGATCGCTCTCTTGTGCCTCGGCAGGTCCGGCCAGGCTGATCAACAGCGCACAGGCCAACAGAGCCAGTGATTTCATGGGGGTGGTGTATGATGCTTTCATCCGTCCAACAATCGCTTGTTTGTACCGGTCTGAACGACCGAATAACGGTTCCTTGCGCCGCGTTATGCAGCAACATTGCGGTGAGTACAATGCCTCTCTGGGCAATGCCCCACAATCACCCGGTGAACGTGCGCTTTAGGCCACATTCGAATAAATCTCACCGGACGCTGCTTTTTGCCCTAGCCGCGCCAGATTGACACGGGCGCGCAGTGCTCTTATCTCCCCGCAAGATGTTGATCCCCCGGCATTGCGCAGTTGTGTTTGCTCAACTAGAACCTTTGCCAGCCCATTTCCGGCGCGCAGACCTGTTCGCCGCAAAAACTTGAAAAAGGACACAACCCCAATGGTTGGTTTTGGAGCCCTCGCGAAAAAGATTTTTGGCTCGTCCAATGACCGCAGGCTGAAAAGCTACAGAGACAAGGTGCAGCAAATCAATGCGCTCGAAAGCGAGATTGAGGCCCTAAGCGATGCCGAGATAAAGGCGCGCACAGATACCTTCCGCCAGCAGGTGGCCGAGGGCGCGAGTTTGGAGGATCTGCTGGTGCCGGCCTTTGCCACGGTGCGCGAGGCCGCCAAGCGCACGCTGGGCCAACGCCATTTCGATGTGCAGCTCATCGGCGGCATGGTGCTGAACGACAGTTCCATCGCGGAAATGAAAACCGGTGAGGGCAAGACGCTGGTGGCCACGCTGCCGGTCTATCTCAACGCGCTTACCGGCCGGGGCGTTCATGTGGTGACCGTGAACGATTACCTGGCCTCGCGCGATGCGCAATGGATGGGGCAGGTCTACGAGTTTTTGGGACTGACCACGGGCTGCATCATTCATGGCCTTGAGGACGATGAGCGCCGCGCCCAATATGCCTGCGACGTGACCTACGGCACCAATAACGAGCTGGGCTTTGATTATCTGCGCGACAACATGAAGTATGCGCTCGATGAGATGGTTCAGCGCGGGCACTATTTCTCCATCGTTGACGAGGTGGATTCCATTCTGGTGGACGAAGCCAGAACGCCGCTGATCATCTCAGGGGCGGTTGAAGACAAGACCGACCTTTACCTGGCCGTGGACAAGCTGGTCCCTCAGATCGGCGAGGACGACTATGAGATCGATGAGAAGGCCAAAACCGTTACGCTGACCGAGCAAGGCAACGAACGGGCCGAAGAACTCCTGCGGGAGGCCGGTCTTCTGCAAGGCGACTCGCTCTACGACGTTGAGAACGTCACAGCCGTGCATCACATCAACCAGGCCTTGAAGGCGCACAAGCTGTTCTTGCGTGATCGCGACTACATCGTCAAAAACCGCCAGGTGGTCATCATCGACGAGTTCACCGGCCGCATGATGGAAGGCCGGCGCTATTCTGAGGGCCTGCACCAGGCGCTGGAAGCCAAAGAAGGAGCGGACATCCAGGCGGAGAACCAGACCCTGGCCCAGGTCACCTTCCAGAACTATTTCCGGCTGTATGAGAAGTTGGCCGGCATGACCGGTACGGCGGCCACCGAGGCAGAAGAGTTTGCCGACATCTACAAGCTGGAAGTCATTGAAATCCCGACAAACGTTGAGGTTTCCCGCATTGATGACGACGATGAGGTGTACCGGACGGCCGACGAGAAGTTCGACGCGATCATTGAAGAGGTCCGCGCCTGCCGCGAGCGCGGTCAACCAGTTCTGGTTGGCACCACCTCGATTGAGAAGTCCGAACTGTTGTCCGACAAGCTCAAAGAGCTGAAGATCGAGCACAATGTTCTGAACGCGCGCTATCACGAGCAAGAGGCGCAGATTATCGCGCAAGCTGGCCAAGAAGGAGCGGTGACCATTGCGACCAACATGGCCGGCCGTGGAACGGATATTCAGCTTGGCGGCAACGCGGACATGCGGATTTCGGTCGAGCTTGGCGATGAGCCTGATGAGACTAAGGTGGACGCCATCATGGCTGAGGTGGCCGCGGCGCGCGAGAAGGTTCTGCAGGCCGGCGGTCTCTACGTGATCGGTACGGAACGCCACGAAAGCCGGCGGATCGACAATCAGCTGCGCGGCCGTTCGGGCCGGCAAGGCGACCCTGGCCATTCGCGCTTCTATCTGTCTCTTGATGATGATCTGATGCGCATTTTCGGCTCAGAACGCATGGATGGCATGCTGCAGAAACTGGGTTTGGAAGAAGGCGAGGCAATCACGCACCCCTGGATCAACAAAGCCCTGGAAAAAGCGCAGCAGAAGGTTGAGGCCCGCAACTTCGACATGCGCAAGAACGTTCTGAAATACGATGACGTGATGAACGATCAGCGCAAGGTCATCTTCGAACAGCGCCTTGAGATCATGGGGCAGGAAGAGGTGGCCGAGGAAATCACCGACATGCGCCATGAGGTGATCGAGAGCGCGGTGAACGAGCACATTCCGCCCAAGGCTTATGCGGAGGAATGGGACGCCAAGGGCTTGCGCGAAAAGCTGCAAGAGCTTCTGGATATGGACCTGCCCACCGACGATTGGGCCGAAGAAGAGGGCATTGCAGACGAAGAGATCCGCGAGCGGGTGATTAAGGCCGGTGATGAGGAATACGCCAAGCGCCGCCAGGAGATTGCAGAGTATGCGCCGCAGATCGAGAAGGCCGTCCTGCTTCAGACCCTCGACCATTTGTGGCGCGAGCACCTGATTACGCTTGAGCATCTGAGTAAGGTTGTGGGTCTGCGCGGCTATGGTCAGCGTGATCCGCTCAACGAATACAAGACCGAAGGCTTCACGCTGTTTGAGTCCATGCTGGTCCGCCTGCGCGAAATGACCACCGGTCAGCTCATGCGGGTTCAACTTGCGGACGGCAGTCCCGATGAATATCTGGAGGAAGAACTGCCGGAAATGGCCGGCCACCACCTGGATCCCTTCACGGGAGAGGACGATATGGTGCAAGCCGGTCTGGCGTTCGAAACCACCTTGGACGCCAAACCTCGTGACATGTCCGAGATTGACCCGAACGACCCGTCCACCTGGGGCAAGGTTGGCCGGAACCAGATGTGTCCTTGTGGTTCAGGTAAGAAATACAAGCATTGTCACGGTGCCTTGATTTAAGGTGCTATAACATTCGAGCACTTCTCACTGAGAAGTGTATTGAATGCAGTACCTAATCAGTTGATAGAGGCATTTATGTTTGGATCTACGTCGAGAGTTGCGTCGGTAATCGGCGGCGTTGCGGCTTTATTGCTCGCAACACCCACGGTTGAAGCTGCCGACAAAGGTAATCTCACCATCACCATCAAGAAGATCAAGAATTCCAACGGGCGAATCTTGGTGTGCTTGTTCAGCAAGCCCAGCAAGTTTCCAGAGTGCACTGGGGATGTGCCTGGCGTGAAGACTTTGGCCGCCAAGGCCAAGAAGGGCTCTGTGTCCATCAGCGTGCAGGCGATGCCCGTGGGCACCTACGCGATCTCGGCGGCCCATGACCAGAACAATGACGGGAAGATCGATAAACATTTGTTGTTTGGCTATCCTACCGAAGGCGCTGGTATGTCCAATTATCCCAAGCCCCTCTTTGGGCCGCCAAAATACGACACGGCGAAGTTTCAGCTCACAAAGGGCACGAAAAAAGTAGACGTGGTGATGCACTATCCGTGAGGGATGTGCGTTTAACAGTTCAGCAGCGAGGTAAGAACGAGCAATCATGAGCAAAGTTGTTCTGGGTTTAGCGATGGCGATTGCGCTTATGGCGTTTGGCACCACAGCCTGGATTCTGACTGAACGCCTCACAGAACCTAAGACCATTGCCGGTGAAGGCATTGTGGTCGCCCCCAAAGGTATTGGCGGACCGTTCAAGCTCATGTCTCATGGCGGCAAACAGCTCACCGAGGCCGCTTTTGCCGGCAAGCATGCTCTTGTTTACTTCGGCTACAGCTTTTGCCCGGACGTTTGCCCAACCGGCCTTCAGACCATCGCGGCAGGGATCGACAAGCTGGGCGAGGATGCCAAGAAAGTGGTCCCGGTTTTTATATCCGTGGACCCCGACCGCGATACGCCAAATCAACTGGCGCAGTATGTGGATCTCTTCCATCCCAGCATGGTGGGCCTCACCGGCAGCGCTGCTGAGATCAAACAGGTGGCCAAGGAATTTCGAGTTTATTACGCCCTGCACAAAGACAAGGACCCGGACAATTACCCGGTGGACCATTCCGCGTTCACCTATCTTATGGGTCCGGACTGGAAGATCGTGGCCGTGTTCCGCCACGACGCCACGCCTGACAATATCGCGAATGCCCTAAAGCAGGTTCTGTAAGAGGCCGGAGGGTCTTGAACTGACCGGCGTCGGATCATATAGTTGTATCATGCAACTATATGATCCAACATTGAACCCCCTCGTCGACCGGGTACGGTCCGGATCGCGCCGCCTCGTCCGTGAGTTGGGCTTTATGGGGCAAACGCTGGCGGGGACCGACCTTCACGCTTCCGCCGTGCATGCCATCATTGAGCTTAGTGGAGATCGGCAGCTTACCGCCAAGCACCTGGCAGACAGTCTGCTCTTGGAAAAATCCACCGTTAGCCGTTTGCTGAAGGGTCTTAAGGACCGCGGCTTGATCGATGAGGTGCGCTCGCAGGCCGATGGCCGGGCAAAGCACCTGCAGTTGACCGCGAAGGGTTCAGGCGTTCTGGACGCCATCGCCGCTCATGCAGCGCCGCGGGTGTCGGACGCTTTGGCGCGCTTGAGCGACGGCCAGCAGGTACAACTGGCAGAGTCTCTTGAGGCCTATGCCAACGCCCTCAGTCACGGCCGCTCCGGTGCGCAGCGGATGGCGCGCAGCTCCAGTGTTCGCATCGAGACCGGATACGTTCCCGGCCTGGTTGGCGAGATTGCACGCCTCCATGGCACGTATTACGCCCGCGAGACCGGCTTTACTGTGGCCTTTGAAGCCAAGGTTGCGGAAGGCGTGGCCGAGTTCGCGCCACGTTTGAGCGCAAAGGTCAACCAGGTCTGGCATGCCTGGCGCGACGGCGCCTTCATGGGGTCCGTGGCCATTGACGGGCAGGATTTGGGCGGATCGGTCGGCCATCTGAGATGGTTCATCGTAGCAGATGCGTTGCGCGGAACCGGTACCGGCCGGGCGATGCTGACTGAGGCACTGGCCTTCTGTGACCAGCAGGGGTTCAAGGAAACGCAGTTATGGACGTTCAAAGGGCTGGATGCTGCGCGCCATCTTTATGAGGCGAACGGTTTTGCGTTGGCGGAAGAAGACTGGGGCGATCAGTGGGGCAAGAGGGTGCGCGAGCAGCGCTTTGTGCGCCCCTTAGGCGGGAGGCAGTGAGCGCAGGCGCAGCATGGCCACAATGCCAAATGCCGGCCCCAGCGCCATGAGCGCCAGCACCACGGGCCAGCCGAACGCGGAGGCCAGCACCGGCGTCACCTGCACGGTCACAAAGGTGAGGGCAAAGCCCAGCGCGGTTTGGAACGTCATCAGACTTCCGGCTTGTTCAGGCGGTGACGCATCGGCCACCAGGGCGGAGAACTGAGCGGAATCGGGCACCACGCCGGCGCCCCAGATCAGCACGATGACGAAGGTCAGCCACGCCGGTCCCCCAAAGGTCGCCGCCGTAGCCAGTGCCGCCAGTCCGCTGACCACCATGGCCGCAATCGCAATATCGGCTTTGCCGATACGGTCTGCCACCAACCCGGCCGCCGCGCAGGCAAAGCCACCGGCGCTGATGGCTGCAAACGCGGTGACCTTGGAGAGCCAATCTGCATCCTGGGGTGCCAGGGTGGCGCTGTAAGAGGCCGCGCTGGCCACGGCGATCCAGGCCCACATGGCATAGAGTTCCCACATATGTCCCAGATAGCCCGCATAAGCGAGCCGAATGCGGCGGTTGGTCCAGGCTTGGCTGATAACCTTCGGGTCAAACTTCGGGGCAACGCCATGCAATGGTCCAAGACCTGTAAACAGGCAGAGCAGGCCGCCAAACCCTGCCGCCAACGAGGCGCCCGCCACCGTCAGACGCCAGTCCGTACCTCCCAACAGAGCAAACAGGTGAGGCACTGCTGAGCCCAAAGTCAGGGCAGCCACCAGCATACCGACGAGAAAGCCTCGGTCGGCCTGGCCCCAACCCACGGCGATTTTCATACCCACCGGGTAGATACCCGCCATCAGTGCACCGGTGACAAAGCGTGCACCAATGGCAACAGCGCTTCCTGGCTCGGTCACCAACAACACGGCGTTCACAAGGCCGGCGCTGACGGCCGATGCGGCAAACACTTTGCGCGGATCAAACCGATCGGCGAGACCGAATATGGCTGACACAAGTGCTCCGACGACAAAGCCGGCCTGCACACTGCTGGACAGGGCCGCC
>JANQOW010000150.1 GCA_028285595.1 Hyphomicrobiales bacterium
GGTTCACGGCTTCGCGGCCATAGATCCCGCGCCCCACGCCACATTCCACCCGGCCCTTGGACATATGATCCAGCATGGCCAGATCCTCGGCAAAGCGCAGAGGGTTCCAGAAGGTGATGATGTTGGCCGCCTGGCCAATGCGAAGGCGCTCGGTGTGGGCCGCCGCCCAGGTGCTCATCATCACCGGGTTTGGGCAGACCTCAAAGCCTTCATGACCGAAATGGTGCTCGGTGAACCAGATGGACGACCAGGCGTTCTGATCCAGATAGCGGGCCAGATCTATGGTCTCGTCCAGAACCTGGCCATAGGGCTTTTCGTTGTGGCGGTTGTTCTGATTGGCAAAATATCCAAAACGCATCTTTGCGTCTCCTCAAGAGCTCAAGTTAGCGGTCATTGCCTTGGAAGTCACCGAACTTGCCGCGATGAAAGACCAAAGGCTCAGCATCCGTCTGTGACATCTGAAACCCTTTGACTTCACCCAGCACGATCCGGTGATCTCCGCCCGGCAACACTTGGGAGAGATCGCAATCGATAACGCACAAGGCGTCCTCAAGGCACGGCACGCCCCGCTCGGTCTCACCGGCCAAGACGGGCGCATCTTCCTCCATGGGCCGCCCGGCAAAGTGCCAGGCCACCTGCTCTTGTCCCCTCGCCAGGATCTGAATGGCGAACCGGCCTGAGCTGCGCATGGCGGCAAGCGTCCGGCTGTCCCTGGCAAAGCACACAAGAACCAAAGGCGGATCGAGCGATACGGAGGTGAACGAGTTGGCCGTGGCGCCGGTCACTTCGCCGGAAACCGATTTTGCGCTGACCACGGTAACGCCTGTGGCAAAGGTGCCGAACACGCCGCGCAGGTCCCTTGGCTCAAACGCCTTGGCCTCTGCATCGTGATAGCCGGCATCAATCAGACGTCCGTCCGCATCGAACACAATTTCGGATTCTAAAAAGTAACTGCCCACGGGGTCTCACCGCGCCTCAAGTTGATTGCATCTCAAATCGGCGCCCACCGTTTCAGCTCACTGGCGCGCCCGCTTGAGCGACACACACCGTTTCGAAAGCTCACTGCGTGTCCACTTGAGCATGTCTCCGCCTATAGCAGGCTTTTGCCTGGAGGGAAAGAGAAGTGACGGGCCGGAAACTCACGCCTTGGGAGGGCGGAAGAAGGCCTCAAGCTCGCCAAAGCCGATGGCCTGGTCCGAATAGCCAAACGTGCCGGTGTCCGCCATCTCCTGCGCGGCCCTGACAAACTCTCCATAGGCTGCCCGGAAGAGTGCCGAGCCCACGCTGATACGCTTGACCCCGGCCTCCGCCAATTCGGCAGCGCTGAGGGAAACACCCGGCAGGCCCATCACCACATTCACAGGCTTGTCCACCGCCTCGCACACCAGCTTGACGGTCTCAATGTCCTTCAGCCCTGGCGCATAGAGCACGTCAGCCCCTGCGGCCTCATAGGCCTGAAGGCGGGCGATCACGTCATCCATATCCTTCTTGCCCCAGAGCAGGTTCTCGCACCGGCCGGTGAGCACAAAGTCGTGCTCAAGACCGTCCCGCGCCTCGCAAGCCGCCTGCATCCGCTCCACGGCGAGCGACATGTCATAGATCGGGTTCTTTCGGTCGCCGGTGTGATCTTCAATGGATCCCCCGGCAAGGCCTGTCGCGGCGACGGCAACGATCGTCTCGTGCACGCTCTCCGGAGTGTCGCCAAACCCCTTCTCCAAGTCGGCGGAGACCGGCAGGTCCGTTGCGCCCACAATTTCCCGGCAATGGCCGAGCACGTCGTCAGGTGTCAGGTTGCCTTCCACAAGTCCGCGGTTGAAGGCAACACCCGCGCTTGTGGTGGCCAGCGCTTTGAAGCCCATGCGGGCGAGGATGCGCGAGGTGCCCACATCCCACGGGTTGGGAATGATGAAGGCCCCTTCTGCTTCGTGCAGGGCCCGGAAGGTTTCAGCACTCTGTGTCATTGGCTCTCCTTAGTGTTGGGCCACCCGCCTTAGCGCAATGACCCTAGCGGGCCGCCCCTGACAGCCTCCTGTCAGCAACCCTTGCCGGCATGGGCCTCATGAGGTCGCCGTGAAGGCCGAGAGCCAGCCAAGGCCGGCTTCCGTGGTGTCTGCGGGCACATATTCAGCGCCCACATAGCCCTGGTAGCCCAGATCATCCAGAGCGGCCATGAGCCAGGCAAAATCGACTTCGCCGCGATCAGGCTCGTTGCGATGGGGCACGCTTGCAATCTGGATATGGCCAACACGCGGCAGATGCGCTTCCAGCCGCTTGAGGAGATCGCCTTGCATGATCTGCACGTGATAGAAATCAAACATGATGGCGATATTGGATTTGCCCAGTTCTCCAATGATTTCCGCTGCTTGCTCCACATTGCTCAGAAAATAGTCCGGCACATCCCGCTGATTGATCGGCTCGATCAAAAGGCCAATCCCCAAAGGTGCAGCGCGATCGGCCGCGTAGGTGAGGTTTTCCACGAACACCTCGTGTTTGCCGTGCCGGCCCGCCATCACATGAACATTGCGCGCGCCAATGGCCGCCGCATAATCAACCGCCTGATCAATCGCCGCTCTTGCCCGTGTTTCTGCGCCCGGCACGGCGGCAAGACCGAACTCTCCCTCCTCCACATTGCCCCGCACGGTGTTCAGCCCCAGCATGGGCAGACCGGTTGCCTCCAGGGCGCTCTTGACCTCGCCGGCGGGCACGTCGAAGGGAAAGTGACACTCCACCGCCTCAAAGCCCGCGCCATGCGCTGCCCGGATTGCCTCAGGCAAAGAGAGCCCTGTCCACAGAAATCCAAGATTTGCTGAAAATTTCGTCATACCCAACACGCCTCATAGTGAGAACGCACCTTGAACCGAATGTCCCCTTAAGGCAATGTGCGGCGGTAATCATTGGCTGGGCGTTTGCTGAAAAACACCATCCCAACATTCTTGGACGTTGAGGGACAAGCGCATGGATGCGTTAAGGGACAAACTTGGGCGCGGCGATTTCGTAATCACCGCGGAGATCACACCGCCACTGGGCGCATCTGCAGAAGCCGTCCTGGCCCGCGCCGAGCCGCTTAAGGGCCTCGCGGATGCGGTCAACATTACCGACGGCGCCGGCGCCCGCGCGGCTATGTCGAGTATCGCCTGCGGAGCGATTATGGCCGCTGAAGGCATTGAGCCGATCATGCAGCTCACCTGCCGGGACAGGAACCGCATCGGCCTGGCCTCAGATCTGCTGGGAGCCTCCGCCATGGGGGTTCACAATATGCTGGTGCTGCACGGCGATGATCCCAAGGGCGGAGATATGCCGGAGGCGACCGGCGTTTATGATCTGGATTCCCGCGGCGTCATGGACCTCGCCCGCATGATGCGCGATGAGGCAAAGCTGCCGTCCGGCCGCGAAATCAACCCGGCCCCCGACTTTTACATCGCCTGCGCCGACATGCCCATGGATCCCAAGCCCGATTGGGAGCCCAAGGGCCTGGAAGGCAAAATCGAAGCCGGCGCCCAGTTCGCCCAGACCCAGTTCTGCTTCGATACCGGTATTGCGGAGCGCTATTTTGAGCGCCTGCGCGCCCATGGCATCACCGACAAGCTGAAGTTCGTGGTGGGCATTGGTCCCCTGGCCTCGGCAAAGCAGGCGCGGTTCATGGATGAGAACCTGTTCGGCGTCTCCGTGCCCGAACACATCATAGAGCGCCTGGATGCAGCCGAAGATCAGAAGGCGGAAGGCCGCAAGATCTGCGTCGAGCTCATCGAGGCTTATCAAAATGTGGACGGCATCGCAGGCGTTCACATCATGGCCCCCATGCAAGGGGCCAAAGCCATCGCCGAAACCATCCGCATGGCGGGCATCCGATAACCAAACGCGCAGAGGCAGACCGGCATGACCGACTTTGACCAGATCCTCTCCAAGAGCACTCGCGGTGTCGAAGATTCCGTGATCGTGAAAATGGCCCAACGCGCCCGCGACCTGAAGGCAAAAGGGCGCGATGTGGTGAGCCTGACGCTCGGCGAGCCGGACTTCGACACGCCTCAGTTCATCAAGCAGGCCGCCACCGATGCCATGGACCAGGGCTTTACCCACTATTCGCCCATGCCCGGCATGCCCCAGCTTCGCGAGGCCCTGTCGGCCAAGCTGAAGGCGGAGAATGGCCTCAGCTACGGCACCGACGAGATCGTGGTGACGAACGGCGCCAAGCAGGCCATCACAAATGCCGCCTTTGCGCTCTTGGATGATGGCGATGAGGTGATCATGCCTACGCCCTTCTGGGTGGCCTATGAGGGCATTTCGGTTATGGCGGGCGGCAAGCCGGTGATTATCAAAACCACCTCCAAGGACGGCTTCAAAATGACCCCCGCCGCCCTTGAGGCCGCCATCACCGAGCGCACCAAGCTTTTGATCTTCTCCAACCCGTGCAATCCGTCCGGCGCCGTCTACACACGCGATGAGCTGGAAGCCATAGCGGCCATCGTCCGCAAACATCCGCGCATGATGGTGATGGCAGACGAGATCTACGAATACATCATCTTCGACAAGCCCCACATCTCGTTCGGTGCGCTGGACGGCATGCGCGAGCGCACCATCACCATCAACGGCTTCTCCAAGGGCTATGCCATGACCGGCTGGCGGCTGGGCTTCCTGGCCGCTGCAGCTCCCGTGGCCAAGGCCTGCGCCAAGGTTCAAGGCACGTTCACGGCCGGCGCCAACGCCTTTGTGCAGATGGCCGGGGCCACGGCGCTTGGCGAAAGCCGCGAGGAATGTGAGAAGATGACCCGGTCCTATCACACCCGCCGGGATCTCATCGCCAAGCTGCTGGCCGACATCCCCGGCGTCAGCGTGCGCCCGCCGGACGGCACGTTTTACATCTTCCCCGATGTGTCAGCGCATTTGGGCAAGACCGCCGGCAACCATCGGGTGGAAACGGTGGAAGATCTCTGCATGTGGCTTCTGGAAGAGCATGATGTGGCCACCGTGCCCGGCGGAGCGTTTGGGGATGCAGATTGCCTGCGTATGTCCTTTGCCTGCAGCGAAGAGGATATTGAAAAGGGTGTGGGCAGGATGCGCGAGGCGTTCAGCCTGTTGACCTGAACCGTCAGCGCACGATGAGGGCTTGCGCGTCCGGGCTGTCAAAATAGGCCAGCGCCGCATCCGTAAACGCCTGCAGCAGCCGCCTGGGCTTTCCGCCCAAGTGTCCCAGCACGAGTTTCAGAGGCTTTACGGAAGACCGGATGGGCACGGCGGTCACCGCATCGCCCGCATAGGTCACCGGTGCCAACGGCAGCATATTCAAAACGGAACACCCCACTCCTGCCCCCACCATGCTGCGGACCATCTCGTGGGTGGACGCGGTGGCAACGATATTGGCCGCAGCGCCGGTTTCGTCAATCAGGCCGCGGTAGTACTCGTTGGTCACCGGCAAGTCCAAGAGCACAAGGGCTTCGCCTTGGAGATCAGGCATCTCCACGCATGCACGGCTGGCCAACGGATGATCTTGGGGCAGCAACGCGTAAGGCGGTGCTTCGATCAAGGTTTCATAGCTGATGCCCGCCCGCACATTCTCCGCCACGAACAAGATGAGATCATAATCGCCGTTCAAAAGACCTATCTGAGCGCGTTCATTGTCCACTTCGGCAAAACTCAGTGAAACACCGGGATGGTCCCGCACCAGGGGGCCGGCTATAGCGGGAAGGAACGCGGGCGCCACGGGCGCGTAGTACCCGATGGCGAGATTGCCTGAGAGCGCCGTCCTCAGCTCCGCGCCTTCCAGCATGAGGGTGTCATATTCCTCCACCAGATGGCGGATCTTGCGCATAAGCGCTTTACCGGCCGCCGTGGGCTGGATGCCTTTTGCCGGATAGCGCTGCACCAGCTTCAGCTCAAATTCAGCCTCCACCTGCTCAATGGCATTGGCCACCGCTGACGGCACCACATTAAGCGCCGCAGCCGCTTTTGAGATGGAGCCCCGTTCGGCGGCGCTCAGAAAGTAATGCAGAGACTTAATCGAAATCCGCAAGGGTCCTGCCTCATAACTTCATTTTTTATGATGTTATGTCTCATATTCTTCTGTTTTTCAAATCTTTGAAGTCGTGAGACAGTTTCCAATCTTAATCAGTGGCGGACCCTCTCCATGGCGCACCCCGAGACATCCCCCTCCCCCGGCACGCCCCAACAAAGTGGCCTTGCCCGCCAGTGGCATCATATTCCCCCTGTGCCGGTTCAGGTCTCCCCATTGTTCACGTGGCCTTTGAAACCGCTGAACTATGTGAAGTGGGTGGCCGACAGATGGTTCGCCCTGGCGGAGAACTCCATCCTGGTGCTCGTGGCGCTCATCTCCTGGCATTGGTTTCAGCCTTCCCTGGACGTGGCAAAGACGCTGGAGCCGGGATGGATTGCCCAGATGTATGTGCGCAATTTCGTGCTCCTTCTGATCGTGGCAGGCGGTCTGCACCTCTACTTCTACACATTTCGGCGCCAGGACCGCGACCTTCAATATGATGTGCGCGAGCTGAAAGCCCCCAGCCGCGCCTTCACCTTCAAGAACCAGGTCCACGACAATATGTTCTGGTCCCTCGGCAGCGGTGTGGCCTTCTGGACCGCTTATGAGGTGCTGATGATCTGGGCCATGGCCAACGGCTATGCGCCGCTCCTCGGTTGGGCGACCAACCCTGTTTGGTTTGTTGTTCTGTTGTTCCTGACGCCGGTGTGGATTTCCTTTCACTTCTATTGGATCCACCGCCTCATCCATTGGCCGCCGCTCTATAAGGCGGTGCACGCCCTGCACCATCGCAACACCAATGTGGGCCCATGGTCCGGGCTCTCCATGCACCCGGGCGAGCACCTGCTGTTCTTCTCCTCCATCCTGATCCACTTCGTGATCCCCGCCCACCCGATCCACATTCTCTTCCACATGCAGCATCAGGCGCTCACAGCGGCCACATCGCACACCGGGTTTGAAGGCTTGGTGGTGAAAGACAAATCCCGCCTGGCGCTGGGGACGTTCCACCACCAGATGCATCACCGCTATTTTGAGTGCAATTACGGGAACCTGGAAGTGCCGTGGGACAAATGGTTCGGCTCGTTCCACGACGGAACCGATGCCTCACACGCAAAGTTCCAGGAGAGACGGCGCAAGCTTGCGGCGAAGGAACGGTCGTAAACCAACCGTCATCCCGATGCCACCAGCGCACGAACCCCGCCGCCCTGGGTCCCCGCGTTCGCGGGGATGACGGGGGTTGCGTTCTTGCCCTTAGCTCCGTCACCCCGGAATTTCGCGCACGCAAAATATCCGGGACCCAGAGCCGCAAGGGCGCGGTTCAGCCTTATTTGGGCAGCAGATTGGTGGCGATGGCCGACAGATTACGCTCGTGGCCCGTATCGATGCTGATCGTTGCCGTCATGCCCGCGCGCAAGGGCGGAGCGCTGCGGCGCGGCTTCAGTTTCAGGCGCAACGGTACGCGCTGCACCACCTTCACCCAGTTGCCCGTGGCGTTCTGGGCCGGCAGAAGGGAGAACTCCGCCCCGGTGGCCGGGCTGATGCTTTCCACTTCCGCATCCCACGTTACCGCGGGATAGGCATCCAGCACCACCGTGGCCGCCTGGCCGACGCTGAGGTGGGTCAGCTTCACTTCCTTGATGTTGACCTGAACCCAATGCTCGCCTGTCTTCACCAGAGCGAAGACGGGGTTGCCGGCTTCAATATGCTCGCCGCCTTGCAAGGTCACCTTGCTGAGGCGCCCGGCGGCCGGGGCCTTAACTTCAGTGCGGGCAAGATCCAGCTCCGCGCGCTCCTTCTTGGCCAATGCCGCCAGGAACAAGGGATGCTGTTCCACCTCAAGATTGGGATCGCCGCCCAGATCGGCCACCACCTTGTTCTTGCGCTGCCGGCTGGTCAGCACAGAACGCTTGGCCATGGAGAGCTCGTGCTCTGCCTTTTCCTGCTTGGATTTGGCCGCAAAACCGGTGGTCTTCAGCTTGCTCTGGCGGAGGGCCTCCAGGGTCAGATAGCGCACCCGCTCCTGGGCCGATTCAATCTCGCTGAGCACCTCATCGTAGTTTGCCCGGAACGCGGCAATCTTGTGGCGCACCCCAGCCAGCTCGGCCTCCGCTTCCGCGAGCGCAAGGGCAAACGGCCGCCGGTCAAGCCGGAACAGCACCTGACCGCTGCCGACAGCCTGGTTCTCGCGCACCAGAACCTCAGCAACCCTGCCGTCAATTTCCGGACTGATCTGGACGATGTCGGCCTTCACATAGGCGTTCTCGCTCGTCACGTACCGCCCGCCGGACGCATAGATCGCAGCACCGGCAACGATCAGTACGATCGGCACGACGCCGAGCAGAATTCCACGAAGGATCGAGGTCTTGCGTTGTGTCATGTTTGAGTCTCTGGGCCATAACGCAGCGCGGACGGCTCCACTTGCGACCTGATTCCTTTTCGCGTCCAACGTCAAGATAAAACTGGACGGCCCCGGCCTCCCCATCAGGTGATTTCAACTGGCACAAACCTCAGATTGCCGTACACTGCGACCACAAGCGTCAACCGGCCGCGCGAAATGTGATGCAAGAAAAAATGGCTTTAACTTCAGATAATTGCCCACAGTATCGGATTCGGTTTCGAAGGCCCGGCCCGCACAACCTGCGTGAACATTCCAGTTTTGCCGATGGAAGCAGGTTAGTTTTTTTCACGGACCTCGCATGACCGCAGCGGCCGCAACCCAGCAAGCATTGCCTGAAGGCTTCAGGCGCTGGGCCATCGTCGCGTGCGGCACAGCCGGAACCTGGTCTTACTCCTTCACCTGGAACTCCGTTGGCGTTGCCCTGCCCGACATGAAGGGGACGTTTGCGGCCACAAACGATCAGATCGCCTGGGTGATGATCGCCTTCGTGGTGGGCGGTGCGGCGATGACCGCCAGCATTGGCTGGCTGGCCTCTCGCTTCGGCCGCAAGGAGCTCTTCCTTTTGGGGCTTGGCGGCTACACCATCTCGCTGGTGGGCTGCGGAGCCGCCACGTCCCTGGAAGTGGAGGTGTTCTGGCGGCTGGTCCAAGGCCTTGCCGGTGCGCCTTTGCTCTCGCTTGGCCAGCTCATTGTGGTGAACGCCTTTCCGAAGGACCGTTACACCCAGGCCACATCCTTGTGGGCGCTCGGGTTCGTCACCGGCAATGTGGTGGCGCCGGCGCTGGGCGGATATCTCATCGAGTATTACGGCTGGCCCTGGATCTTCTATGCCAACATCCCTCTTGGCATCGCGGTGTTCGTGCTGGGCTGGTTCATGATCCCCAGAACGCCAAGAACACCGCAGCGCCTGGACTGGATCGGCTTTGCCTCGCTCATCGCGGGCGTGGCCCTGCTGCAATACACCCT
The DNA here is from genome assembly GCA_028285595.1 of Hyphomicrobiales bacterium. Lineage (GTDB taxonomy): Bacteria > Pseudomonadota > Alphaproteobacteria > Rhizobiales > CAJQND01 > JAAEUE01. The sequence continues at coordinate 9,354 of JANQOW010000150.1, forward strand.
GGCCCGCGCTGAGCACCTTGACTGGTTCGCGTCCACGGAGATCATCGTCGGGACGTTCTTCTCCCTGCTCCTGATCTACATCTTCTTTGCCCACACTTTTACGGCCAAGAACACGTTCGTGGACCGCAAGCTGCTCACCGACCGCAACTTCGTGCTGGGCATGATCGTGGTCTTCATCATGGGCGCGGTGATCTTCCTGCCGTTGCTGCTTCTGCCGTTGATGTTGCAGCAGATCGCCGGCTACCCCGCCATCGAGATTGGCGAGCTGCTGTTCGTGCGGGGCTTTGGATCCATTGCCGGCCTCATCATCATGACGCAAATCAAGGAGCGCATAGATCCCCGCCCCATCATTATTCTAGGGCTGATCTGCACCCTGATCCCCTCCTGGCGCATGGCGTACTGGACACCCGAGGTGCTGCCGTTCGAGGTGATGTGGACCAACTTTCTCCAAGGCATCGGCACCAGCTTCCTGTGGGCGCCGCTGAACAGGCTCGTCCTGTCCAAGCTGGAAGGCTCCCTCCAGAACCAGGGCTTTGCCATGTTCTATCTCACCTACGATATCGGCAACGCCATCGGCACCGCGCTGATCATCGGGCTCCACACCCGCCACAGCCAGGTCAACACCGCTCTGCTGACCGAGCACGTGAACCCGTTTAACGAGCTCTGGCGCTACACCACCTTGCGCGGAGGCTGGTCTTTGGGGAACCTGGAAGGGCTCACCGCCATCAGTACCGAGATCGCCCGCCAAGCGGCCATGATTGCCTACAACAACAGTTTCATGATCGTTGCCATCCTGACGGCGGCCACAGCACCGTTCCTGTTGTTCTTCAAGCGCAAGTAGCGCCCGCCTGCACACAATCTGCAAAAATCGCCCATCTCATCCGCAAATCCATGCCGTAACGCTGCGCGCACACACCATGCACGAGAGGGTTGCTAAGAATGATCACACGGCGAAATATGCTCAATACACTTGGCCTCACCTTTGCCGGCGGCCTGGCGTTGGCCGGTTATGGTTTCGGCATCGAACCGCTGAGACTGCGTGTGGCGCGGTACACGGTGCCGGTGGACGCATGGCCCGCCGGCCAGCGCACCAGAATTGTGGCGCTCGCCGATCTGCACGCCTGCCGGCCCTGGATGTCGCCGAACCGCATTGAGCGGATCGTCGCTGCCGCCAATCGGCTACAACCTGATCTGACGGTCCTTCTGGGCGACTACACAACCGGACATCGCTTGGTGCGCAGTCAGGTCCAGGCCCCGGAATGGTCCAGCGCCCTGTCGGGCCTGAAGGCCCCTCTGGGCGTGCACGCCGTTTTGGGAAATCACGACTGGTGGGACGACAGATCGGCTCAGCGGCGCGGACATGGGCCAACCACCGCACAATTGGCTTTGGAGAAGGCCGGTATCCAGGTTTACGAAAACAGCGTCTCCCAGCAGGTCCACAAGGGGCACCGGTTCTGGATTGCCGGGCTCGGTGATCAATTGGCGTTGATCAAACGCACGCAATCTGGCCAGCGCACATTTCACGGCATCGATGATCTGACCGGCACGCTTGCAAAAGCCAAGGACGGAGCACCGGTGATCTTGCTCGCCCACGAGCCGGACATTTTCCCTGAGGTGCCCGATCAGGTCTGCCTGACGCTCTGCGGTCACACGCACGGAGGACAGGTCAGGCTCTTGGGTTATTCCCCCGTGGTTCCCTCCAAATACGGTAACCGCTACGCCTATGGGCACGTTGTGGAGCGGCGGAACTCGGCAGACGCACGCCCCCGGAATTTGGTGGTTTCCGGCGGTTTGGGCAACTCCATCTTGCCCGTGCGCTTCGGTGTGCCGCCGGAAATCACGCTCATCGACGTGGTGGGGCCGGACGCCGCGTCGGCCTGAACCCATTCACCCAGCGCATAGCTGGCCCGCGCCTGGCGCTGTTGCTCAATTCATCTGCCCGGTTCAGTCTCTGCATTCGCTTCCGGCCGCGGCTCGAATTGGCAGAAAAAAGCCTTGTATTCAGCCTGGCGGAAACCACCTATGCCTGCAGTAAGCTCACGAGGTATTCCATGCTCAAAAAAACCGACTTCTATATCGATGGCGCCTGGGTTGCGCCCACCACCGCAAACGATTTCGACGTGATCAACCCGGCCAATGAAGAGCCGTGCGCGGTCATCTCCCTCGGCTCCAAGGCCGACGTGGACAAGGCTGTGGCGGCGGCCCGCAAAGCGTTCACGTCCTGGAGCGAAACCTCTCCTGAAGAGCGCTTGGGCTACATTGAGAAACTGGCCGACATCTACGCCGCCCGCATGAATGAGATGGCCGCGGCCATCACCAGTGAGATGGGCGCACCCACCACCTTGTCGACCAGCGCTCAAGCCGCAGCGGGCCTGGGCCACATCAAGGCGTTCATCAAAACCCTCAAAACCTTCGTCTACGAACACCCCTTGCGCGAAGGCGTCACCGAAGAACACATCATCCATGAGCCGATCGGCGTGTGCGGCCTCATCACCCCGTGGAACTGGCCCATGAACCAGATCGCCCTGAAGGTGATCCCGGCCATCGGATCAGGCTGCACGGTTCTTTTGAAGCCCTCAGAGATTGCACCTTTGTCGGGCCTTTTGTTCGCCGAGATGATCGATGAGGCCGGCTTCCCCGCCGGTGTCTTCAACCTGGTGAACGGGGACGGCCCCACCGTGGGCGAAGCCATGTCGGCCCACCCGGACATCGACATGATGTCGTTCACCGGCTCGGCCCGCGGCGGCATCGCGGTGACCAAGGGCGCAGCGGACACGGTAAAGCGCGTCACCCTGGAGCTGGGTGGCAAGGGCCCCAACATCATCTTTGCCGACGCCGACACCGAAAAGGCCGTCAAGCGGGGCGCCATCCATTGCTTCAACAACACCGGCCAGTCCTGCAACGCCCCCACCCGCATGCTGGTGGAACGTTCCGTCTACGACAAGGCGGTGGAGGTGGCCGCCGCCACAGCGGAAAAGACGGAAGTCGGTGATCCGGCCGAAGAAGGCCGCCACATCGGCCCGCTGGTCTCTGAGATGCAATACGACAAAGTACAGCGTCTGATCCAGGCCGGCATCGATGAAGGCGCGCGCCTCGTGGCCGGTGGCCCGGGCCGCCCGGATGGATTGAACCGCGGCTACTATGCGCGGCCGACCGTCTTTGCCGATGTCAACAATGAGATGACCATCGCCCGCGAGGAGATCTTCGGGCCGGTGCTCTCCATAATCCCGTTCGACACCGAAGAAGAAGCCATCGAGATCGCCAACGACACCGCCTATGGCCTCACCGCCTATGTGCAAGGCGGCGATCAGGCCCGCGTCCAGAAGGTGGCCCGCAAGCTGCGCTCCGGCATGGTCCAGCTCAATGGCGCGCAACGGGCCTCCGGCAGCCCGTTTGGCGGTTACAAGCAATCGGGCAACGGCCGTGAAGGCGGCACCTGGGGTCTGGAAGACTTCATGGAAGTCAAAGCGGTTGCCGGCTGGGACGAAAACGCCGAAGCCTGATGCCTGACGACACTCTTGAGCCTGGTGCGCAACGCATCAGGCTTGAGCAGCTCTTGGAGGCTGCACAGAAGACCCGCGCGCAACTGGCGGAAGCCCTCTCAGAGTTTCGCCATGACGGCCGGCGCGTCGCCGACCGGTTGGAGCGCTTAGGCGGACGCGAGCCCGGCCTTGAGCGTCAACGGGGCCTTCTGGCGGAGAATGTGAAACTCACCCAGGCCGAGCTGGACAAGACAGAGGACCAGATAAGCAAAATCCGCCGCGAGCTTTCAAAACTCGCAGCGGATCAGCAAACGTAAAGGTCTATTGGAAAGCTGTCGCTTAGGCCGGGATGTCGGCGCGGCACAGACCAATATCTTCCAATTGATGGTCAGAAAGCGCCCGCAGCTGTTCGCGCAGGTTGCGGGTACGGAACCAGTTTTGGATCATGGAAAGCAGGGCCATTTTTTATACTCCTTTAAGAGCGAAACCCCTTTGCACCAGCGCATCGGTTGACGCTCAAATAGGAGCCTTGGCCTCCGGATTCCAATGCTATTTTTTCACCCCTGCTATGCAAAAATTGCAGGGCCGGTTAACCGGCGTTAACGGCTCTAACCGGGCGGAATTGTTGTCTGATCTGGAACCAGACGCGTCACGCCGTAACACAGGGCACCGCGCGAGTTGATCACCGGCCAGCAGCGGCTTGAGACCGCCTCATTGTGAGCGGAGGCATCAAAGCTCTCGCACCATTTGGCCCCTTGCGTAGACCAGCGCCCGGTACCTGCTTTGGTGCCGTCTTGGTTCTCCCAGGAGAAGGTTCCGCCGGGGTCGTAGGTGATTTTCCCCCGATGGCCCTGGCCGCGCTGGTAGATGAAGGTGCGGCCGGCGAACTGGCTCGACGGATCCTGAATGGCCGGGGCGTAAGGGTCAGGCCGGCACAGGGAACTGGTGGAGCCGCCCGCGATTGTAACGGAGTTTATCTGCTCTGTGGCGTCATCCAAAAAGCGGTTGACGGCATTGTCCGACGAGCAGCCTGCCAGCACCCCGAGAGCACATGCGGCAAGCACGGAGGCGCAAGTCGGCCGGATTGTATGACTGATACCCATTGGTCCGTGCGACCTTTCCTCGCAATCTGATCGTTTCTTCCCGACCACCCGGCCTAGCCGATTGCGCCGCCTCCAACTGTTCGGCATGTTAGGACGAAACATCGCTTCGTTCAATCATTGGGGATCCCTGCGCCATGCTCACTCGCTCACTCGCAACGGTCAAGCTGCTCGCTCTTGCGCTCATCTTTCTTGCTACAGGCGGGCACGAGCGCCTTCAGGCGGCTGAAGAGAATGTCATGCTGGTGCTGGACGGCTCGGGCAGCATGTGGGGCCGGGTTGACGATGAGCCGAAGATCACCATTGCCAAGCGGGTTGTGGGCCAGGTGCTGAACGACCTGGCGGGCAAGGTGAACATGGGCGTGATGGCCTATGGCCACCGCTCCAAGGGAGACTGCAAGGATATTCAAACCCTCATTCCCTTGGGACCGGTGAATGCGAAAACCTATATGTCGACCATCGCGAAGGTGCAGCCGAAAGGCAAAACCCCGATTACGGACGCCGTGCGCAAAGGGGCCGAAGAGCTGAAATATCGCGAGGAGAAGGCGACCATCATTCTGGTCAGCGATGGGCTTGAAACCTGCGAGGCGGACCCGTGCGGCCTGGCGAAAGATCTGGAAGCGCAAGGCATCGACTTTACCGTGCATGTGGTGGGGTTTGACCTGTCAAACCAAGACACCTCAAGCCTTCAGTGTTTGGCCGACGAAACCGGTGGCAAATACCTACCGGCCGACAGCGCAAACGAGCTGAACAGCGCCATCGGCCAGGTTGTGGCGGAGGTGAAGGCCCCCGCTCCAGAGCCGGAGCCTGAGCCCGCCGCCCCCAGCGCCACGCTGTTGAAGGTGGATGTGCAGCTTTCAGAAGACCAGCCGCCCCTTGAGCGCGCCTATGTGCGCGTGCGCACCGGCAAAGGCGAGAAAAGCATCACCCAGGGCGCGGCCAGCAACCCCTTCAAGGTTAAACCTGGATCCTATTTCGTCACCACCAAGGTGGGGGCCGCGGCGGGCGGCACGGAGGTCACCGTGGAGGCGACCGGCGAAAACCGGGCCAAGATCATTCACAACGCCGGGCTTTTGAAGGTGAACGTGGTGCCCAGCGAGGGCGCAAAGCCCTTAGAGAAGGCCTACATCTATGTGCAGGACAGCACTGCCGATGCGTCCGGCAAACACAAGCAGGTGACCGCCGGGAACCAGCGCCAGATCTTCACCCTGCCCGCCGCCACCTACAAGATCGTGGCCAAGCTGGGCAAGGCTGCGGCCAGCCAGAGTGTCGAGGTTAGTCCGGGACAGAAAACCGATCTCACGATGATCTTGGGCTCAGGCACCCTGAAGGTGGATGTGCTGGCCGAAGAAGGCGGCAAGCCGGTGCGCGATGCCTATGTGCGCATCTATGAGCTTGAGCCTCAGGCGGACGGCAAACGCCGCCAAGTCACAGCCGGCAACCAGCGCCAGACCTTCACCCTGCCTGCGGGCAAGTATTACGTTACCGGAACCGTCGGCAAGGCGGTGGCGGCACGGGAGATGGAGATCTCATCGGGCAAGCGGCTGGAGGAGACCCTGGTGGGGGCCGTGGGCGGCCTTAAGGTCACCGTGGTTCCGGCAGACGGTGCCAAGCCCTTAAAGAACGCCAACCTTTACATCTATGAACCGGACAAGGGCCTTGACGGCAAGCGCAAGCGGGTGGCGAGCGGCAATGCGCGCACCACCTACAAGCTGCCGGCCGGCAAATACTATGTGGAGGCCCGCTCCGGCGTGCCCAGAAGCGGTGCCGAGGTGGAGCTCTCAGCCGGGAAGCTCAGCGAGGTTACGCTGAACATCAATGCCGGCTCCCTCAACGTGCAAAGCAAGGTCAAAACCCATGTGACCGTCTATGAGGCCGAGAAAGACCTTGAAGGCAAACGCACCCGCATCAACGCCTTCCACACCGGCCGCCCGCTGCTGCTGCCCGCGGGCAAGTATTTCCTGGTTGGAAAGCTGAAAGGCAAGCAGGCCGAGGCGGAGGTGGAGATCACGGCCGGCAAGATGACCGAGGTTACGCTTGATCCTTGAGGCCGAGCCGCCCCTCTGACAGCGCGCCCACATAGTCTTTGTGGAAGCGCGCATACCCCCGCTGGGTGCAGCCAAGCTCGTCTTTGATGACCTGGTGAAACTGAGGCAGCTTGTGAAACGGCACGGCCGGATAGGCATGGTGCTCGATGTGGTAGGGCATGTTCCAGGCGATGAAGCGCACGAACCGGTTGGTGAACGTGGTGCGGGTGTTCTGCAGCATATTGGCCACATGTGGACAGCGCGTATGTTCTGCCAAGAGGTAGAGCCGCATGAAAGGCTGGCCGAGCAGCGCCGGCAGAACCCACACCCACAACAGCGCCGCCGATTGCAGGGCCAGGCTCACGGCCAAAACCCCAGCGTAGGCGCACAAGAACAGGCGCGCCTCACGCACCACTTTGGCCCGCGCGCGCGCCGGTACGAAAGGATCATCGCGCCGGCCGAGCGCGTTTGTGATCAGCACCTTCAGATTTCCAACCCAGACCGGCCCGCCCGAGACGTACAGGAGATAGGCACGCAAGGTCTCAGGCTTTCCCGCCTCCAGTTCCGGGTCCCTGCCCGGCTCATGGGTGAACCGGTGATGGGCGAAATGGAAATAGCGAAACCAGTGCGGCGCAATCAGCACCGCAAAACCACACACCGTCGCCACAGCGGTGTTCAACCATTCGCTCCTGAACGCCGTGCGGTGAATGGTTTCATGCAAGGGCGTGAAGAGAAACCCGATGAACAGCCCCTGCACAACCATGAGAAGCGGCCAGCCCGGCACACCAGCCAGGATGAGACCGGCGCCCAGAAGAACAAGCCCGAAATGCGCCCCGAAGCGCACAAGACCTGGCCCATCGGACTGGGACAGCAGCGCCCGCCGCGTCCCGGCCGGCAGACGGGCGAGCAGCTCTTTATGGTCGATCTCATGCATTGAGGCAGAGCCTCTATCCGCGCGGCCACAAGGTCCAGCGCCGGATGCGGTGCGCGCGTTCCGGTTTCAAATGTGCTTCGCGCAGCACAATAAACAATCCTGAGCCGGCCACAATAGCCGCGCCCACTAGGGTCCAGCCGTCAGGCACTTCATTGAAGATCAGATAGCCATAGAACATGGCCCACAGAAGTGCGGTGTATTTGAACGGGGTGATCGTCGCCACCTCCGCATGGCGCGCCGCGCCTCTCTGGACAATCTGAGCGATCCCGCCCAAAAGGCCGATGGCGCACAGCGCGGTCAGAT
>JANQOW010000157.1 GCA_028285595.1 Hyphomicrobiales bacterium
AGCCGTAGTGGCGCAGCCAGCGGATATCGCTGTCGTAGAAGGGCCGGAGATCGGGCATGCCGTACTTCAGCATGGCGATGCGCTCGATGCCCATGCCGAAGGCGAAGCCTTGGTACTTGCTCGAGTCGATGCCGAAGTTCTCCAGCACCTTCGGATTGACCATGCCGCAGCCCAGGATCTCCAGCCAGTCGTCGCCGGCGCCGATCACGAGCTGCCCGCCCTTCTTGCTGCAGCCGATATCGACCTCCGCCGAGGGCTCGGTGAAGGGGAAATAGCTCGGGCGAAAGCGCACCGGCAGGTCGTCCACGCCGAAGTAGGCGCGGCAGAACTCGATCAGGGTGCCCTTGAGATGCCCCATATGGGTCGACTCGTCGATCACCAGCCCCTCGACCTGGTGGAACATGGGGCTGTGGGTCGCGTCATGATCGGCGCGGAAGGTGCGGCCCGGCGCGATCACCCGGATGGGCGGCTTGGTCGCCTGCATGGTGCGGACCTGCACCGGGCTGGTGTGGGTGCGCAGCACCATGCGCTCGCCGTCTTCGCGCGGGTTGAAATAGAACGTGTCATGCTCCTGGCGCGCAGGGTGTTCCGGCGGAATGTTGAGCGCCTCGAAATTGTAGAAATCGGTCTCGATATGCGGGCCCTCGGCGACCGAGAAGCCCAGATCGGCGAAGATCTGCACCACCTCGTCCCACACCTGGCTCACCGGATGAATGGTGCCGTGGCCTTCGGGGCGGATGGGCAAGGTGACGTCCACGGTCTCTTCCGCCAGGCGCGCTTCCAGTTCCGCATCGCGCAAGGCTTGCGTGCGCGCGGCAATGGCCTCGCCGATGGACTGCTTCAGGCCGTTCAGCTTCGGGCCCATCTCCTTGCGCTCGTCTGGGCTCATGCCCCCCAGGGACTTCATCAACTGGGAGACCGAACCCTTTTTGCCCAGGCTCGCAACGCGCACCTCTTCCAGCGCGGCCATATCGGACGCGGCCGTGATGGCGCTTGTGATTTCTGTTTCTAACTGTTCGAGATCTGACATGGGGGATAAAGCCCTTTCAAAATGACAATAGCCGGCTCACGCGAGCGCTCCTTTTTGAGGAGGGCCCGGCAAGTCCGGCTGTCATGAGCTGTGTTCGTCTGCGGCATGGCGCAGATCGCTGGCCGTCTTAGAGGGTGGCTTTTGCCGCCTCGACCAGGGCCTTGAAGGCCTCGGGCTCACGCACGGCGAGGTCGGCCAGCACTTTGCGGTCCACCTCAATACCGGCCTTGCCAAGCCCGTTGATAAATCGGCCATAGGTCAGACCTTCAGCGCGCGCAGCAGCGTTGATGCGCTGGATCCACAGGGCGCGGAAGTTGCGCTTCTTGGCGCGGCGGTCGCGGTAAGCGTATTGACCGGCCTTCTCCACGGCCTGGTTGGCGGCGCGGAAGGTTGAATTGCGGGCGCCATAATAGCCTTTGGCAGCCTTGATAACTTTGCGATGACGGGCGTGAGTGGTCACACCCCGTTTAACTCGAGCCATAGCGGTGCTCCTTTAGCGGGGACGCGTGGGTTACGCGATCACTTGTAGGGAAGAAACTGTTTAACGATCCGGGCGTCCTGATCCGACAAGGCCGACATGCCGCGGGCATTGCGGATGAACTTTTTCGTCCGTTTGATCATTCCGTGACGTTTACCGGCCTGGCCGCACATGACCTTACCAGTGGCTGTCACCTTGAAGCGCTTCTTCGCGCCGCTCTTGGTCTTCAGCTTGGGCATTTTGCTTTCTCCTTTTCGGCCAAATCCTTCAGGTTTCGGCTTTCTGACCAAAGAAAACCGGACCTTTGACTTGGCTTCTTTCATGAAGCATTCGCAGCCGCCACGGCATGCCCGTTACAGGCCGGGCGGCTGGAGCGAGGGGGTTATAGGCGTGTGGGCGGGAGAAATCAAGCGTTGTTGTGGGGGTACTGGAGGTCACACCCATCTCTTCAGGGCAGCGGCGTGTCAGCGTCACGTCAGATACTCAAAATCCAACTGAGCACACGTTTTGAACAATAGACGTTAAATGCAGCGCGTATTCATAGTAGCATCTCATCGTAAGACTTCGAGCTAAACTGGTGTGGGGTGCAGCATGGCTAGGCACTTGGTTCTCGCCGTCCACGGCATAGGTGAGCAGAAGCCGGGCGACACGCTCGATGCAATCGTCGGCGCGGCCACGACCGACCTGGTGGATCCGTCAAACCTGGACAAAAGCAAGCGGCGCCAGAGCAGCGGAGCCGTTGATGTCCATCGCGATATTGTTGAGTTGCCGGAGCGAGAGTTTGACGGCTCGCCGCGCAACGCAAAACTGTTTCCGGTACATGTTCGCCGTGTTCGCCGTGCTGGTTGGAGCAAGACAACCGATGATGCGGTGTTTGCAGAGGTTTACTGGGCCGACAAATCACCCGCTCCCCAAGGCTTCTTCTGGACCGCCTTCGATCTGCTGAAGGTTATTCTGGGCCTGGGTTACATTGGCATGGATAACGTTGAAAACACGCGAACCAGGTCGTCCGTGATCATCTTTCACGCGTTCACCTGGTGCTTCTACGGCATCATTGCTCCACTTAACGCGGTGCTGCTCATCGGCGCACTCTTGTTGCTCATGGATCCAACCGTTTTTCAAATCGGAGATCACTTTGCCACCCACTGGATATTGCTGCTTCAAGGCGCGATTACCGTAAGCACGTATCTGCTCCTCCGATTTGGTGCACGATCGACCTATTTGGTCGCCATATTCAGGCGTGGTTTGCTGGCGTTTGGCGCCATTATTCTGATCGTTTGGGCCGGTTTTCAGATTGAGTTCCTGGCCGTGGTCGGGCACTTCATCTCAACGGTTTACATCGCCTTCCTCGACCTATTGCCAGGCAAAGCAAGCGCGCTCTGCGAGGCCCGCAAAATACCAAGCGATCTGGATCCCAAGAGCTTCAAGTTTATCACCGGGGGCTATCGCGCCGATCCGGGAGGTGGGCTTGAGTGCATTGTTAGCCACACAATCTCCCTTCTCAAATTCTTTTGGTTTGTCACCATTAGTCTCGGATTTCTAACCCTTGTGACGAGCTGGTTCTTCCCACGTTCCATGCCCAAACCCCAGAATGGGCAGTCTGACACGCTCTATCCTGCCATTGCTGGTGCGATGGTGATGTTTTGGATGGTCTCCACATCCTCTTTCTGGCTGCTTTTTGGTCGCTTGGTGAGCACCCTCAGCACGCCGGGCTCTCACCATCAAGGCGCGGACTTTGCCGCCGCTCACGCGCCCAGCGGCTTTCTTTACGGTATCTTCCAGCGACAATTCCAAGAAGCTCAGGACACGCTGGGCCTTTCCATCTATGGACTTGGCGCGTTCATATTTGCAGCCCTTCTGCTGTTCGGGTTCAGACGCTGGAAGAGGGAAAGCCTCGACGATCCCGCAACAGCCGTTTTGCTGAGCAGGGTGATCCTTAACCCCGGCATCAAGCTTGTGTTGTGCCTGTTCATGGTGAGCGCCTTCTTGTTGGTGATGGGTCTAGCCTTTTCGACAGATCGCCTGCCTGAGATCTTCAAGGGGCCGGCAGACTTTGCCATGCATTGGTTGGCATTCGACCCGGGAGTTAACGGAACGATCGCCGCAATTGCCCTTGGCTTGGGAATTCTGATCTATAACTTTCCGAGCGTCGTGTCGGGAGGGCTCGGCGTTCTCAGAGATATCGTGACTTATGCCGTGCAATCGGCCTGTATCTGTAAGATATCCAACGAAGAGTATCGCAACAATTTTCCGCTCCGAGTTCAGATAAACAACCGTTTTGAGCGGGTCCTGCAACACTGTCTGCTCACCACGACACCTAAGCATGTGACGATCATCTGTCACTCACAGGGAACCGTGGTCGCTACTCAAATGTTGCAGTCGAAGCGGGTGCATGATTTGCTCGGGCAATCCAAGTTGACGTCAATAACGCTCATCACTATGGGCTCGCCGGTTACTCAGGTTTATCGGCACTACTTCCCGCGCGCGTTCAAGGTGTTCAAAAGACGGATGCCGGATAAGATCAAATGGTACAACATCTACCGATCGGACGACTATGTCGGCACAATGATCAGCGCCGATACGGGCGTTGACGCAAACCTCGGCGTCAGATCTGCCGGGCATACCGGCTATTTTACAGATCACGACGTTTGGAAGAGGCTGTGGAACGACGTGGAATTCAGGATGTTCTGACACGCGTCCACGATGCGTTGTTGACCCCCATTTGGCTGAGCTCCCGCACGGGCACGCAGACGTCCCAGGACAAACTGCGCCATCCAGAGTCAACGCCGTTTCTGGGGGCCAAGACCCCGCAGGATGCGCAAGGGTTCACCGTGCGCCCGACGCTCGGCGATCTGCAGCAGACCGCCTAACCCGCTTCGGCGGCCTGCTCCAGGCTGCGCTGCACATCCAGCCAGTTCGGCTCAACATTCAATCGGCCGGTGATCTTGTCCTTGGCGGTCAAGAGACGCCAGAACGGCGCCACCTCTTCCACGGTGGCGCCCTGCTCCAGTTCGTCGAGAGCCGCTTGGGCGGAAATCCGCACGAAGATGGCGGTGGAGACCGGGCAAGTGGCATCGCACTTTCGGCGCCGGGCCAAGTCACCGCGCATCTTCTCGATCGTCCGGGTCTGGCCGAACGGGATCTTGCGGATGTAGTCGTCGACGATTTTGGGCGTGGCCACAAAGAGCTTTTGGCCCTTGCGAACGCCGGCAAAGTCTTTGTCTAAAACAACAATCTTGGATTGCTTCTGTGCGTCCAAGCGTTCACGGGCGGTTTTGGCCATGTGGGTCTCCTTAACCATCTTGCTAGCAGAGGACAGAAAGAACTCAAATAAGGCGGAAAATTTGCCAATGATGGCAAAGGCTTAACACATGTTGCCCTCTCGCCTCGCACTCTCATGTCGATTTTTCCAGCGCCGGTCTTGCATCCACATTCGCGCTGGGTTTTGGTAGCGCGATTTCAACCGATCCGTTTGTTCCCTTTGATGAAATTCTCAACGCCCCACCAGGATGCCTTCACCGAGCTGCTGCAATGGCGCCGGGATGTGCGCCACTTCAAGACCGATCCGATTGCCCCGGATCTGCTTGAGCGCATAAAGGCCTCGCTTGATCACGCCCCGTCCGTGGGCAACAGCCGGCCTTGGCGCATGGTGCATGTGACCAGCGCTGCGGGGCGCCGGGCCATCACCCGGTCTTTTGAGGAGAGCAACCAGGCCGCCTGCGCCCGTTACGACAACGACACCCAGACGGCCTACCAGGCCCTGAAGCTCGCCGGCCTTAAAGAAGCGCCGGTGGTGCTGGCCGTGTTCACCGAGCCCGACCCCAGCGAGGGGCGCGGCCTGGGGCGCCAAACCATGCCGGAGACCCTGACCTATTCCACGGTGATGGCGATCCACACGCTGTGGCTCTGTTGCCGGACCCACAATGTGGGGTTGGGCTGGGTCTCCATCCTGGACCCGGACGCCGTGACCGCGGCCCTCCAGGTGCCCGACCACTGGGCGCTCACGGCCGTCCTGTGTCTGGGCTATCCGGCTGAGGAGCACGATACGCCGGAGCTGCACCGGGCGGGCTGGCAAGAGGACACCAAGGCGGAGTGGTTGGAGCGGTAAGGGTGGCGCGGCGCCCACCTCCCGTCATCACCACACTCCATCATCGTCATCCCGGAATTTTGCGTCAGCAAAATATCCGGGACCCAGAAGCGATGGAGCTCTGCGGCCCTTGGGTCCCCGCGTTCGCGGGGATGACGGGAAGAAAAGGGGGATAACGGAGTTGTCGTGCCACCTCCCGTCATCACCACACTCCATCACCGTCATCCAGGAATTTTGCGTCAGCAAAATATCCGGGACCCAGAAGCAGCGGAGCTCTGCGGCCCCTGGGTCCCCGCTTTCGCGGGGATGACGGGAAGAAAAGGGGGATAACGGAGTTGGCGTGCCACCTCCCGTCATCACCACACTCCATCATCGTCATCCCGGAATTTTGCGTCAGCAAAATATCCGGGACCCAGAAGCGATGGAGATCGGTGGCCCCTGGGTCCCCGCTTTCGCGGGGATGACGGAGGGGTCGGGGATGACGGAGGGAGAGACGCAGGGAACATGCCACCAATAGTGGGCTAATATTCTTGAAAAAAGTCCTTGACGAGGAATGGTAATGTTCCCTATACGTTCCCCACTGCCACACACCAGGGGACGCGTCCGGAAGCGTCGTTCGCGTGGTGAGGCAGGCGGTGCTCAAGGGGGAGCTGTCCGGACGCGGCAGTGAAGCCTTGGGAGGCCACCGGGAGAGCCCC
>JANQOW010000165.1 GCA_028285595.1 Hyphomicrobiales bacterium
CGGGCTCATCAGGGACGGCGTGCCGCCACCGAAGAAGATGCTGGTGAGGGTCCGCCCCGGGGCCTGCTCGGCAAACCAGGCCATCTCGCGCTTGAACGCGGCCACATACTCCGCCTGGTCCACCGGTTGGTGGCGCACATGGGAATTGAAATCACAATAGGGGCACTTGGCGAGGCAGAAGGGCCAATGCACGTAAAGCCCGAAGCCTAGAGCCTCCTCCGGCCGGTTCACCGCGCAAATACGGTGGCCATCAATTGCCCGAACGCATCAGCGCGGTGCGACATGGCATGCTTGGCCTCCGGCTCCATTTCGCCAAAGGTTATGGTGTGGCCGTCCGCCTGGAAGACCGGATCATAGCCAAATCCCTTATCGCCACGGGGCGGCCAAACCAGCGTGCCGAACACCTTGCCCTCAAAGGTCTCCACATGCCCATCGGGCCATGCCAGGCTGAGCGCGCAGACAAAGTGCGCGCGTCTGGCCTCCGGCGTCTCGGCCCCTGCGGCGGTGAGCCCGTCATTCACCTTCTGCATGGCCAGGGCAAAGTCTTTCTCAGGCCCGGCCCACCGCGCCGAGTAAATGCCCGGATCTCCGCCCAGGGCGTCCACCACCAGGCCGCTGTCATCGGCCAGCGCCGGCTCTCCGCTGGACTGGGCTGCCGCATGGGCCTTCAGTTCCGCATTGGCGATGAACGTGGTGCCGGTTTCCTCCGGCTCGTCCAAGGCCAGCTGGCTGGCCGATATGGGCGTGATCCCGAGCGGCGCAATCAAGTCGGCGATCTCGCGCACCTTCCCCGCATTGTGGCTGGCCACGATCAATCGCGCGCCCGTAAACACCCGGCTGGAAGATGCGCTCGCCATCGCGCCTAAGCCACCGCCGTTTTCTGCAGGTTAACCAGACGCTGAATGCCGCCCTTGGCCAGGCCCATCAACTGGCCGAACTCATCTTCGGAAAACGGGTCCTTTTCCGCCGTTCCCTGGATCTCCACGATCCCGCCCGATCCGGTCATTACGAAATTGGCGTCCGTGTCGGCCTCGGAGTCTTCCAGATAATCCAGATCGCACACCGGCAGGCCCCGGTAGATGCCGCAGGAGATCGCCGCGATATGATCGATCAGCGGGTCTTCCTTGAACATGTCCCGCGCCGCCATCCACTGGAGCGCATCATGCAGGGCCACCCATCCGCCGGTGATGGAGGCCGTGCGCGTGCCGCCATCGGCCTGGATCACATCGCAATCCACGGTGATCTGGCGCTCGCCGAGCTTCTTCATATCCACCACCGCCCGCAAGGAGCGGCCAATGAGGCGCTGGATTTCCTGGGTGCGGCCCGATTGTTTGCCGGCGCTGGATTCGCGCCGCATCCGCTGGCCGGTGGACCGAGGCAACATTCCATATTCCGCAGTTACCCAGCCGGACCCGGCGCCGCGCATCCATGGCGGCACCCGTTCCTCCACGCTGGCCGTGCACAAAACCTTGGTGTCGCCGCAATGGATCAGGCACGAGCCTTCCGCATGTCTGGAGACGCCCCGCTCCAGGGTCACTGGGCGCAGTTCGTCTGCCTCCCGCTTTGATGGCCGCATAGTTTCAATGTCCTTTTGCCGGCTGATTTTTCTGTGCGGCTGAGTATCTACTCCTTTGTGCAACGCGGGGCAATCGAAGAACGCGCCCACCCTTTGGCGCGGATTTTATGGATGAAAAACGGAAAGTCCCCCCTTTAGTATGACATCATATTTTGTGAAAAAACGAGTGCTAACTCATTGATATTGATTGAGAAGGCAAAAAAGTTCACTTCCTAAGTGATTTTCCGCTTGACAGCGTCACGCTGTTCTGGCAGAAATCACTAGGCTGGGACAAATGGGCCAAGCGCACAATAACTTCCATTGACGCCGCCCCTCCCGAACCCTAGATTCCACCCCAACAACCGTGTGCAACCAAGACGCAACCAACACGTATGGTGCCGATGGAACCTCGCTTTACCGGCCTTGCGGATCTGGACAACCGCTCCCGCGAGATCTTTCGTAATCTGGTTGAGACCTATTTGGAAACGGGAGATCCGGTGGGCTCGCGCACCTTGTCGCGTGCCTTGCCGATTTCCCTGTCGCCGGCTTCCGTGCGCAACGTGATGGCCGATCTGGAAGAGGTGGGCCTGATCTCCGCGCCGCACACCAGCGCGGGGCGCATTCCCACTGAACACGGCCTTCGCATGTTTGTGGACGGCCTCTTGGAGATTGGCGGTCTTGCCGATGAAGAGCGCGCCAAGATCGATGCTCAAGTGGCGGCCGCGCAAGGCTCCAACGATGCTGAGGACATTCTGACCCAGGCCAGCAACCTGCTGTCGGGCCTCAGCCATTGCGCCGGTGTGGTGGTCAGCCAGAAGGCCGACATTCGCATGAAGCACCTGGAGTTCGTGCCGCTGGACGGCGACCGGGCCCTGGCGGTTCTGGTGGGCGATGGCGAGCAGGTCGAGAACCGGGTTCTGTCGTTGCCGCCGGGTCTTCCGGCTGCGGCCTTGTCGCGGGCTTCGAACTTCTTGAACGCGCGCTTTCAAGGCAAGACCCTGTCTGAGATCCGCACAGTGGTGGAGCACGATATTGCGCTGCGTGAAGCCGAGCTGGATGAGCTGACCGCCAACGTGGTGAAGGAAGGGCTTGCGGTCTGGTCGGGTCCGGCTCATGGCCTTGCGGGCAACAAGAACCTGATCGTGCGCGGGCGGGCCAACTTGATTGAGGATGAAACCGCCGCTGAAGATCTGGAGCGCGTGCGCCAGCTTTTTGACGATCTTGAATCCAAAAAGGATCTCATCCGGCTTTTGGGCTTGGCCGAAAAGGGCGAGGGGGTGAGAATTTTCATAGGCTCGGAGAACAAAATGTTCTCTCTTTCGGGTTCCTCCCTTGTGGTGGCGCCCTACCATGATACGGACCACAAGGTGATCGGCGTATTGGGGGTGATCGGTCCCACCCGACTGAATTATGGGCGCATCATTCCGATGGTGGACTATACAGCGCAGCTTGTGGGTCGATTGCTCACTTGATTTTTTCGTTCCAGTTACAGATATCGAGGGCGCAAATGTGATTTCGGCCGCGCGCCACTCAAACAGCGGGCAGACGCGGCCCGGGGCAGACGAGGACTAATGGATGACCAACACCACCGAAAAAGATACCGACAAAACAGCCGCCACCCCAACGGCTGAGGAGATTGCCGAGGCGCTGCAGCCGGGCAATGACAATCAGCCGACACCTGAAGACGTGCTTGCGGCTGAACTGGAAGCCATGGGCGAAGACGGTGAGCCTGATCCGTTCATCGTGCTGGAACGCCTGCGTGCGGAAAATGACGAGCTGAACGACAAGCTGCTGCGCGCGGCCGCTGAGATGCAGAACATCCGCAAGCGCTCAGAGCGTGAGCGCCAGGAGGCCGGCCAATATGCGGCCACGGCCTTTGCGCGGGATATCATTTCGGTGGCTGACAATCTCGCCCGGGCTCTGCAATCCATGGGCGAGGAGGCGAGGGCCAATGCCGATGAGGCCACCAAGAACCTGGTGGACGGCATTGAGATGACCGAGCGTGAACTGCTGAACGTTTTCCAGCGCCACGGCATCACGCGCATCGATCCCATGGGCGAGCGCTTCGATCCCAACATGCATGAAGCCATGTTCGAGGCGGAGAACCCGGATATGCCGGCCGGAACAGTGATGAGTGTGGCCCAGTGCGGCTATAAGATTGCAGAGCGCGTGCTGCGTCCGGCCATGGTCGGCGTGTCCAAGGGCGGGCCGAAAGTGCCGCCAGAGGCTAAAACAGAAGACTCAGAGCAACAGTCTTAGTTTTATTGTCTGCTGGCAGACAAGAATCACATTTTTTGGTTGAAATAAGTGGAATGTTCAGAAACTGTGCGCCCGTGCGACATCTTCAGGCGCGTAGTTTAAGTGTAATTCAACCAGTTCTTGCGCTTCCAATGCTAGGGTGCGGCCGCAGAACTGAACTATCTGGCGGGTGATTGCATATAACGCCAATTAAGGAAGGGAAATTGGAATGGCTGGCGAAGACGATAAGTGGGAAATCTACCAGGACAAGAGGGGCGAGTATCGCTGGCGGCGCAAGGCCAGCAACGGAAACATCGTCGGCGCCTCATGTGAGGGCTATGTGAAGCGTGCGGACGCGAAGGCAAATGCACAGCGTCACGGCATGGAAGGCAATCCCAAGGAGCTTGGCGGGGGAGACAAGTGGGAAGTTTATGAGGACAAACGCGGCGAGTGGCGCTGGCGCCGCCGGGCCACCAACGGTGAGATCACCGGGGCCTCCTCGGAAAGCTACAAAGAAAAACGCGACTGCATGGCAAACGCGCGGCGCAACGGCAAATAGCCAAAGCGCTTCAGGTTATCTGAAAAAAAACGCCTGGCCTCGGCCGGGCGTGTTTGTTTTTTGGGCTCTTCATCCTTTCGTCAACGCCGCTCTCTCCCATCGTCATCCCCGCGAACGCGGGGACCCAGGGGCTGTTGGCCCGGAGCTTGGCGGCGCTGGGCCCCGGATATTTTGCTGCGCAAAATTCCGGGGTGACGGGTTGGGGTAATTCCGGGGTGACGGGTGGGGTAATTCCGGGGTGACGGGTTGGGTTACGGGATGGGGTGGTGACGGGCGGGCGCGTGCTACACCTTCCTCACCCGCCGCAAGGTCAGATTCAACCGCCCGCCGTCCTTCAGCAAACTCGACGTGCCCGGATAAATCCGATCCACACCGTGGTAGCTCAGCCGGCTCGCCCCGCCCATGATCAGCACATCGCCGGACATGAGCCTGAAAGACTTTGTCGGGTCCTTACGCTCAGGCCCGCCGAACCGGAATAAGGCCTCATCGCCCAAGGACACGGACACCACAGGCGCATCGAACACCTCTTCGTTCTCGTCCCGGTGCAGACCCATCTTGGCGTCATCATCATAAAAGTTGATGAGACAGCATTCCGCGGGCCCGCCATAGCCGCTGAGATCCTGCCAGATCTTGGCCACCCGTTCGGGAATGTCCGGCCACGGCGCCCCGCTCACCGGGTGGGTGGCCTGATAGCGGTAACCCGACTTGTCGGACACCCAACCCAACGGCCCGCAATTGCTCATTTGAACGCTGAAGGGACGGCCAAACCTCGGCATCACGGGCCGATACAGCGGTGCGGCCGCAACCACCTGGCGGATTTCGGCCACCAAATCGGCCTGTTCGGCGGGGCTGAGATAGCCCGACGCCAACACCAGCCCATCGGCAAGTTCATTCACCATGAGGGAGATTATCCATGAAAAGTCTGGTTAAAACCGTCAATTTTCTAACCCGGAAGCGCTTGCAGCCCTTAAAAGGCGACCCTATATAGCGATTTGAATTGTTTGAGGCAGCCCATTGTGGGGGTTGGTGCACTCCAGTTCGCTCAAAACTGAACAGGACAGAGTGCTGGCGCTTTGAATTAAGGCCAGACCACCGGCCCGCCTAAAGAGAGGACATTGAAGACTATGAGTAAGATCATCGGTATTGATCTTGGCACCACCAACTCGTGTGTTGCCGTAATGGATGGCTCTGAGCCCAAGGTCATCGAAAACGCAGAAGGCGCGCGGACAACCCCGTCCATGGTGGCCTTCACCGAGGACAAAGAAGTTCTCGTCGGCCAGCCGGCCAAGCGCCAGGCGGTCACCAACCCGGAAAACACCCTGTTCGCCATCAAGCGCCTCATTGGCCGGCGCTACACCGACAAGGTGGTGAAGAAGGACAAGGATCTCGTGCCCTACGAGATCGTCAAAGCAGACAATGGCGATGCCTGGGTTTCTGCGCGCGGCGAAAAGTACGCCCCCGCCCAAGTCTCCGCCTACATCCTGCAAAAGATGAAGGAAACCGCTGAGCGCTATTTGGGCGACAAGGTCACCAAGGCGGTCATCACCGTTCCGGCTTACTTCAACGACAGCCAGCGCCAGGCCACCAAAGATGCCGGCAAGATTGCAGGCCTTGAAGTTGAGCGCATCATCAACGAGCCCACCGCGGCAGCCCTGGCCTATGGCCTCGACAAGCAGGAAGCCGGCACCATTGCCGTCTACGACCTTGGCGGCGGCACCTTCGATGTGTCCATCCTGGAAATCGGCGACGGCGTGTTCGAGGTGAAATCCACCAACGGGGACACGTTCCTGGGCGGTGAAGACTTTGACATGCGCGTGGTCGACTATCTGGCCGATGAGTTCAAGAAAGAGCAGGGCGTGGATCTGCGCTCCGACAAGATGGCTCTGCAGCGTCTGAAGGAAGCCGCTGAGAAATCCAAGATCGAGCTTTCCTCAGCCACGCAGACGGAAATCAACCTGCCGTTCATCACGGCAGATGCGTCCGGTCCGAAACACCTGACCATGAAGCTGACCCGCGCCAAGCTGGAAAGCCTGGTGGAAGATCTGGTGGCCCGCACGGTCGACCCGTGCAAGGCGGCTCTGAAAGATGCAGGCCTCAGCGCAGGTGAGATTGATGAAGTGATCCTGGTCGGCGGCATGACCCGCATGCCCAAGGTGATCGAAACGGTGAAGAACTTCTTCGGCAAGGAGCCCCACAAGGGCGTGAACCCGGACGAAGTTGTGGCCATCGGCGCCTCCATCCAGGGCGGCGTTCTGCAGGGCGACGTGAAAGACGTTCTGCTCTTGGACGTGACCCCGCTGTCCCTGGGCATCGAGACCCTGGGCGGTGTGTTCACCCGCCTGATCGACCGCAACACCACGATCCCGACCAAGAAGTCGCAAACCTTCTCAACCGCTGACGATAACCAGACGGCGGTGACCATCCGCGTTGCGCAAGGCGAGCGTGAGATGGCGGCCGACAACAAGCTGCTGGGTCAGTTCGACCTGGTGGGCATCCCGCCGGCTCCACGCGGCATTCCGCAGATTGAGGTGACCTTCGACATCGATGCCAACGGTATCGTGAACGTCTCGGCGAAGGACAAGGCAACGGAGAAAGAACAGCAAATCCGCATCCAGGCGTCTGGCGGTCTGTCTGACGACGAAGTGGAAAGCATGGTCAAAGATGCCGAAAGCCATGCTGAGGAAGACGCCAAGCGCAAGGAGATGGTGGAGGCGCGCAACCACGCCGAAGCTCTCATGCACTCCACGGAGAAGACCTTGAGCGAGCATGGCGACAAGATCGCTGAAGCAGACAAGTCAACGATTGAGATGGCGATCTCCGACCTCAAGGAAGCTCTGGAAGGCGATGATGCCGAAGCCATTGCCGCCAAGACCCAGACCCTCACAGAGGCCGCCATGAAGTTGGGTGAAGCCATGTACGCCGCCCAGCAGGAAGATGCCGAGGCTGACGCCGCTGCAGACGCAGCCGCCGATGCCCGCGAGACCCCTGATGACGTTGTCGATGCAGACTTCGAAGAAGTCTCCGACGACGACGACAAGAAAAAGTCTGCGTAAATCGCGGGCGCTCATGCTAAAGACCCTGCCCAATGGGATGGATAAAGGCTCATCTGGGCAGGGCCTTAAGCGGCGGCGGGAAATCAAATCATGAGTAAGCGCGATTTCTATGAAGTGCTGGGCGTTTCGCGCGGCGTTGACGAGAAGGAGCTGAAAAGCGCCTACCGCAAGCTTGCCAAAAAGTATCACCCGGACGCCAATTCGGGCGATCCATCTGCCGAGCAGAAGTTCAAGGAAATCTCCGAAGCCTACGACATCCTGAAGGATCCGCAGAAACGGGCGGCCTACGACCAGTTCGGTCATCAGGCCTTCGAAGGCGGCGGCGGGGGTGGCCCGGGCGGCTTTGGCCCGGAATTCTCCTCGTCCATGTCGGACATTTTTGAGGACCTGTTCGGCGAGTTCATGGGTGGCGGCGGCGGTGGCCCGCGCCAGCGCGGCGGACGCTCCGGTGCCCAGCGCGGTTCTGATCTTCGCTACAATATGGAGATCGACCTCACCGAAGCCTATGAAGGCAAGACGGCGCAGATCCGTGTGCCCACCAGCGTGAAATGTGATGTGTGTGACGGCTCCGGCGCCAAGCCGGGATCCAGCCCGACCACCTGTCCCACGTGCGGGGGCCAAGGCCAGGTGAGAGCCCAGCAGGGGTTCTTCACGATCCAGCGCACGTGTCCGACCTGTCACGGCCGCGGCCAGATCATCTCAGATCCGTGCGCCGACTGTTCCGGCCAGGGCCGCGTCACCAAGGACCGGACCTTGTCGGTGAACATCCCGGCCGGCGTTGAAGACGGCACCCGCATCCGGCTCTCCGGGGAAGGCGAAGCCGGCGTGCGCGGCGGTCCGTCGGGCGATCTTTACATCTTCGTCTCCATCCGGCCGCACGACTTCTTCCAACGCGATGGTGCCGATCTTTTCTGCCGTGTGCCGATTGCCATGACCACCGCGGCCATGGGCGGCGAGATCGAGGTGCCGACGATCGACGGCAAGAAGGTGCGGGTCACGATCCCGGACGGTACGCAGACGGGCAAGCAGTTCCGCCTCAAAACCAAGGGCATGCCGGTGCTCCGCTCTAAGCAGCAGGGCGACCTGCACATTCAGGTGTCGGTGGAAACCCCGGTCAATCTCTCCCGGCGCCAGAAGGAGCTGTTGGAAGAATTTGCCGGCGAGGCGCGCAACAACTCGCCTCAGTCTGAGGGCTTCTTCTCCAAGGCCAAAGCCTTCTGGGACGGTCTGGGCGAATAAGGCTGGATCCTAGGTGGAGGGTGGCTTGTGAACGGCCACGCCGGCCATGACCAGCACGACCCCGAGAACGTCCAGCCAACCCGGAATCTGCCGCAACACAATCACGCCGATAATGGTCGCTGTTGCCGGCAAAAGGGCCAGCAACAGGGCGAAGCTTGCGCGCGGCAGCCGCGACATGGCCAACTGGTCGCAGACGTAGGGGATCACAGACGAACAGATGCCCACACCGATCCCGGCCAGGATCAAGAGCGGCGCGCCAAACGCATCAAGCGCTTGCAAGAACCCGATGGGCATCACGAATACAAACGCTGCGGTCATCGCGGCTCCCAGCCGTTCCACCCCGCCGGAGGCACCGCCCTGTGAAATCCTGTGTCCCAGGATGATGTAGAGCACGAACAGCACACCGTTGAGCACTGCCCAGGCGAGGCCGGCCAGGTCTGCCATCAGCGCAGGGCCCCCGCCTGAGACAAGGGACGGCACATCGATCAACAGGGCCACCCCGGTGATCGCGAGGACAAAGGCCAGAGCGTTGCGACCGGTGCGCAGGCCCCACAGCGCAATGCCGATAGTGCCCACAAATTCAATCGCCGCCACCAGGGCAATCGGCAAGCGCTCAAGCGCCAGATAAAAGGCACTGTTCATCACCGCAAGGCAGGCCCCCAAGGCCAGCAGGAGCACGCGTTCGCGGGCGGAGGCATTGAGGAAGGTGCGCCAGGGCCGAGTGAGCGGGGCAAACACCAGGGCGGCTGACGCGATGCGAAACCATGCGACCCCCAAGACGCCGATCACCGGGAAGAGCAAAACGGCAAACGCTGGCCCCAGGTAATGAAACACCGCCGAAACGCCGAACCACACATGTGGTGGGACAGCTTCGGCGATCCGCGAGAGGGCGCCCGTCCTGAGTGTGGCTCGCTTTGTCATATTGTGATAATATAAGGGGAAATGAAGGGAATATATGGATTATGACCATGCAAAACCTGAAGAGTGAGACAGGTTTGGAGGTAAATAATGGATCTAACCTTCGATCAGAAAAAAGCGGATTAGACCGGATAGATGCGGCGATCCTCAAAGAGCTCTGCGAAGATGCGCGCATTCCGCGGGCTGAACTTGCTCGCCGCGTGGGTCTTTCTGCGCCCAGCGTCGCCGATCGCGTGCGGCGCCTTGAGGATGTCGGCGTCATCACCGGGTATGGCGCGCGCATTGATCCGGCGCGTCTTGGCTATGGCCTGACGCTCCTGATCCGGGCGCGGCCATTGCCCGGCGAGATGCAGAACATGATTGAGGCGATCCGTGCCACACCTCAGGTCGTCACGTGCGTCAGGGTCTCCGGGGAAGATTGCTTTGTGGCACGTGCCCACGTGCGCGACGTGGCGGAGATGGAAGCGGTCATCGACCGGATTGTGCCGTTCGGCGCGACCAATTCGTCCATTGTGCAATCAACGCCCGTAGAAGAACGGCTGGTTGAGCTTTGAAGGATTTCCAAAATCAAAAACCGCAGGAGGTTCCAGTGCGTACTCTCATTATTCTAGGCACGCTCATGTTCAGCGCAGCCGGACTGCAGGCTGCACCCAAGTGCGCATCCCTCGGGGGCGAGGTCTTGTTCCACTGTAAGATTGAGGGCTCCAGCCGGGAGGTGACAATCTGCGATCTGCCGGACAAGCAATACCTCTATCAGTACGGCAAGCCCGGGCAGACGCCGGAACTGAGCCTCCAGCGCAGCCAAAGCGAGGTGGTTTACACGCCCTGGAACGGTGTCGGCAACTCAATCTGGGCGCGGCTTGGCTTCCGCAACAAGGGCTACCTTTACGATGTTGGCCGCAGCATTCAGAAGGGCGGCGAGAGCCCGCCTGAGGGCTATCTGGACATCTATGAGCCCGGCAAAGATACCCCCATCGCCAGCAAGCAATGCCAGGCAGGAACCGTTCGGGGCGATCTCGACAGTCTGTGGGACCGGTTCAATTGAGCGGGTGTTCCGGACCGCTGGCTATCCCATTTTTGGTATATAAACTGGGCAGTTACGCTTGATTCATATCAACACGGGGCGTCGCCGTTCGAACTACCCTGACGTCATGTTGTTGAAAGGACAAGTGCGAAATGAGAACGGTGCGTAAATCGCTGTTGGACCGGATCCGGGATTGGAAACAGTCCGCTGCAACGCTTCCGCCGCGCGAGGATCACGGCGAGACAGATGGGTCAAGGCGCGCGGTCCTGCTGGGCGGCGTGGCCGCCGTGGCCGTCCTTGCGGCGGGCGTTGCTTTTACCGATGAAGCTGAAGCCCATCATGGCCGTCGCAGGAGCAGACGCTGGCGCCGCCGCCGCAGAAGAAGACGGCACTATCGCCGGCGCAGCCGCAGGTGGCACCGCCGCCGCTGGCGGAGGAGACGCCGCTACTATGACCCCTATTACGACCCCTACTATGGCGGTCCGTCGATTATTCTTGAGTTCTAGGGCGACCTAGAACGGCTCGGGGCAGGTGCGTTCAAGAAGCGGTCTTGATCTTGGGCGCGCCTGCTTCGCAGTCGCCAGATTTCATAGCTTGTGTGCTAGCGTACCGAAACATCCTTAAAGCGCACAGGAGCGGGCCTATGAAAATCACCAAGATCAGCGTCTACCAGGTTCCGCTGCCCGCCAAGCCTATGACGGCGATCAAAGCTGACTTCGGCACCTTTCAAGATTATCAGGGCATCGTTGTGGTGGTGGAAACCGATGCGGGCTTCACCGGGCTGGGGGAGGTCTGCACCATTGGCACCCATTATATGCGGGGGTTTGCAGAAGGGGCCGCGGCCGGCATTCCTCTATTGGCGCGGCACCTGATCGGCGAAGACCCGCTTCATGCTGAACGTCTCAACCGCTATTGGGACAAAGTCTTTCGCGAAGACCTGTACATCAAGACGCCGCTCGATATGGCCCTCTGGGACATTATGGGTCAAGCGACGGGACGGCCGGTGTGTGACCTGTTGGGCGGACGCTATGAGGGGGAAGGGCCACTTTATCGGTCGGTCTATTTCCCACCCCACAAACAGGCGCGGCCGGAGGACATCGTTGCCTGCTGCCTTGAGGCCCGCGAGGGTGGGTTCAAGCATTTCCAGCTTAAACCCGGCAAAGCCGCTGTGCGCACCATCGACGATGAGATCGCACAGATTGAAGCGGTGGCAGATATAAAGCGGCCTGACGAAACCATTCTGGTGGATGCCAACACAAACTGGACGCTCACCGAGGCGATCCGCGCGGCAAATGCCCTGAAAGATCTGCCGATCATTATCGAGCAGCCTTGCCGCACATGGGAGGAATGCATCGCCTTCCGCCGGCACTGCTCGCTGCCGGTGAAACTGGATGAGTTGATCGAGACCCCACAGGACCTCATTCGCGGATTCCAGGCCGGGGCCATGGATATCGTCGCCATTAAAATCGCCCGCGTGGGCGGGTTGACCAAGGCCCGCAAGTTGCGCGATCTGGCCCTGGATCTGGGCATCACGGTGGTGCCGGACGACGCGTGGGGCAGTCAGATTGTTTCATCTTCGCTGCTCCATTTTGCGGCCAGCACCGATCCGAAATATCGGCTGTGCTACACCGATCTGACCGACTATGTGGACGCCTTGACGGCAGATGGATATCCAGAGCGCGTGGATGGGTCGATTGCCCCATCTGCTGCTCCCGGTCTTGGCCTGACGCTCAGGCCGGATGCGGTGGGCACGCCCATTGCCGTGATCACCTGAAGCGCAGGCGCGAAACTTGACACGCACCGTAGGCTGCGTCATGGTCCGTCCACCCACTGGCGATAGGGTTTAAACAGGGCCACCGTTTCAACTCCACTGGAGATGACGTGTGGCTCGAAATTTTTCTGCACAGCTTCACAGCAGCACCTACACGTTGCGCAACATCCGTTTTGCGGGCCCGGAAGGCTTGCGCGCGGTCGATATGGTTGTGTCAGACGGCCACGTGGACTGGATGGGAAGGCAAGGGATGCGGGCGGATCTGCCGGATGGGCCCGATCTCGGCCAGGCCATCGTCTGGCCATTGACGGTGGACTGCCACACCCATCTCGACAAGGGGTTGGTGGTGCACCGTTCCCCTAATCCGGACGGCACCTTCGAGGGCGCGTCGCAAAGCGCAGGCGCAGATCATGTGACGTATCATTGTGCTGAGGACATCCGCCGCCGCGCAGAGTTTGCTCTGAAGACCGCCTTCGCTCACGGCACAGCCGCCCTGCGCAGCCATGTGGATGCGAACCCGGAGACGTTTGATCGTAATTTCGCGGTCATGTGCGAGCTGGCTGAGGACTGGCGCGGCCGGCTTGATGTGCAGCTCTGCCCGTTTACCGGACTGTTTTCCGGGGCAGAGTGGTTTGACACACTGGCTGCAGCGGCGGCAGCCAGGCCCGCGTCGGGCGTGCTCAGCATCTTTGTGCCGCCGAGCGGCGAATTCGATTCCGCTCTTGATGATGTGTTCAACGTGGCCGCGCGCCACGGCGTTGAGCTCGACTTTCACGTAGATGAAAACCTCGACCCGGCCTCGTGCGGCCTTGATGCGGTGGCCAGGGCCGCGCTGCGCCATGGGTTCGAGCGTCCGGTGCTCGCAGGCCATTGTTGCGCCCTGTCGGTTCAGCCCGATGACGTGGTCGATGCCACGTTGGACCGGGTGGTGGAAGCGGGCATCGGTGTCGTCTCACTGCCCCTGTGCAATGGCTACCTGATGGACCGCCACGCCGGACGCACGCCGCGCCAGCGGGGTATTGCCCCGGTTCATGAAATGCGCAAGCGAGGCATCCCGGTGGCGCTCGCCTCTGACAATGTGCGCGATGGTTACCATGCCTATGGGGATCTGGACCTGCCCCAGCTCTTCCGGGAAGCGGTGCGCATGATGCATCTGGATCATCCGTTTGAGGGCTGGGCAGCGACGGTCACGTCGACACCGGCCGATCTTTTGGGGCTGGACCAACAAGGTCGTTTGGCAGTGGGGCAGCCGGCCGATTTCATGGTGTTTGAGGCGCGCACCTGGCCGGAGTTCCTGTCTCGGTCTTCCCCGCCCAGCGTCATTGTGCGCGGTGGCGAGGTTGCGTATGCGCCCTTACCGGATTTTGCTGAACTTGATGATTTGGAAGGAATGAAGCTGTGACCCAAATCTCTGAACTGCTCAACCGGATCGGTGATGTTCCGGTACTCACGGCAGAACGCCTGGTGAAGGCCAAAAGCCGTGACTTCTTCTGGTACTCGCCCGTGCTGAAGGCAAAGCTCGATCACGTCACCGCGGAAGCTGTAATCTCACCGCGCACCGAGGATGAGGTGGCAACCGTGTTGGCGGCTTGCTATGCCCTGGATATTCCGGTCACCCCGCGCGGCGGCGGAACGGGCAACTATGCGCAGGCCATGCCGCTCGCCGGCGGCATTGTGCTCGATATGACGGCGCTCAATGCCATCATCGAAATAGGCGATGG
>JANQOW010000008.1 GCA_028285595.1 Hyphomicrobiales bacterium
ATCTGCGCCCCGTTGGAGAAACCGAATATGTGGCCGTGATGGCCAAAGCCTCCGCAGCCGATCCAGCACGTGCCACGATTGCCGGGATCGTTTCGCATGCGGATCTGAGAGCAGATCAGCTAGACGAGGTTCTGGACGCTCACGAGGAGGCCGGACAGGGTCTTTTCTGCGGCATCCGGCATTCCGGCGCCTACGAGGCCGACGAGGACATTCTCACCATTCGCCCCACGGGTGTGCGAGGTCTCTATGCGGACCCTGCCTTCCGGCGCGGCCTGGCCAAGCTGGGTGAGCGCGGGCTGACCTATGACACCTGGCACTTTCACCACCAGATCGCAGACTTCCACGCCTTGGCCGAAGCCGTTCCCGGGACCACTCTGGTGATGGACCATTTCGGAACGCCGCTTGGCATTGGCCCCTATGCGGGCAACCGCCAGGAGATCTTTGAAAGATGGAAGGACGACGTTGCCGCCCTTGCAGAGCGCCAAAATGTGATTGCCAAGCTGGGCGGCATGGCCATGCCGGACAATGGCTTTGGCTGGCATGAGCGCGAGCTGCCGCCAAGCTCCGATGAGTTTGTAGAGGCGCAGGCCCCATGGTACCACCACACCATTGCCTGCTTCGGTCCGGAGCGCTGCATGTTTGAAAGCAACTTTCCGGTAGACCGGGCCTCCCTCAGTTATCCGGTCCTGTGGAATGGCCTTAAGAAGATCGCCGCCCCCTACAGCCAAGAGGCGCAAGAGGCCATGTTCTCCGGCACTGCGCGACGTATCTATGGCCTGGCCTCAGTGTCGTAGATGCCCCTTTGGCGCCCCATTTAGCGGTAAACAATGCGTTAACGCTCCAGCGCTAGGATCCGCCCAAACTTGCCGACGCCCGTTCGTCATCCTTTAAAGGGTGCAGCCCATGAAGCCCGCATTCGTTCTCCGCTCGCTCCTCGCCGTTTTTGCAGCAGCGAGCCTCAGCGCCTGTAAAACCGGACCCACGATTGACGATGGCGGCTCAAGCTTTCGCGCGGCGTCCTATACCAAGCCGCATTTCGGCTCTTTGGGCGCGCGCAACTGTCTGATGCGGGCCATGTATTTTGAATCCATCCGCTCCAGTCGGGAGGGCTTGCTTGCCGTTGGCACCGTGGTGATGAACCGGGTCGAATCCCCCAAGTTTCCAAACACCGTGTGCGGTGTGGTTGGTCAGCGCCGGCAATTTGCGCCCGGCGTCATGACGCGCAAGATGCGGGGCGACCAGAAGGAGCTGGCCGCGCTGGCGGACGACATTCTGGCTGGCAAGCGCCATCCGGGCGTGAAACGCGCCAAGTTCTTCCACCAGGCCGGACTGACATTCCCCTACAAGAACATGCACTACGTTTTGGAGGCCGGCGGCAATGCTTTCTATGAGAAACGCAGTCGCAAACGGCGGCGGCGTGGATAACGATGAAAGCGATGGCACGCGCGATTGACGATCATTGCAACGCCATTTTCACTTCGTTATAACATAACAAAACCCCCATATGACGAAGGAGAAGTGTCATGCGGTTTCTGCTTTCAACTGCACTACTGACGTGCCTGCCGGCCATCGCCTTGGCCGCCGATGACGGTCACACGGAGCTCGGCGCACACGAGCATGGCGTCGGCGTCTTTAACGTGGCCATTGAGGGCAACACGCTCGCCATGGAGTTGGAAGCCCCTGGTGCGGACATTGTGGGCTTTGAGCATGCCGCCAAGTCCGCCAAAGACAAAGCCGCTATCAAGAAGGCCAAGGCCAACTTGGCTGATCTCCATCATGTGGTCGACCTGCCGGAGGCCGCAAGCTGCAAGCTGACCAAGGCGAACATCGAGCTGCATTCCGAAGGCGGTGATCACGGAAAGCATGACGATCATGATCATGACCACGGCAAGAAAGCCGAAAAACATGATGATCATGACCACGACCACGGCAAGAAAGCCGAGAAGCATGATGATCACGACCATGACCACGGCAAGAAAGCCGAAAAGCATGATGATCATGACCATGACCATGGCAAGAAGGCTGAGAAGCACGCTGATCATGACCACGATCACGACCATGCCAAGGAAGCCGGTCACACAGAGTTTCATGCCGAATATGAACTGAATTGCGCGAAGCCGGATCAGTTGACCGCCTTCGTGTTCACCTACTTCGACAACTTCAAAGGCGCCAGAGAGCTGGAAGTCAGCATCACCGGCCCCAGCGGTCAGAAGAAGTTTGAAGTGAAGCGCGGCAACGTGAAGGTTGACCTGGCCGGCATCATGTAATCATCCTGCCAGGCGATGGTTGACGCTGAAACGACACGGAACAGTACTGAAGCGCCCGACATCATATCGATGACGGGCGTTTCCTTTGCGTGGCCGGGCGAGCGCTCTTTTCGCCTCACTATCGATGATTTTGCCCTGAAACAGGGCACGCGCACCTTGCTGCTCGGCCCCTCAGGCAGCGGCAAATCCACTTTGCTCAGTTTGTTGTGCGGCATCACACAGCCTGATCGCGGCACGATTGAGCTTCTGGGCACGGACCTCACGACGCTCTCTAGCGCGGCCCGCGACCGGTTCCGAGCCAATCACATCGGCATCATCTTCCAGATGTTCAATCTGCTGCCCTACGGCTCCGCGCTCGATAATGTGCTGTTGCCGCTCAGCTTTGCAGCGGGCCGCCGGGACCGTGTCCGCAAAGCAGGTGCAGAAGACCAGGAGGCCAAGCGCCTGCTCGCCGCGTTGGGGATCGAGGGTGAACTCTTGAGCGGAGGAACCGCGCAATTGAGCGTCGGCCAACAACAGCGGGTGGCCGCGGCCAGGGCTCTCATCGGGGCGCCGGAAATCATTGTCGCTGATGAACCCACCTCCGCCCTCGACACGGCGCGCGAAGATGCTTTTCTGAACCTCTTGTTCGATCAGATCGACGCGGCAAGCTCCACCCTCATCATGGTCAGTCATGACGAGAGCCTCGCCCCCCGCTTCGATCAGGCACTGAACCTGACGGACCTGATCGCCAAGGAGGTGCCGGCCGCATGACCGTGATCCGCCTCGCGCTTCAATCGCTCAAGAACAGATGGCTCACCGCGCTGCTGACCGTTCTGGCGATCGCGGTGAGCGTCGTCCTGCTGCTGGGTGTGGAGAAAGTCCGCACCGGCGCGAAGGCCAGCTTCGCCAACACCATCTCCGGAACAGATCTTATCGTCGGCGCGCGCAGCGGCGGCATTCAATTGCTGCTCTACTCAGTGTTCCGTATCGGCAACGCAACCAACAACATGACCTGGCGCAGCTATCAGCAAATCGCCAATCGCCCGGAAGTGGCCTGGGCGGTGCCGCTTTCTCTGGGTGATAGCCATCGCGGCTTTCGGGTCTTAGGCACCTCGCAGGCCTATTTCGACCACTACAAATACAGGCAAACACAGAGCCTGCGCTTTGCCGCCGGGAAACGCTTCGACGACCTGTTCGATGCGGTTGTGGGCGCAGACGTGGCGGCAGAACTCGGCTACTCGGTTGGTGACGAGATTATCGTTGCCCACGGCATTGGCGCCATCATCACCGCGAAGCACGACGACAAACCCTTCAAGGTCAGCGGCGTTCTCGCCAAGACCGGGACGCCCGTAGACCGAACCGTTCACGTCAGCCTGGAAGCAATCGAGGCCATTCACATCGATTGGCAGGATGGGCGCCCCATTGCCGGCGGGCAGATTTCACAAGACGACGTGCGCAAGATGACGCTCAGGCCACGCGCCATCACCGCGGCGATGATCGGGCTGAAGTCAAAAATCTCCACATTCAAGCTGCAACGCTACATTGCCGAGTACCGGCGCGAACCACTTTCCGCCATCCTGCCCGGCGCAACCCTTTACGAGCTCTGGGCCCTGATCGGTACGGCGGAAACCGCGCTCCTTATCGTCTCTGTCATGGTGGTGATCACGGCCATATTGGGGATGATCACCATGATCCTGGCCACCCTGAACGAACGACGACGGGAGATGGCCATCTTGCGTTCCGTGGGGGCCGGACCAGGCACGGTGGTAGGGCTCCTCTTGTCGGAGGCCGCGCTTTTGACCTTGGCCGGGGTCGTGCTTGGCATCTTGGCCACCTATGGCCTGCTGTTTACGTTGCGGCCTGTGATCGATTCCCTCTATGGGCTCTATCTCGACATCTCTCCGCCAGCCGCCATGGAGTGGTTGGCTCTGGCCGCAATTGTCGTTGGCGGAGTGGTTGCCGGCCTGCTTCCGGCATTCCGCGCCTACCGCCAATCGCTTGCTGATGGGATGAGCGTCCAGAGCTGATCGCAGTAGTCGGCCTTTTCAACTGCTTGTGCAAAACCAGACGAGCGTTCATAGTTCTGTCGTGTTGGGGCAGGGCAAGTGAGGATGGTATGAAGGGTGTAGTCTTTCCAGGCAGTCGTCAGGTGGAATTTGTAGATTTCCCAGATCCCACACCGGGTCCGGGTGAGGTTGTGCTGGAGATCAAGGCATCGGGGATGTGCGGCAGCGATCTGCACTTTTACCGGGCCGCAGAGGGCGCAAAATCAATCGGTCTCATTTTGCCGGAAGGTCATGGTCCGGTGATTGCCGGTCACGAGCCATGCGGGGTCGTGGTGGCCAGAGGGCCCGGTTTGGAGGAAGGCGTGGCTCCGGAAGGCGCCCGCGTCATGTGCCATCACTATAAGGGCTGTGGAAGCTGCCAGGACTGCCGGGCCGGTTGGCAGCAGCTCTGCCCGGATGGCTTTGTGGTTTACGGCGCCACCGCTCACGGCGCTCACGCCGCCTACATGAAGGTGCCGGCCAGCACCCTTGTGACCTTGCCGGAAACATTGAGCTTTTCCGCAGGGGCCGCCATCTCCTGCGGCACTGGCACCGCATTCAATGCGCTGAAACGCATGAACCTCACCGGACGCGACACCATTGCCGTGTTCGGCCAGGGCCCTGTGGGCATCAGTGCGGTTATGTTCGCCAGCGAGATGGGCGCGCGCGTGATCGCTCTGGATGTATCAGAAGAAAGGCTGGAACTGGCCCGCTCATTCGGCGCACATGAAACCGTTAATCCGGTCCAGGACGAGGCCATCGAGGCGATACGCGACCTTACGGACGGCCGCGGCGCAACCATGGCGCTCGACTGCAGTGGTGCGCCAGACGCCCGCGTTCAGGCCGTCAGATCCACCCGCACCTGGGGCACGGTGTGCTTCGTGGGCGAAGGCGGCACGGTGACGCTTGATGTGTCTAAAGACATCATGCGCAAACAACTGACACTCATCGGCTCATGGACCTTCTCCAGCTATGGCCAAGCCGACTGCGCGGAATACATCGCGCGCCGCGGTATCGATCTCGACCGCATCTTCACCCATCGCTTCAAGCTGGACGAGGCAAAGGCAGCCTATGAGATGTTCGACAAGCAAACCTGCGGGAAGGGCGTGTTTGAGTTTTAGATAGGCCTCTTGCCGCACACGGGTAAACCATGAGCCTGAACCTGTCGTAGCCCTAAGCAACACATCGCTGCTTTAGGTCCGGACATGACGAAATCAGGACAGGATCATCAACCGCGCATCGGACGCATGCTTTGGCTTCAAGCGCTTCTGGGCGCTCTCTTGGGCCTGGTGTTTGGCGGTGCGCTGTTGATGTTTGACGTGGCCAAGATGGGCACGCTTCTGCACAACTCAGATGTGCAGCTGCTTGCCGGTTTCCTTTACTTCTCATCGCTCATGACCACATTCGCGCTTGGCATGGTGTCCAGCTACATCCTGAGTCTGGGCAGCCGTGACTAGCATAGGTGTGTGATCCGGTTGACTCGCGTTATCGTTTTAGAATCATTCTAAACAAAAAAACGGAGTCACAAGATGTCCCTCGCAGCTCTCTCAGAGGACACCAGCACGCAGACAGACCTTGCCGAGGGTCTCAGAAAGGTCCTGGCAGACGTTGTGGTTGAAACCGCCAAGGCTCAAACCTACCACTGGAATGTCACCGGCATGGCCTTCGGCCCGCTGCACGCGCTGTTTCAAGAAATCTATGAAGACCACTTCGCCGCCCAGGATGAACTGGCGGAGCGCATTAAGATGATCGGCGCGCACGTGAACGGCGCCCTGGCGGCGTCATTGGCTGCAAGCTCCCTCAGCGAGTGTGACGGCAAGCCCAATGCCCACGAGATGGTGAGACGGCTGGCCGACGACCAAGAGCGCATATCCGCCACGTTGCTTGACGTCGCGCACCACGCAGAACAGGCCGGCGACATGGTGACCAACGACTTGATGATCACCCGCGCAAGCGTGCATGACAAGTTCGCATGGCTGTTGCGCTCGCACTTGGACGATTAAGCGGCTCTGCCGGTCACTTCTGACGACATAGCTCCCTGCGTCCTACGGCTCTTTGCAGCCGCGGGCGCAGCAGCAAGAAGCCCCTGTACGCATGCTCAAGCAACCAGGCGATTGGTGCGTTCTGAGTGAGGGATCCAAGCCACCTGAAACGCGGCAGCTCAAGCCAAATCCGGCTGAAGGCTGCCGCCCCGGAGAGCAGCTCTCCATTCGGTGTCACCACATGGAACCGTGAAAGCGCGGCAGACTTGGTAAGCCCCGGTGCAACTTCCCATTCGGCACTTTGCGAGGCATCCACCCAGGAGATGGCGTCGGCGCCTTTCATTCGGCGATAAAACGCGATTTCCCGCGTGCAGAGTGGGCAAGATCCGTCGAAATAGACACTGAGCGCGTTGGCCATCGCAGCAGTCGGCCTCAGCGCTTCATCGTCTTGCGCGCAAGCTCTTGGTGAAGCGCTTGGTGGTTGCGGAGGTCAGCGTTGATGAAAACAGCGCTGGTCACGATTAATCCGCTCACAACGGCAATCTGAGTGGCCAACAATCCCCCGAACAATGTCCATGCAGCCACGGCGAAGCCGAAGATGATGATCCACATCATACTGAGATAGACAATAGCCTGGAGGTAATGCGTAGAGGGGTACTGCTGCTCGGTCTTACTCGCTGGCAGACTGACTGAGTAATGCACCTTCATGATATCATTGCTCCTTCGCTCTACTTGCTTAACGAAGCAATGCGCCATTCAGATCACTGGAGCACTGAAAGACAGCCTCGCAATCCGAACCCTTGCGCTGACCGTACCATGTGACCGGTGTTTACTCAGGAGGTTTTTCGCGATGTCGGCACACGTGCAGGCCGTCTGGTTCAAGCGCGACCTTCGGATCCACGATCACCGTGCACTCTATCTGGCGGCGCAGAATGGCCCGGTTGCGCCCTTCTTCATCGCCGAGCCGGAGCTTTGGCAACAGCCGGACGTTTCGCACCGGCAATGGGCCTTCGTGACAGAGTGCCTGGGTGAGCTCCAACAGGACCTCTCCACCCTCGGCCTCTCTCTAAGGCTTGAGATCGGCGTTGCGACCGATGTGTTGAGCATGCTTCACGAGCGCCTGAGCCTCCATACTCTCTGGTCGCACGAGGAGACAGGCAGTGCATGGACCTATGAACGCGATAAGCGCGTCGCCGCGTGGTGCAGGCAAAACGGGGTCGTCTGGAACGAAGAGCGCCAGAATGGGGTTATTCGCGGCCTGCCGAAACGAGACGGATGGGCCGCGCGCTGGGAGCGCTTCATGGCCGAGCCCCCGTCGCCCACACCGGAAAGCGTTCAGCAGGCGGGCTCGCCATCTCACGCGAAAATTCCAACCGCGGCAGATCTGGGGATTACACCCGACCCTTGTCCCTTGCGCCAGACGGGCGGCCGCCGGCAAGCTGTGCAGACACTGAACAGCTTTCTGACCAAGCGGGGCGAAACCTACCGCACGGCCATGTCGAGCCCGAACAGTGCATTTGAGGCATGCTCCAGGCTCTCCCCTCATCTGGCTTGGGGCACCCTTTCACTGCGCGAAGTGACCCAAGCCACAAACAAGCGGCGATTGGCGCTCAAAGCCGGCGAACGGGGCACCAAGTCCGCCTGGCGCGGCGCCTTGACGTCATTCTCCGGGCGCCTGCATTGGCATTGCCATTTCATGCAAAAGCTCGAGAGCCAACCTTCCCTTGAGCATGCCAACCTGCATCCCGCCTATAACGGTGTGCGCGGAGGGCCTGGTGACCATACGCTCTACGACGCCTGGGCGAAGGGGGAGACCGGCCTTCCGTTCGTTGACGCCTGCATGCGGGCCTTGATAGCCACCGGATGGCTCAACTTCCGCATGCGCGCCATGCTCATGGCGGTCGCCAGCTATCATCTTTGGCTCGATTGGCGTCGTCCCGGCGAGCACCTGGCGCGTCAGTTCACCGACTATGAGCCTGGCATCCACTGGCCCCAGGTGCAGATGCAATCGGGCACAAGCGGCATCAACACAGTGCGCATCTACAACCCCGTAAAACAGGGCTTCGATCAGGACCCTGACGGCAGGTTTGTGCGCGAGTGGCTCCCGCAACTGGCCAGCGTGCCGGACGCGTTCCTTCACGAACCGTGGAGGTGGGAGGGCGCCGGGCAAGTGCTGGACAAGGCCTATCCCCTACCGGTGGTGGATCATCTTGCCGCCGCAAAACAAGCCCGGCAGAAGATCTGGGCCGTGCGTGCGGGTTCGACCTATCGTGATGTGGCAAACGACATTCAAAAGCGCCATGGCAGCCGCAGAAGCGGCGTCAAGTTTATCGGCCGCAAGCGAAAGCCCCCCAAGAACCAAAACCAGCTAACCCTCGATTTCTAGCCCTTCACGCCTCATGCCGGTTCGACCATAGCTCCCACATGAAGCGGGCGCGCACGCCGATGTCTAAGAAGGGCCGCGGAGGAAGACTGCTAGGTTCGCCAAGGCTCAGCATGTCCTCAATAAGCGGATTATCACGGCCGGTGGCCATGTCGGCCGCCAAGGTGCCGCCGAAGGTGCCCTTGGTAACCCCCACAGCGTTCTGGCACACGGCCGACCAGATGTTTGAGGCGAGCTGTCCAAACCCTGGCGCGCTGTTCTGCGACAGACACACAATGCCGCTCCACGTGTGTTCAATCTCCACCTGCGGCAGCATGGGGAAGCGCTGATCAAACAGCGCCTTGTGACGCTGTTTCACGCGCCGCTGCTCCTCAGCCGTGAACACCTGGCTGGGGCAATAGTCCAGCCCCTGGCGAATGAGGATGCGCCGGTCATTGGTGTAGCGCATGGTGATGCCGGCGAAGGCATTGGCCGGGGTCAGCCCCCAGGGTGCGGATACGCCGTAAGCCTCCTGTTCGGCATCGCTCAACGGTCTGGTCAAGCTGCCATGGGCCACAAGATGCAGGAAGCGGTTCTTAAAGAACCCGAACTGTTCTGAATATCCGTTGGCGGCGAGTATCATCTTTGGCGCCCGCAGAGTACCCTCCCCGGTGGTCAAGTGGACGGCATTTTCAAAGTTGGCCTCCACAACCGGCGAGTTCTCGTAAAGCGTTACATTGTCCGGCAAGGCATCGGCCAGCCCGCGGGTCAGTGCAGCAGGGTTCATGAGCGCACCGCCCGGCGTGAAGACGGCCGCCGTAAAATGGTCCGAGCCGATGCGCTCCTTAACCTGAGCCTTGTCCATCCATTCAAAGGGCTCGCCTAGGGCTTCAAGTTCCTTGGCATAAGGCTCCAGAACCTCCTTCACACCGCGCTCGGACACGGCCGTGTGATACCGGCCATCCGCGGACCAATCGCAGGCGATTTTGTTCTCGCTCACGATCTCCCCCAACTGATCAATGGCAGAGCGGGCCAGCCGCATGAACCGGTGCGAGCCTTCCAGTTCGTCCAATGAGGATCCCACATTGTGCGGCAGATCAATCGCAAAGCCGGAGTTCCGGCCCGATGCATTCTCCCCTGCCGACCCCGCATCAATCAGGCCAATCGTCTGATCGGGACAGTTCTCCGCCAGGCGCCGTGCGGCGGCGAGACCGGCATA
This sequence comes from Hyphomicrobiales bacterium, assembly GCA_028285595.1. GTDB lineage: Bacteria > Pseudomonadota > Alphaproteobacteria > Rhizobiales > CAJQND01 > JAAEUE01. Next base: position 9,858 of record JANQOW010000008.1, read on the forward strand.
GCCCGCGCCCAGAACGATCCAGTCCGCGGCAATATCGCCCTTCAACGGGGCGTTCGGCGAGCGCTCAGACAATATGGCGCTCCAGCCATTGGTCCGGTCGACAACCGGCAGCCGGCCGATCTTCATGATGCGCCCTCCGCCCAGTTGCTTGGATGGATGGCATAGAACACCAAAGCAGATTGGGAGATGTATTCCAGCTCGGTTCCGGCCGGCAGCCAGATGCAATCCTTGGGACCCGCCGTAACGTCTTGGCCTCCGGTGCGCACAACAACAGATCCCTCCAGCACCAGCAGAACCTCGTCATATTTGATGGTCCACGGGATGTGGGCATCGGTAAAGCGGGCAAATCCTGTGCCCAGAACAGTGCCATCACCGCTTCCCGTAATCTCCGCGATTTGGGCTTGGTCGCCGTAAGCAAATCGAGGGGAAAACGGCAAATCATCAAAAGACATCGCCCTGACCGGCGCAGTTTCTTCGGAGAGGCTCATGGCTTAGCTCCTTGCAGGCTCACGTCCTTCATATTACAAATTGACCAGCTAACATACAACCCTGTATGGTAAAGTCCATTCCTGTATGGAGATCACCTGTTGGAACTGCTGTCCACTCGAGCCGAGAAGAAGCGTGACCCGCAATTGACCCGGGATGACTGGATCGTTGCGGCCCTTCACGTCTTGCTGAAGGAAGGCGTTGAGCATGTTCAGATCACCCGCCTGGCCCGGGAGCTGAACGTCACACGCGGCAGCTTCTATTGGCACTTTGCAGGCCGCGATGATCTCCTGAAGGCCCTCTTGGCCGAATGGCGCGCCCGCAACACCGGGATCATGATTGAGGTTCTGGAACATGCGCCAAACCTGGAAGCGGGCATTCTCGATCTGTTTTCCGTTTGGGTCGATCATTCCAAGTTCGACCCCCTGCTCGATCAGGCCGTGCGCGATTGGGCCCGCCGGGATGGCGAAATCCAGAAGACCGTGACGCAAGAAGACGACGACCGGGTTGAGGCGATCGCCAGCTTCCTGCGCGGCCAGGCCTATGAGCCCGTGGACGCCTTCATCCGCGCCCGCGTGATCTATTTCACCCAGCTCAGCTACTATGCCCTGAGCGTGTCAGAACCCATGGAGACGCGGATGGAATACCTGGCCGCCTATTTCAACTGCTTCACCGGCCGCACGATCGATGCGGAGGCCGCTCAGGTATTCAAATCCCGCCTGGCTGCCAAGGAGGCGGCCCAATGAGCGCGCGCCGGTCCGGAGGGCGCCGAGCCAAAACCAGCCTCAGAACCTCAAAAG
>JANQOW010000057.1 GCA_028285595.1 Hyphomicrobiales bacterium
TACAAGCCGTGACACAGGCGTTGCATTCGATGCAGCGTTCGGCGTCACAAAGGAACTTCATTCTAGCCATTGTGGTTCTCCTTACGCTTTCTCAATGCGACACAGGGTTGCTTTGGATTCCTGCATCTGGGTCACGCTGTCATAGCCATAGGTCTGGGCCGTGTTGCTGGCTTCGCCAAGCACGTACGGATCAGCACCTTCTGGATATTTCGAGCGTTGGTCCTCGCCCTGGAAGTGGCCACCGAAGTGGAACGGCATGAACGCGACGCCCGCGGCAACCCGTTCGGTCACCATGGCTTTCACCTTCACCTTGCCGCCTTCAGCGCCCATATGGGTCGGCGGAGCCTTCACCCAGACCATGTCGCCTTCCTTGATGCCTTTGTTGTTGGCATCACGCGGATTGATTTCGACGAACATGTCCTGTTGCAGTTCGGCAAGCCACGGGTTCGACCGTGATTCATCGCCGCCACCTTCATATTCCACGAGGCGGCCCGAGGTGAGAACCGTCGGGAAGTCCTTGGAATAATCGTTTGCCTGAATGGAGGCATACTTGGTGGGCAGACGATAAGCCTGCTTGTCTGCGTAGGTTGCATATTTCGGCAACAGGTCGCGGCGCGGCGTGTACAGCGGCTCGCGGTGCAACGGCACCGGATCCGGGAATGTCCACACCACCGCACGTGCCTTGGCGTTACCGAACGGTGCACACCCGTGCTTGATGGCCACACGCTGGATACCGCCGGAAAGGTCGGTCTTCCAGTTTGTCTTTTCACCGGCAATCGCATCGATTGTGGCGCGCTCCTCAGCGGTGAGATCTTTGTCCCAGCCGAGTTTGGTGAGCATTGCCATGGTGAATTCCGGGTGGCCGCCTTTCAGCTCGTTGCCAACCGGGTAAGACAGGCCTTCCACGGCGCCTTCGGTGAGAAGGTTGCCGCCGCCCCAATCGTCCGGTGCTTTCACACCGAAGCGGGCACGGAAGTTCAAGCCACCTTCAGCAACCGGCATTGACGGGTCGTAAAGGTTCGGCGTGCCGGGATGGTTCATTTCCGGAGTGCCCCAGCAAGGCCAAGGCAGGCCGTAGTAATCGCCATCGCATGGACCGCCATTGGCCCTGAGTGAGGTTCTGTCGAAGGTGTGCTGGTTCGCCATGTGCTTCTTCAGGCGCTCTGGGGACTGACCGGTGTAACCGATGGTCCACATACCGCCGTTGAATTCGCGCGTGACGTCTTCAAGCACAGGCTCGTCGTTCTCGACCTTAACGTTCTTGAACATCTCGTCGGCATAGCCAAGCTTCTTGGCCAGCTTGTAGAGAATGGTCTGATCGGGAAGGCTTTCGAACAGCGGGTCCACAATCTTCTCGCGCCACTGGAGCGAGCGGTTGGACGCCGTGGCCGAGCCATAGGTCTCGAACTGGGTGGATGCGGGAAGCAGATAGACCCCGTCCTTACGGTCGTGCATGACGGCCGTCATGGTCGGATACGGGTCGATCACCACCAGCATATCCAGCTTCTTCATGGCTTCCACCATTTCCGGAAGACGTGTCTGCGAGTTCGGAGCGTGGCCCCAGAAAATCATCGCTTTCAGGTTTTCCGGCTGATCGATGTTGCCCTTGTCTTCAAGGACGCCGTCGATCCAGCGCGAAACTGGAATACCCTTGGACTGCATCAACTTCTCTGAGGCAAAGCGCCCGGCGAGATAGTCGTAGTCCACGTTCCAAACGCGGGACCAGTGCTTCCAAGAGCCCTTCTTCAGGCCATAGTAGCCCGGCAACGAGTGCGACAGGACGCAGAAGTCGGTTGCGCCTTGCACGTTGTCGTGGCCGCGGAAGATGTTGGTACCACCACCCGATTGGCCCATGTTGCCCAGCGCGAGCTGGAGCACGCAGTAAGCGCGGGTGTTGTTGTTACCATTGGTGTGCTGGGTTCCGCCCATGCACCAGATGACCGTACCCGGCTTGTTCTGAGCCATGGTGCGGGCCACGCGGCGCATTTGCGACTTGGGCACGCCGGTTACCTTTTCAACCTCTTCCGGGTTCCACTTGGCAACCTCTTCCTTGATCTTGTCCATGCCCCACACGCGGTGGCGGATGAACTCTTCATCTTCCCAGCCGTTCTCGAAGATGTGCCACAGGATGCCCCAAACAAGAGCAACGTCCGTGCCCGGGCGGAACCGGACATATTCCGACGCCTTGGCGGCCGTGCGCGTGTAGCGCGGGTCGCAGACGATCAGCGGAGCGGCATTTTCTTCCTTGGCTTTGAGCACGTGCAGCAACGACACCGGGTGCGCTTCAGCCGGGTTACCCCCGATGATGAAGATCGCCTTGGATTTGTGGATGTCATTGTAGCTGTTGGTCATCGCACCATAGCCCCAGGTGTTTGCAACACCGGCCACAGTGGTGGAGTGACAGATCCGTGCCTGGTGGTCACCGTTGTTGGTGCCCCAGAAGGCATACATCTTACGGAACAGGTAGGCCTGTTCGTTGTTGTGCTTGGCAGAGCCGAGCCAGTACACCGAATCCGGGCCCGCGCTTTCGCGGATCGACAGAAGCTTGTCGCCGATCTCGTTGATCGCATCGTCCCAGGAGATCCGGGTCCATTTGCCGTCTACCAGCTTGGTGGGATACTTCAGCCGGCGCTCGCCGTGGGCGTGTTCACGCACCGCTGCACCCTTGGCGCAGTGAGCGCCCAGGTTGAACGGGCTGTCATAGCCGGGCTCTTGCCCAACCCAGACACCGCCTTGCACTTCAGCAAGCACTGTACAGCCTACCGAGCAGTGGGTGCAGATCGATTTCTTGATCTCAATCGCGCCCGCGGCAGTCTGTGCCTCGGCCTTCGTCACCATGCCGTTCTTGAGCGTCGAAGCCGCTGCCAAACCACCGATGGCAAGGCCCGACCTCTTCAGGAACGTACGACGGTCAATCGCGCCGCCGGTGAGCTCCGTTAGGGCCGATGACAAACGGGGGCCTATCGCCACCCCACCTGTCTTCTTCCTAAGCATATTTATCTCCTCAGATAGTGAGGTCCTGATCGACCTCTGGATATCCCTGACAATTCAGGGATGGGTTGAAGTCAGTTGATACCGCCCGGTCCTAGAACCGTGCAGAATCGTAGTAGGTGCGCACGTGCTCGGTTTCCCGATACCCGCCAGCATCCTTACCGACTTCAGCAGCCTCAACATCGCTTCCTTGAACAGCCATTGCGGTGCCACCTGTTACGGCGGCCACTCCGGCCAGTTTCAAGAAGTCACGGCGTCCAGACTTGACATCAGTTTCAGACATCTCGCTTTCCTCCTATATGCGGCGTCCCGTACCCGATCGGCCGCGTTGCTTAAGCTTAAGTCTCTTTAACTCCCTACTCCGGCACCTTGAGGCGGCGCTCTCGTTCTTGCTTTCTGACCGGGTCTGCAGCCCTGGCCGGAACTTTGTTTGTCGCTCCTCAGCTCATTTGGAAAGCGGCTTCCTCAATCTCCATGAAGGCTTTCCCAACCGTGCCGAGGGCGGCGTAAAACACAGACGATTTGGCGTTCTCCAGATCGGTAAAGAAATGCCGGATCCAGGCGCTCAAATGCTTGTTAAAGAACTCTTTTTGCCCCTCAAGGCTGCCATCGCCGAAATCGCCTTCGATGAGGCCGGCCATCATTTCGCACAAGGCCCCTGCGTGGTCCTCGGGCTCCTTGATGTGTTCGGCGCGCTTGATGCCAAGCTCGGCCATGTCGCCGCGCAGCTTGGCCAGGGGCTTTTCGTTCAAAAAACCGGTGAGATAGTAGGATGCATAGGGCAGAAGCTCGCCGCGGCCCATGCCGATGAAGAGGTCGTTATACTCCTGCTTCAAGGCAGGCTCTTCGCACTTGCCGGCAAGCTGCGCCACTGTAGAAATGGCCTGCCCCAAGGGGCTCTCATCGCCGTTCAACTGGGCGGCGAGATCCAATTCGTCCTGTTTGGGGGGAGCCTGAAGATAAAGCGCAAGCAAGCGGTAGAGCTGCGCGCGCAGCACATCCTCATCCAAAAGTTCGGTTTTCACGGCTTCTGCAGCAGCCATCCACCACTCTTCTTTTTCTACTAGTGGCCTGATTCTTCAGGTCTTCTTGAGCGTTTCCTGGAAATTTGAACGATTCCAATGTGCAGTGTGCGCCTATTGCGCCTTCAAGGCAAGCTGAAGCGCCGCACTATTCCATTATGTGGAACCGAATTTCCCCACGTTGGACAGCTCGGCTGGATGGACGGATTGCCATACAGTCAGTGCGGTCTGCGGGTTTGCTGTGAATGCGGCCGGCAGGCCATTCAACCGGCTTTTCTGCGTTTCAACAGTTTGGCTTGCCGGCTTCTCAGAAGCATTTGGAACATCTTTTTCACTTTGGGTGTCAGTTTCACATAAGCTTCGGTCATGACGTCTCTGCGCAACTCTTCCCTGACCGCATCTGCTCCCCAAGTCGTGCTGAAGCGATCCAACTTTGCCTCTGTGGAAACCGATCCGTATGGATAGCCGTTGCGCACGTCGACCAGCAAAGCGCGCGCATTTGCTTCCGCCTTTATGCTGCGTGTGGGCAAAACTGCACCTCCGATTATCGTCAGATCTGTGAAGGCCAATGGCGTTTCATACTTTTTGGACAACCCATTCATTTCATACACGAGGACAGCGTCCAAATGCTGGTGGGCTGCAGCAAGGCGTATTCCCTCCAAGGAGTATCGAGTGCCCGTAAAGTGTGACAAGCTGCGGGTAGGGCCGTTCGTGCCGAGAACGTTTACGGTGACGAATTGACCAACCTGACGATGGTCTGCTGAGAGAGCCTTCCACTGCTTGAGTTCGGCTGCAGGCACGTCCGTCATGCGCCCGTTCTCCAATCTTGCCAAACCAATCCGCGCCGGAAACCTTAGAATTGGTTCTATAGATGCCGCTTTCCGAATCTTCTGCTCTAGGGGGCTCGCACTTGGGTGCTTGCGACTTTGCTTCGCGCGCGCGCTCGGCGAAGCAGCGACATCGGCCTCGTATCGGGCGACGTAGCTTTCTCCGGAGGTGAGCTGCACTTGGACCGGCGTACAGGCTCCCAAAGTCAAGACAGCAATGACAATTGCACTGGACCGCAGCATCGAACGACCTTTCTATAAATGGGTAATTTCCCCATTTATAACAATATGGAACTTTACGTCAAGAAAAAAATGGGTTATTTACCCATTTAATGATTCCCGAGACCGACCAACCCCGTTCTTCAGAGCTAAATGTTTTTCGAAAGGTCCTGCGCCCGCTCATCAGGTTTGCCTTGGCTCGGCGCGTTCCAATTCAGATCCTGATCGATTTGTTGAAAAGGCTGTATGTCTCCACAGCTATCGGAGAATTCGGCTTGGAAGGGCGACGCCTGACCGATAGCCGGATATCAGTGCTTACCGGACTGCAGCGCAAAGACATCAAAGCTATTCGTGCCTCTACCGGCAAGGACGCGATGGGCACCGTCAGTGCCGGACACTTGGCGCGGCTGGTGGCCCATTGGCGGGGGGCTGCAGGATATCAGGACGGGCAGGGAGCCCCGCTCAAGTTGCCCAGAACGGGCGCAGATCCTTCCTTTGATACGCTGGTAAGGGTGATCAGCCACGACATCCACCCACGGACTTTGCTCGATGATCTGCTCGCCCTTGGGCTTGTGAGCGTGGAGGACGATATGGTTGTTCTCATCGCTGATGCGTTTCTGCCTCATTCTGATCAGGACGCACTTCTTGCCTACCTGGCGCACAATCTGGGTGATCACGCCACGGCTGCTGTAGCAAACGTGCTGGCTGCTCCATCTCCCGGCGCGCACTTCGAACGGGCGGTCCACTACAATCATCTAAGTGAAAGCTCGTTGAATGAGCTTGAATCCCTTTCCCGGCGCCTGCTGCAACAGGCGCTGGAGCAGATCAACGCCCGCGCGATCGAACTGCAAGACCGCGACAAAGGTGACGCCGCTACCACCAACCGTTTCAGGTGTGGTGCGTTTGTTTTCTGCGAAGACAGCAATGACCCTCCTGCAAGGACCAGTGCTCAATGAAAACCGTTTTGCTCTTCATCGGGCTTTTGCTGCTTGCCGGTTGCACTGCCGCCCATCCTCCGCTCTCCGACAGGCAAGGAGAGGAGTGCGTGCAGCCGGACCCGCAAGATCCAATTGACGGCGGCATGGGCGGAACGGGCGTCTCTCCGGAGAACAAGTGCCCGCCCGGTGACGAAAACTAAACGCATCCTGCCGATCTGAACCTGGTGGCCCACGAAGATGTGGCTTGCGATTGTAAGCGAAGCCGGCAACCCCTATATTCACCAAAACCAACAAGCACAGGGCGCGGCTTATGAGTGACACATCAGACAATATGCCAGAACCGGTCTTGGTGGATGGGCTGAAGCAAGCCTCTCCGATGATTGATCCCTTTGGGCGCGCAGTGACCTACTTGAGGGTCTCCGTCACCGACCGGTGCGATTTCCGCTGTGTCTATTGCATGTCGGAACACATGACCTTCCTGCCCAAGCGCGATGTGCTGAGCCTGGAAGAGCTGGACCGGGTGTGCACGGCCTTCGTTGAAAAGGGCGTGAAGAAGCTGCGCCTGACCGGGGGCGAGCCCCTGGTGCGCAAGAACATCATGTCGATGATCCGCTCCCTGTCGCGGCACCTGGACTCCGGCGCGCTGGAAGAGCTGACGCTCACGACCAATGGTTCGCAGCTCACTCGCTTTGCCGATGAGCTTTACGATTGCGGTGTGCGCCGGGTGAATGTGTCGCTCGACACCCGCGATGCGGACAAGTTTCACGAGATCACCCGCTGGGGCGAACTGGCTAAGGTCGAGGCCGGCATTGAGGCGGCCCGTAAGGCCGGGCTGCATGTGAAGATCAACATGGTTGCGCTGAAAGGCGTCAACGCTCATGAGATCGACGACATGATGCAATGGTGCCATCAGGACGGCATGGACCTCACCCTGATCGAAACCATGCCGCTGGGCGAGATTGATGAGGACCGGACAGACCAGTATCTGCCGCTGTCCATGGTGCGCGCGGACTTGCGCGAGCGCTGGACGCTTGAGGATATTCCTTACAAAACAGGCGGTCCGGCCCGCTACATGGAAGTGAAGGAAACCGGCGGGCGCATTGGCTTCATCACGCCCATGACCCACAATTTCTGCGAAAGCTGCAACCGGGTGCGGCTCACCTGCACCGGCACGCTCTACATGTGCCTGGGCCAGGACGATGCGGCCGATCTCCGCGCACCCATGCGGGCCTCCAGCGGCAATGAGCTTTTGAACCGGGCCATCGATGAAGCCATCGGGCGCAAACCCAAAGGCCATGACTTCGTCATTGACCGCAACACCAAGACGCCGGCCGTCTCGCGCCATATGAGCGTGACCGGCGGTTAGAGGTCGTCCGCTCCGGCGGAACAAACGCTCTCAATGTTCACAACTGCCCGGCAGCGTTTGACAGCTGCCGGCACAATCATGCACAACCAGACCTGTCAGGGGAGTCTCGCTCAAGAGACTGAGAGGCTGATGGCACCTTAGGTTTTTCGCCTAAATGTGCGGCGCAGTGACCCTTTGAACCTGACCCAGTTGATACTGGCGGAGGAAGAACAAGGCAGCGGCGCACCACGCCCAATCTGCCTAACCGGGCGCTTACGCAACTCTTAAGCCCGTTTCTCATCTGCATGATCAACAAGGTCTCTCAGTGAACGCAACTTGAGGAGATTTTGATGAACGCCCTTACCCCAACCATAACAGACGGCCCGCTGCCCGCTTCGCGCAAGATCTACGTGCCCGGCAAACTCCACACCAGCTTGCGGGTCCCTATGCGCAAGATCGAGCTTCATCCCACGTCCGGCGAGCCTGCCGTGACGGTCTATGATTCATCGGGCCCCTATACGGACGAGGCGATTGAAACGGATATTGCCAAGGGTCTTCCGGCACTGCGCCGCGACTGGATTTTAAGCCGCGGCGATGTGGAGGCGTATGAGGGGCGCGCGGTCACGGCCGCCGATAACGGGTTTGTCAGTGAAGAGCGCATGACGCCGGCCTTTCCGGTGAAGCCGCAGCCGTTGCGCGCATCGGGCGGCAAGGCGGTCACACAGCTTGCTTACGCCCGCGCCGGCATCGTGACGCCGGAGATGGAGTTCATCGCCATTCGCGAAAACTTAGGCCGTGAGGCGGCACTTAGCGGCGCCGAGCAGGATCGGGAAAGCTGGGGCGCGCATATCCCTGACCACGTGACCCCTGAGTTCGTGCGCGATGAAGTGGCCGCCGGCCGCGCCATCATTCCGGCAAACATCAACCATCCCGAAGCAGAGCCCATGATCATCGGGCGCAACTTCCTGGTGAAGATCAACGCCAATATGGGGACCTCGGCCGTGACCTCGTCCATGGCTGAAGAGGTGGACAAGATGGTCTGGTCGATCCGCTGGGGGGCGGACACGGTGATGGATCTGTCCACCGGGCGCAACATTCACAACACCCGGGAATGGATCATTCGCAACGCGCCGATCCCCATCGGCACCGTGCCGATCTATCAGGCGCTGGAGAAGGTCAACGGGATCGCGGAAGACCTCACCTGGGAGGCCTATCGGGACACGCTCATCGAGCAGGCCGAGCAGGGGGTGGACTATTTCACCATCCATGCCGGCGTGCGGCTGCACCACATTCCGCTGACCGTTGACCGGGTCACCGGCATTGTCTCGCGCGGCGGGTCCATCATGGCCAAGTGGTGCCTGCACCATCACAAGGAGAGCTTCCTGTATGAGCACTTTGAAGAGATCTGCGATATCTGCCGGGCCTATGATGTGAGCTTCTCGCTCGGCGACGGCTTGCGGCCGGGATCGATTGCAGATGCCAACGATGCTGCGCAGTTTGCCGAGCTGGAGACCTTGGGTGAGCTGACGCAGATCGCCTGGGCCAAGGACTGCCAGGTGATGATCGAAGGGCCGGGCCATGTGCCCATGCACAAGATCAAGCACAATATGGACAAGCAGCTTGAGACCTGCGGAGAGGCGCCGTTCTACACCCTCGGCCCGCTCACAACGGACATCGCGCCCGGATATGACCACATCACGTCCGGCATCGGCGCGGCGATGATCGGCTGGTACGGAACGGCCATGCTCTGTTACGTGACGCCGAAAGAACATCTTGGGCTGCCGGACCGCGATGACGTGAAGACCGGTGTGATCACCTACAAGATTGCCGCTCACGCCGCGGACTTGGCCAAGGGGCATCCCGCCGCTCAAATCCGTGACGATGCCTTGTCGCGCGCCAGGTTTGAGTTCCGCTGGGAAGATCAGTTCAATCTGTCATTGGATCCGGACACGGCCCGGGATTTCCATGATCAGACCCTGCCCAAGGAGGCGCACAAGACGGCCCACTTCTGCTCAATGTGCGGGCCGAAGTTCTGCTCCATGCGGATCTCCCATGACATCCGCACTGAGGCGCAGAAAGAGGGGATGGCGGCCATGGCCGAGAAGTACCGCCAAGGCGGCGATCTCTATATGCCCGTTGCAGAGGATGGTGAGATCAAGTCGGGCGAGGGCCCGGCCTAGTACACCGTTACGCTGCGGTCGGTATGATCCACCACATCCTTCACGCCAGGCGTCTCCTTGGCCGCCAAGACCAGCGCCTGGCGTTCTTTCTCTGAGTTCACCTGACCCCAGAGATAGAGCACGCCCTGCTTGACGATCACGTTGAGATGGGCGGCGGTGGTCCAGGGTTCCTGCTTCACCGTCTCCAGGAAACGTTCGCGCAGGGCGCGGTCCTCCACGCTCGGTGTGTCTTCCGCCGCACCGCGCTGGAGCGCGAGTGCCTGGAGCAGGTTCGCCCGGCTGACGATGCCCACCACCTTGCCGTCTTGTAGGATGGGCACGCGCTTGACCCGCTTGCGCTCCAGGATCTCCGCGATCTCCGCCAGAGGCGTGTCAGGCGACGCGGTGGCCACCTCCACGGTCATCACCGAGCTGGCCGAGGTGCCGTGGGATTTGATGAACTCTTCGGCCAACTGGGCCTTGGTGCCCAGCGCCGACAGCCACCACGAGCGATGGGGCAGGGTGCCGATCTCATCGCGCTGGATGAGATCGCCCTCCGACACAATACCCACCAGCCGGTCCTCTTCGTCCACCACGGGCAAGGCGGAGATGTGGTGGGCGAGCATAAGATCCACAATGTCGGTGATGGGGGAATCGGCCGTGGTGGTCACCACGGGCGATGTCATGACCTCGCGTGCGAGCATCTTGCGAACTCCTGAACCGGTGATTGACGTTAAAGCGGGTAGTCGCGCTCCGGATCAACGCCGCAGGCCTCCAGAAACTTGCGGATCTGCATCACCTCGCCCTTGGGGAAGCTGTGGTGCGGCATCGGAAAGTTGGCCGAGTGGCCGTTCAGCGCCACATGCAGGCGACCGGACTTTGTGTGGGAAACCTCTGCGCCCAGTTCGCCAAACAGGTTCTCTGCATCACGCACATGGATGTTGGCGTTGAGCGGGTGGGCGAAGAAGGCGTGCAGCACTTTGCGATGACGGTGATTCATGAGTGTCCTTACCGTTTTGATCTGATGCCCGCAGCATCGCAAACCGGCCGGACGGCGCCATGATCTGGATCAAATCCCCTCGCGGTTTAGACGCCAAAAGCGCTGCCGACGATTGAGCCCGTCTTCGGCGGGCCGTCATTGGATGTCTTTGACTTGGTGATGGACGGATAACAGAAGGAATCCGTCGAGCAGTCTCCGCCCTCCAGCCGGATCTGGTGAGAGCGGTAGCCATCCGGGAACTCCACCCAGAAGTCCTTATCCAGCGTGATCCCGCCGTTCTCGCCCACATCTGCCTTGACCATGGCGCCCGGGACACCATCGGGATAGAACTGATCATCCCAGGTGGAATAGAGCGAATTGGTCCAGTAGACCCGCTTGCCGTCGCGGCTGATCTCCACCATTTGCGGGCCGCCGCGATAATCGCCCCCGCTCGGGTGCTTGGTCTTGCGGGTGATGCCGCCAATGTGGACCGAGCCTGCGAGCTTCAGATTGTGCGGATCGGAGACATCATACTGGCGCAGCTCTCCGGTGCCCCAGCAGGAGACGTAGAGGAACCGGTCATCGAGCGAGAGATCAATGTCGGTGACCAGGGGCGGCACGGCCTCAAAGCCTTGCAGCAGGGGCGGCAGGTCTTCCTTGGCCGCAGGCTCAGGCGGAATGGTTGCGGTCTTCTCGCAGCGGAACTTGCCGCCCTCGCGCCACCAGGTCCAGATGGAGCCTTCCAGGTTCGTGGTGTCGACGACCACCCCAACGAAACCGTACTCCTTCGCCGGATCATGGGCCGGGCGCACCTCAAGCGCCATCTGGTGGTTCGCGCCCAGGTCGATGGTCTGCACGTTCTTGCGGGCGGTCAGGTCCCAGAAGTGCAGGCTGTGGCCGTACTTGTTGGCCAGCAGATCCTCTGGAACAATGCCATTCTCAAACTGCGGCGGCAGGCACCACTCGCTGGACACCATGTAGTCGCGCGGCAGGTTCCACCAGAAATCATAGTGCTTGTCCTGCGCGCCGCGGTCGATCTCCCAGCGGCCGATAATGTCGAACGTCTCGCAGTCCATCAGGAAGATGCCGGGAGGGCCTTTCGTGCCGTCCTCGCCGGCGCCGCCCAAGGTTGAGACGTAGATGCCATCCGGGCCGCAGTGGATGGTGTGCGGCCGGGAATAGCCGGTTTTGCGGAAAATGGTCTCCGGCTCGATGATCTTGTGGATCCGGGCCTGGGTGGGCGAGGGGAAGGTGTCGATGATGTAGATCCGCGACGAGCGCAGGCCCGGAATGATCAAAAAGCGCCGTTCCAGGAAGGTGTGCCCGGTGAGAGGCGATAGGGCCGAGGAGCAGGCGTTCCAGCCGAAATGGTGAAACTCATCGCCCGTGTTGGGCATGGTGACGGTGTGGACAATCTTGCCGAACTCTTCTGAGCCCGCCTTCACATCCACGACGGCCAAGGCGTCGGGTTGCGAAAAGTCAGGGCTCAGCATGACCATGTAGGCATACTCTTCCACAGGCGCCTGCATGGCGAGCTCGGCGGTGGCGTGGAAAGTAGGATCCGGTCGCATGGTCATGGAGACACCTCTTTGTCGGCGGTTCAGGAGCGCCCTTAAGCTGCTTCGGCAACCTCGCGCGCGGTTGTGGAAATCACCTCGGCGATCGTCCGGCAATCGTCCTCATCGAAAGTCAGAGGGATGCGCATGTCACACATGGTGGACAGCACTTCGATGGTGCGCGGCAGATCCGGCACCTCCAGATAGCGCCAACTGTCATAGCGGCTGGTGTAGCCGTTGGGCACGGGATTGCCGAACCATTTCAGCTCCACGCCGCGCTCAAAGCAGCGTTTCAGAAGAGCCTGAAACTGCTCAGGCGAAAAGGCGGGCAGGGCAAACTGGATGGAGCTCGCCACATAGCCCTCTTTTTCCGGGCGCTCGGGCAGCTTGATGTGCGGATGGTTGCGCAAGCCCTCTTCCAGCACATGGTAGAGCCGGTTCCAGCGCGCGCACTGTTCATCCAGGCGCTCAAGCTGCGGGCGCAGAATGGCAGCGCGCATATTGTCCATGCGCCCGCTCATGTTGGGGACCTCCAGACGCAGACCGTCGAACACCTCAGCCTCAGGCCCAGCGCCGTGGCGCTCGTAGAGCATATAGGAGCCTGAGTAGATGATGGCCCGGGCGATGACCTCGGGGTCATCGGTGGTCAGGAAGCCGCCTTCGCCGGAGTTAACATGCTTATAGGTCTGGGTGGAGAAACACGCCACCTTGCCGAAGGTGCCGCTCTTGCGTCCATCCCAGGTGGCGCCCATGGTGTGGGCGCAATCCTCCACCAGGGTCAACTGGTGGCGCGCGCAGATCTCCATGATCTGATCCATGTCCACAATATGCCCGCGCATGTGCGAGAGCAGCAGAGTGCGCGCACCGCTGGAGGCGGCCTTTGCGTCGAGATCTGCCAGATCAAGGCAGTAATCTTCCCCGGTTTCCACCAGCACCGGCTTTGCCCCGGCCGCCTCGATGGCGCCCGGCACCGGAGCCAGAGTGAACGCGTTGGAGAGCACCAGGTCACCCGGCTTCACCCCGACACTGCGCAGGCCGATATGGATCGCATAGCCGCCGGAGGTGCAGGCCAGGCAGTAGGGCACGCCCATATAGGCCGCAAACTCGGCCTCCAGTTTTTCAGCTTCGGAGGTTTCGCCCGGCAGAACGTTGTAGCGGTGCAGGCGGCCTGAGCGCATGACCTCCACAGCAGCCTCAATGGCATCGTTCGGAATGGCTTCCTGCTGGGTAAAGGACTTCTCAAATCTGGTCATGGTGATCCCTATGTTCGGGTCGGGCTCACCATTTAGCACTAAATTGCCGCCGCAGGACAGGCTTTCCCAGGAGATGGGATAACCTCATACCTTGCCCACACACGCCTTCTTAGGGCGTGGCAAACGCAATACCGGAGTTGAGCGGACCCGCTCAGACGTAAACGGGCAGGCCGCGCGTCAGCCTACGAGGTGGCTGCGGACTTGGTCTTTTCGTGACCGAACGGGCAACCGCCCGGATAGCCGCTTTCATAACCCTTATCGATGGACGAGGGCAAAGGCGTGGCGTTCGGTTCCACGGTCGACGGGGCCGGTGTGCTTTGCGGGGTGCCGACAGCGGCGGGCTTGGCCACGTCGGAACCGGCGTAGGCCGTTCCGGCAAGCGCTGGAGCGGCGATCAGAAGACCGGCAATCATCATGCGAATAGTCATGAGCAGGGGTTCCTGTCTTTCGGACTAAGATCGCAACGATGGCACAGATTGGCCGATTTGTCACCAGCCCTAGCTGGCCATGGCCATCTTACGTGAGCTCACCGGCGTACCGTCCTTATCGCTGAGGTCGAGTTTGCGCAGCTCTTCCATGGGGACCGGTTTTGAGAAGTGGAAGCCTTGCAGGGCATCACAGCCGCTGTCGAACAACAGGTCGCGCTGCTCGGCATTCTCCACACCTTCCACGGTGACGGAAAGCCCCAAGCCGCTGCCCAACTCGATCATGGTGGACACCAGTTGCTGGGCATCGGTCGATTTCTCCATGTCCTTAACGAAGGACCGGTCGATCTTGATGCGGTCGAGTTTGAACTCGCGCAGGTAGGACAAGGTGGCATAGCCCGTGCCGAAATCGTCCAGCGCGATACGTACGCCCAAGTCGCGCAGCTTCTTGATGGTGGAGGTGGCCTTTTCCGGGCTTGAGATGAAGATGCCCTCAGAGATTTCCAGCTCTAAGGAACTGGGCGGGAACTCGGTTTCTTCCAGGATGTCGCGCACCACGTCCACAAAGCTGTCCTGGCGGAACTGCACCGGCGAGACGTTTACCGCCAGCTTTGTGTCTTTCATCTCGCGAATGTCCAGGCACGCCTGACGCAGGATCTTTTCGCCCAGCGTATCGATCAGGCCGGTTTCCTCGGCAATGGGAATGAAGGTGGCAGGGGGCACCTGACCCATCTCCGGATGGGTCCAGCGCACCAGTGCTTCAACGCCTAAGATGGTCTTGCCGTCCTGGGCCACCTGGGGCTGGTAAGCAACATGCAGGCGGTTATGGTCGATGGCTTCGCGCAGGTCTGTCTCCATGCGTTTCTTCAGGCTGATGGCCTCGGCCATCTCCGGATCGAAGAGCTGTAACTGGTTGCGCCCGTTGTTTTTGGCCTGGAGCAGGGCGAAGTCAGCCTGGCGCATGGCTTCAGCCGCGCTGATGTCGCCATTCTCGATGATCGCTCCACCGATGGAGACCCCCACATAGATGGTCTTGCCGTTGTAGAGGATAGGCTTGCGCATGGCGGCGATGATCCGCTCGGCAAGGATCACAATGTCACTGGGGGTGCGCAGTTCGGTGACCAGGGCGGCAAATTCATCGCCGGACAGGCGGGCCACCACATCTTCATTGCGCACTTCATGCTTGATCCGCTCGCCGAACTGCTGGATCGCCGCATCGCCCGCGGAGTGGCCGTAGCAATCGTTAATCGCTTTGAACTGGTCCAGGTCAAAGTACATGGTGGCCATCAGCCCGCCGTGGCGCTTGCAGCGGTCCAGTTCCTGTTGCAGGCGGTGGTCGAACTGGCGCTTGTTGGGCAGGCCGGTCAGCTCGTCATAATAGACCAGCTCGGAATAGGACTTCGTGTCCTGCGAAGAGCGCCAGAAGAAGAATGCCGCCAGCGAAATCATGGCGATGATCCCGGCGCTCACAAGCCCGTTGATCAAACCACCGGTGATTGTCAGAGTGAAGCCGGTCTGCATAAGACCGGCAAGTTCCCGCCACAAACTGACGGAGGAAATAACGATAATGAGGGCGACCAGAAGAATAATTCTCTGATGCTGCCTGTCGCGAACTTCCATGTTCCAAGCGCCTCCCACGGCCCAACCTATTGGAGCGCACGCTATCAGAGCCCAGTAAAGCGGAGCGTAAACAACCTAGGGTGATCTTTCTTCAAGGTTAGGGAAGGTTTAAAAGACGCCACCGACAGGTTGTGTTTCCCGCTTTGCGCACGGGCAGATGGTTGGAATTCAGCGGATCTTCGGTAAAATCTCGGCGAGAGGGAGGATGTGGAGCCCATCGCCCCTGGTTCCGGCATAGAGAGACCGGCTTGCAATCTTTAGGTGTATGACGGCGTTGCCCGTCAAAATGCGTTTGGTCTTGCGGTCATCACCTGTTCGCCAGTGCTGGGATCAGAGTTGGAGAAAATGTTCTGTTCACGAAGTGATAACCTCGTCGAACTATCACTTTGAGCGTGCTCACGGTTTCGTGAGCATCGTGAGGCTGGGTAGCAAAACGTCACTGCGCCGGAGTGCATATCCGGAAATCCAGGTTCAAATCCTGGCCCAGCCTCCATCTTTCCTCGTCGAAACCCTCTACGTTTCAAGCCAGATGGTGATCGGGCCGTCATTGGTCAGCGTGACCTTCATGTCAGCTCCAAAGCGGCCTTTGGCGACGGTTACGCCATATTCGGCCACCAGATCGGCGAAGCGTTCATAGAGGGCCTCGCCTTCGGCCGGTGGGGCGGCGCTGGAGAAGCCGGGCCGGTTGCCGCGCGAGGTGTCTGCGGCAAGAGTAAACTGGCTGACCACCAGAGCTTCGCCGCCGATATCCAAGAGCGAGCGGTTCATCTTGCCGTTCTCGTCCGCGAAGATGCGAAGGTTCACCGCCTTCTTGGCGAGCTGGGCGGCCTGGGCTTCCTCATCGCCCTGCATGGCGCAGATGAGGATCATCAGACCGGGGCCGATCTCGCCCACGGTCTCGCCATCCACCTTCACATCGGCCGAGGAGACCCTTTGGATCAAACAACGCATGGCAACCTACCTTCTGTCTCTCTCTCTCTGTCTCTTTCTCGTCACCCCGGAATTTTGCGCCAGCAAAATATCCGGGGCCCAGTGCGTCTGGCCCCTGGTTTCCCGCTTTCGCGGGAATGACGTCGTGGGGTTTTCATGCTCACACGCCCCAAACCCGGGCGGCGAACTTGGGATAAGGATCGGCCACCTCCGCGGCGAGGGGCCCGCGCAGGAGGGCGAGGCGTTCCGGCTCCGGCGCCGGGGTTTTTGGCACATGGTCAGGGCAGTCGAAGACAAAGCCTGTGTTATCGCGCACCTCTTCCAAGCTGTGGCCGGGGTGTATGGATTCCAGGCGGAAGCGGGCTTTTTCCTTGTCGAACGAGAAGGCGCACAAGTTTGTCACCAGTGCATGGGGGCCGCCGGGGCGGTGGACGCCTTCGGCGCTGGTGCCCGGCGCGCTGATGAAATCCACCTTTTCGACCATGGTGCGGCGGGTGTGCTCGTCGCGGAACAAGATGACCTTGGGCACCAGGTAGTAGAGCAGGGCCGAACCGAAGGAGCCCGACCAGCGCACCCTCATTTGCGGATAGTCGCCCACGCCCACAAGGTTGATGTTGCCGGAGCCGTCAATCTGCCCGCCGGAGAGGAAGAAGGCACCAATCCGCCCTTGGGCCGCCATGTCGAAGAGCTCGGTGACCCCGTCGTTCAGGGCCTGCAATTGGCGGCTGTTCAGCACGGTGACCCGGGTGGCGCCATCCGACAGACTGCGCTGGAGCAAGGCGGCAGAGCCCGGGATGGGCGATGAGACGCCCACGGCAATATGCTCCACGCCTTCCAGCAGCCGCGCGATCACGCAGATCAGCAACTCTTCAGAACTGTAGTCCATTTATTCAGCGGCCACCTGTTGGGCGGGCTCAGGGCCGTCTTCTAAGAACTGAGCAAAGCCCTCCGCCGTTCTCGCCATCCGGGCGTAGGCGCTCATGGCCTCCGCATCCAGATCGTAGCAGCCGGCAAGGCCGAGGGGCCAGCAGCCGCGCTCGGCCTGAGCGATCTTCGTCACATAGTGGGCCGGGATGGTGGCGGGTGACCTTAAGGGGTCGGCCATCAGGTCTTCGTCCACGATCTCCTCTGCGCTCACCAGCGTATGGCGGGCCGCATGAGCCATGGTCATGAGCTCGCGGGCCTTGCCGATCCACACATTGCCGTGCCGGTCGGCGAGCGGGGCGTGGAAGAGGGCAAAGTCGGGCACGATGGCCGGCAGCACGACGATTGGGTCACCTGAACGTGCGAAGGGGTTGTCGATCACCTGGTAGTCTTCGCGGTGTTTCAGAAGGTCAGATCCGATGAGCCCGCGCATGGGGATGAAGGGGATGCCCTTCTCGCCGGCCTGGAGCGCGGAGACGAGGGCCGGGCAGGTGGTGTCCTTCAGCTTCAGCGTGCCCTGTTTAACCGCGTCCACAAAGCGCGGGGCCTGGCCGAACTCATCCAGAGTGACGCCGGCGCTTTCCATGGTGGCGACGCGGCCTGCGCCAATCAGCAGATCGGCCTGAAGCCCTGAGGTGGGAATGGCGATCAGATGCAGATCTTTTGCGCCCGTCTCAATCAGTGCGCGGGTGGCGGCGATGGCCGGTCCGCTGCGCGTGGGCGGCAGGGCAATGGAGGCCCCGCTCTCAATGGGGGCTACAAGCTCTTGAAGGGTCTCGGCAATCATGGGAACCTCTTGGCGCTGAAGGGGCGATAATGCCCGATCGGCGCTGGTTTGCCAACGGGCGGTGAAGGAGGAGAGCGGGATATGCTGGCAGGGGTTTGCGTGGGAACGAATGATCTGGAGCGGGCAGGGGCTTTCTATGATGAGGTGTTGGCCACGGTGGGCTTTGAGCGCCAGGTGACGGTGCCGCGCGAGATCGGCTATGGCCGGCCCGGCGGGCCTAACGAATTCTGGGTCCTGCTGCCGTTCGACGGCAAGCCGGCGAGCGTGGGCAACGGGGTTCAGGTGATGTTCGCCACCGAAGATGAAGAAGGGGTGAGGGCGTTCTATGAGGCGGTGACCCGGCTCGGCGGAGAAGACGAGGGCGCGCCGGGGCCGCGGGATTACTCAGAGGGCTATTACGGCGCCTATTGCCGGGATTTGGATGGCAACAAGCTGCATGTGTTTCGGCGGTGAGGGTTCTCTTCTAAGATCGTCACCCCGGAATTTGCGGGAGCAAATATCCGGGGCCCAGGGCAGGGCTGCCCCTGGGTCCCCGCGTTCGCGGGGATGACGGAAGAGGGTGCGGGGATGACGGGAGGGGGAGGGATTACTCAGAAGGCTATTACGGCGCCTATTGCCGGGATTTGGATGGCAACAAGCTGCATGTGTTTCGGCGGTGAAGGTTCTCTTCTAAGATCGTCACCCCGGAATTTGCGCAAGCAAATATCCGGGGCCCAGTGCAGGGCTGCCCCTGGGTCCCCGCGTTCGCGGGGATGACGGAAGGGGCTGCGGGGATGACGAGAGGGGCGCGGGACTCAAAAGGGGCCGCGCGTGGCGGCCCCTTCCGTGAGATTGGATCAATCCCAATCACGTAAACTGCAAAATCACTTAAGCGCCAGAGGCTGCTCCAACACCCATGTCATTCTGCCATGATGGGTCAGACCCAAAGAATTCTCACTAGACATCAGATCACCTCCTTTCAGTTGTTGAACAAGACGTCTAATTTGGCACAAGTCAGATGATTTGCAATAGGGCGAAATATGACCGAGCGCTTCAAAATGATCGGCGAGGTGCACCTGATCCTGGAGCGCCCGGGAGAAGTGCTTCTGCTGCGCCGCTTCCAAACCGGCTATGAGGACGGCAAGTACAGCCTCATCGCCGGCCATCTGGACGGGGACGAGCCCGCCCGCGAGGGCATGGCGCGCGAGGCGGCCGAGGAGGCGGGGATCATCGTGGATCCGGCCGATCTTGAGTTCGTCCACCTGATGCACCGCATGCGGGGCGATGAACGCATGTCCCTGTTCTTCCGCGCCCGCCGCTGGCAGGGAACGCCCCACAATGCCGAACCCCACAAATGCGATGATCTGAGCTGGTTCGCCGCCGACAGCCTGCCGCCTAACCTGGTGGCCTATATCGGCCATGCCCTCGGGTGCGTTGCGCGCGGGGAGGCCTATTCGGAATTTGCTTGGCGCTGAGCCCGGTTTCATGTTCAAAAGGGGCCGAACCCGCCCCATCACCCTAGTTGAGAGGAAACCTTTTAAGCGCATGGCCCAGGCTATTGACCACAAGATCGTGGACGATCTGATCGCCAACGAGATCAGTTTCATCACCACCGTGCCCTGCAAGCAGCTGGCCGGCGTTATCGAGGTGCTCGACCAATCCAATCAGGTCATGCACGTGCCCTCCAACAAGGAAGACGAAGGCATGGGGCTCTGCGCCGGGGCCTTTTTCGGCGGCCAACGTCCGTGCATCATCATGCAGAACACCGCGCTGGGCGTAGTGATCAACACGCTGGCCACCTTGATCCAGTTTTACCAGATCCCGCTGCCCATGCTCATCAGCTATCGCGGCGAGGTGGGCGAGAAGGTGGCCTGCCAGGTGGAAATGGCGGTCCACACCAAGGCGCTGCTCAACCAGATGGCGATCCCCACCTACCACTTCAGCCACGCCGATCAGGTGGGCGAGCTCGACGGCATTCTGAAACACACGTTCATGGCCCGGAAACCCACGGCCATCCTTACCGATGCGCGCTTTTGGGGGTCGGCACAATGATCAGATACGACGTTCTCAAAACCCTGCTGCCGATCCTCAAAGACACTCTGGTGGTGTGCAATATCGGCCTGCCGTCGCAAGAGCTCTATAAGCTCGATGACCAGCCGTCCAACTTCTACATGCTGGGCACCATGGGGCTTTGCTCGTCCATCGGTCTTGGCCTTGCCCTCAGCCAGCCTAAGCCGGTGGTGGCCATTGATGGCGACGGCTCGGTGCTGACCAACTTGGCGACCCTCTCCACCATCGCCAACAATGTGGCGAACAATTTCGTGCTGCTCATCGTCGACAATGGCAGCTACGGCTCCACCGGCGATCAGCCCACCTATGCCGGGCGCAAGACCTCGCTGACCAAGGTGGCGGAAGCCTGCGGCTGCGAGCATGTGGTGGAATGTTCTGCTGAAGAGACCGCCGATGCGATGCAGGCGGCGCTTGATAGTGGGCAGATGACCATCATCGTCTCCAAGTGCGAGAGCGGCAATGTGCCGGTGGAGGTGATCGAGCTTAATCCCGTGGTCATCGGCGAGCGCTTCCGCGAAGAGGTGCGCCGGCAGAACGAGGGGGGATGAGCTGGCCTTCCAACCAGCCGCCCCAAACGGGCCTCAGCGCGGACGATATCGCCCGCCTCAATGACAAGTTCGCCAAATCCGACGCCGCCTTAGGGATTGAGGTGGCGGCGGATTTTACCCCGTTCGAACAGCGCAACGACATGTTCACCCGGGCCTTCTGGGACGATGACGTGCGCTCCGACGACACGCTCGGGTTCTTCAAATCCTACCGGATGAAATTCGCTACCCGCCGGGGTGAAGGCTTCGCCCAGAAAGACTTTGCCCTGCGCAATGCGGCCTGGGCGGTGTCCGACATCATTTCCAGCCGCGGCGATGCGGAGGGAAAACGCGAAGGCTTTCAGGCCGCCCTCGACTATGACACCCCGGTGGCGCGGGACCAGGTGACGGTGGACGATCCCGGCGCTGAGGCGGCCGAGATCAAGCGGCTGGCCAAGCTGTTTGGGGCGGACCTTGTGGGCATCACGGAGGTGGACGAACGCTGGCACTATTCGGCCAGGGTCGATACCCGCGATTTCAGTTCCGTGCCCAACGATCTGCCCGAAGGCATCAGCCATGTGATTGTCATGGGCCATGCCATGGACCCCGACCTTGTGGACACCTACCCGTCCGCCCTCGCCGGGGCCTCCACCGGTCTGGAATATTCCCACGAGGCGGCGATCGTCATTCAGCTCTCCACCTATATCCGCAACCTTGGCTATGAGGCGGTGGCCTCCATGAACGACACGGCCCTGGTGATCCCCTATGCGGTGAAGGCGGGGCTCGGGGAATATGGCCGCAACCAGATGGTGATCACCCCCGAGTTCGGCCCGAGAGTGCGGTTCTCCAAGATTTTCACCAATCTTCCCTTGAAGCCGGATGTGCCTGAGCCGCTCGGGATCAAGCAATATTGCGAGATCTGCACGCGCTGTGCGGAGGCCTGCCCGCCCCGGGCGCTGCCGTTTGGGGAGCCGGAAATGGCCTCGCACAACCGCTCCATGCTGGGGGGCGTGAAGAAATGGTCAGCCGATTGCGAGAAGTGCTTTGGCTATTGGGCCAAGCTGAAGACCGATTGCGCAATCTGCATGCGGGTGTGCCCCTTCAACAGGCGCTATGACGGCTGGGGAGACCGGCTGTTCCGAAAGCTCGCAACCGGGCCCTGGCGCAAGCTGGCCCTGGCGTGGGAGGAGCGGAGGGGGCTGCCGGAGCGGCTGAAGGCGAAGGACTGGTGGGCCCGGCTCAGGGGGTAGGGGGCATCTTCCGCGCCCCAAATATCCCCGCTTCTCTCTCCGTCATCCCCATTTCTCTTTCCGTCATCCCCGCCCCACCTCCGTCATCCCCGCGAACGCGGGGACCCAGGGCCGCTTGCTTCGGGCTTGCCTCTCCCGGGTCCCGGATATTTGCTCCGCAAATTCCGGGATGACGGAAGGGGGGGCTCCATCGTCATCCCGGCCCCACCTCCGTCATCCCCGTGAACGCGGGGACCCAGGGCTGTTTGCTTCGCGCTTGCCTCTCCTGGGTCCCGGATATTTGCTCCGCAAATTCCGGGATGACGGAAGGGGGGCTCCTCCGTCATCCCCGCCCCACCTCCGTCATCCCCGTGAACGCGGGGACCCAGGGCCGCCTGCTCCGTGCTCGCTGCTCCTGCGTCCCGGATATTTTGCTGGCGCAAAATTCCGGGATGACGAGGGAGGGGAGGGCGAACTCAACCATCAAGGCCAAATAGCGCTGATTTCCTATTTTCTTCAATGCTTTACGCGAAAATGGGTTCGTTCGGATACACAGCTCTTTTGTGGCAGAAACCACAACCGGGCACCCGTAAAACGGGCAGAAAAAAGATTATATTATAGGAATTTTTTACTTGAAATGAATATCCGCATCCCCTATATTCCCCCCATGCCCTGAGACAAAAATAGCTGATGTGAATCTCACCAGGATGGAGTATCGATGAACCAAAGCCAAGGAGGTCCGCCCAAGATGACACGCCCCGCCACGCTGCTGCGCACGCTCACCGGTTTAATCCTTTCAGCTCTGCTGATCATCGGCCTTGGCGGCCAGGACGCGCTGGCCAAGCGGGTTGCGCTGGTGATCGGCAATGACAGCTACGAAAGCGTGCCCAAGCTGCAGAAGGCCCGCAACGATGCCATCGCCATGGGCGAAGCGCTCACCAAGATGGGGTTCGATGTGCTCTCAGCGCGTGATGTGGGCCGCCGGGCCATGAGCCGGGCCCTGGCGGAGTTTGAGAAGAAGATCGAGCCGGGCGACGTGGCGCTGCTGTTCTTCGCCGGCCACGGCTTTGCCATTGACGGCACCAACTACCTTCTGCCCGTGGACGTGCCCAAGGCAGGCCCGGGGGAGGAGGCGATTGTGGCCGATGCCTCGTTTGCCGCCAATGGGCTGGCCGACCGGCTGCGCCGCAAAGGGGCCTCAACGGCGGTGATGATCCTGGATGCCTGCCGGGACAATCCGTTCGCCGTCGAGGGCAAACGCTCGCTGGCGGGAACACGGGGGCTCGCCCGCATGTCGCCGGCCGAAGGCATGTTCGTGCTCTATTCGGCCGGAACGGGCCAGGCCGCGCTTGACCGGCTCGGGGAGAATGATGCTCACCGGAACTCCGTCTTCACCCGCACCTTGCTGGACGAGCTGAACAATCCGGAACTCTCCATGGTGCAGGTGGCCAAGCGTACGCAAGTGGCCGTGCGCAAGCTCGCGCGCAAGGTGGGGCACGAGCAAACGCCCGCCTATTATGACCAGATTATCGGCGACCTTTACCTGGCGCCCAAGGGCGGGGCCGCACCCGGCGCGGTGACCACCCTGCAGGAAGGCCAGGGTGAGAGCGTCTTGCCCAAGGCAAACCAGCAACTGGCTGCCCTGCCGCCGGTGAGCGCAAAGCCCCTGGTCAATTTCATGCGCTCCAATGCGGGCTGGATGGTGACCGTCTCCCTGCCGGAGGCCGCCACTCAGTTCGGCTACCGGGTGGGAACCGAAGGCAGCTTCATCGACCCCGGCTTCCATAACCATCTGGACCAGCGCACCGGCCGACCCATGCCCAAAACCGATTTCGTGCTGCCGGGAGACCATCCGCCGGCGACCATCTATGTGACCTGGCGCGATAAACGGGGCGAGCAGGCCGATGTGTTTCCCATTGCCTTCAACCCCAATGCGGCGCTGGCGGAAGGGCAGAGAAAGATCCTCGAACAGCTCTGGACCGCCTGGATTGCGTTTCGCGAATATAACGGGATGAACGTCTACTTCACCCACCTGATCAGCTACCGCTGCGGCATCAAGGAGGTGCGCTACGGCATGGGCAACGGGGCGCCGGACAAGGTTTGGCCGCTGCCGCCGTGCGATCCGTCCAACCCCCATTCGGTGCCGCAGGATGCCAAGATCTTCATGAAGATCCCGCGCTCCACGTCGGCCATGACGGTGCAGTTGCTCTACCAGAACGGCACTGAATCTGAGGTGCGTCAGTTCAACGTGAAGAAATGAGCGGGACCTGGTTTCCTTAAGGAGGCTTACCTCATGGCCCTTACCGAACTGCTGGTGCCCACCTACCAGCACATGCTGAAGGCTCTGTCTGCGTGGCTTGAAAAGGCGCAAGCGAACTCCGAGGAAGCCCTCACCTGGCGCCTTGCGGACGATATGTTTCCGCTGGCCACCCAGGTGCGCTTTGCCTGTCTCCAAGCCCAGGAGGCCACATTTCGTTTGCGCGATTTGCCCTTGCCTGAGGCCCTCGATGTGCTGGCCAAAGAGGGCCGCGAGGCGGGCGAAGCGCCAGGCAGCTTCGAAGACGCCCAGCGCCGCATTTCAGAGGCGTTGAGCGTGTTGGAGGCACTGGCGCCCGGCGCGCTTGATGAGGGGGCGGAGCGCACCCTCAGCATTGAACTGCCCAACGGCATGATCTTCGATATGAGCGGCGAGCGCTATGCCCGCGACTGGGCTTTGGCGCAGTTCTATTTTCACGTGATGAGCGCGTATGCGATCCTGCGCAATGGCGGCGTTGACCTCGGCAAGGCCGACTACGTGGCGCATATGTTCGCGTATCTGCGCCCGGGAACGGCGCCTGGGGGCTGAGACGCCATCCCACCTAGTTCGTCAGCTTAGCCTCGCCGCCCGCAATGGATGAGGGCACCGGCACGTCAGTGGCGCTGTAGTCTGCATTCAACACCAAATGCGGGCCCTCCAGCAGCCAAAGCCGGCGCACCACCACGGCGGTGTAGGCGGATTCGTCCGCAACCGGGGCGTTGGCGTCGATCTGCAGAATGCTGTTGGGCAAATAGATGGTGCCCAGCAACTGGCGCGCATTGTTGCTCTTGATGCGGTGGGTGCGCATGGTGCTCAGATCGCCAAGCTCGGAGAACATCGAGAAGAAGCTGGATCTCTTCTGCGCGTCGGCGAGCACTGCAGGGTCAAGCTGCTCATAAAAGAGCAAGCCGGCGAGGGGGCCGTCCTTGGTGGCGCCAATGCTGATCTCGGTGTCTTCGTCAAAGTGGAAGGTTGAGCCGGCTCCTGTGAGGTAGAAGCTCACATACTCGCCCTCCAGTTCCGCCTCATCCTCCACGTTGAAGGGGCCGTCCTTAATCACGTAGATCCCAGGCTCAAGCTCCACCTCGGCCTCGTCACGAATGGTCAGCCCACCGCAATAGGTGCCCGGCGACAGCGTGGTGTCCGTCTCCACAACCAGGTTCGTTTCCAAACAGGTGTCCACGGGTGGGGGTCTGCGCTCAGCCAGGGGGTCGGGCAGCTTTGGACAGTCGGTGATGGGTTCGGGCGTAAAGTTCACCGAGCGCGACGCCATGGTGCCGCCGGCGGCACAGATGAGGCCGGCGCTCAGCTCAGAATTGCTGTCTGTGCGGATCGAGGCAAAGCTGGTTGAATTGCTGTAAACCCCGCAGTCTTCCGCCGTAAGCCGCGCATTGTTGTCCAAGTGAACCCCGGCCAACACGCCTCGGTCCATAAGACCCAGCACGCAGATCTTCGTGCTGCCCACCACATGGGCCGTGGCCGTGGCCGCCGCGCTCTGGTCCGACACGCCCAAGAGGCCGGAGAAGATCGGTTTCCAGGTCTTGGTCAGATCCACCCGCACGCCGGTGAAGCTGTCGACCACGGTGGCTTTCACGGCAAGCTTGCCGGCCGAAGTGCCAAGGGTCTTGGAATTGGCCAGGCTGACCTTTGCATGGGTCTCCGCTGCCTTTTTGACCTGCGCCTTGCTGGTGTTGGCGAGCGCAATCTCTCGCGCAGCCGCAAGGGCCGCCGCGTCGGCCACCGACTGCAGCTCCGTGTTTGCTTTGACTTGAATTGCAACTTCGATCGCACTCGCGGCTGCTACAAGCAGGACTGGCGATACCAGCCCGAAGATTAATGCGATAGTCCCCCGGTCATCCGCAATCAGCCTGTCACACAGGCGTCTTAATAACCGCACAGCCTTCGCCTTTTTATTGTATACCCTTATTGTTGCCCCGGGTTGGGGGCACCCTAGGCGAAACTGATATCAAAACTGCCAAGTTTTGCTGCGCATTTGAGTTAAAGTTGAACGGGCCAGCTATGGGCCTGTTAACCCTCGGCTAAACGCCGCGGGCCTCAAGCCGCATCTTGATCGGCCCCACCGCGCGCCCGTTGATGAGCTGGTTCACATGGGGGCTTTCGCAGGTATCCAGAAGGGATGTGGGCCCGCTCCACATCAGTTCGCCCTGGTGCAGCATCAGCAACTGATCATACTCGCCGCGGGCCGATGCCATGTCGGAGGTGATGGCCAGAACCGTGGCGCCGATTTCGGTCATGGAGCGGGTGATCAGCTTGTTGATGGTGTTGGTGGTGATGGGGTCAAGGCCGGCCGTGGGCTCGTCCAGGAGCAACAGCGAGGGCGAGCCGGCCAGGGCCCGGGCAATGCCGACGCGTTTCTGCATGCCGCCGGAGAGCTCTGAGGGCAGGAGATCGGCCGTGGTCGGCGGCAGGTCCACTTTGACCAGCTTCTCGATGGCCAGCTCCCGTGCGGCCGTGCGCGACAACCCTTGGGCCTGGGTCAGTTTGAAGCTGATATTCTCCCAAACGGTGAGGCTGTCGAGCAGTCCGCCTTGCTGGAAGCACACGCCCACATCCATCATGTAGTCGGAATGGCCGGCGCTGCCGGACGCGGGCACCGGCTTACCGTCCACGGTGATGGTGCCTTTTTCAGGCTGGGTGATCCCCATCAGGCACTTGAACAGCACGGTTTTTCCCGACGCCGCCGGGCCGATCAGCACGGTCTTCTTTCCGGCCAAAATATCAATGCTCACATCGTTCAGGACGCGGTTGTCGCCGAACGATTTGGTGAGGTTGCGTATTTGAATCTTAATCTGAGGTCCCATGACCTGGTCTTTAGCCGCTCTTCAGTCCCGATTTGCGCGCCACCGTAGGCCAGATCGCGTGATTGGCCAATTGCTGATTGGGCGTTACCGACAGCTAGCTGCAGGTTGTATTCGATGGCGAAGGTGCGGGCAATCCGCTACGAACGATCAAACAGGTGCCCGGTTGGCAGGGTGAGGGAGCCCGATAAGCACGATGCCCAGAAACGTTGAGATCAAAGCGCGGGTGCGGGATATGGAACAGGTGCGCGTCCTGGCGCGGGAGCTTTCCGGCGGCCCGCCGGAGATCTTAGAGCAGGAGGATGTGTTTTTCCCCGCCGCGCACGGGCGGCTCAAACTGAGGCGCTTTGCGGCCGATCATGGCCAGGTGATCTTTTACGACCGTCCCGACCTCTCAGGTCCAAAGACCTGCACCTATGCGATCAGCGAAACCCGTGAGCCCGCTCTGCTGCGCGAGGTGCTGGGCGCGGCGTTGGGGGAGGCGATGATCGTGAAGAAGCTGCGTGAGGTCTATCTTGTGGGCCAGACGCGCATTCATCTGGATGAGGTGGAAGGGCTCGGCACGTTCCTGGAGCTTGAGGTGGTGCTGGGCGAGAACGAGAGCGCGGCCGCGGGCCGGAAGACGGCTCTTGCGCTGATGGAGCGCTTGGGCATCGAAGAGGCTGACCTTGTTGAGGGCGCGTATGCAGACCTCTTGGCGGCAGGCTGAGACGAGGTGGTGCCTCTTCTAACCGGACCTTAGGCTGGCCAACAGGCACAGGAGTTCCTGAGCGACCTGAGCGGCGGCCAGCGAGGTCGTTTGGGCGTGGTCGTAGCACGGAGCAACCTCGACAATATCGAGGCCGACCAAATTCAAACGGTCATTCTCCAAGTGCCCCGGCAATGCGCGCAGGATTTCAAGCACATGAAGCGTGCTCAAGCCTCCGGGGATAGGCGTGCCCGTTCCCGGGGCAAAGGACGGATCGAGGCAATCGATGTCGAAGGTCAGGTAACACGGCGTTTCTCCGATCCGATCGACGATCGCGCGGGCAACCTCTTGGGGTGCTGCCGCCATAACGTCTGGTGCGTGCAGTCTCATATAGTCGTCGTCTTTGAGATAGGCCGTTCGAATTCCGATTTGGAGGGATTTGTCCGCCAGGATCTGACCGCTCTCTGCGCCCCGCCGGAACATTGTGCCGTGCTGGCCTGCATGCCCTTTGCTCGTGTCGGAATGGGCATCGAACTGAAGCAACGCAACCGGCCCGGTGACCTCGCTGATACCGTTCAGGGTGCCGAAGGTCACGCTGTGGTCGCCGCCCAGCGAGAAGGGCACGGCGCCGGCTTCAGCAACCGCTCTTGCGCGCTCGGAGGCTGCATCCGTAAACGCCTTGGGATCTGCATACGGATACTCGATATCGCCGGCATCGATCACGGCCAAGCGGTCGAACGGATCAAACCCCCAGGGCCAGACCTCGCCCCAAGCGAGCTGGAGCGATGCTTCGCGGATCGCGCGCGGTCCAAATCGGGACCCCGCTCTGTTGCTGGTGCCCAGATCGTAGGGCAGCCCGTACACCACCACATCGGCCGCGGCGAAATCCTCTGCAACGTGACGTCTAAAGAAACTCGGCATCCCGGAAAACGAGTTGGCCGTTCTGAGACCCTTCAAGGCATTGCTGCTGCGTTCATTCATGGATTGCCCTCCGCGTTCTTCTGCCGGTTATGGTTTTGCTCGAATGGTCTGGCGCCGTGCTCGTGAAGAGCAGCCCGAAGCGTGTCAAGGAGTTGGTCGGCGTTATCTTGCGAGAAAATCAGAGGGGGTCTGATTTTCAACACACTGTCGAGCTGACCGCAGGTTGAGACCAGCACGCCCTTCTGCTTCATCCGGTTGACGAGCGCTGCGGCTGTCTCCGGGTCAGGATGCAGAGCGCTCCGGTCCTTCACCAACTCGATCCCGAGAAAGAGCCCTTTGCCGCGAATGTGCCCAATGCAGCCGAACTGATCTGTGAGCTGATGCAGTCCATTCACCAGATAGCGCCCGACCTCATGGACATTTCGCTGGATCTCCTCGCCCTCGATCACGTCCAGCACCGCGTTGCCAACAGCGCCGGCAACCGGGGTTCCGCCAAAGGTGTTGAAGTACCGCTCCGTTGCGGCAAACTCCTCAAAGATCGCCCGTTTTGCTGCGACCACAGCCAGCGGGTATCCGGCGCCCATGGGTTTTCCCATTGTCACAATGTCGGGCACTATTCCTGAGTCCATGAAGCCCCACATGTTGTCGCCAAGGCGTGTCAGGCCTGCCTGCACCTCGTCCATGACCACAAGCCCGCCCTCACTGCGCACGATCTGAGAGAGCTCGGCGAGGTATCCCGCCGGCGCGGTGAAAATGCCGGGTGCATCGAAGATCGGGTCAATGATGAGCATGGCCAAACCGGATGGTGATCTCGAGCGCGCGCGAATGACCGGCTCTGCCCGGGCCGCATCATCTTCACAAGACTGTCCCGGCGGCGGGATGGCGCTGACAAAGCTGCGGTGTTCAGGCGGCCTGGCGCTGTAGAGCGAGATATCCGCAACCGCGAGCGCATTGCCATGATAGGAGCCGTCTGTGACCACCACGCCGGTCTTGCCCGTGACGGCCCGTGCCAACTCATAGGCCAGCGCGTTCGCCTCGGTCCCCGTACACGCAAACGCGCACATATCAAGGTCGGGCGGCAGTGTTGCGGTGATGCGCTCGGCGTACGTGACGATGGCCTCGTGCAGATAGCGGCTGTGGGTGTTGATGAGAGAGGCTTGCCGGTGCAGCGCATCGATCACATGGGGGTGGCAATGACCGACCGACGGGACGTTGTTGTAGCAATCCAGATAAGCTCTTCCGTCGGCGTCCCAGATGGTCACGCCTTCGGCGCGTGTGGCGATCAAGGGCTCTTCGTAATGGTGAAAGTAGGTGGGGCTGAGCACCCCTTGTCTGCGTCTGAGAAGGTCTTCGCTGAGCAGTGATCTAGCCATGTGCAAATCCGCCAAGTGATCGGGTATCCAACGGTGCGCGGTGTTGCAGGCGCAAGACCGCATCAAGCCCGCGCTCAGAGGCGCTCGTGGCCGGGCGCGGCCGCTGCGCTGGTGAGACGAACTGATCCTTCATGCGTCCGAGCGCCGCGCTCAGGATGCTTCGGAGCAAGATAGCGTCGTAGAGCAGGGCGAGCTCATCTGAGTGCAGCGGATACTGCGCACAAAAGCCTTCTATGAGATCAGCAATCAGCCCCTCGCCCTTGAGGGGAGAAAACTCGATCAGGCTTGTTGCCGACACGGCAAGCTCCTGAATGATAGGTGCGCGGATAGCGTCGCCGAAATCGATGACGCCTGAAATCCGGCCCTGCTCATTCGTCAAAACGTTTCCCGGATGGATATCGTTGTGAATGACCTGGGCGCGCGTCTTCAAAAGCGCCGGCAGGGAGGCCGACTTAAGCCTTTCCAGGTGTGGTGCTGTTCGCTCGTGGAATTCAGGTTCCAGGAACGCCAGCATCTCGTGACTGAGCATCACCTCCGAGGATGCGTTCCATGGCATGAACTGGGTCGCACCCACATGGTCAAATCCACGGAGCGCTGAACACAGCCTGCCCTGGAACGCGCCAACCTGACCGGCCCAACCGTTCGGGGGCCGGTGCTGCGCAGACAACGGCTTGCCCTCCAAGTAAGTAACCATGCGGACAGCGCATGTTTGCCCATTGTCGAACCGATGCAGCAGCGCGTGGTGTCCATCTTTGCTGGCGATGTTGCGAGGGAGTGGCAGGTCAGGGGCTGTCTCTGCCAAATGCGCCAGGAGCGCAGCCTGATAGTCCGCGCCTGCGCCTGCGTCCTCGCCGGCGCTGATCTTCAGAACCCGCCGCTGACCGCCGGCGCTGACGAGGACGTTTTGATCTCGCTCCCCGTCAAGCGGGGTGAGATGTCCG
Organism: Hyphomicrobiales bacterium; assembly: GCA_028285595.1. Classification (GTDB taxonomy): domain Bacteria; phylum Pseudomonadota; class Alphaproteobacteria; order Rhizobiales; family CAJQND01; genus JAAEUE01. The sequence continues at coordinate 30,816 of JANQOW010000057.1, forward strand.
TCAATGCCATAGTGCCGCTTGACCAGTGCTTCGACCTCTCGCGCCGGATGCTGAGGTGCGTCGAGCGCGCTTATCCACTCGGGCAGCTTGACCACATCCGGATCTGGGTCAGTGTTCGTTCGCAGCTTCATCGACATCGCCGGCTTCCGTGCGCGTCGTGAAGTCCAACGCACACCGCTTCTTAAGCGATAACCAAATTGAACTCAAACGAGCCTTTGTTGCCCTTTGCATTCCATTTTGTTATTTAAAAGCATGAAACCGCTTCCCTCGCCAACGGCCTTGCGGATGTTTGTTGAGGCCGCGAAGACATCCAGTTTCGCAGGCGCCGCCGCTCGTCTCAACGTGACCCAAGCGGCGGTAAGCAAGCAGATCGCTTCCCTGGAACGTCGGATTGACAGCACCCTTTTTGATCGACGCCATCGCGCGGTCAGCCTGACGGCGTCGGGCGAGGCGTATCTTGCTGTGGCCGAGCGCGTGCTGGCGCTTCTGGACACCGGCAAAAACGAGGCTGCTAGCCTTGCAGATCGCGAGAAGCTGACCATTGTCATCGATCATGAGTTTCTGGATTTCGTTCTCGCCCCAAGACTGGACCGATTGCGGGCGCGCATGCCGCTCGTCGATATCAGTTTTGTGCCGGAGATCGGCCGCCGGGTCGCTCCAAACTGTGATGTGGCGATCACGTTCGGTCATCCAGCCGACCGCGGTATTCGCTCAGAGCGCCTGTGCGGGTTTAGCGTGTTTGCCGTTGGCGCTCCAGGGCTGGTGCACTCTTGCAGGGATCCTTTGCGCGAACTGCCTTTGCTCCATGATGTCGATACCTATTGGTGGTCCGCGATGCTGCGCGCTGAAAACATCACCCGGAGCGAAACGGGTTATGTGATGGGAACGGGGGCAGCAGCAATCCGAGCGGCGATCAATGGTGCCGGTCTGGCGATCGGCGATGATCTTCTGTGCGCCGATGCCCTGTCTGATGGCAGCTTGGTGCGGGTGGGGGAGATCTCGCTGCCCGGGCGGGTGGACTATTGGATCTCGTCAGCCTCAGCGTTGAAGGAAACAAAAATGGTCCGCGCGTTTAAGAGCTGGGTGAACGAGGAGGTCAGAAGGATTGATCCCGGTTCCTCATAGGCCGCACGTGAACTATGTTTGGCATTCTGGCCAGCACATCCGGCGTGATCGTCGGGCGAACTTCGATGGTCTCCCTGACGAGGGACGAGCAAAGGCATCGTGAAAGACCCACAACAATGAACATTAGACCGACAACATCCGACGACCTCCCTGCGCTTCAGGTGGTGCTGAAGGGCACCGAGCTGTTCCCACCTGAACTTCTGCCGGACATGATCAGCGGGTTTTTGTCGGAGGGCGCCAGTGAAGACCGCTGGTTAACCTGTGAACTGGACAGCCACCCCATCGGCTTTTGCTACGCTGTTCCTGAGCCGCTGACAGAGGGGACGTGGAACATGCTGGCGATCGCCGTGCTCCCTGAAAAACAGGGATCGGGTGCGGGAACCGCGCTCGTTGACCGGCTTGAGAGCGATTTGCGTACGCAAGGCCAGCGGCTTCTTATCGTCGATACCTCTGGCGCGGACGGTTTCGCCGAGACGCGCGAATTCTACCGCAAGAACGATTACATCGAAGAGGCCCGCATCCGGGACTTCTGGGCAAAGGGCGATGACAAGATCGTCTTCTGGAAAGCTCTCTAGAGAGCCAGCGCAGCGTGATGTTCAAACCGCGCTGCGGGTTGCCTCGACCGCTGTGAGCTGCCCGCTTCATAAGGCTCGCTTAAGCCCTTTCAGCTATGCTGGCGGCGAGGATCGGGAGAACAGAAGATGGTGAAAACGCTCTATGGACGCAGCAGCGCGCCCTCGGCCGAGGCCAAGGTGACGCGCGCTGAGCTGCTTGGCTCGCTGAGCCACGCCCTTGATTTAACCGAGGGACAGCCCGTGGGCCACTGCCTGCGCAGTTGCTGGATCGGGTTTCATATCGGGCGCGAACTGGGGCTGAGCGAGGCCGAGCTGTCGGACCTGTTCTACACCATCCTGCTCAAGGACCTGGGCTGCAGCAGCAATGCCGCGCGGATCTGCGAGCTCTATCTCACCGATGATCTCAGCTTCAAACGCGACTTCAAAACCATCGACGGGTCCCTGGGTGCCGCGCTGCGGTTTGTGATGGCAAAGACCGGATTGGAATCGGGCCTGGCTGAGCGCATTCAGGCGATGGTCAACATTTTGAAGAATGGCGGTCAGATCACCCGGGAACTGATCGAAACCCGCTGCCAACGCGGCGCCGAAATCGCCCGCAAGATGCGGTTTTCGCGATCCGTGCAAGACGGCATCCGCGCCTTGGACGAGCATTGGGACGGCTCTGGCAAGCCGGATGGCCTGCTCGGCGATGAGGTGCCGCTTGCTGCGAACATTGCGCTTCTCGCCCAGGTGCTCGACATTTTTCACACCGAGCAAGGCCGCGACGCCGCCCTCAGCGAGGCTGAGGCCCGGGCCGGCACCTGGTTTGATCCTGAAATCGTCCGGGCGGCCTTGAACGCTCAGGAGAGGCCTGCCTTCTGGGAGACGCTCAAAGCCGATGGTCTTGAGGACGCCGTGTTCGGTCTGGCACCGGCCTCGGAGGCCGATGTGGTGGATGAGGATTACCTGGACGAAATCGCCGCTGCGTTCTCCGATGTGGTGGACGCCAAGAGCCCGTTTACGGCCGATCACAGCCACCGGGTGATGCTCTATGCCGATATGATTGCCGCTGAGATGGAGTTGACCGAGCCTCATCGGCGCTGGCTGCGCCGGGCTGCCTTGCTGCACGATTTGGGCAAGCTCGCGGTGAGCAATCAGATCCTCGATAAACCGGGAAAGCCTGACGAGGCCGAATGGGAGGCCATCAAAAGGCACCCGCTTCACAGTGAGAAGATCTTAGAGCGCGTCGCCGCGTTTAAGGACATCGCGCCGCTGGCCGGGGCCCATCACGAACGCCTGGACGGCAAAGGCTACCCTTACGGCCTTGCGGGTGAGGAGATTGCCTTGGAGGTGCGCATTCTCACCGTGGCCGATGTGTTCGATGCGCTCACAGCCGACAGGCCTTACCGGCCTGCGATGGCACAACAGCAGGCGTTCGCGATACTGCGCAAGGACAGCGGCACGGCGTTTGATGGGGACTGTGTAACGGCTCTGCGGCAGGCCATGGCCAAGCTTGCCTCAGAGGCGGCCTAGGGTCGGCTCTAAGGGCGGTAGGTCGCGATCTTGTAGGCCGCAAAGGCAAAGAACAGCCCCAGCGCCCCTTCAATCCAGCGGCGCCCGCGCCTGTAGAGCGCCACAACCGGCTGGGTGGAGAAGGTCAGCGCATAGGCCAGATGGCCCAGAATGGACAGCACCGTGGTGGCCACGATCAAACTGAGCCCGGCCCATAGCGGTGCATCGGCGCCAAGCCCCAAACCAACAATCGCAATCCAGTGCAAGGCCGCCTTTGGGTTGGTCATCTGAATGGCGAGACCCTGCACATAGAGCCGGCCACCTTTGGCCGCTTTCGGCTTCACATCGGCTTCTGGGCTCGCCGCGGACCGGAACGCGCGGTAGGCGAGCCACAAGAGATAGGCCGCGCCGAAGATCTTCAGGACCGTCACCACGCTGGCATAGGCCGTGATCAGTGCGGTGAGGCCCGCCACGGTCAGCGTTGCCCAGATCCCGGACCCGGTGCCCACACCGAGGGCCAGGCGCACGCCCTCTTTGCGCCCCCGTTCCATGGAGGTGCCGATAATGGCCAGAATGTTGGGCCCGATGCTCACAAAGCCTACCGAGAAGATGCCGAGAGCGAGGATCAGGTTGGCTAGATCTGGGTTCATGAGGTCACCTCCCGGGCGGCGTTTTTTGTCGCTGTTAGGGGTATCCTAGTGACTTTCTGCTATCGGCTCCAGCATGCGTATTATCACCAACACCCCGGATGTTCTGGCCGTGGTGCATGACCCGTGGATCATGCGCTGGGCCGCCTGGCTTGGCGGTGCTGCTGCGATTGGTTTCGGCGGCATCTTTGCAGATGCCGGGAGCGAGCTGTTTGAGCGTGTGTTCGTTACCGCGCTCGGGGCGGGCTTCATGTGGTTCGGATGGCACTTCTGTCCGCGCCAGTCAGCCGTGCTGCACCGGCCGAGCCAGACCCTGACCTTGCGGGAAGACCGGATCACGGGGTCTGCCTCTTCTGTGCACGCGCTGGCGGACATTGACGATGTGGTCGCCACGGAAGGGGCAGGCGATTACTCCGGTCTGCATTCGCTCTTGTTCGTGATCAATGGCGTCCGCACGCCCCTGGAGAAGGGCTACGTGGCCCAGGAGCGCAAATCCATCCGCGATGCCATCCAGGCCTGGCTTACCCAGGCCCGCGGGACCCAACCGGTCTAGAGCAGTTCTTTGTCAAATGGAAACACTTGATGGAGTCAAATCAGCCCATATCCAAGGCGCGAAGCGCAGTG
>JANQOW010000061.1 GCA_028285595.1 Hyphomicrobiales bacterium
CACTGCGCCCGTCGGCATGGCGGTATTCCACCTTGTTATCGCCCACCGGATCGTTCCAGGTGTCCGTGTGGGAGGCTTCGGTCTCCCACTTTTCCGGGCTGAAGCCCATCTCATCCAGGAACTGGATGGCGTAGTTGAGATATTTGATGCCGGGCAGATCGAGCCCCCATTCCAACATGTTCTCGCGCGCCACCCGCACCTGAAGCCCGCCTGACCGCAAGCCCTGATCGATCGCGCGAACATAAAGGATGATGATATCCACTTCCTTGCGGCCACCGAACCGCGCGGCCATGCGCACCGCTTCATAGGAGGCGTCCGAACCATCCACGCAGGCCAGAATCCGGAACCGGTTGCGCCGCTTCGCGCGAAGCTCTTCCGCCTCGCGCCGGGCATCCTCAATGGTCCTGCCATTTCCTCGTCTTGTGCGTCCGCGTGCCATAGGAATCCAGCTTGGCTCTTACTCCAACAAGGGCCAGTAGAAGTCGGCCGCCACCAGCAAGATGATGGTAGAAACCAGCGCCATACGCCAGCCGACTTTGAGAAAATCAGTCGTCTTCAGATAGCCGGAGGCGTAGACGATTGTACAGGCCGGTGTGCCCACCACGGTGAGATAAGCAAAGGCCGAGGAAACCGCCGTGATGAAGCCCAGAATAATCGGGCTCTCGCCAGAGACGCTCGCCATCTTCAAGACAATCGGCCCGAGCACCGCAACCGCCGCGCCGTTCGACATGGTGTTGGTGACCCCGGTTGTGAGAACGGAAACAGCAGCCCACAGGCCAAGGCCCTCGTTCGCCCCTAAGGGTTCCATGAACGACAGGAAGGTCACCGCAACCCATTCCGCGGCCCCCGTCACCTTCATCTCCACGCCCAGAGAAATAGCCGCCGCATAGAGCAGCACCACACCCCAGTTTACGCCGGCGTTCAAATCTTCCCAGCGCACCAGCCCCGCCACCAGGAATGCGGCAGCCCCCATGATGGCGACGGTGCCCATACCCAGATCCTGGGAGAAGAAGATCCAGCCCATCAGCACCCCGAAGAAGATGAAGATGGCCACCCAGTCGCTCGGGTGCAGCGGGCCCTGGCCCTCCACCTGCACCCGCAGCTTGGCCACGGCCCGCCCGAGCGTGCGATACTCCGGCTTGAAGGTGAAGAACAGAATGGCCGTCACCACCGGGAGCTGCAGAAGAAACATGGGGTAGGCGTAGACCATCCAGCGCACGTAATCGACGATGAACTTCTGGGTCTCCGGATTGGTGGGATCGAAGAAGAACTCTTTCCAGTAGCCGATCATGATGGCGTTCCGGGCCCCGCCCGAAGGCGTGCCGATGCCGGCCACCGAGCAGCCATAGGAAATCGAGAACAACAACACCGCGGCAAGTCCGGCCACCTTTTTGGGGTTGGTGGAGGTGAGCGTGATCAAGGTGATGCCCACCGGCAGCATCATGGCCGCCACCGTGTGCTCGCCCACGAATGAGGCCAGAATGCCGGAGACAACGGAGATGCCGAAACAGATATTGATGGTCTTGGTTCCGGTCATCCGCACGATGAACCAGGCAATACGCTTGTCGAGCTGTTGCTTCACCACGGCCACGGCCAACATGAGCGAGCCCATGATGAAGAGCACCGAATCCGTCATCAATGTCTTGGCCACCTTCGTGGAATCCAAGCCGAGCAGAACCACCTGCCCCACAATGATCAGCAGCGCCACAGTGGGCAAAGGCACCGGCTCGGTGATGAACAAGATGGTGGCCACCACAGACATCACCAGCACAATGTGCGCCTCGCGCGACATGCCCTCCGCCTCAGGCAGCGCCAGAAGCGCCGCGCCGATGATCAGGGCGAGAAAGAACCAACGCTTTTCCCAGAAATAGTAAAGGTTGACCTGCTGTCGCAGCACGGCAAGGCGCTGGTACCCCTGACGGCGAACCTTGGAGGACCAGTCGTGCGATATGTCTCGAGCCCTGAGACTGTCAGTGACGAGGCTGACTGTGCTCACTACTTTACGCTCCCCAGCTTGCGCGCATGACAGCCTCTCACGATCATGATAGACGTCACGCGCAATGTGCCCTCCCCCGGTCGGAGAGCGCGAAGCCATCAACTGACAGCGTTACGTCTCCGCAACCAAATTTGAGGTCACCCCATGTCTCAGCTCGACACCGTTTTGTCCCGCATCGACCAGAACATGGAGCAAAGCATCGAACGGTGGTTCGAATTGCTCAAAATCCCCAGCATCTCGACAGACTCAGCCTATAAGGATCACTGCCTTGAAGCTGCTGACCTGTTGAAGAACACGTTGCAGGAGATCGGTTTTGAGGCCGCTGTGCGCCCCACATCCGGCTTGCCGATGGTGGTAGGCCATCATGTGCCGGATCAACTCCCAGCCGATGCACCTCATGTGCTCTTCTATGGTCATTACGACGTCCAGCCCGCAGACCCATTGGAGAAATGGAACACGCCACCGTTCGAGCCGGCACGCGTTACAGGAGAGGACGGCATTGAAAAGGTATACGCCCGCGGGGCCGCCGACGACAAGGGCCAATTGATGACGTTTCTCGAAGCCAGCCGTGCGTGGATGGAAACGGCGGGCCATTTACCGGTTAAGGTAACCATCCTGTTTGAGGGTGAAGAGGAATCCGGCTCGCCCTCGCTTGACGCTTTTCTGGAGGAGAACAGCGCGGAATTGAGCCGCGACGTGGCCCTGATCTGCGATACGAATATGTGGGACAAAGACACCCCCGCCATCACCACCCGCCTGCGCGGGATCATGCATGATGAAATTACGGTGATCGGTCCTTCGCGCGATCTCCATTCCGGTCTCTATGGCGGTGTGGCCCGCAATCCGATTCGCGTTCTCTCGCGCATCGTCGCCTCACTGCACGACGATGACGGCACGATCATGGTGCCCGGTTTCTATGACGGCGTGGCCGATGTGAGCGAAGAGACCCGCGCCCAATGGGAGGACCTGAAGTTCCCCATGGAGGAGTTCCTGGGAGAGGTGGGCTTGAGCGTCCCGGCGGGCGAAGCGGCCTACCCGGCTTTAGAGCAGCTCTGGGCGCGGCCCACGTGCGACGCCAACGGCATCATCGCCGGCTATACCGACGAGGGCACCAAGACGGTTATCCCGTCGCGCGCCACGGTGAAGCTGTCGTTCCGCCTGGTGCCCGGCCAAGATCCCCTGGCCATTCGCGAAAACTTGCGGGCCTTTGTGCGCGCGCAATTGCCGGAAGACTGCGAGGTGGAGTTCATGAACTTCGGTGCCGGCACGGCGCTTGAGGTCCCGCTCGACGACCCGCACTTGCAGAAAGCGGCCGCTGCCATGGGCAGCGAATTCGGCAAGGACACAGTGTTGATGGGCAACGGCGCCTCGATCCCGATCGCCACCAGCTTTAAGGAGACGCTCGGCATGAACTCTCTGCTGATCGGGTTTGGGCTCAACGATGATTCCATCCACAGCCCCAACGAGAAGTACAACATGCCAAGCTTCGTCCACGGCACCAGGTCCTGGGCCCGTATCCTTGAGGCGCTGGCTGCCTAGTCTGTAAAAGCCATGGAACATGTCGGCACAGGCTTGCTGCTCAAGCAGTTGATCATCGGCGCCCTGGTGGTGTCCGCCACGGTGGCCATCCATGCGGAGATCCTCGGTCTCCTCACGCGGCGCCTGCCATGGCTGGTGAACCTCTCCCACCGCTGGCCGCAGCGCGTTGCCGACACGGGCCTGATTGTGATCGCCGTACACGTGATCTTGGGCGCACACACCTTGGAGGTGTTCCTGTGGGCCCTGGTGCTGCTCATGACCGGCGCGGTCGAAGGTCTTGAACCGGCGGTCTACTTCTCGTTGGTGTGCTTCACCACCTTGGGATTTGGAGATATCACGCTGCCCACAGAATGGCGCTTCCTGTCCGCAATCTTAGGCGCAAACGGGTTTCTGCTGTTTGGCTGGAGCACGGCTTACATGGTCGAGTTCATCCGCCAGACCCGGTGAGCGAGTACGGTATGGAGATTTTCAACGCCACCCAAAGCTTCACCATGGCCGGCCATCCGGGCAAGGCCCAACAGGTCCGCAAAGCGGTGCGCGCGCTCTTGGAGTTTCACAAGGCTGATGCGATTACCCAGGAAGGCGATGGCTTCACCTTCTCCATCCCCACCTTCATGCTCTCAAGCCGCAACAAGCCGCTGCACCGGTTCTCCGGCGGAACGATAACCGTTACAGAGACGGGCAATGACCAAGTGGAAGTGACCCTGTCGGCCCGCCTTTCACCGATGAACATTTTCGGATGTGTAGGCGCGGTTGTGGTCGGTCTGATGTTTGCCTTCGTGATCTACAACCAACAGGAAATCTCGCAATGGTGGGCGTTGGCTGCCGCTGCCGCAGGCCCGGTGTTTGCCTTCACGGCCAAAGACCAATCCGTGACCCGGGCCATGGTCGCGCTGCAGGAGGCAGCGGCCCTGTCGGCCGGTCCGGAAAGCTAGAGCGCTTCGTGCACGGTGGTCTTAACCGTCCCCGGCAAGGAGACTTCCAACAACTCCAAATCGCTTGAGCAGTCGCGATACTCGGTTTTCATGCCGGGCGGAATGACAAACGCATCGCCGGCGGTGAGCGCTTGAGGCTCGCGCGCCTCCCCGGCCAGGGTCATGGTACCGTGCATCACGAAGGTGAAGAGGATGTCGGTTGCATGGCTCGTCACGGCCGGGACGGCGCCGTTGCCCTTGAACCTTGCCACTTCCACCCCGGCCACATCTTTGGTCGCCTCGGCAATGCCGGTGTTGCGGGCTTCAAATCCTGACAACCGCCATTGGCCCCAGGCGGCCTCAGCCACCTTGTGATGGCAGAAGCGTTGACCTTGAAAGTCGCGGTCCGGGTTTACGGTGCCGTTGGGCAGATCCATCTCGTGATCGATTGTGGTCACATGTTCTGCCGGCACGCCGATCTCGATCACCTGAAGATCATCGGAGGATTCCAACACTCTGTGGCGGATCTCCGGCGGCTGGATCACACAGTCTCCGGCGCCCAGAATGAAGGGCGGTCCTTGATCTTCGTAAACCAGCCGGACCCAGCCCTTGTAGCAGAAGATCAGCTGAAACCCGACCGTGTGATAGTGCACCATATCCGGCACCGGGCCGCCGTCTGGAATGCGGATGTGGGACGCAATGATGCTGCCGCCCAAGCGGTCCGGGATGAGATCGCGGTAATGCATGCCCGCCCGCCCGATCACCCACGGGGCCTGGTCCTTGAGCCGGCGCACCACAAAGGCGTGCTGGGTCTCCGGCATCACCATGGGCGGGTCGGCATCCACCAGTTCAATGCGCGTGCCGTTTGGCGCGGTGAGTTCAAACGCCCCGCCGGCAAAAGATGCCGGGTCATGACACAGAAGGCGTAAGGTGCCCGGCGCTTCGGCTGCACCGCGCTCAAGCCTCAGGCACACCCCATGGCCGGAAAGCACGGCAACCGCCGGATCGTCCGCGGGAAAGATCGAGTCCAACCGGAAGCCCAGTTGCTTGGTGAAGAACGGCAAATCGTCCTTCAGATCCTGTGTGGGGAGCCTGATCTCCGCCCCCGCAATAGCGCTGGCCGGATCAGGTGTTGCTGCATCGTTCATCAGTTGGGGTCCGTTTACGTCAATAGCCCGTTGTGCCGGGCCAAGCTTCCTGGCTAAGTGAACTCTACACCGTCCAGCCTGAGGGGAGTACGAGAAATGTCGACGCAGCCCGAACCCGCCCGTGACCTGATCGGCTATCGCAACGACCCGCCCAAGGCCGACTGGCCGAACGGTGCCCGCATCGCGGTGAACTTCTGCATCAATTATGAAGAAGGCGCGGAGATGTGCATCCTGAACGGGGATGAGCGTTCAGAGGTGCGCGTCTCCGACGTGGCGGTGGAGGCCCGGTACGGCGCGCGCGACCTCAATATCGAATCCAGCTACGAGTATGGTGCCCGCGTCGGCTATTGGCGCCTGCTAAACGCGTTCACCGAGCGCGGGCTCACCGGCACAGTCAACCTTGTGGGCGTTGCCGGCGAGGCCAACCCTTACGCCCTGGACGCAATGATTGAGGCGGGCTTCGATCTGCAGCTCCATGGTTGGCGTTGGATCGACTACCACACACTGGGCGAGGACGAGGAGCGCGGGCACATCGCAAAAGGCGTGGAGCAGGCCGTACGCCTCACCGGCGAGCATCCCCTGGGCTATTATGCTGGCCTGCCCAGCATCAACACCCGCCGGCTTGTGGTGGAGGAAGGCGGGTTCCTCTATGACAGCGACACCTATTCAGACGACCTGCCCTATTGGACCAACGATTTCGGCAAGCCCCATCTGGTGATGCCCTATTCGCTCGACACCAATGACAGCCGGTTTGCCCGCAAGGAAGGTTATGAGGTCGGGGCGGATTTCGTGACCTACATTTCAGATGCCTTCGATTGCCTTTATGCGGAGGGTGCGGCGACACCCAAGATGCTCACCGTCGGCCTCCATGCCCGCCTGCTGGGGCGGCCGGGACGCATTGGAGCGCTCCATAAGATCCTCGATCATATGCTCGCGCATGAGGGAGTGTGGATCTGCCGGCGCGGGGACATTGCCAAACATTGGGTGGAGCGGCATCCGTATGCTCCCTAATCCCGCGTCCCTGCGAAAGCAGGGACCTTCTCAGCCAAGGGAGAGATCGAGCTATGGCTCCCCGCTTTCGCGGGGATGACGGTGTGGGGTAAAATCCTCGCTCGGGCTACGGCGGAACAATATAGCTGAACTGCGCCCACAGGGATTCCCACACCAGATCGGGCTCCTCCAGCGGACGGAATGTGACCGAGCTCAACAGATACTCGTGTCCCGGCTTGGCCGCCACCGTCACACGCCCCTCCAGGTCCGTGCGCAGCTTCTCAATACTCACCGCGCCGTCCGGCGCCCGGCTGAAGACCTCAACCTGCGCATCGGCTTTTGGCTTCTTCCGATAGAGCAATTGAAACGGCATGCCGCCGGACACATCGTCTGCATAGGGGTTGAGGCCGGCAACGAACTCCGTCTCCAACCCGGTTTCCCGATCCCGGCCCCGGCCATGGTCCACCGCCACCAGGCATTTGGCAAAGCGGATGAAGCGCTCGCGAAAGCCGGTCTCCGGCAACCCCCGTTTGCGGTGCTCCTCAAGCACGGACAAAACGCCCTTATCGCGCAAAAGGCCCTCAAACTCTCCGGCCTCCTTATACTCAATAAAGAAGCCTGAGGTCTGGTGCACGATCACCCCAAGCCCCGCTCCGGGGATGGCCATGTTGAGCGCAGGATCATCTCCCATGCGCCCGGTGACTTTGTGGGTTTTATCGCCGAGCACCACCTCGAACCGCTTGAACTCTTCCGGGACAAAAGGGATTGAGTAGCCGTCAAACTTATCGCCGGTCAGCAAAGCTGCCACCAAGGGCTGGCCCGCATCAACCTTGTAACGCTCCGGAGAAATCCAGAACTCATGGGCAGACGCGGAGGCGGCCCCCAAGCCCAGCGTCAGTAGAACCAACAGCCCCCTAAAGACGAAGCGCAACATCGCCAGTCCCTGCGAGCATCTCATAGCCCGTCTCCGTCATTGCATAGGTTCCGCCTGCCAAAACACCCACATTGTCTGCCTCATCCAGAAGACAGGCGTGCACCACGAATGTGGTTCCGGGAACCAGAACGTCCGTGGACGTGCGGGTAATCTTGAGCGGCTCCAGCCACGTGGGGGGATAGCCGATCCCCACACCATAGCCGAAACGCATCTTGAAATTGTCGCCCTGACCCGCCGCACGGATCAGCTCCAGGGCCGGCTCCTCCACTTCGGCTGCCGGAACGCCGGGCCTCAGTTGCCCCAGCCCGGCGGACAAACACGCCCGTGCCAGATCATACAACTCAACCGCCGATGCCTTGGGCGCAGCACCGGGCACCACCAGCGTTTGCATGCCGACACAATTGTAGCGCCTCTCAACACCGCCGATCTCAACATGCACCAGCCCGCCGGGCTCCAGCGGATGGGCGCTGGGCGTGCCATGCCCCTGCACCGAGCGAACGCCGGAGGTCATCTCCGTGGGGATCGAGGCATAATCGCTGCCCGCCTTGCGCATGGCGTATTCAACCTCGCCGGCGAGGGCGATCTCCGTCACCCCGGCCTTGGCATGGACCTGAAAGGCCTTGAGCCCGGCATTGGCATAGCGCCCAGCGGCGCGCATCAGGGAGAGTTCTTCCGCCGTCTTCAGCGCCCGCATATGGGCAAGGTCCGAGGCAATGTCGACAAGCTCGACCCCGGCCAGCTTGGCCACCAGTTCAGCCCCAAAGGCGTAAGGCAACGCATGACTGGAAAGATCCACGCCCACCCGCTTGAGCTCTGGAGCGGTTCGTGCTGCGGCCTCAACAAACCGGTCCGCGGGCTCATCCACCCCGAACCGGTAGGTCCAGATCTCGTCCACCAGGCTGGTTTGCCGGGCAATCGCCACATCGGCGTCCCACACCACCAGGGTAGGAGCCTCCGACGCGGCCGGAAAGATCAGAGCCTGTGGCAGAACGGATCCCAAAAACGTATCGTATCCGCACACCCAATACTGCGCCTCGGGCCCCACAATGATCGCACAGTCAAGCTCTGCCGCGTTCAAATGCGCGCGCAAGCTCTCCCACCTGGCATCATAGGTGGACCGGGGTAAGGGAAGATCTGCAACCATCTCAATCCTGCCTCTTAGCTGTTCCCAAACGGCCCGCTGATCAGCGCCGGCCCATCCTCGGGCAGCGGGCAGCTCACATGGCACACCAGGCCGCCCGGCCCGCTCTCCACCACCGGCGCACGGTCCGGTGCGCGTTCTGTGTCGGTCCGCAAAATACGCATGCCCTGGCCGGCTGCAGCCTCCGGCAGCGGCCATCCGGCTTCAACGGGCCGGAACTCCACCAGCGCATGTCCCATGGGGGAGAAGGAGGCGAAGCGCGGCCAGAGGGCGGGATGTGCGGCCCGCTCCGGCAGATCGGCATGAGGGTCCAGCACCAGCTCGGTGCCGCAGGCGATCTCATCGCCCTGCGCAATCTCTCCGCCCGCAGCCACCCGCGCATAGACGCCGCAGAAATTATGCCCGAAGCGCTTATTCATAATGGCCGGCAGATCGAAGGCACGCACGCCCGTGCCCGGTTCCGTGGAGGTCATGGCGCAGCGCTGGATCGGGCGCAGGACATCCAGTTTCAGATCCCCAATGGCAAGCTGCCGTCCGGGCCAGGCGAATTCCTCCCAAGGCTCCAGCCCATCAATATAGAGGTTCCCCCGGAACCGCTCACGCTCCAAAGGCTGGCCCACAGCGTTGGCAATGGCCCGCACGGTGGCCAGATTGATGATGGAGATTTGAGTATCGGTAAAATCCCAATGGCCATGGCCCGGCTTTTGTTCCACCAGATAAGGCGCACCATAAGGGCCCGCCTCAAAGTGGCTTTGAATAAAGCTGTTGGCCTCCGCAAACCCCTCCGGTGCCCCCACGCGCGCTTCGGCACTCGATCCGTCCGGTGCACTGATGCGCAGAACACCGCTCTCGCTCAATGTGCACCGGAAGGCGGCCAGTTCAGGAAACACGGTGAGCTGCAGAAAGGTCCGCGCCTGCACCCAGCCGCCCGGCTTAGGGGCCTCCTCACGGCGCCCGCTGGTAAAGGCGAAATGCCGGTCGAGCGGCAATCCGCCGCCGGGCTCCAGCGTCACACTTGCCAGGCTCTCTGGGGTCCAGCCCTTCAACGGATGGCGGTGAATGTCGACAATATGGACCATGAGTTTGGGCTTTCGGGCAGCTTAGGGCGAACGTTTGAGCGACGCTTCACGGCGCACGGTATAGATACCTGATCCCACAATCAGGGCAATCCCGCACAGCGCCCAAAAGTCGGGGAATTCGCCCCACACCAGGTAACCCGACAACATGGCCCAAACCACCAGCAAGTAGCGGAACGGCACCACGACCGAGAGTTCCGCGATCCTCACACCGACGATGAGAAAGTGAATGCCGATCATGATAAAGGCCGCCGCAGCCGCCAGCAGACAGAGCGTGACCGCGTCCAGCGGCGCCCAGGTTTCGGTCAGGCTGTAGGCGCCCGATGCTGCGGTGACCACCCAGGCCGATGCCATGGTGATGATGATGGAGGGGGTATCGCTGTTGGCACTGCGGGTGAGGAGATCACGTGCGGTGACAAACACCACCGCCAGAAGGGCGCTGAAGGCAAATACGTTGAACGCGCTGGAGCCCGGCCGGATGATGATGAGCACGCCTAGAAACCCAATGGCCACGGCGGTCCATCGCCTCAGCCCCACCTTCTCCTTCAAGATCAGCGCGGAGGCGGCTGTCAGCGACAGAGGGATCGCCTGGGTGATCGCCGACACATTGGCGATGGGCATGTTGATGAGTGCGGCGATATAGGCGACCATGGAGAGCATATTGACCACGGCCCGGCCCAGCACATGGGGTTCGGCCATACGTCTGTACTGGCCCAGCACCCCCATCCAAGCGCAGGCGGCCGTTACAAACACCACCGCAAACACGCCGCGCACGAAGATCAACTGCCCAATGGGCAACTGGGCGCTGGACAGTTTGACGATCGTGTCGTTGGCCACCAGGCAGGCCGTGCCCAGGATAAAAGCCCCCGCCCCTTGAAGATTGCGCGCCGGGCGGGCACCGGCTTCGGGAACCGCACTCATGGTTTGGTCTCATCGGGCGCAGCATCCGGGTCCTCATCGTCCACCTCAAGCTCAAACACCGACTGAGAGGTTTTCACCAGCGGCGCGAACGGACTGCGCTCTTCCTGGGTCCGCTTCGGCCCGAACACCAGGCGGAAGGCGATGAAGAGGGCAAACAGAGCCAGCGCCGCGGAGATGAAGACGAAGAGCCCGCCCTCCCCGATCGTGTCCATCACCCAGGCGGCGGCGAACGGCCCGATAGCCGCGCCGATGGAGTAGATCAGCAGCAAACCACCGCTGGTCTGCACCAGTTTCTCGGTGGGAATGCTGTCATTGGCATGGGCCAGACACAGTGCATAAAGCGGCACCATGAGCGCGCCATGGAGCGTGGCCAGGGCAAAGATGCCGGTGAAGGATGACGGCGACCAGAAGGCGATCAGGAGCCCGGTCCCCACGCAGGCCGTCGCCGTGGGCAGCAGCACATAGCGCCTGTCCACCTGATCGGACCAACGCCCAAGGGGCCACTGAGACAGGGTGCCGCCAAGCACAAAGGCGGCCATGATAACCGTCACCTCAAAGACGCTCATGCCTCTGAGTTGACCGAACACGGGCCCCAGCGTCCAGAATGCCCCTTCAACCGCCCCCACCAAAAAGCAGCCGACGGTGCCGGCCGGCGAAATTGATAAGAGACCCGACAGCTCCAACTTGGCGGTGGGAATGGGTTTCGGCTCCGCGGTGGGCGTGAGCGCCAAGGGCACCACCGCCAGACACATCATGATCGTCACCAGCCCGAACAATGTGGGGGCAGCAGGGTCTGCGGCGTTGACCAGCAACTGGCCGGCCATGGTGGCCACATTGGCCACGATGATATAGGCGGACAACACCCTGCCGCGGTTGTCGTTGTCCGACTGATCGTTCAGCCAGCTCTCCATGACCATAAAGACCACCGACAGCGTGAGCCCGGACAGAAGCCGCAACCCGATCCAGGCGTAAACGTTGGGCCAGATCGGGAAAATCAATGTGAGCGCCGCGGTGAGTGCGGCCACCCCGGCAAAGGCCCTGATATGGCCCACCGTGCGCACCAGCCAGGGGCCAAACAGGCACCCGGCCACAAAACCGCCAAAATAGGCCGTGCCCAGGAAACCGACCAACTTGGTGGAAAACGTCTCCAGCCCCGCCCGGATCGGCAGCACGGTTTGAAACAGCGAAACCCCCGCCAGCACGAACACAGCGCCAACAAGGATTGTCACGATCGTGCGACTGGTTTTGGGCGAAGGGCCGCTCATGACCGCACTATACCGATAAGGGCAGAGCGGGCGCCAGCCGTTACTTTGGCCATTTTCTGTGGCAAATCAGCAAAATGCCGTCCGGACGCGGAAAATGTCCGTGCACACACGATCCTCTCTTTTTCTTGATCAAAAGTCAGATGCGGCCTGACCGGACTTCATTGTAAGACCAGACAGCCCAAACGACATACCGCGTCATTCGACGCACCAACGACATACGACTAAACGATCAACCCTCAAAAGAGTTCCAAACTTTGGAGAAGACTATGAAAAAAGCACTGATAACTGGCCTGATGATCACTGGTTTCTTCTCAAGCGCCGCCTTCGCCGGCCCGCAATATGTTGACGAAACCGGCTATGCCGTCAGCGGCTATGACGTGGTGGCCTATCACAGCCTGGAGCAAGCTCCCGTGGGCAAGAAGCAGCCCGCCGCCGTGCCTGGCAAAACCGCGCACGTGGTGGAATATAACGGCGCCAAATGGGCCTTCTCTACGGCTGAAAATGCTGAGAAATTCAAAGCAAACCCGGCAAAGTATGCCCCGCTGTATGACGGACATTGTGCCTATGGCCTGTCCCAGGGCGGCAAGGTTCCGGCCAACCCGAACCTGTGGCGCATTGTTGACGGCAAGCTTTACCTCAACATCACCCCGGCTGTTGTGGGCTTCTGGGAGAAAGACATTCCCGGCCTGATCAAGGCAGCCAACAAGAATTGGTCGAAGAAAGAGGACGCAGCAGCCTCCAAAAAGCGCTGGACCTCCATCAACGCCAACAAGGGCACATTCACAACCGCTGCCCCTCTGACGAATTAATGATATACTCTCCCCGCCGCACAGTAGGTTGCGGCGGGGCGAGTTGAACTAGAGCGACAGTAAGATTGCCAACGAAACCATTTGCTAAACAGGAGAACTGACCTCATGAGCAAGAAAATCGCAGCCACCAGCAGCCTGGCCCTCGCCGCCGCAGTTGCCGCAGCCCTCACAACCGCATCCGTAACCACCCCGGCAGAAGCTGCAGGCAAAGAGAAGTGCTACGGCGTTTCCCTGGCTGGCCAAAATGATTGCGCCGCCGGCCCCGGCACCACCTGCGCAGGCACCTCAACCGTAGATTATCAGGGCAACGCCTGGACCCTCGTCCCGGCCGGCACCTGCGCCACCATGGAGCTGCCCGCTGCAGCCGATGGTTCCAAGCGCGCCGGTTCCCTGGAGCCCCTGAAGCGCGACCTGCCGTCCTAAGGCTCGTCGCTGAACGTTCTGCCGCCGGGCCGCCCTCATGGCCCGGCGGTGTTTGATTTAGCCCTTTTTTCTGCCCAAGCGCGCCATGACCACACACCGCCTCAGCCAAAAGGATGCCATCCCGGCCCGCGCCGGTGTTGGGCTCAAAGCGTGCCATTACGATGATATCATCGAGGGAAAGCCGGATCTCGGCTGGTTTGAGATCCATGCGGAAAACTATATGGGCGATGGCGGCAAGCCCCATCACGCCCTGCGGCAAATCCGCGAGCACTACCCCCTGTCCTGCCACGGTGTGGGGCTGTCCATCGGTTCAGCTCAAGGTCTCGACCCTGATCACCTGGACCGCCTGAAAAAGGTGGTGGAGCGTTATGAGCCCGGCCTCGTCTCAGAGCACTTGGCTTGGAGCACCCACGATACGGGTTTCCTGAACGACCTGCTGCCGGTGCCCTATACGCACGAGACCCTGGACCGTGTGGCGCAGCATATCGATCAGGTGCAAACCCATCTCGGCCGCCAAATCCTCCTGGAGAACCCCTCAACTTATGTGGCGTTCGCTGAGAGCGAGATGAGTGAGATTGCCTTCTTGGAAGGCGTCGTCGCCAAAAGCGGCTGCGGCCTGTTGTTGGACGTGAACAATGTGTTCGTCTCCGCCACCAACCAGGGCTATAGCCCGGAAGACTATCTGGCGAGGTTCCCGGTGGACCACGTGGGCGAGATCCATCTGGGCGGGCATGCCCCAGACCTGGATGATGAAGACCGCCCCCTCCTGATCGATGCCCATGACCGGGCCGTCGCAGGCCAGGTCTGGCAGCTCTATGAAGATCTGATCGCCCGCATCGGCCCCCGCCCCACCCTGGTGGAATGGGACAATGATGTGCCGGTCTGGCCGGACCTCTTCGCCGAAGCCCGGCGGGCCGAAGCCATCCTTGGCTCCAAGGCGGGTGGCGGAGCCAAGTCCCGTGCCGCTTAAATCCTCCCAGGAGGCCTTTGCGGCCGCGCTTTTGAACCCTGAGGCGCCCGTGCCGGAGGGTGTGGTGAACCCTGAGGGAGCACCAGCACCCAAGCGTTTTGCGGTCTACCGCAACAATGTCACCGTCAGCCTGATCGAAGCCCTGGCCACCGCCTTCCCGGTCATCGAAAAGAGTGTCGGCGAGGAATTCTTCAAGGCAATGGCCGCAGAGTTCGTGCGCGCCCACCCGCCCTCCTCGCCGCTCCTGATGTTCTATGGCGATGCCTTCCCGGGTTTCCTGGAGCAGTTTGAACCGGTCAGACATCTGACCTACCTGTCGGACTTGGCCAAGCTGGAGCAGTTGCGCCGCCGGGCCTACCATGCCCGCGATGCAGAACCGCTGGGTGCCGATTTCCTGGCCGCCGTGCCGCCTAAGGCGCTGGGGACCTTGCGCGTCACCTTTCATCCCGCGGTCCACATTCTGACCTCGAGCCATCCGGTCTTATCGATCTGGGAATGGAACAACGCCGGCGCACCGGACGGCGCGAGCCTGCCGCAAACGGGTGAGGATGTGCTGATCTCCCGCCCCGAACTGGACGTGGAGCAACGCCGCCTGCCCCCTGGCGGCGCAGCGTTTCTGCAGACCCTCGCCACAGCCGCACCCCTTGGCGAAGCTGCCGCCGCCGGCGCGGCCTTTGAAGGGTTTGATCTCACCGCAAACATTACCGGCTTGTTGGAAAGCCGCATTGTCACTGATTTTACTGTTGATGGAGCCGCTTGATGAAGAGTTTAGTGTCCAGCCTGACCCGCCTGCACAACGGGGTTTTTGGCTTCTTTGAACGTCTTTTTGACGGCTGGTTCCTGGGGCTCCTGGCCCGGATGGTGTTTTCCAGCGTCACGTTGCTGTTCTTCTGGAACTCCGCCAAAACCAAGATCGGGGCCAACATTCTCACCCCCTCAACCGGCGCGTATGCCCAGATCTTCCCAAAGAAGTTCGAAGCCGCCGGCTATGACGCCGATGCCATGTCGGCGCTGGACACATTGATCGTGCTGGCCGGCACGTACGCAGAGTTCATTCTGCCGGCCCTGATCCTCGTGGGCCTGTTCACGCGCCTGTCGGCCGTGGGCATGATCGGCTTCATCGCGGTGATGAGCATCGTGGACATTACGGGCCATGGCCTTGATGCCAAGACCATCGGCACCATGTTCGACCGCATCCAGGACGGCGTGATTGCCGATCAGCGCCTGCTCTGGATCTTCCCGCTCATCTACCTGGCCTTGAAGGGCGCAGGCGCCATTTCGCTCGACGCGGTGTTCAAACGAACGCGCAGCGCCGCCTAGAGCAGTTCTTTGTCAAATGGAATCACTTGACCGGGTTTTCGCGTCTGCTGACGAGGCGCGGGCCGCGCCTTGGTCTGGCCGACCACAAGCGGCCCGCAACGACGCTCAGCGGGCGCGAAAACCC
>JANQOW010000108.1 GCA_028285595.1 Hyphomicrobiales bacterium
CTCACCTCGATGCACTCCATGGACAACTTCGTCGCCGGCCGGCTGATGCCGCAGATGGCCGCGGCCGAGGTGCACGTGGTCGCCAATCCGCTCGCCAACATGGTCCTGCAAGCCCGCTTCGACACCTATCCCAAGCGCCGGGGCATGACCCGGGTCCCGGAGTTGCGCAGCTATGGCGTGCCGGTGGCGTTCGGCTCCGACTGCGTCATGGACCCTTGGTACTCTCTTGGCCAGGCCGACATGCTGGAAGTGGCCCATATGGCCCTGCACGTGGCCCAACTGACAAGCCGGGAGGATATGGCCTGGTGTTTCGATGCGATAACCCAGGCGCCGGCCCGCGTGCTCGGGCTGGAGAATTATGGGCTTGAGCCGGGCTGCAATGCGGACATGGTGGTTCTGCAGGCGAGCGATCCGGTGGAGGCGATCCGCCTTAAGCCGCCACGCCTCTATGTGATCAGGCACGGCCGGGTGATCTCCACAACGCCGCGCCGGGTGAGCGCTTTGGATCTGGACGGACGCCCCTCAACATTGGACCCGACCGACTACGCACCCACGGACGCATCAGCCTGAAACAATCGAAACAGGCACGCCAACAATTGATACCCTAAACCCTGATTTCAGAAATCCGACCGATACAACACGCCCCCATAGTGTTCCTCATCAACGCCGCGCAAACACATCAGCACCAGCGGCCATCAAGCTTTGAGAGGAACCAAGACAATGACCAAGAACAACAAAATTTTCGTAAGTGCAGCAACAGCCCTGATGATCCTGGCCGCGCCCGCCACTGTGCTGGCTCAAGCCGCACCCGGTGGCGGTGGTGGCGGCGGCGGTGGCAGCAGCGCCGGCGGCGGAAGCGGCGATGGCGGCACCTACGGCTTCGGCAGCGGCTACCACAATGTCGAGTACGACCACACACAGCGCTGCGACTTCCTGCGCAAAAGAGCACAATGGTCCGACAGCCACTACTGGTGGACCAAGTACAGCCGCTGCATGGGCAAATAACGTGATGCAGACAATCGCCACGGACATGGGGAGCGCAGACGGTCTTGAACCTCTGGCCTCACATGTCCGAGCGTCCACTCTATTGAATGCTCAGCAACACGATCCCGCGGCAGATGGCCGGTCGACGCAGCGCCGTTCCGCCCTTTGCCCTCGTCCGAGAAAAGTGTCGTCTGACAGATAAAACGCCGAGAAGGCATCAACGAAATCCGGCGCCACAGACCGTGCGGCCAGATCGTCCCTCAGCAACCGGGTCTGCCACGCTTTCAGACGCGGACGCTCGCCCACAAAATCATAGCCGGAGTGCCGGAACACAATGTCCGCGCGGTGGAGGAGCGGCAGCCACGCAATGTCGACCATGCCCATCGTCTCGCCCCCAAAGTAAGGGCCCTCACCCAATTGGGCCTCCATGCGATCAAACGCTTGTCCCAACCTGGCGCTGCGCTCTTGCAAGGCAACCTGATCAGGACTGCGTTGCGCGCCGCACTGCACCAGGTAGTTCTTTGATGCAAGATAGCTCCACGCCCTGTTGATCGCCCTGTCTTCGGCAGAAAGATCGGGCTGCAGGGCCGGATAAACCTCTTCCAGATACTCCACAATCGCATCGCTTTCAAAAAGGGCCCGGCCCTCATCGGTGATCAGCACCGGCACTTGCCCGTTGGGAGATATGTCCAAGAACCACTCAGGCTTTTCGCTCAAGCTGATGAACTCGATCTGGTAAGGAATGTCTTTGGCCTCCAACAGCGCCGTCACCCGTTGCACGAAGGGACAGATTTTAAAGCTGATGACTTTCATTGCACGATCCTTTCGGCGAGCGTATATGATGAATTTCTCAACATTTCAAGAGATATTGAGATATGAATGAAAAAGCTGCCCTTTCCATGTTCTCCGCCCTCTCCCAGGAGACCCGGCTCCAGGTGATCCGCTATCTGGTACAGTGCGGCGATGAGGGGGCATCGGCGGGCGACGTTGGTGCCCGGGTTCAGGCCAGCTCATCGCGCGCCTCGTTCCATTTGTCTGCATTGGAGCAGGCAGGCTTGATCTCGTCAGAGCGCAAATCGCGCCACATCATTTACCGCGCAAACTTCCAGGCCCTGGGCGGGTTGATCTCATTTCTGCTCAATGATTGCTGCGGCAATCATCCCGACATCCGGGCCTGCTGCTGACTGGGCGCGCCCGTGAAACAATTGAAACGCAAAGCCCCGCCTTAGGACATCAACCTGAAACAGCGGGCGATTATCTCCTCTGTGCAAGGCAGACGACTGCCACCCCGCTCACGCACATGAGGAAAAACGAGCAATGACAAACACAGTGACCAACGCCGCCGCCGTGGATAACGGCGTCAACGTAGAAGCCCTGCTGGGCGCCAAAGAAGCTTTGGACGCCACTCCGGCCGCCGCCCAGTTCAAATGGCGCGCAAGCTCCGAATGGGTCAACGGCACGCACACCACCACCAAGATCGACACTTTCTTCGGCCTCGGAGAAGAGCAGTCCCGCGGCAAGACCTTCACCGTGGACACAGACCACCCCGAACTGTTCGCTGCAGAAGACAACGCGCCCACCCCGGTGGAACTGGTGCTGTCCGGTCTTGCCGGCTGCCTCACGGCCGGTGTGGCCACCATCGCCCAGAACCGGGACATCCAGCTCAACTCCGTCACCGCCACCATTGAAGGCGACATGGATCTGCAAGGGATTCTCGGCATCGATGAGGATGTCCGCAATGGCTTCGGCACCATCCAAGTCAATTTCAAGGTCGATGCGGACGCCAGCGAAGACGACATCAAAGCGCTCGTGGCTCAGTCCCAGAAGCGGTCTGCCGTCTTCGACATCATCACCAACCCCACCAACGTGTTCGTCACTGTTGGCTAACGCAAAACCGCTGGGAGCAAGCGTTATGAAAACCACCACGACCGTCATTATCGGCGCCGGCCAGTCCGGGCTTGCTTTCAGCAAACAGCTCTCAGCGCGCTCCGTGGACCATGTGGTCCTGGAGCGCGGTGACATTGCCCAAGCCTGGCGCACCGAGCGCTGGGACAGCCTGAGGCTTCTCACCCCCAACTGGCAGACCCGCCTGGACGGCTACCGCTATCGCGGCCCGAACCCGGACGGCTACATGGCCGCGGCTGATGTGGCTACGTTTCTGGATGGCTATGCCGCCTATGCGGGCGCACCGGTTGAAACCCATGCACATGTGCTCGCTGTGACAGCCACCGAGGGCGGATATCACGTGGAAACCACCAAGGGCGACTGGTTCTGCAGCACCGTCGTCGCCGCCACGGGGGCTTGCTCTGTGGCGAATGTCCCGGCGCTGGATAAGGAGCTGCCCGCGAGCGTCACCAGTTTAAGCCTCATGGACTACAAGCGCCCGAGCCAATTGGAGCAAGGCGGCGTGCTGATCATCGGCGCCTCGGCAAGTGGCGCTCAGTTGGCCAAGGAAATCCAAGCTGCCGGCCATCACGTCACGCTCAGCACCGGCGAACACGTGCGCCTTCCGCGCCTCTATCGCGGCCGGGACATTTGCTGGTGGATGAACGAGACAGGTTTGATGGACACCCATTACCTGGATGTGGAAGATCTCAAACGCGCACGGAAAGTGGCGTCCTTACAGCTCATGGGCTCAGATGATCGTTGCAACATTGACCTCAACACACTGCAGGAGGCCGGCGTCCGCGTTGTCGGGCGTCTGCAAGGCTTGCGGGAGGGCGCCGCGCTGTTCTCCGGCGCTTTGCGCAACCATTGCATGCTGGCCGATTTGAAGATGAACCGGCTCTTGGAGACCATCGACGAATGGGTTTCCGCCACAGGCCGCTCCGGCGAGTTTGAACCAGCCCACCGCTTCAAGGAAACCCGGATAGATGACGGGTCGCCCTTATCACTGAACCTGACGGACGCGAACATCAACACCGTCATTTGGGCAACCGGATACAAGCCGGACCATTCCTGGCTTCATCTCCCGGTTTTCGATCGCAAGGGGGCTCTGCGCCACGATGGCGGCATCGCCACCGACGTGCCGGGCCTCTACGTCATGGGCCTGCCGTTCATGCGCCGGCGCAAATCCTCATACATTGACGGTGTGGCCGATGATGCGGCCGATCTCGCCGATCACCTCACAGCACAGCTGAACCGCCGCGCCGCCTGATGGTGCAAGGAGAAGAATATGACTATACATATCGCAAACGACCAGCTCCCCGACTATGAGAAAATCAACGCCAAGCTGAACAAGTCCTGGACCTCGGCCGACTATTCCAAGATCGGCATCCGTCTCCAGATTGTCGGCGAGCTTTTGGCCGAAAGGGCCGACATTCGCCCTGGCGCAAAGGTCCTCGATGTGGCCGCCGGTAACGGCAATGCCACCCTCGCGTTCGCCAAGCGGTGGTGCGATGTGCTCTCCACAGACTATGTGGACCGCTTCCTGGACCATGGCCGCATCCGAGCCAAAGCCGAGGGGCTGGATATCGCCTTTCAGGTGGCGGATGCGCAGAACCTGCCCTTTGCGGATGAGAGCTTTGACGGGGTGGTCTCCACTTTCGGTGTGATGTTTGCTCCCGACCAGCCGAAGGCCGCCGCGGAACTGGTGCGGGTGTGCAGGCCGGGCGGCACAATTGCGCTGGCAAGCTGGACGCCGGACAGCTTCATCGGCCGCTTGTGCCCCACCATCGGCCGCCACATGTCGGCCCCCTCCTCCTTCAAGGCGCCCGCGAACTGGGGCAAGCCGGACTTCATTGGCGAGCATTTCGGACCGGCAGCAAGCTGGATCGACATCACCATGAAGACCTACACCTTCCGCTTCCCCTCACCGGAATTCTATCTGGACTTCTTTCGCGAACATTACGGCCTCACCAAGCGCGCCTACCAAGTGGTGGGACCGGAGGGCGAAGCGGCTCTCTCGGCCGACATTCTTGAGGTGATCGCTCAGATGAACACGGCCACGGACGGCACCATGTCGGTCGCATCGCAATATGCAGAGGTCATCATCCGGAAGGCATAACGCCGCTTCAGTCCTTGGGCACGTCTTCCCACTGGGGCAGATCGTCCGTGATGTCGTACCAAGGGGCTTTTGAGCCCACGAACACGTGAAACTCAGGTTTCACGCAAGGATCGTCATCAAGCGTACCGAGGGGAAAGCCCAGCCAGTCCTGATTGTTGTCGAAGAAAGTGACCAGGTTGGAGCCGCATTTGGAGCAGAATGACCGATGCTCTCCGGGTGAGGATTCATAACGCGTCAGCAGTTCCTTGCCCGCAAGCCATTCAAAGTCCGCCGTCTTCACCGCGGCCCGTGTTCTGAACGCTGCGCCGTGGGCCTTGCGGCACATGCTGCAATGGCAATTGAGCACCCCGTGAAGCGGTCCGTTGATGCGGTAGCGGATCTCGCCGCACAAGCAGCTTCCCTTCAGTTCCATAGCTATCCTCCGCGGTGCTCCAGCTCTACCGGGATGACGGGCCCGCCGAACACAACGATAACAGTTTTACGGATGGGACACCTGAAGCGGGATGATGTCAACAAACTGCGGCGAAAGGTGGCTTGTCCCCGGCAGAAGATGCCGCCTTGCGGCACGGCTTTAAAAGGTTGTGGTGCCCCTGGCCCGACTCGAACGGGCACGCCCTAAGGACAACAGATTTTGAATCTGTCGCGTCTACCAATTCCGCCACAGGGGCTATGACCTGAGACCTTGCGCGTCATAGCCGTGGCCGGGGCATGGCGTCAACTGTTCATATCCCTGTCACCGCAAACATTTTAACCTTGGACAAATCAGAACCGTGAACGCTATCCACCTCATATGTTGAGACGGCTGTATGATTGGGTGATGAACCTGGCCGCCCACCGCAACGCCACCGCGGTATTGGGCACCGTGTCCTTCGTGGAAAGCTCAATTTTTCCCATTCCGCCGGATGCCTTCCTGATCCCCATGGTTCTGGCCAACCGGGCCAAGGCTTGGTGGTATGCCACGGTCTGCACCATCACTTCCGTTTTGGGCGGACTTGCCGGCTACTTCATCGGAGCGTTTCTCTATGACACGCTCGGCACAGCGCTTTTGAACTTCTACGGCTATCAGGCCCATTTCGAAGAGTTTGCCACCAACTACAACAAGGACGGAGCGCTCTACGTCTTCGGCGCCGGCCTCACGCCGTTCCCGTACAAGGTGATCACCATCGCCAGCGGCGCCACTCAGTTGGCCCTGCCGGTGTTCATTGCGGCCAGCGTGATCGCCCGCGGCCTCAGGTTCTTTGTCGTCGCCGGATTGCTCTACTTCTTCGGTGCGCCGATCAAGGTCTTCATTGAGAAGTATCTGGGCCTTCTGACGGTCCTGTTCTTCTTGCTCGTGGTGGCCGGGTTCGTGGCAGCCAAATACCTCCTGTGACACCGTGGCCCCCTTTCGGCAGTGCCGCACATTCGCTAAATAGCCTGCGATGGCAGAAGAAATCGGCAAATATTCTACTCCGGCGAGCTTGGCTCTGTTCGCATTGACCGCGGCAACCATCGCCGGTGCCTGGGGATTTCAGCTCATCGGTGGCTACATTCCCTGTCCTCTGTGCCTTCAGCAGCGCTGGCCCTACTATGCAGTGATCCCGCTGGCTCTCATCTTGTTCATCTTCTCAAGAACCCAAGGGGCCATAGGCCTGGTGCGGCTTGGCTTGGTGATCTGCGGGCTGATCATGCTGTTGAGCGCCGGGATGGGCGGCCACCATGCCGGGGTCGAGTGGGGCTGGTGGGAAGGCCCCGCAGCCTGCGCCGGTGGAGCAGGCCTCAGCTCGGACACCGTTCTGCCCGACCTTAACAATATGACAGTGGTGCGGTGCGACGAGGTGCAATGGCGCTTTCTGGGCCTCTCCTTTGCGGGTTGGAACTTTGTGATCTCGTTGCTCGCCGCACTGATCGCATTTCGTGGCGCGCGCCGTCTGATCCACCCTTAAGCACTGGGGCGGACGGGCTCATCCACCGACACCCGCTGCAGTACGCGCCGCTGTCCGTAATAGTCGTTGAGTGCATAATGGAGAACACAGCGGTTGTCCCAAACCACGACCGTGTTCCGTGCAAGGCGGTACCGGCAGGTGAACTCCGGACGCTCCGCATGTGTCCACAGGTAGTGCAGCAACGGCAAGCTCTCTTCTACGCTCATGCCGGAAAAGCGTGAGGTAAAGCCGCGGTTCACGTAGAGCGATTTGCGCCCCGTCTCCGGGTGCCGGCGCACCACCGGATGTTCAGTTTCGATGATATCGGCTTCCGTGCTCACAACCTGCAACTGGCCATCTTCGGCCTTTGGCGCATGCTCGCGCGACACTGCCGCGCTGCGCACCCCATGGGCATGGGGCATGGTACTGGAGTGCACCGCAGTGAGCCCCTCAAGCAACGCGCGCATGCCCTCCGATAAGCTCTCATAGGCAAGGTAGAGGTTGGAATACATCGTGTCGCCGCCATAATCGGGCGCTTCGAGAAGATAGCCGATGCTCGCCAGATTGGGGCGATCGCGATAGGTCACGTCCGCGTGCCAGAACCCGCCAATATTGGTGCCGGTGGTCCCTGGCTCCTTGGTAATCTGATAGATCTCCGGAAACCCCTCCACCGCGGGCATGTCAAAGGGCCCGGTGAACCGCACCGGTGCGATCTCCCCAAACCGCTGAGAGAACGCCACCAACTGCTGGGGCGATATCTTTTGGTCGGGAAGAAAGATCACAAGATGATCGAGAAAAGCCTTGTGCAGCTCCGCAAACAGCGTGTCGGAAACCGCCCCGGCAAGATCTGCACCAAAGACCTCCGCGCCAAGTGCACCGGCGATGGGGGCAACGCGAAGTGCCGTATCCGTCATGCTCACCTCCCGTTAGTCGATCGCGCGCGTGCCGTCATCCAAATCCACAAGCAGCCGCCGCATGATTTTGCCTGATGAGGTGATGGGCACGGTCTCCACGAACTGTATCGCGCGGGGCACTTTGTAGGCCGCAAGATGGCCCCGGCAGTGGTCCGAAAGCTCCCGGCCGGTGGCGTCAGCATCGGGCTTGAGCACCACATAGGCCTTGGCGATCTCGCCCTTAGCTTCATCATCCACCCCACATACGGCCGCCAGAGCTACAGAAGGGTGCATGCACAGAACACGCTCCAGTTCCACCGGATAGACGTTGTAGCCCGCCGTCAGGATCATATCCTTCTTACGGTCCACAATGGTGAAATAGCCATCTTCGTCTACGGTGGCGATGTCGCCTGTATGCATCCAACCGTCCGGCCGGATGGTCTCCGCGGTAGCTTCCGGGTTTCCGTAATAGCCCTGCATGACGAGCGGGCCCTTGAACATGAACTCACCGCGCTCGCCCGGCGGCAGTTCGCGCTCGGGATCTTCAATATCGACAATCCGCCCCATATTGCCCGGAACGGTGAGCCCGATCGTTCCGGGCTTGTTGATCCCGATCGCCGGGTTCACCGTGCCGGCACCGGAGAGTTCGGTCATGCCCCAAAGTTCCAGAAGCGGCGCGCCTGTGCGTTCGGTAAACTCGACCGACTTGGCCGCGGGCAACGTTTGCCCGCCCACGGTGCACCGGGTGAGCGATGACAGATCGTAACTGTCGAACTTGGGATGCGCGAGCAGGTAATAGTAGCCCGTGGGCACGATATCCATAATGGTTGCCCGGTGCTCTTCAACGGCGCTCAGCATGCCTTCCTCGGTAAACCGCTCCAGCATCACCAAGGTCGAGCCGCACAGGAAGTTGGAGTTGAACACCACCGAGCCGTAGACATGGGGACAGGGCAGCGGGTTCACGAACACATCGTTGGCGTTGCGCCCTTGCATGGACGATACGGCGGCGGCGTTCAGGATCAGACTGCGTTGAGATTGCATGGCCCCCTTGGGCCGCCCGGTGGTTCCGGAGGTGTAGCAGATGGCGCCGAGAGCGCCGCCGTCCACCGCCACCGGAGTGAAGTCAGGCTTGCCCCTCTGCAGAAAATCGTTGAACGAGGTGGCGCCCGCCGGCACGTCCTCGCCCCACAAGATCACGTCCGACAAGGTCCCGCCCTTCATGTCCAACAGCGGAGCGCCTTTGTCCGGCGAGGCGATGATCGCCCGGGCGCCCGCATCTTCGACGATGTAGCGCACCTCATCGGGCGTCAGCATCACGTTGATCGGATTGACCACGGCCCCTGTTTTCAAGATGCCGTAGTAGGCCACGAGCCATTCCCAGCAGTTGGGACCGAACAGCGTGACCCGCTCGCCCGGCGTGATGCCCATGGCCACAAGACCGTTGGCCACCCGGTTGGAGAGCGCCTCCATCTCCATAAAGGTCAGGCTGCGCACTTCGGTGATGAGGGCCGTTTTGTCTCCGAACCTTGCCGCTGCCATTGGCAGGATGGCACCAATCGAGTTTACCATGGGGGTCTCCTTCCTAAGGGATCCGGGACGCACCTAAATCATCAAAGCTCCAACGCCTTTTGCAAAGCCGGCCGGGCCTTCAACCGGTCAACATAAGCGGCCACATTCGGCATCTCCGCGAGATCAACGCCGAATTTGCCGCACATCATGCAGGCATGCCCCGTGATGGTGTCCGCTGCCGTGAACTCTCCAGCCAGATATTCGCGGCCCTCAAGATGATCATCCACAGCTTGAAGGGCCCGGCTCATCAACTTCAACGCCCGATTGGCATGTTCCTCAGAGCGCCGCTCCGGTGGCAACAAGATGGTTTCCACCACATAGTTCGCCATGGGCCCCATGATCATGCCTTCGGCATAGTTCAGCCACTGCAGATAGGTGGGAAACTCCGGCGAGGCGACCTCGGGGGCGAAGCGGCCTTCACCGTAGCGGGCCACTAGATATTGCGCGATTGCGGTGCTCTCCGTCACGCGGGCGTCGCCATCCTCCAATACGGGCACCCGGGCATTGGGGTTCTTGGCCCGAAACTCAGGCGAGCGCATAGCCTTGTCGCCCAATTCGTAGCGCTCGATCTCATAGTCCAGACCAAGTTCGTTGAGGAGCCACGCCGTGCGGACTGCGCGTGAATTGGGAGCGAAGTAGAGCTTCATTTTTTTGCCTTTCTAAAACGACCAGCTGTTATGCGCTCCAAGCGTCAAACGTCTTCTTCTGCGCTTGGTTGGCGGCAAGATACTCTGACTTTAACCGGGAAATGAGCTCAGCGGCAGAGGGGAAATCGGTGATGCTGCCCACACCTTGGCCCGCAGACCAGATATCGCGCCATGGCTTCTTCTCACCATCTTCTTTGGCGCCGGCCAGCTCCAAGCCCAGATCAAGCTGGGGAGTGGCGGCGGTTTTCGGATCGATGCCAGCTTGCTTCAGGCTGGGCGCCAGGAAATTGGCCGGCACACCGGAGATCACCGGCGTGTAGACGATGTCCAAAGACGAGGTGTCCACCAGCATCTGCTTATACGCTTCAGGCGCCTGACATTCCTGGGTCGCCAGGAACCGGGTGCCCATGTAAGCAAGATCCGCACCCATCATCTGGGCCGCGGCCACATCGGCGCCGGTTGAGAGGCTGCCGGACAAGATCACCATCTTGTCGAAGAACTGGCGGATCTCATTCACCAGGGCAAACGGGCTCAGCGGCCCGCCATGTCCCCCTGCCCCCGTGCCGACGGCAATCAATCCATCCACACCCGCTAAGGCCGCCTTCTTGGCATGCTTGGCATTGACCACATCGTGGATCACCAGGCCTCCATACCCCTGGATCGCTGAGACCAGCTCCGCGTCGGCGCCAAGAATGGTCATCACAATCGGCACTTTGTGCTTGATGCAAAGCGCGGCATCCTCCTTCAGACGCGGGTTGCTGGGATGCACCACGAGGTTCACACCAAAAGGCGCCGGTGCAGTGCCGGTTTCCGCCTCATGAGCGCTCAGGGCGTTTGTGATTTCCGTGAGCCAGCCGTCCAGGCCTTCGCTTGTGCGCTGGTTCAGAGCCGGAAACCCGGCCGCCACACCGGCCTTGCAGCATTCCACAACCAGCTTCGGACCTGATGCAAGGAACATCGGCGCGGCAATGACGGGTATGGATAGGCGGTTCTTGAGGAGATCTGGCAACATGGATGAGCCTCGGCGTTACGAATGGGAGCCAAAGCCTAGGCAGACACCGCCTTGCCGGCCAGTGGCGCAAATGACATATTGATGGTGAGATTAGCCAAACCTGTCAGATGTGGGAGCAGTCATGTACCGGATCGCTGTGGTGCTTGTGCCGGGCGTTTACCTCTACAGCATCGGCGGCCTCATGGACGCCTTCCAGATTGCGAACGATCACATAGACCAGCAACAAGGCAGAGCCGGCAGACACTTCGCATGCCAAACCATCTCGCCCACCGGCGCACCTGTAACCACCAGCAACGGCATGCACCTTAACGGGGATGTTGCCCTGGCAAACGCCGGTGCCTTTGATCTGATCTATCTGCCGGCCTTTGCCTATCAAGGCATCACGGCCTTCGAGCGCAGCGCCGAGAGCCTCCAGCATCTGTTTCAGTGGGTGCGTCGCGAGTGGCGCCAGGGCACGGCCATATCGGCCAATTGCACGGGCACGTTTCTGCTGGCGGAAACCGGCCTGCTCGACGGCCACCGCGCCACGACGGCCTGGTGGCTGGAGCGGAGCTTTCGGCGGCGGTATCCCAAAGTGGATCTGGATGCCCACGCCCTGCTGACAGAGGATACAAACCTCATCACAACCGGTGCCATGACCGCCCACCTCAACATGACACTCCACATCATAGGTCGTGAGGCGGGCCCGCACCTGGCGGCCCTGTGTGCCAAGACCATGTTGATCGACACGGGCCCCAATACCCAGCGCCCCTATCAGGAACTTCTCCAGGCCGAACTCAGTCCAGACCCTTTGGTAGCGAAGGCACAATACTGGCTGCAAAACCATCTGAGGACATCGGTGGACCTGGCCATGCTGGCGGAGAAAATGAATGTGAGCCAGCGCACCCTCATCCGCCACTTCAAAGCTGAACTGGATCTCACGCCTCTCAGCTATCTTCAGAACGTGCGGATCGAGACAGCAAAGCGCCTGTTGGAGCGCTCGCGCACCCCTCTGGCGGAGGTGGTTGAGCAGGTGGGGTATCTGGATGTGAGCTCGTTCTCCCGCCTGTTCAAACGAAAGACAGGTCTCACCCCGAACGCCTACCGGCAGCGCTTCAGCCAGATGGGTGCTTTGCGGGCTTCGGAGACCGCTTAGTTCTTGCGCTCAACGATAAACAACGCTGCTTCGCGCAAGATGCCGGCTCTGTTACCGAACACATCGAGCGCGGCGCAGGCTTCGTCCACCAACTGGTGGGCCCGGGCTTTGGCGCCGTCCAAGCCCAAGAGATCGATGAACGTCGCCTTTCCAGCTTCTGCATCCTTCTGGGTTTGCTTGCCGAGCTGCTCAGGGGTTGATTCCTGATCCAACACATCATCAGCAATCTGGAACGCAAGCCCAATCCGGTCCGCATACGTGGAGAGTGCAGACCTCTCCTGTGATCCGGCCGCCGCGAGGATAGCGCCCGCTTCGCAGGCAAAGCGGAAGAGGGCGCCGGTCTTCATCCCCTGGAGGGTGATGATCTCATCAAGATCATGGCTCTCTCGTGCTTCAGCCTCCAGATCCAGCATCTGGCCACCCACCATGCCCGCCGCTCCGGCGGCAATGGCCAGTTGGCCCACCAGATCAGACCGCACAGCCGCATCCGGATGGGTCTCTGGACTTGCCAGGATCTCAAAGGCAAACGTCAAAAGACCATCACCTGCCAAAATGGCAGCTGCTTCATCAAAGGCGATATGCGTTGTCGGCTTGCCGCGCCGCAAATCATCATCGTCCATGGCCGGCAAGTCATCATGCACCAGCGAATAGCAATGGATGCACTCCAAGGCCGCCCCGGTGCGCAATGCGTGGGGGCGCTCCACGTCAAACAGCTTGGCGCTCTCACACACCAGGAACGGGCGCAGCCGCTTGCCCTGGCCAATCGAGGCATAGCGCATGGCCTCAATGACCCGCTTGGCCGGTGCGCTCTCCACCGGCATCAGGCGACCCAGCAGCACATCAATTTCATCGGCGGTGTTTGAAAGTTCGTCTAGAAAGGGCATATGCAGGCAAACTCACTAAGGGCGGCACGAAGATAAGAGGCCCTTGCAGGCAAGGGTCGTGGTCTTTTACGGATCAGGGATGGCACGTTCAACCACAATAGCGCGTTCGGCCACACGCAATTTGCGCCGCTGGATCGCCCGGCTGTTTCTTCTGGCCGCGCTCATTGTCATTTTGCCCTTCGCTCTGGTGCCGGTTTTCGCGGTGATCAATCCGCCCGTCACGATGCTGCAGCTTGTGAAAGCCTGGCAGGGTAACGGCATCACTCAAACCTGGGTGCCCATGAGCGCCATCGCCCGCACCTTACCCACCGCAGTGGTGGCGTCGGAGGATGCGAGGTTTTGCACCCACGCCGGCATCGATTGGGATGTGGTTCAAAAAGTGGTTGAAGACAAACTGGAAAACCCCGACAAAAAGGTGCGCGGAGCCTCAACCATCACCATGCAGATTGCCAAGAACCTGTTCTTTCCCCCGGACCGCTCGGTGATCCGAAAAACCATGGAAGTGCCGTTGGCGATGTGGATCGACCTGATCTGGTCAAAGCGCCGGCAGATGGAAGTCTATCTCAACATCGTGGAGTGGGCACCAGGGGTCTATGGCGCCAGGGCCGCCTCTCGCCATCATTTCAAGAAACTGCCCAGCCGATTGACCCGGCGCGATGCGGCCCGTCTGGCCGCCAGTCTACCCAACCCGAAAGTGCGCAATGCCGGCCGGCCCGGGCCCCTGACACGGCGTCTTGCCCAGCGTATCGAACGGCGTATGCCGGCCGCGACGGCATACACCAAATGCCTCAACCCCAGCTGACCTTACGACCGCTCAGAAAGATCATCCAACATGTCCACTACAGTGGCCCAGACCTTTAAAGATCAACTCAGCACGG
The DNA here is from genome assembly GCA_028285595.1 of Hyphomicrobiales bacterium. Lineage (GTDB taxonomy): Bacteria > Pseudomonadota > Alphaproteobacteria > Rhizobiales > CAJQND01 > JAAEUE01. The sequence continues at coordinate 13,913 of JANQOW010000108.1, forward strand.
ACCTGAAGGCACGCACAGACGGCGGGCCCGCCCTTGAACCCTTCATCAGCCAGCTCGACGCCCTTGACTGTGCAAACACGCAATCATTACCCGCCCTGCCCACACCGCCGAGCGTTGCGGCCCATCTCGCACCAGCCCTGGCCACACTTGGATGCGCCCCTGGATTGGCGGACGCCGTGCGCCAGTTTGCCGGTGTCGCCCGGTGGTACCAGATCTTTGAAGGTGAAGGCATTGAGCCGACCCTGGCCGAGGGCCTGGTGGCCGGACAACTGGCCGGCCAGGTCGGGCTGGTCACCTCCGATACCATCAGAACCGGACTGTTCCTGCTGGCGCCCGGCCTGCATTACCCACTCCATCAGCATGGCGCACTGGAGCTCTATTTCGTGGTTTCCGGCCGCTTGACCTTGCAGTACGGCACCCGTGCGGAACCGTTCACGCTGGGCCCAGGAGAGCACTCGGTGACCCCCTCAAACACCGTCCATGCCCTCACCACACACCAGGTGCCCACTCTGGTGATCTATGCCTGGGTTGGTGATGTAGAATCGCCCAACTGGTGGTGGGTCGAGGCGCGCGAAGGCGGCTGGGACCGGGTGTGCTGGGAGCGCCAGCCAGATGCCAAGTGGATCCAGACCCGAAGCGAAGCCGTCACGGACGCTGTACTCGCGGAAGCTGGGGAACTCTAGGGGGTAAAAAGCGGGCCATGAAAGCGCACATCATCCTTGCACATCCGGAGCGCAAATCGTTCAACGGCCACCTGGCCGACACCACCAACGCGCACCTGACCTCCCTGGGATGGGAGACAAGCCTGTCAGATCTTTATGGTATGAGATTTGATCCGTGCGAGGCCGCCCGACACTATCCTAAACGGGCCGGCGAAGACCGTTTCCACGCGCAGACCGAACAGCGTTTCAGCGCAGACAATGGCCACATCCCCGCCGACGTGGCAGAGGAGATGGAACGCGTTCTCGCGTCAGATCTGCTGGTGGTGCATTTCCCTCTTTGGTGGTTCGGCATGCCGGCCATCTTGAAGGGGTGGATGGACCGGGTGTTCGTCTATGGTTCCATGTACCGCAGCCAGATGCGCTATGATGCGGGCAGGTGCGTGGGCAAAAGGATGCTCGCGTGCGTCACCACAGGTGCATCCGAGGAGAGTTGCTCCTTCAATGGGCGCGAGAGCGACACCCGGATGCTGATGTGGCCCATTTTGTTCCCGTTCCGCTATCTGGGTTTTGACGTGCTGACCCCGGAGATTTTTCACGGCATCGGTGGCGTGGCGTTCGTGGAAGGCCACGAAGACGGCTTGAGCGCCATGGACCAATACACCACCCGCTGGCAAGACCAGCTCTCAGGTCTCGCTGAACGCTCCTCAGTTCCTTACAACTGCGACAGCGAGTTCGATGACGCCAAGCGCCTGCTGCCGGGCGCTCCGAGCCACTCGCCCTTTATCGCGCACAGGCCAACACCTCTATGGGAGTGATCCGGCCTGACTAACCGTAGCGGCCCGACACATAGTCGCGGCACTTTTCGGTTTTCGGGTTCATGAAGAGATCTTCCGTATCGCCGGCTTCAACAAGTTTGCCCAAATGAAAGAAGGCCGTGCGTTGAGAAATGCGGGCGGCCTGTTGCATGTTGTGGGTGATGATGATGATGGCGTACTTGCGCTTCAGTTCCTCAATCAACGCCTCAACCTTGGCGGTGGCCAGCGGATCAAGGGCTGAGCACGGCTCGTCCATGAGCAGAATATCCGGCTTGGTGGACAGGGCGCGGGCGATACACAGCCGTTGCATCTGGCCACCTGAGAGGCCCGTTCCCGGTTCATGTAGCCGGTCTTTTACCTCGTCCCAGAGGTTCGCTGCTTTCAGGCAGTCTTCCACAAAGGCTTCCAATTCCCATTTGCTGTTACACAGCCCATGGATCTTGGGCCCATAAGCCACATTCTCATAGACCGACTTTGGGAACGGATTGGGAGACTGTGCCACCCAGCCGAACCGGCGCCTGAGCTTGTTGATTTCAATCTCAGGGTCGTAAATGCTGCGCCCCATCAGCTCAATCTCGCCTTCGATCCGGATACCGGGGATGGCGTCATTGATCCGGTTGAGACACCGCAGCAAGGTGGATTTGCCGCAGCCCGACGGGCCGATGAAGGCGGTCACTTCCTGGTTGGAAATCTCAACATTGACGTCTTGCAGGGCATGGTTGCCGTCCGGATACCAGAGATTGAGATCGCGGACGACAATGGCGTTTTGGTGTTCGCTGTCGTGATGGGCGTCACCAAAGTGCAGTTGGTAATCAACAAGAACATTCATCGGTAACCTCAAAATATTCAGGTGTGATTTTGAACGCCTAGAGCAGTTCTTTGTCATATGGAACCGCTTGATGGAGTCAAATCAGTCCATATCCAAGGCGCGAAGCGCAGTGCGATGTGGTGCATCGGAGGAGCTTCGCAACGCCGGAGATGGGCTGATTTGGCCCACCGAAGGCCGGGTTTTCGCGCCCGCTGAGCGTCGTTGCGGGCCGC
>JANQOW010000129.1 GCA_028285595.1 Hyphomicrobiales bacterium
GTGTCGACCAGAACGGTTCGTGCGTTTCGGGTCACCATGTAGCGGTCCACATTCTGAACAAGCTGGCCACCGGGCACGCTGCGGGCGCCAGGGATGTGGCCGGCGGCATGTTCGGCGGGATTGCGCACATCGAATAGGTAGAGCGTCGCTTCGTCAGACCGGCGCCAGGCGTCCAGTGTGGCGGTATCGATGGCGCTGATCCCGGCGCGCTGGGCCATGGTGTCGGCAGCCGCTTGGGCGCGCTCGGTATCCTGCGCGTTGGGCGGGGCCAGGGGACGGTCCGCGCCATGTTCCAGCGCCAGGCCGGCGAAATGCCAGTCCATGGTGCCGTTTTCCAAGGCCATCACCTGGTTTGCCAGCCCGGCTTCAATGAGCGTCTGGGCCCCCAAGATACTGCGCGTGCGCCCGGCGCAATGCACCACCACCGTTGCCCCGGCCGGTGCCGAGGGCAGGGCTCTGTAGACCATCTCACCGTTTGGGCAGGAGAGGGCGCCGGGAATGCAGAAGTTGCTGTGCTCGCCTGGAGTTCGGCTGTCCAGGAGGTAGATGGCCTCGCCGGCCTGGGTGCGCTTATGCAGATCCTCAGCCGTGATGTGTGGGGTCCCGGCCGACTTTTCCAGATATTCCCCGAACGCCTTGCCGATAATGTTGACGCCGGAAAACACATGATAGCCGCTTATCGCCCAGGCGGCGATGCCGCCCGCCAGCGTCTTGATGTTGCTGTAGCCCAGCGCAACAAGCACAGATTGTGCGCGGGCGGCGGTCCCATCCCCATCGTCACACAATATGATTTCGGTCTCACTGCGCGGCACGGTCTTGCCGATCAGCAGCTCAAGCCGCGAGACGGGCAGGTTACTGGCCCCAAGCAAGTGGCCTCTGGTGAACACGCCTTGCTCGCGCGGGTCGATCAGGGCGAATTCTGCATCACCAGAGAATTTCGCGGCCAGTTCCGGAACGCTGATCGGCGTCATCTGGCATCCTCAATGAAATCCAACCGGCGCAGCTTGTAGGAGTGGGTGGTGCCGTCGTCCAGATCATATTCGGTGCGGGTGGATTGGTTGGCAAACGAACGGCCATAAAGATGCAGGTGCAGGAGCGGCTGTTCACTGTCGGCGTGGATGGAGTGGATCCCGGATTCCGGCAGACAGATGCCCACGCCAGGGCGCACATTTATCTCATCGATCACCTCAACCTCGCCCCTGCCGTCAACGGAGCCGTCGTCCACCCGGCGGTAGACCCGATGTCGCTCCTCGCCCTCAACCGCCACCACAATGGCCCAGGACTCGCCATGGTCATGGGGCCGGGTGGTTTGGCCCTTCAAGCCTGAGTTCACATAGAGCGCATAGCTGCCGTCTGCATCTTCCTGAATGAGGAAGGTACGTTCGTTCTTTCCCTCTTCCGGCAGGGGGAAATCAGACCGCGGGAAGAGGTCAGCTCGTTCTGCAAGCTCAATCAGGTGCGCGCGGGCCGCTGACAGCGCCGCGTCGCTGGCCCCGTCTGCCAGCTCGCTTCTGATCTTCCCCAGCGTCTCTGAAATGGCCTCGGTCCGGGCCTGTTTGGTGCTCATGTTTGGCTCCTCATGGGCGGGTGAACTGTCTGGCAATCTGTCTATCAGCCGCGTGGCGCCGGGGCAAATCTCCTTGCGGGATTGGGCCTGTATAACTGGACGGATCACGCACGCCCGTGGCATTCAAGACGGAAACGGCTAGGACAGAAAGACAAGACCTATGGTTTCTCCCTTTTTCGGCGAAGAACACGACATTCTGCGCGAGCAAATCCGGCGCTTCATCCGCGAGGAGGTGGAGCCCCATGGCGAGGCTTGGGAACGGGACGGGCATGTGCCGCGCGATGTTTTGAAGAAGATGGGCGCACTGGGGGTCTTGGGTCTGCGGTATCCGGAAGAGTATGGCGGCTCGGAAATGGGGTATCTGGGCACCGCGCTGTTGGCCGAAGAACTTGGCCGGTCCTCCTTCGGCGGGTTTGCCATCACCGTTCTGGTGCATACCGATATGGCCTCGCCCCATTTGGCCAATGCCGGAACCAAGGCCCAGCAGGACAAATATATGCCCGGCATTGTGGCCGGAGACCTGATCACGGCCGTTGGTGTCACCGAACCGGATGCGGGCTCTGATGTGGCGTCCATCCGCACCCGCGCGGTGCGGGAGGGTGACGAATGGGTGCTGAACGGCTCGAAGATTTACATCACCAACGGGGTTCTGGCTGATGTGCTCTTCATTGCCGCGAAAACGGACCCGGAGGCGCCGGGGTCGCGGGGCGTGTCCATTTTCATTGTCGAGCGCGGCACGCCCGGCTTCTCCGTGGCCCAACAGTTGGAGAAAATGGGCTGGCGCTCATCCGACACGGCTGAATTGGTGTTTGAGGATTGCCGCATCCCGGCCGGCAACATATTGGGCGAGGAGAACCGCGGCTTCTACGCCATTATGCAGAACTTCCAGAACGAGCGCATCGCTCTCGCCGCCCAGGCTGTCGGCGAGGCACAGAAGGGGCTCGATCTCACCCACGAGTACGCCCTCAACCGCAAAGCCTTCGGGAAGAGCCTTTGGGAGCAGCCTGTGATCCGCAACAAGCTCGCCATGCTGCAAGCTAAGGTGAGTTCTGCCCGTTCCTTCATCTATGAGACCGCCTGGCGCGCCTCTGAGGGTGAAGACGTGGTGCGCGATGTCTCCATGTTGAAAGCGCTCTGCGGCGAACTGGTGAATGAGGTGATGTATGCCTGCCAGCAATACCATGGCGGCTTTGGCTACATGCAGGGAACGCCCATCGAACGCATGGTGCGCGATGCGCGGGTTCAGGCAGTGGGTGGCGGCGCCACAGAGGTGATGCTGGAAGAGGTGGCTAAGCGCATGGGGCCATCAAATCACTGAAAATAAACAATAATCAGAAAATTCTCGGCCGCGGAGACAGCGGTATTTGCATTAAAGTTTAGCGGTTCGGTTATCCTGTTTTTTATAGCGTCACCGTAGGGTTGGGTTAAATCTCCGTCCAACAAGAGGTGGCGTCCGGAATGGCTGACTTGCAAGACACACAGCACACGAGGATTATCCAACTGTCTGCCGCAGTGGGGGCCGTTGTGCTGTCGCTGATGCCTTTGATTTTGAGCGCGAACGGCTTTACCAGCCCGTCGGCTTGGGGCGGAACGCTGCTCTGGTCGTTCCTGGCCTTGGCCATTGGCGCCTTTGCGCTCTACCTGGCGGCCCGATTGGTCAACGGCTCCCTTAAGGACAAGGAACGGTATGGAGAGCTGGCGTTTGAGGACGTTCTGACCGGATTGCCCAACCGGCGTCAGTTTGATCTGCAACTGGTCAAGGAACTGTCCCGGGCCTCCCGCCACGGCACCAACGTGGCGGTGATGTATTTCGACCTGGATCAGTTCAAAGCCATCAACGACTGCTATGGCCACGAAGCAGGCGACCGGGCCATCATCACGTTTGGTCAGCGCATTCGGGGTGTGGTGCGGTGTGAGGACATTGTGGCCCGCCTGTCGGGCGATGAGTTTGCCGTGGTGGCCACCGAGGTCAAAAGTTCCCGCGCGGTTGAGCTGATCGCAAACCGCGTGTTTGACGCCATGAGCGAGCCGATCGAATATAATGGCAAGCCCATCTACACCAATGTCTCCATCGGTGCGGCTGTGGTGAAAGGCGGCACGGTGGAAGCCAAAGAAGCGCTGCGCCGTGCTGATCTTGCCTTGCTGCAGGCCAAAGCCAACGGTCGCAACCGGCTCCAGGTGTTTGACCCTGAGATGGCCGAAGCGTTGCGGTCGCGCAAGATTCTGGAGGCCGATGTGCGCCAGGCGGCTGCCAAGGATGACTTCTATCTGGCGTATCAGCCCTTGGTGTCCGAAAACGGAAACTCGCTGCATGGGGTGGAGGCTTTGATCCGCTGGACGCACCCGAGCAAGGGCGCCGTGTCACCGGCAGAGTTCATTCCCGTAGCTGAGGAAATCGGCCTCATCAATGAGATCGGCGACTTCGTGCTGCGCCGCGCGTGCATCGACATTGGCCCGCTGGATCCCATCAAACTGGCGGTGAACGTGTCACCGATCCAGTTCCGCCGGGAGGACTTTGTGCAGCGGGTGGAGACGATCCTGAAGGAAACCGGGTTTGATCCCAACAGGCTGGAGCTTGAAATCACCGAAGGTGTGTTCATCTCCAACCCGGACGACACGGCGGAGACAATCCGGCGCCTGCGCGAAATCGGCGTGCGGATTGCACTGGATGATTTCGGCACCGGCTACTCCAGCATGTCCTATCTGAGGGACTTCCGTTTGGATCGCATCAAGATCGACCGGAGCTTTGTGGACCAGATGAGCGAAAGCCCGGAATCGCGGGACCTTGTGGCCAAGATGATCGAACTGGGCGGCGCCCTGGGTCTGAGTGTCACCGCCGAAGGGGTGGAAACCGAAGAGCAGGCCAAGATGTTGAAAGACAGTGGCTGCGAAGAGCTGCAAGGCTATCTGTTCTCCAAGCCCGTAACGGCCGACGTGCTGGTGAAATCAGCTTTCGTCATCGCCAATACGCGGTGCAACGAGAACAGCACACTGCCCAATCTGGCATTGGTAAGCTGAGGGCAAAGCTCGGCGGGCGTTCGCCATCAGCAAAAGACTCATGGTATACTTGTTCAAACACGAGCTGGTGAATTAATCGCCAGTTAAATACGCCACGTATAGATTGCTGTTTATGGCAAAGACTACCGTATCTCAAAAAGAGCAGTTCGAGCTGTCGGATGAGAACGCCCAGCGGGCCAACGTTTCGCTCGCCGATGCAGTGGCCGTGCTTGAGGAAGCTTATGCCCGCGGCGATGAGGATGATGCGGCGCGCCTGCGTGATGAGATCATGCAATCGCTTGACCGCAGCGCCCGGCCACAATTGCTCAAAACCCTCTACACCCGCGGGCTCGCCTGTCTGGAAGACGAGCGCATCGCAAGCGCCGACGGTCTTTTGACCTGGCTCAGACAATGTGACCCGCTGAGCCTAAAGGCACACCTGGCCGAAGCGGCTGTGGTGCAGAAGCTTGAGGGCGCACGTGCCGCCACGGACGGCTTCCGCGAGTTTGTGAAGCGCCGGCCCATGCACCGGATCCAAGCGGCCCGCGAGCCCGGCCTCATGAGGGTCGGGACTTTGATGTGTGTGGGCTCGGCTGATCTGAGCTTTGAGATGGGCGGATTTACTCTGCCGGTCGGCCATTCTGAGAGCCAGCATCTGTTTGCCCGTGCCGATTATGGCAATGTGTTTGTGTTTTGTGACGGCCTGTCCGGCTACGAGCTCGGCGGGTTTGATGTGCTTCTCAACGCAATCTCAGATGCGGATGTGTTTGGACCGGAGCTTGAGGTTCTGGCCGAGACCGCCGAGACCGTCATCAACCATCCGGCCAAGTGCCTGCAGAACACGCGGGACTGGCTTGCCCACACCTTCGCTGATGAGACGGAGTTTGTGGTCCCAAAGACCCACCGGATCGCCGCCAGGCGCGACCGCTCTGATGTTCTTGGCGAACTGGATCTGCGTTTCCCCTTGCTGCTTCGCCCTGTCGGCAGCCAAACCGGCGAGGGCCTGGAGAAGTACGAGACGGCCAAGGATTTCACCAAGGCCAAGTATATTTTGGAAGAGAGCTACCTGACGGAGTTTCATGAGTTCCGCTCAGAAGATGCCTGGTACCGCAAGTACCGGTGCTGGTGGATTGGCGGGAAAGTGGTGCCCAACCACCTGTTCGTGCACGCCCATTGGAAGGTGCACAGTGCCGCCAGCCGCCTGGGCACCATGGCGGAGCGGCCGAGCCTGCAAGACGAGGAGCAAGCGTTCCTTGGTGATGACACCAGTGACCGGCGCAAGCAGATTGATCGCATGATGCACACCCTGGCCGAGGCCAACGGGTTGGACTATTTCGGCGTGGACTTCAGCTTTCTGCCCAATGGGCAGATCGTGGTGTTTGAGGCCAATGCCACCATGCGCTCGCACTACCCGGAATTTGCCGAGAGCTTTCCTTATCTGAGCAAACCCGCCGTGGCCCACGTTGCCGCGTTCCAGGAGCTAGTTGAAGCCAAAGCGACAAGGTGAGATAAATTCTCTTGCTCCCCGATGGTGGGCGGGCGATGAGGATTTCATGCCGAAGCTTTTAACCGACGCCCAGATTGCCTCCTATCACGAGGACGGATTTCTCTCACCCATCACGCTGTTCTCAGCCGAAGAAGCGGGCGCGTTGCGCGGTGAACTTGAGGCGGCGGAAGCCCGGTGGCCGGAAGCCTTTGAAGGATCAGGGCGCAACAACGCGCATCTTAATCTCATGGTTCTGGACCGGATGGTGCACCATCCCCGCCTGCTTGATGCGGTGGAGGATCTGATCGGGCCCGACATCCTGGCTTACGGCAGCGTGTTGTTCATCAAAGAGCCCGAAAACGACGGCTTTGTGAGCTGGCACCAGGATTGCCGCTATATGGGGCTTGAGCCCCACGACGTGGCGGTGAGTGCGTGGATTGCGCTCACGCCCAGCACGGTGGAAAACGGGTGCATGACCATGATCCCGGGCACGCACAAAGGCGGCGTCGCTGAGCACAAGGACATGTTCGGCGAAGACAATATCCTCACGCGCGGGCAAACCATAGTGGATGTGGACGAAGACAAGGCGGTGGATCTGGTCCTGGAGCCCGGTCAGTGTTCGTTTCATCACATGCGCACGATCCACGGCTCCAAGCCCAACCGGAGCAAAGACCGGCGCATAGGCTTTACCATCCAGCCCTATATGAAGCCGGATATGCATCAGGTGATCTCGCCCACCATGGCCCAGCTTGCCCGGGGCGAGGACCGTTTTGGACATTTCGATCTGGCCCCGCGGCCTTCTGCCTCCATGGCTCCGGACGCCATTGCCTGGCGGGACCGCAACAATGCCCAGTGGGCAGAGATCCTCTATGCGGGCGCTGAAACGCGCCGCAATCTGTGAGAGCCGCGAGCCGGTTTCTCAGCCACCCTCAAAGAGTGTCTTGACCCGTGTGCTTGCCGTGGTGAGCTGGTTTGGCAGGCGGGTGTGCGGGGCTTTGCTTTCCGCCCCCAGCACCTGAGCATTGCCCTGCTCGGTGAGTTTGGCGTGAAGGGCCCGCATATCGCGCGGGAGGTGGATCAGGCCGGTGCGCGAGAGCGCGCGGCCCACGCTGGCGGTGGCGCGTGACAGGGGCCGGTTCGGCAGATCAAAGATGTAGACCGGTTTTCCTGTGGAACAGGCTTCCCCCAGCATGGAGGCACTGTCGCCGGAGACCACGAGCTGGTCGGCCAGCTGAAGGACCGACCGGTAAGGGTTCGGGACGTCGGGTGCCCAAGTGTGGGCGAAACTCTGCATCTTGACCAGGCCAGCCAAGGCATCCGGAGACCCCTCAGGTGTTCTGGGCGAACTGCAGATGATGCAGCTCCCTTCACCCTTGGTCAAAGAATTGAGACGCGCCGCCAGGTCTTGCAACACGGCTTGATCAAACCGGAACGGCCAGGGCGCGCCGCCGAGGATAACCGCGGTCCAAGGCCGGGGCAGGTGACCCAAGTGCTCGGTCCAATAGCCAAGATCGGTCTCGGTGGGCGCGATGGGCGCATGGATGGGCACCGGCAGGTTGAGAACGTTGCTGCGGACCGGAAGGCCATATTGCGGCGTGCTGATCACCAGATCAAAGTGGGCCGGATCAAGCCTGGGGCGCCCGAGCTGCACCAGCTTGGTGTGGCCACCGGCCTGGGCCTGGATCCAGCGGGCAGCCGGCACGGTCCGCCGGGCAACCCCGATCACCAGGTCGGGCCAGGGAGGGCTTAAGGCTTTGCGCGTCTCCGGGGTGAGCGAGACGAGGGTGGATCCCAGGAGGCGGTTGGGCACGTGGAAGAGGGCATTGAACCGAAGGCTCTTCAGCACATAGGGCCAGCCCAACGCTTCTGCGAGCGCGCGGGCCTGAGCGCTGTCGCCGGCGCGCGCCGTCTGCAGCACCCAAACCAAAGGCGCATGTGCTTGGGTGGTCTCCGGTTTCATGAGCATGAAGTGGTTGTGAGCCTTTGGTGCGGCTAGAACCTGATGCGCAGGTTGATCTGGGTGTTCTGGTCTTCGCGCTTCAGGCCAATGTCACCGGGCTGCGTAATGCGCCGCCGCTCAAAGTAAAGGCCGCTGTCTCCTGATCCGCTGAACGAATTGTTGGTGGATCCGAAGTTTCCGATCCTGCGTTCTGCCGGCCGTTGATACTTCTTGTACTTCGGCTTGTCGAACTCAGGATTGTAGCGGAACTGGTCCAGAAACGTGTTGTTTTCCGCGCGTGGTTCTGCCGGCACGGCCAGCAGCAGGCCCAGCGCGCTCAGCCCAAGTAAGATGTTGCGGATCACGGCAATACTCCTCGTGCTCAGATGCCGCCCTCTTTAGACACAAACCGACTATATTAGATGCAGCGACCGCCGTCGACCTCCAGTGCCACGCCGGTGATAAATTCTGCCTCATCGGAGGCCAGGAACAGGGCTGCATTGGCGATATCGGACGGGGTGGAGAGGCGCCCAATGGGGACGGTCGCCACAAACTTGTCATGCATCTCATTGGTGACCTTGCCGCCCAGGAACTCGCCCAGCATGGGGGTTTCCCCGGCCACGGGGCAAAGGGCGTTGACGCGAATGTTCTCCGGCGCCAGTTCCACGGCCATTGATTTCGTCAGGGTGACGGCGGCCCCCTTGGAGCCGTTGTACCAGGTGAGGTTGGGCCGCGGGCTCAAGGCCGCCGTGGAGGCGGTGTTGATGATGGTCCCGCCACCATTTTCCTTCAGCGGCGGCACGCATTCCAGGGCGGCCAGGTAGATGCTCTTCACGTTGACGGCAAAAATCTTGTCAAACGTGTCCTCGTCCACGTCCAACATGGTTTGGGCCCGCTGGGGCATGCCGGCATTGTTGACCATGGTGGTGAGAGGGCCGAAGGTGGACTGGGCGCGTGCAACCGCATTGGCCACATCGGACCGGACGGTCACATCGCAATGGACCGCTTGGGCCCGGCCGCCGGCATCGTTGATCGCCGAGGCCACGGCTTCGCAGGCTTCATCATTGATGTCCGCAGCGATCACGGCACAGCCTTCCTGGGCATAGCGCCGGGCAATGCCTTCGCCAAAACCTGATGCTGCTCCGGTAACGATGGCAACCTTGTTTTCTAGTCGCATCTTCTTCTTATCTCCTCCCTAGGGCGATGTTTAGGTTATTGCTGATGTTATTCCACTATTTCAGGGCTTTTTCCATCTCCGTGACCCGTTCCTGGAAACCGAATGCCGCATAAAGGGTGCGCGCCCCCCGGTTCTGGGAGAGCACGATGATCCTCAAGCGTTCCGCCCCGGCCTTGCGGGCTTCTGCCTCACACGCCGCCAGCAAACGTTTGCCGAGGCCCCTGCGGCGGTGGCTGGCTGTGACGGACACATCGGCCACCGAGGCGTAGGTGTAGGGGACCTCATCCTCGTCATCGCTTGGAACGTTGAGGTAAAGCGCGGCATAGCCAACCGGCTTGCCCGCGTCATCGGCGATGAGAATGTCGCCGCCATGCGCTTTGATCTGCGCGTGTAACCGGGCGAGGTACTCCAGCCCGATCTCGTCTTCCGGGATCATCAGCGGCTCAAGGGCCCGTTCATGGCCCTGCAATTCTTGCACAAGGCCCAGCAAAGCGTCATCGTCGTCCGGACGGTAGGATCTGATTGTTATCGATGGGCTCTCGGCCACTAGTCCACGAGCGCTGCTTCAGCGGGTCTCGATTCGTTCCACGCCAGGGTGGGATCATACACGTAGAGCGTTGAGCAGTAGGGGCAAACGATCTCATTATCGTCGCCCATATCCAGATAGATGTGCGGATGGTCAAAAGGCGGCTTGGCGCCCATGCACTGGAACTGTTTGCTGCCCACGTAGATTTTATCAACCCCGGCGTCGTTGTGAAAAATGGGCGTGCCTGTGTTAGCCATTATGTGCGTGCTCCCGCTTTCGGCTGCGTTGCCGAACAGATCCTTGCGATAGCTGGCGATTAGCATATCTTCAATAAGAAACAAAGCGGGCGAGGGGAAAACAATGCAGAGTGCCACAAAGACCTTTTCATCGGACGGTGTTGAGATCGCCTATTATGAGGAGGGCACCGGTGCGCCCATCGTTTTGGTGCATGGCTTTGCCTCCAGTGCATTGGCCAACTGGTATGAGCCTTTGTGGGTGAAAACCCTGGTGGAGGACGGACACCGGGTCATTTCCTTTGATCATCGCGGACATGGCCGCAGCGAAAAACTCTACCAGTCCGAGCTCTACCGCGCCCCGCTCATGGCGAAGGATACGGCCAATCTGATTACCCATCTGGACCTGCCGCCGGTTCCCGTCATGGGCTATTCCATGGGCGCGCGCGTCACCGCGCTCCTGGCCATCCAATCCGGTCACCTGGTCCACACGGCGATTTTGGCGGGCCTGGCGGAAAACATGATCAAAGGGGTGGGCGGAGAGCCGGAGATCGCCGCTGGTTTAAGGGCCCCGTCTTTGGATGATGTGGGCGACCCCCAGGCGCGGGCCTTCCGTATCTTCGCGGAACGCACCGGCGGAGACCTTGAGGCCTTGGCGTTCTGCATCATGGCGTCCCGCCAGAAAATCTCCACCGAGGAGCTCGGGGCCATCTCTTGCCCCGTTCTGGTGGCGGCCGGCACGGAAGATGATGTGGCTGGCGACATCGCGCCGCTGGTGGAGGCGATCGATGACGCAGAAGCCTTGCCCATCCCCAAGCGCGACCATATGCGCGCGGTGGGCGATAGGGTTTTCAAGGAAGGCGTCTTGCGTTTCTTGGAGAAACATGGCTCAAGATGACGTGCACGTAAACCTGACCTCCTGACCTGATATGGATGCCAAAACAGCCGATCTTGCGCGCGAGCGCATCAGCTTTGAGGGCCGCGACGGCAACGCAATAGCGGCCGACCTCCACCCGTCCACCCAAACCCCTGGGCGCGGGATCGTGCTCATGGTGCATGGGGGCGGGCAAACACGCCATTCCTGGCGGGGCAGCTCAAACCTGTTGGCTGAAAACGGTTGGACCGCCATCACAATGGACCAGCGCGGCCACGGGGACAGCGCCTGGGCAGACGACGGCGATTACGATTTTCTCGCGTTTTCTGAGGACTTAAAGGCGGTTTCTGATCAGATTACTGAGCGTTATGGCAGTCGGCCCGTCCTGGTGGGCGCATCTCTTGGCGGCATCGCGGGCATGCTGGCAGAAGGGGAAAGTGCGCGGGAGGTGCTCTCTGCCATCATTCTGGTGGATGTGACGCCGCGGCTCAAGCTTGCCGGCGTGGTGAAGATTCTGGGCTTCATGAGTGAACGGGCCGAAGATGGCTTTGCCAGCCTGGAAGAGGCGGCTGACGCGATTGCGCGCTACCTGCCCAACAGGCCGCGGCGCACGGACACATCAGGCCTGGCCAAGAACCTGCGCCAAGGCGAAGACGGACGCTACCGCTGGCACTGGGACCCGCGGTTTCTCGATTCGCGCCGGCGCCACGGCACACCGGAGGCGCGCGGCGAGCTGCAAAAGCAGCTTGAAGACGCCGTGCGCGCCATTTCCGTGCCTTTAATGCTGGTGCGCGGCCGGCAATCTGAGCTGGTGGACGATGAGATGGTGGCGGAATTCCTGGAACTGGCGCCCCACGCCAAGGTGGCCGATGTGAGCGAGGCCGGACATATGGTGGCGGGTGACAAGAATGATGTGTTCACCAGCGCAGTGCTGGCGTTTTTGAACGAGATCTGAAATACAGGAGAGGAACGCACGTTTTCTCAACGGACTTTCAGCACTGAGTACATGTTCTCTTCCGTCCTTATTGCCAACAGAGGTGAAATCGCCTGCCGGATCATCCGCACTGCCAAGCGGATGGGCATGCGCACCATTGCCGTCTATTCAGAACCGGATGCAGATGCGCTGCATGTGCAGCTTGCCGACGAGGCCCATCTGATCGGACCCGCCGACGCCTCACAAAGCTATCTGGATCAGGCCAAAATCTTGCAGGTTGCTGCCGACACGGCCGCTCAATGCATCCACCCAGGCTATGGCTTCCTCTCGGAGAATGCTGAGTTTGCCGCCAAATGTGCTGCATCCGGCGTCAAGTTTATCGGCCCGCCCGCAGAAGCCATCCGGGCCATGGGGCTCAAAGATGCGGCCAAGGCGCTGATGGCCGAAGCCGGCGTTCCGGTTGTCCCGGGCTATATGGGCGACAGCCAGGGCGCCAAGTTCCTGGAACTGGAGGCCGACAAGATCGGATATCCCGTTCTCATCAAGGCCGTGGCGGGCGGTGGGGGCAAGGGTATGCGCAAAGTGGCCCGCTCGCGGGAGTTTGCCGCCGCGCTTGAGTCCTGCCGCCGTGAAGCCAAGGCCTCGTTTGGCGATGACCGGGTGTTGATCGAAAAGTTCGTTGAAAAGCCGAGGCACATCGAGGTGCAGGTGTTTGCCGATGCTCATGGACACGCGGTCCACCTGTTTGAACGCGATTGTTCATTGCAGCGGCGCCACCAGAAGGTGATCGAGGAAGCCCCGGCGCCGGGCATGACGGACGAAATGCGCAGCGCCATGGGCGAGGCGGCGGTTCTGGCGGCCAAGGCTGTGGGCTATGAAGGGGCAGGCACGGTGGAGTTCATCGTCGACACCTCCCGGGGCCTGCGCCCGGACGGCTTCTTCTTCATGGAAATGAACACCCGTCTCCAGGTGGAACACCCGGTGACCGAAATGATCACCGGCACGGACCTGGTGGAGCAGCAGTTCCGGGCCGCGTTCGGCGAACCTTTGCGCTTTTCCCAGAGCGATCTGACCATCGGAGGCCATGCGGTTGAGGCGCGGCTTTATGCCGAAGACCCGCTCAACGGGTTTCTGCCTCAGGCGGGCCGGTTGTTGCGCCTGTCCTGGCCTCAGCAGATTCAGGGCCTGCGCGTGGACACCGGTGTGGCGGAGGGGGCTGAGATCAGCCCGTTCTACGATCCCATGATTGCCAAGGTCATCGCCCACGGCAGCACCCGGGCGGAGGCCATTCAGCGTTTGGTCCAAGGATTGCGCGGCACCGAGGTGATCGGCCTGCGCACAAATCTTGCCTTCCTGACCGGGCTGTTGGAGCATTCCGCCTTTGCAGAGGCGGACCTGGACACCGGGTTCATTGAAACGCACTGGAAGGACATTGTGCCGCCCATTTGGAAAGAGCGCGCGATCGCGGCCGCGGTGCTTTCCGCCTATGACTGCATCTGCCGGCTGCGCCAGCACCAGGGGGGTGCGGCCAGCCCGTGGGATCTCGCCTCGGGCTGGAGCTTTGCCGGTCTCTCCCGGCGCGAGCGCTTGCATTTGGTGCTGGACGGCGTGGAGACGGTTGCCGCCATCGAATGGGGCCAGACCACGCGTCTATCGGTCTCCACGGCCGAAGAGGCCTTCGACATGCTGGTTGAGGACGTTGCGCTGGATAACGGCAGCCTCACCGCCATCTACAAGGATGCCGCCCTGGAGGCCAGCTGCCTTCGGGTGCCGGACCAGGACAAGCTGATGATCGTCACCAATGACCGGGTGATGATGGAGGCCGAGTTCCAGGATCTGACCGCCCGCGAAGAAGGGGCGGGCGCCGGCGGTAATCTTATCCGCGCGCCCATGTCGGGCCGGATTATAGGTCTGCAGGCGCGCGAGGGTCAGAAGATTGTCTCAGGCGCGCCGGTGGTCATTCTGGAAGCCATGAAGATGGAACACACCCTGACCGCCGGGCTGAGCGCGGTGGTGAAGGAGGTGAACGCGGCTGAGGGCGATCAGGTGGAGGAAGGCCAGGTGCTCGTGGTGCTGGAGCCGCAAGAGTAATCCACAAGCGCTGGGCCCTCGCAGCTTTAAATCGGGTCCTCAGATCATTACACTTATGGTGTCATGACAGTGCATCTTCTGAAACTCAGCGTTGGCTCTGAAAGTGTGGAAAGTCTCGCCGATTGGCAGGCTTTCCGGCTGAAACAGGTCGGCCGGCTGTTTCACACCACGCGCATGCGCCCGAGGCGCCGTGACGAGGTCTTGGATGGTGGGTCCATCTTCTGGGTCATCAAGGGCATGATCTTGTGCCGTCAACTCGTGACGGACTTGGAAGAGTTCGTGGACGAGGAGAACATCAACCGCTGCCGGATCATCCTGCATAAGGATCTGGTGCCGGTGCGCCCCATTCCACGCCGCGCGTTTCAAGGTTGGCGCTATTTTGATGTGGATGATGCCCCTGCCGATCTCCCGCGGGCTGCAGCCAAGGCGGACATGCCGCCGGAAATGCGCAGTGAGTTGGCAGAACTTGGGTTGCTCTAGACGGTTGATCGCCCAGGTTTGATTTGTCTGGCTGTTCCCATGAGATATGGTCTCAAGCTTCGAAGCTTAGAACGAGCATGGCATGGCAGACCAAACGGCCGGGCAACATGATTATCTTGCGCAGACCTTTACGGAGGCCGAGCAGGCGGGCCTGCGCATTGCCATCAAGTGCCGCTGGGGCGCCTTGCTCTTGCTCGGCGCGTTTCTGGTCATTTCGCGCCGGGCCGATCTGGAGCACTCCCTTATGCTCGGCCTTGGGATTGCGGGCTTTGCCGGGCTTGGCCTGATCCATTATCTGCTGATCGGCTCGCGCTATGACCGGCCTTGGATCAAGTATGTGTTCCTCACCCTCGACATCGCCATCTTGTCGTACCTGATGGCGACGCAGCCGATCTTCGACACGGTGGAGGTGCCGCAGGCGATCTTGTTCCGCAACGCGGTCTTTCCCTTCTATTTTCTCATCATGGCGGTGGCTGCCTTCAGCTTTTCGCCGGGCCTGGTGCTGTGGTCCGGCGTGGCCGTGGTGGCCGGCTGGCTCAGCGCCTTCTTTTATGCCATCCGAGACATGCCGGAGACGCTGCAGTGGCGCGACATTGGACCCAATCCCAGCACCGAGCACTTCTTATCCATTTTCCTCAGCCCGAATTTCGTGGGCACAGGCAGCCGCATCCAGGAATCTCTGGCGTATTTTCTGGTGGCGGCCTTGATTGCCGCCGTGATGTGGCGGGCACGGCGCACTGTGCGCCGCCAACTGGAACTGGCTGAAGAGCAGCGCACGCTCTCCGATGTGTTTGGCCAATATGTGCCCAAGACCATTGCCGATGCGCTGATTTCAGATCGCGGACTGCTGGAGCCTGTGGAGGGGACGGCAACGGTGGTGTTTATGGATGTGGCCGGCTTCACGTCCATGACCGAAGCCAGCGGGCCGCGCCGGGTGGTGGGCGTGCTCAACGCCTTCTTCGATGAAGCCACCACGATCATCAACCGGCATGATGGCGTGGTGACCCAGTTCATAGGCGATGGGATCATGGCCACATTCAATCTGCCGGCCAAGGACCCCGACCATGCCTTAAAGGCGGTGCGTGCCGCTTTGGAGATTGTGGATATGACCGGGGCGAGGCGCTTCAACGATCAGCAGCTCTCGATCCGCGCAGGCATCGCCACCGGGCAAGTGATCGCGGGAAGCGTGGGCGGCGGGGGTCGCCAGACCTATTCGCTGTACGGCGAGGCGGTCAATCTCTCCGCCCGGCTGGAGACCCTGAACAAGGAGCACGGCACCCAGATCATGGTGGACAGCACCACGGTCTCCCACCTGCCGCAGGTGCCGTTCCACGAGATCGGCCGCATTGAGGTGCGCGGTGTGTCGGAGCCTGCCGCCGTGTTTACGGTCACCGAGGAGACGGCCGGGCAGTTGCGGGGCTAGAGCGAGATGAGGTCAAATTGAACCATTTGACCGATTTTTCGCGTCTGCTGACGAGGCGCGGGGCGCGCCTTGGTCTGGCCGACCACAAGTGGCCCGCAACGACGCTCAGCGGGCGCGAAAAA
>JANQOW010000130.1 GCA_028285595.1 Hyphomicrobiales bacterium
GCAAAATTCCGGGATGACGGGATTTGGCGCCGGGTGTTAAGTGGGCCCGCGCGCGGCAAAGCGCCGGACGGGCTCTCCTGCTCTCCGGGTTTCTCCAACAATACGCCCACCTCGCAGGGTGGGGACGCGGGCCGGGTCGGGTCCGCTTTCTTTAACGCGTAAATCATATGGCGGCCGTAGCCGGCCCGCGTACGGTGACTTTTGGCCTTGCCCCCTGGTGTGTCAGACCAGGGGCGACGACCTCCTCAAAAGACGGTTCAGACACACCGCCGGATGGCCGTCAGCTGCATCGTCCACTTCAGTAGCAGCTCAATTTTACCGGGAGTGCGCTTGTGAGTGACCACATGCCCTGTTGAAAGGTGCATCCGCATCCCGCCTTGGGGTGTTAAACGGATGGGGCTCTCCCGGTGGCCTCCCAAGGCTTCCCTGCCGCGTCCGGACAGCTTCCCCTTGAGCACCGCCTGCCTCACCACGCGAACGACGCTTCCGGACGCATCCCCTGGTGTGGGGCAGTGGGGAACGTATAGGGAACATCACCATTCCCTGTCAAGGACTTTTTTCAAGAATATTAGCCCACTATTGGTGGCACGCCAACTCCGTTATCACCCTTTTCTTCCCGTCATCCCCGCGAAAGCGGGGACCCAGGGGCCACCGATCTCCATCGCTCCTGGGTCCCGGATATTTTGCTGGCGCAAAATTCCGGGATGACGGTTTTGCCGCTCCCCTGCGAAAGCAGGGGTCCATGGCTCTGACCGATCTCTTGGCTCAGAAGGTCCCTGCTTTCGCAGGGACGCGGGGGAGGGGGCGCGTCAGTTGAAACCAGCACATGTCAGCACGTTCAGGCGTGAGGTGTTCGTGGGCCGGTTCGTGTGCCATACTCTTCCCCATGAGCTGCGGTGGTGGCGGCCAGATGCTTATGGGGAACACGATGGCCTTTGAAGTCTTTGCGGTAGGAGCCGCCTTTGTTTTCGGCGTTTTGGCGCGGCAGGTGGGCCTGCCGCCGCTTGTGGGATTTCTCGGCGCCGGGTTCGTCATCAATGCTCTCGGGCCGCGCTTTGGGATGCCGACGGCCACGGGGCCGATTTTGGAATATCTGGCGAACTTCGGCGTCCTGCTGCTCCTCTTCACAATCGGGCTGAAACTGAAACTGAAACAGATTGGCGAGCCTCACGTTGTTGGCGGCGCGATTCTCCATTTCATCCTCTCCATAGCGCTGTTCACCCCCATAGCCTGGCTGCTGTTTACCGATGACTGGACGGTCGCGCTCTTAATCGGGATCGCGTTGGCGTTCTCCTCAACCGTGCTCGCTGCCAAAATGCTGGAGGTCAAACGCGAGCTCGGCATTTTCCATGGCCGCACATCGATCGGCATTCTGATCGTGCAGGATATCATCGCGCTTGTGGTGCTGGCCATTTTTGCCGGCAAGTTGCCGGGGCCCTGGGCGTTGCTCATCTTCGCAACGCCTCTGCTGCGTCCTGTTCTCTTTAAGATGCTTGATCTGGTGGGCCATGACGAAGTGCTGGTGCTTTTGGGCATGGCGCTCAGCTTTATCATCGGCGGGGTCGGTTTCCAGATGATCGGCCTGAAAGGGGAGATCGGTGCGCTGGTCATGGGCCTATTGCTGTCGACCCACCCGCGCGCCAGCGAACTGTCCGATTCGCTCTGGTCCTTAAAAGAGGTCTTCCTGATCGGCTTCTTTCTCTCCATCGGCATGTCCGGCCTGCCGGATTGGGACTCGCTTATCTTCGCCATCGTGCTCGGTGTTCTGTTGCCCCTCAAAGGCATCTTGTTCTTCTTCCTTCTGGTGGGCTTCAAGCTGAGGGCCCGCACCTCGTTTCTGGCCGCTGTGTCGCTCACCGCCTATAGCGAGTTCGGCCTGATCGTGGCGGCGGGCATTCCGGCAGCTCAGGAGTTTCTGGTACCGCTCGCCATCGCGGTCTCCGTGTCGTTCGTGATCGCCGCTCCCGTGAACCGCTTTGCCCACCCGCTGTATGAGAGGCTGCAGCACACTTTGGCGCGGTTTGAGCGCGCAACGCGGCACCCGGACGAAGTGCCTCAAGAGCTGGGCGATGCCAATGTGATCGTTTTCGGCATGGGGCGCACCGGCCTGGCCGCCTACGAGGCGTTAGAAGAAGACGGCAAACGGCCCGTGGGGCTGGATGCTGACACCTACAAGGCGCAAGGCCATATGGAGGCCGGTCGCAATGTGATCTTTGCCGATGCGGAAGATATCAACTTCTGGAACTCCGTGGACTTGAGCCAGATCGAGGCGGCGGTCCTGGCGATGGATGATATCGAAGCCAAGCTGATCGCCGCACGCACTCTGCGGGCGCAAGGCTTCACCGGACCGATCGTCAGCCACGCACTCTACGCGGAACACGTGGCCAGGATTGCCGAAGCCGGCGCCGATGAGACCTACCTGACCATGCAGCAGGCCGGTCGCAGCTTGGCGGCCCGGGCCGTGGAAGCTCTTGAGCCGCCGGCCGCAGAGGCGTGATGACGGGCGCGCGTGAACCGACGTTCACCGGCGGCTGCATGTGCGGCGCGGTGCGCTTTAAAGCCTATGGCGAGGTGCGTGATGTGGGCTATTGCCACTGCGAGAGTTGCCGTCGGCACACAGGCGCGCCTTTGGTGGCCTTTGTGGGGGTCACCGCAGAGCAAGTGCGCTTTGAGGGTGAGCCCCGAACGCTTTACCGCTCCTCACCGCGCGCAGAACGCGCCTTTTGCGCAAACTGCGGCACCTCGCTCACCTGGGAAGGCATCATCCCATCCACAGGCGACAAAATCATCGAGTTCCACATCAGCACGTTGGATGACCCGGAGCGCTTCAAACCCCAAGAGCACACCCGCTATGGCGAGCGCATATCCTGGATGGAAGTGGCCGACACGCTGCCGCGCTATCAGGGCGTGAGCGCGGACGGCGAGGCGCCCTTCAGCGTGGGACCCGTCACCGCAGAGCCGTAGACCTCATCTCGCTCTAAGCACAACATTTACCAAAATGAGCGAGTTTCAGGTGTGACTCTTGCATTTTCGTATTTTCCTTATTAGGAAAGTATCTATGGGTGATGTCTTCAAAGCCTTGGTTTCAGAGCCGCGCCGGAGAATCTTGAACCATCTGGCCGGCGGCCCCATGACGGTGGGTGAGATTGCCAAGCATTTCGACATGGAGCTGCCCTCCATCTCCAAGCATCTGTCCGTGCTGCGCGAGGCCGAGCTGATCCGCCAGCAGAAGCGGGGACAGCACGTGATCTACTATTTGGCGGCCGACAACATCGCGAACACGCTCTACGGCTTTCTGACGCCGTTCTGTCCTGATGCGAGGGCGATCGCCAAGGAGCGCAAGCTTGATAATCCCGATGCGGTCGCCGACAGATCAGAAGAAGGGTCCGAGAAATGAGGCCCTGGGTCATTCTAGCGGTGACCGTCGTCACGGCGCTCCTTGCGCGGGTGCTCATCCAGGCCGGCCTCAACCAGGTGGCCGCGTTCTATGTTGGTCTGCCCATGATCGCCTCCACGGCGCTGTTCTGGACGGACACGCCCAAGCGCCGCGTGGTTTGGCGCGGCCATGTGGGCGAGGCGACGCTGGTCCTCTGTTTCACAGCGCTGGTGCTGTTTGAGGGCTTTTTGTGCTTCATCTTTGCAGCACCGATTTACTATCTGGCTGTGGGGATCGCCTTTTACATCAACCGGCAGATTTTCAAGCTGAAAACCCGCAAGGGCAACAAGGCGATGGCGGCAACGCTGCCTGTGCTCGCGCTGATTTTGAGTGCGGAGGGTTTGACGGCGGCAACCACCTTGGACCGGCAAAATGAAACCACCTATCGCGCCGTCACCCATCAGACCATCGCGCAACTTAAAACAAACATGGCGCAGCCCATCCGCTTCGATCAGCCGCGTCACTGGTTTCTCACCGTTTTCCCGCTGCCCATAAAAGTCAGCGCCGGTTCGTTGAAGCCGGGCGACGTTCATGTCTTGGATTTTGTCTATAAGCGGTGGTTTTTCACAAACATCCATAAGGGCGCCCTGACGCTGCGCATTGATGCGGTGGGCCATGATCATGTGGAGACAACGATTGTCGGGAACACGTCCTATCTGTCCGGCTACATGACCATTCAGGGCACGCGCGTGGAGTTCATCGAGCTTGAAGATGGCGGCACAGAGGTGTCCTTGAAGCTGCGCTACGAGCGCAAGCTGGACCCGGTTTGGTACTTCGCGCCGCTGCAGCGCTACGCCATGAACAAGGCGGCACAATATTTGACCGACACCGTCATCTTGAGGGAGCAGACACATGGCTGACTATGCGCCAGGGGTGTTCCACCGCATCGATTTTGCGCGTACGGCGCACCCGGTTCAGGGCCAGGTTCGCTGGAGCCCGCTGAAATCACTGTGGTGGAGCGGTATGGCCGCCGGTTGGGCGGTGTTGGGAACGCTCTATTTTTCCTGGTCAGCCGTCGCCGTCTTCGTGGGTCTGTGCGCTGTTACCCTCTGCCTTGGTCATTCCATCGGCATGCACCGCAAGCTGATCCACGATGCGTTCACCTGCCCGGACTGGCTGGAGAAGGTCTTGGTGTACCTGGGAACACTGGTGGGCCTCGGCGGCCCGTTCACGATGATGTACACCCACGACACGAGAGATTGGGCGCAGCGTTGTCCTGAGTGCCATCCGTTTCTCTCCCATCAGTCCCCCATTCTTGTGGACTATGTTTGGCAGATCCACTGCAAGCTCCATTTGGCAAACCCGCCCCAATTCAATTTTCCCGAGAAGCTCACCCAAAGCCGCTTCTACAGAACGCTGCAAGCCACATCCATGCTCCAGCAGATCCCCGTGGGCTTAGCGCTTTATTGGATCGGAGATCTGGGCTGGGTTGCATGGGGCGTGTGTGGCCGCGTCACGATTTCCATCTTCGGACATTGGCTGGTGGGTTATTTTGCCCACAATCAGGGCCATCGCGATTGGCATGTGGAGGGCGCATCGGTGCAGGGGCACAATGTGGCTCATCTGGGCCTCATCACCTTCGGTGAATGCTGGCACAATAACCATCATGCCTTTCCAGGATCTGCCAAGCTGGGGCTCAATCCCGATCAGTTCGATCCCGGATGGCATGTGCTGCGGGCATTGCAGACCGTTGGCCTGGTGTCTGAGTTGAAGCAGCCTTCAGATATGGCCGAACGACCTGAACTGCGGCGCTTTGCGGCTCCCGAGAAACGCAAGGTCTCGGCCGCGAGACCTGCCTTTTAAGCGCGCCGAAACGGAAACATGAACCTGGAGCAACTCACCGCACTGGCGGGCCTGTTCGCGGCGGCGTTCGGTGCGGCCACCATTTTACCGCTTCAATCGGAGGTGGTTCTGGGGGCGCTGCAAGCGGCTGAAGCTGCGCCGGTCTGGCTGCTCTTCATCGTCGCTTCGGCCGGCAACACGTTGGGCGCTGTGATCAACTATTGGCTGGGGCTCGGGATCGAGCGCTTTCAAGGCCGCCGGTGGTTCCCGGCAAGCCCCCGGCAGATGGCCCGGGCCAGAGCCTGGTATGGCAAATGGGGAGTGTGGTCGCTGCTCTTGTCCTGGGCGCCCTTCGCCGATCCGTTAACGGTGGTGGCCGGCATTTTTCGCACGCCCTTTTGGCTGTTTCTCACCCTCGTGGCCATTGCCAAGTCGGGACGCTACGCGGCCGTCATCTGGCTGTGCGCCCACATAAGCTGGTGCGCCGGCGGGTAGAGGGACCAGACGGCGTCCTTGACCGCCCTCTTGTGGTGTGCCCTCAGGCGCAAGTGCGCCACGTCATCAAAGCCAAAATACGCAAACGCCTGATGTTCTGAGCTCAGCGAGATGGCCGGAGCGTCCATAAGCAGGCTTTGGAAGAACACCACGATACACCGCCTGCCGTTCGAGCGCTGGCGCCGGATGGCCGGGAGCCGGTAAAGCGGGCCAAGGCTAAGACCGGTTTCTTCGCGCACCTCGCGCAACAGCCCCTCAACGACCTGCTCGTCGCGCCGTACCTCGCCACCCGGCAGGTCCCATCTGCCATTGGGGCGGCGCAGCAGCAACACCTGATCTGAAGTGCAAATCACAGCCTTCGCGCTCACATCGAAGGCGAGGGGTGCGTGTTGTACGATCAGCGACATGGCTGGCTCCATGACAGTGCCCCGAGCAATGATCATGGTCTGCCAGCAGGGTTAACGGTGCGTTAACGGATTTCCGCGGTTTGGGCGGCTTTGTCTCCGGCCGCAATGGCCGATCCGGCCCCGATGGCGAGGCCGACAAGCGGCACGGCCAGGCACATGGCGGCGACCACCATGACGGGCCGCGAGACAGGCTTAACCCGACGTGGCCGGCGGCGCATCAAACCCAACTGGGCATCAGAGGCCATCGCCTGCATGGCCAGCGCATTGCCATATGTATTTTTGGCCATTGTTTTCGCTCTCCCAGCACTTCTAGCCTGAAGCCTCTCAGATCCGCGTGAAGGAACGTTCGAAAAATCCGCTACAACTTGATTCAATTTCTCGCCCCAGTTTTGCTTCTCGTCAGCGTTCAGGGCGCTGGAGCGGCCGAGAAGGTCGCCTGCGCGCACACCCTGATCCAGGGAGCCAGCCATCAGTTCGGCATGGCGCGAGACGTTACCGATGGCCCGGTCATTTTGCTGGCGGGCGGCGCCAAGCTGAGGCTGGCCGGGCTGGCGATCCCGGCACCGCCGCGCGATCCTAAAGACGGCGTGGCCGCAGAAAGCGCCGTGGCGGCGAGGGCTCATCTTAAATCGTTGGTCACCGGCGGCACTCTTAGGGCTGTACCCGGCTTTCGCACCGATCGTCGTGGCCGCCATATGGTCCAATTGGTTGTCGCGGCGGACGGGGAGGGGGCCCCGAAATGGGTTCAAGCAGAAATGGTGCGCGCAGGCCAGGCCAGGGTCTGGCCATCACAGCGCACGGCGGCGTGCACGGGCGGACTCCTTAAGCTTGAGGCTGGGGCGCCGCGGGCAAAACAGGGCCTCTGCGCCCTGGACCGTAATGCCGTTCTGGAGGCCTGGGCGACGCGCAAGCTGCGTTCCCGCGAAAACACGTTCCAACTGGTTGAGGGCGAGGTGCAGGCGGTGGCGGAGACCAAACGCTTCACCTACCTCAATTTCGGCAAGGATTGGCGCACTGATTTCACCGCCACGATTTCCGCCCGCACGGCGCGGCGCTTCAAAAAGCAGGGTTTCTCCGCTGTGAGCCTTAAGGGCAAGCGCGTACGCGTGCGCGGCTGGGTGCGCTACGCCAACGGCCCCAGCATATCCGTGAGGGCGGCTGAGCAGATTGAGGTGTTGACGGCAGACGACTAGAGCGAGATGAGGTCAAATTGAATCATTTGACCGATTTTTCGCGTCTGCTGACGAGGCGCGGGGCGCGCCTTGGTCTGGCCGACCACAAGTGGCCCGCAACGACGCTCAGCGGGCGCGAAAAA
>JANQOW010000140.1 GCA_028285595.1 Hyphomicrobiales bacterium
CGGGCCGGGCCTTCCGCCCCGCCGCCAAACAGACTGCGCTCCAGGCGCCTCGCGCTGATGGCGCGCGCCGCCGTGTCGGAGATCTCGGTAAGGGTAAAGGTCTCCCCGCCAAAGGCCAGCGCATCGCCCGGCTCCAGCGCCAGAAGACTGGGGGGCAAGGCCGCCTCCAGCCGCTCACGTCCCGCCCACAGGTCCTGCAGCCAGATGTCGGCCCGTTCCTGGGCCCCGGCCTGGCTGAGCACGGCGGGCACGTCGGCGGAGGCCTTGCGGCGGCTGAATCCGGAGAGCCTGCGGGCGGTCACCGCGGCCTTGCGGTAATCAATCAGCCCGTCCGCGTAGGACAAACTGACCTCGCCCGGCAATTCGGTCTCCTGAGCCCGGATGCGCTCAAACAGGGGCGCATCGCGCCCGCGCTCTGCGAGCTGATCGCCCTCAAGCGTGACCGCCGCCGGCTGGTCCTTATGGCGGAAGCAGATCTTGCGCCCGCTCTCGGTGCCGTCAAAGAAGAAGGCAAGGCTGAGCGGGTCCAGGGCATCGCGCGCGGACATGGGCCGGTCAATCAGATAACCGTCAAGCAGGCCGGACAGGCCGGACACATCCGCAGCGTCAAATCCATGGCGGGCGAGAATGGCGCGCACCACGGCTTTCAGCGTCACAGCGCCCAAACGCCCGTTGAGCCAGTGGCCCCGCTCGTAATTCACCCCGTCCGACCACACGTTCAGTAGATAGGGAAAGGCCGGGAACGGGCGGGCATCCCAAGCCCAGAAGGTGATCTCGGCCGGTTCCACCATGGGCCCGCCATAGATCTCAGACACCGGATTGGCGCGCACGCTGCGCTGGCTGTAGTAGCCGGTGATCGCATCTATGTAGGCGCGCTGGATCAGGTCATCGCGAACGCCTGAGGAGAAGTAGGGCAGCGCGCTTTCATCGGACTTTTCGTCGTTGAAGACATTGGGCTGGTTAGTGCCCTTGTCCACCGCAGGGCAGCCCGCTTCTGTGAAGCGGATGGGCTTGCTTTCCGGCACCCACGGTGTGGGCTGCGTTGCTTCCACGCCGCCCGGCCTGTTGAAGTGAGGTCTCAGCCACCAGTTGGAAAGGTCCTTGTAGCGAAACACCCAGGGCTTGCCATAAGCATCATCATATAGACCGGTGCGCCGCTGCAGGCGCCGGTCTTCGGCAGTTCGGTAGTACCAGTTGAAGCCCTCGCCGCCGCGCACATTGGCGCGAAGATAGTCCCGGTCATAGATCGAGCGCGCGCCGTTTAGAGCATCCGCATGGCCCGGGTGATCACGCCAGTCGGACAAGGGCATATAGTTGTCGATCCCCACAAAGGCGATATCGGGCGAAGCCCACAACGGGTCCAGATGGAAGAACACATCGTTTGAGCCATCCTGGGGCTGGTGGCCGAAATACTCGCTCCAGTCGGCACCATAGGAAATCTCCGCCTCCGGCAGGATCTGCTTCACCTCGCGGGCCAGGCGCACCAGTTCGTCCACCACCGGATAATGCTCCGGACTGTCGCGCAGGGTTGTGAGGCCGCGCAGCTCTGAACCGATGAGGAAGGCGTCCACACCGCCGGCATCCCGGCAGAGCCGGGCATAGTGCAGGATCATGGGCCGGTAGGCAGAAAAAAAGGCCGCAACTTGCGGCCTTACAGCATGGGTCTTGTCCGGTGAGCCCGGGGTGCCGGGCGGGGGGTCGCAACTGATGCGCCCACGCCAGGGATACGCCGACTGGCCCTCCCCGCCCGGCACGTCCATGTTGAGGAACGGATAGAACGTCGCCTTCAGCCCGCGTGCTTTGAGATCGCGAAGGGCTTCGCGCACGGACGCATCGGAGGGCGTGCCGCCGAATGCGGGCCGCCCGTCCACCCGGCTCACCAGATGGGCCGTGGCGCGCGTCTCGCCGGCCACTGACCAAGTGTGAGGACGGGTCACCTTCTGACGGTTCTCCACACCGGGCCTCACCCGGCAGCGTCCGCACGCCAGATCATCGCCGAACCAGGAGACCACCAGGGCAACCGTCTTCACATTCGGGCAGGTGGCCTGGAGCTGATCCACGGCCACCGACCAGTCGCTGCGCCCGGCAAGGGCATTGGTGTTCTCCGGAACCGTCTTGCCCGCCCCCGCCACGCGGGTGATGGGCCTTGGGTCATAGCCAAATTCGGTCAGGCCCGGGATCATGGCCACCGCACCAATGCGCGCTTCCACATCATCCAGCGCCCGAAACACCTCAAAGGAGAGCTGCGGCAGCCGGTTGCCGAATTTGGCAAGCGGCAGCCCTTCAAACACCACGTAGGCCAGGCCCCGGTAGGCCGGCGCCTTGCCTTGGCCCTGCTTGGCTTCGATCAGGCTGTCGGGCAGTTGGACCTCGGAGCCCGGATAGATCCGGTGGGTGTACGGGGTGATGTCGATCTCCTTTCCGTCGGCCCACACCCGGCCGATACGGGTGATCTCGCCCTCGCATAGACCCACGGCGAAGTTGGCAAAGTAGGTGTACTCGGTCACCTCCGTGCGCGCGGGCGATGGTGCGCCCTTGCCGCCGGCCTTTTCGGTTCTGGTGGTGGCCACTTCATCGAACCTGGTGGCCCAGATGAGCTGGCCGGCCAGGCGCACGCGGCCAAACACCTGCGGGATCGGGCTCCCCTCGCTGGAGCCCTGCACGTGGAGATCGGTAAGCCGGGGGCCGGAGACCCGCTTTGGCCCCGCCCCGAACAGGGCCTGATCGATGAACTGGCCGGCGATCGCTCCTGCGGCCCGGCCAAGCACTGCACCAAAGGGCCCGCCCAGTGAATTGCCGACCAGGCTGCCGGCGGTTTGCAATACCAATGTCGCCATTACTCTTGCCTTTCGGGAAAGCGGAACACGTAGGCCAGCCGGCGCTGCCACCAGCCGCTGAAATGGACCTCGCACACCCGGGCCCCATCGTGGGCGTGGATCATGCGTGTGGGCCCGCTCGCAATCGCGGCGTGCTTGGCCGGCAGATGGGGGCGCCAGCGGAACAGCAGCACGTCGCCTGAGCGCAAGGCCTCCGGCCGCACCTCGATCAAGTGGCGCCGGGCGGCCTCGGCCAGGCGTTCGCGCCCGCCCACCTCGGCCCAATCGGCGCTGTAAGGCCCGGCCGCCTCGGGCTCAGGTCCCTGCAGCGCACGCCACACGCCGCGCACAAGGCCCAGGCAATCGGTGCCCACACCTTTCAGGCTCGCCTGGTGTCGGTAAGGCGTGCCGATCCAGGACCTGGCTTCCGCCACGATCGCCGCTCTTTGAAGGGGCCCGCTCATGTCACCAGGCTCCCGCCATCGTTGATCCCGTCATCGCTGTTGGGATAGGAGACGGCAAAATCGTTGCCCGGCATATGCGGATGGCCGCGGAAGTTGAGCGTGTTGAAAAACTTCCCGCAACAGGTGGCGAACTGCTTGTCGCAGCCGGCGGTCATGCGGAACCGGTCACCGGTGAGAACCGCCCGCGGCATGGGGCGCCAGAGCTCCAGCCGCACGCCCTCTTCGGTCTGCCTGTGCACCTTCACCTCCATGGCGAGACCGGCATTTTCCCCGCTCTCAAAGCTGAGGCGTCCGCGGGCGAACCACCCATCGTCAAAGCCGCCCAGGCCCGATGTGGTAAAGCGGCGCTTATCCAGCACCTCCTCAACCCGGCCCTCAGTGGAAAAGCGCGGGGCGGACAGATCCACACCGCAGCGCTCATCCCCCACATCCGCATCACAGGCGAACTGGAACAATCGCCCGGCCGGCTGTGCCAATTGGTGAGCAAGGCCGCGGATCTCCGCGCTGAAGCCAAGCGAGGACCGGCTCACCTCCCCCAGGTTGCCCACGCGCATGAGCACCCGCTGCAGGGGGCTTGCCCAGTTCACCCGATAGAGTTCAACGCCGGCATTGTCATAGACGCCAGCGGCGAGATCGCTCTCCGTCAGTGCGGCCGAGGACAGCGCGCCGCTGACGTCCATATTGTCCACGGCTAGGCCCAGGCTCGTGTGCATTTCAGAGGGGGTCAGGCCGCTGGCCGCCTCATACGTCTGGCCCTCGAAGGTGATGGCTTCGTCATGGTCGGTGAAGCCGAGCGTGCGGCCATCGGCGGCGGTGAGTTTCCAGCACCAGCACAAGGTGGTCGTCGCGCTCTCCAGATGGGCCTTAAGCCCTGGGGGAAGGGTCTTCATGGTCTGATCTCCACAATAGGAATGTCGGGGATCTCGCCGGCTTCAAAGGCGGCGAGGTTGAGGGTCAGGCGATCCGTGTCGAAGCGCACGGGCACATCGAACTCGTAGCCCGCGGTGAGCGTTGCTCCGGCGCCGGGCACATGTTCGGCCTTGAAGAGGATCTCTCCGGTGGTGGGCTGAACGGTGAAGTGCACCCCTTCGGTCAGCTCGGCACCATCCAGCGCCAGGCGGACGGTTCCGGCCACCGGCAGGGCGATGGGGCGGATATAGGCTTGCCCGCCGGAGGTGTAGGTTTTCACCAGCCGGTAGTGGTTCGTGTCCGCACTGGTGTGGGCGATGAACTGATCTTCCGGACTGATGGGCCGATCCGGACTGGTGGATTTGAAATCCGCATGGTCTTTCCAGCGAAAGCCATAGAGCTCGCCCCGGCGCGCTTCGAAGAAGCTGATCACCTCGTGGAGCTGGCCCAGTGTGCGCAGGCCGAGGCCCGCATTGTAACGCCGGCGCGAATGCACCCAGCGGCTGTTGCGCTCTTCATGGCCGGAGCCGAGCACAACAATATCAGTCACCCGCTCCGGCCCCCCGGACGCACCCCGGGAGATGGAGGTTGGAAAGCGGACATCGTGAAGGGTCATGGTGTGGGGTTCCTTTGGTTGTGAGTTGATTGCCTCCACCCCGTCATCCCCGCGGTCGCGGGGATGACGGAGAGGAGAAACGACTGATCAATCGTCATCCCCGCGAATGCGGGGACCCAGGGGCAAAGCGCTCTGGGCCCCGGATATTTGCTGACGCAAATTCCGGGGTGACGTTTGGTGGAGGAACGCGGGAGGCGGCAACACCGTCATCCCCGCGAAAGCGGGGACCCAGGGGCACCACGCTCAGTGCGCGGGGAAATGAAAACTCCGTTGCCCCTCACAAATTCCGCCCGCCCCGCTCCGCCGCGCGGGCGACCACGGCCGCCACTTGCGAGCGGGCCTTCATAAAGCTCTCCGCATCGCGGGTCTGGATGGTGACATTGACCGTCATCGCCCCTCCCCCGCCGGCTCCGCTTCTGACGCCAAGGCGCCCGTCGGGCCCGCGGGCGAGCGGCAGGATGGCCTCCGGCCCCGCCTCTCCCATGACGCCGAGGCTGCCGCCGCCCAGTGGAAACGCCGTGGGCGAACCCACAATGCCTCCGCGCGCAAACGGCACCACGGACCCGCCGCCAAGCCCTTGAAGGGCCTGGCCGAACACAGCACCAATCCCCTGTTCCAAAGGCTTCAGCGCGCTGCCAAACGCCTGCCGCGACAAGGACAAGGCCAAAGAGCGCAGCACGTCGGAGAGCTTGCCTCCATCAAACACAGCTTTTGAAAACGCACCGGTGAGCGAGGCCGCAAACCCCTCGCCCGCCTTCTGCAGAGTGGCCAGATCCGTCTTGAACGGCCCGGTGTCGAGCCCGATGCTCACCGTCAACCCGTCGATACGCTCAGTCATGATCAGGATACCTCTCCATCAGGCGAGACAGCGCCGCCCGGTCCAAGGGCAGCGCCCGCGCGGCGCCGCCATGGGCCGACACGGCCGCCTCCAGCTCTCTCGGCGTCAGGGCCCAAAACGTCGCCGGCGCCAGCTTCAAGACGCCAAAGCCAAACTGCATGGCCTCAGCGAACGGAAACAAACCCGCCGCCCTCATGACCGCACCGGCGCAAATGTGGCCTTGAGCAGCTCTGAGACCAGGGCCACATAGCCGGCCGCCCCGCCCTCAACCTGCAGCGCGGCCACCTCCTCATCGCTGAGCGGATGCCCGCCACCGCGAAGCCCTGCACCCAGGATGCGGATGGCATCGCGCGCAGACAGGCGCCCGCCCTCAAAGCGCTCGGCCAGGGCCAGAAGATCCGCCTGCCCGTAAAGGCTCTCCAGCTCCGCCAACGCCCCGAGGGTGAGGCACAGCGTGTAGCGCGCCCCGCCCAGCTCAGCGTCGATTTCCCCACGTGCCCGGTTCGCCATTACGCCGCCTCCTGGAAGCTGAGCGCACCGGCGGACTCAAGGGCAAACTCATAAGCGAGCTCGCTATTGTGCTGGCCCGTGAACTCCAGGGAGGAAATCTGCAAAGGCCCCTCCACCACGCCGAAGTCGGGGATGATCACCTGCCAGCGGCAGATCTTGCCGTCAAAGAACAGCCGGCGCGCGGCCGCATCGGAGCGGGCATCCTTGAAGATCCCCGCCCCCCGGATGCTCGCGCTCTTCACGCCCGCCCCTTGCAATAGCTCACGCCAGGCGCCGGCGCTTTCCACATGGGTCACATCCACGGTCTCCGCGTTGAACGCCAGGGTGTGCGAGCGCAGGCCCGCCACGGTTTCAAAACTGCCGCTGCCGGTTTCATCCAGCTTCAGCAAAAGATCCTTGCCCTTCTGTGCACTCATCTGAGGTGTCTCCTGTTGAGGTTTATGATTGATGGTCGGGTTCGGTGACGGCGCGCAGGCGCATCACCCCGTGATAGGTTTCCCCGTCGCTCTCGCGCCGGGCGTCGGTAAAGACCGGGAACAAGCTCACCAGTCTGTGGTCCTGAAGCGTAAGCGGCGCATCGGCCAAGGCCGCCTCCAGCGCCCCGAGCACGGCCTGCACCTGCTTGCGCCCGGCGCAGCGCGACCAGGCATGCAGGGTGACGATATGTTCGTGGCCCCGGCTCCCTTGCGTGCTCCAGTCGTTGCTGCGGATCTCGCCCAACGTCACGAACGGAAACGGCGCGCTTTGGGGCACATCGTCATAGATCCGCTCCCCGCCAAGGGCGTCGAGGAGCGCTTGGTCGGACTTGAGTTTTTGCCAAAGGGCTGATTGCAGCGCCCAGGCGGCCGTGATCGTCATGGGGTTCTCCTTTTGGGCTGACGCACATGGGTCTTCAGGGTCTGGCGCAGCCGTGCCTTGAGCGGGCCGAGCGCGGCCTGAAAGGCCGGGTGCAGAAAGGGCCGGGCCGGGCTCGCCAGGCTGCCGAACTCAGCCGCACGGGCGGCCGGGTGCGCGGAGCCGATTTCAACGCCCGATGGGGTGACGGCGGTCGTCACGCTCTCCATAAGCGCGCGATCAGCGCCTTCGCCAGCCAAGGCGGACCGCGCCTGGCGGACCACGTCTTCCCCCGCCTCCATGAGCGCCGCGCTGAGGGCGGGGTCCGGATCCAGCCTCCGGGCCAGCAGGTCAAACCCCCGCACCTTTGCCCGCCCGGTCATGGGTTCACCCGCTCTGTGCAGCGGCACTGGAGCCAGCGCCGCCGGCCATCGGGATCGGTGACGGCCTCGATCTCCAGCACGCGGGGCCCAAGCCGCAGGCGCTGGGTGGGGGCAAGATCTGCCCGCCAGCGCAGCGTGACCGTGTGGCTGAGGCGGCCGGCGCGTTTTTCTGCCGTTACGGTCTCAGCGCCTGTGCGGGGTCTGATCTCGGCCCACACCTCATCCACCGGAGACCAGGTCACCTCGGCCCCGCCCCCGCCATCCTCGGCGCGCGCAGGCGCCTCCAGGGTGAGCTTGTGTCTGAGTGCGCCCGGTCTCATAGCAGGGCCATCCGCCGATAGGGCGCAAGCAGCGCGTCCACGCTGAGGGGCACCGGCACCGGCGCCTCGCCCGGGTTGACCGGCTCGCGGTGTTCATACCAGTGGGCCATCAGAAGGGCTGCGGCGTGGCGCAGGGGTTCGGGCACATCGGCGGCTGAGGGACCGAAACCCGCGGTGAGGTGAACATGGATCCCGCCGGCAGCACGTTCCAGGCGGGGCCAGCGGCGGCCCTGGCGCAGCACCAGCCGTGCGGGCCGCGGCGTGGCGGCAAGGTAGGTGTGGGCCAGCGGGATGGAGGTGGGGTCACCGTCTTCATTGAGGATTCTGAGCGCATCGATGCTGATCACCGGATAAGGGCTGAGGGTAAGGCTTTCGCCCTCCGGCCAGGTATCGTGGGTGCACAGAAGCTGCTGGCGGATGAGGCTCAGCCCCGTGTGGCTCTCGATATGCTGGCGGGCGGCGATGATGAGGCGCGAGAGGAGGCCGTCTTCATCTGCGCTGGTGAGACGAAGGTGGGCCTTGGCTTCGGCCAGGCTGAGGGGTTCGGCCGCGGGGCCGGTTAAGGGGGTTGTTGTCATTGGGGGATCCTTTGGGTTTAAAGGGACGCATGGCTCGACGGCCCCCGCGTGCGCGGGGATGACGAAA
Source organism: Hyphomicrobiales bacterium (assembly GCA_028285595.1). Classification (GTDB taxonomy): domain Bacteria; phylum Pseudomonadota; class Alphaproteobacteria; order Rhizobiales; family CAJQND01; genus JAAEUE01. The sequence continues at coordinate 8,336 of JANQOW010000140.1, forward strand.
CTTGGAGCCGGCTCTCCCACCCCGTCATCCCGGAATCTTGCGCAAGCAAAATATCCGGGACCCAGAAGCCGCACGGTTCAGTGCCAACTGCCCCTGGGTCCCCGCGTTCGCGGGGATGACGAATTTCGGAGCCGGCCCTCCAACCCCGTCATCCCGGAATTTTGCGCAAGCGAAATATCCGGGACCCAGAAGCCGCACGGTTCAGTGCCAACTGCCCCTGGGTCCCCGCGTTCGCGGGGATGACGAGAGGGG
>JANQOW010000010.1 GCA_028285595.1 Hyphomicrobiales bacterium
TCCAACGCCGTGAACCACCTCAAACAAGAGGTCACGCTCATAAACGAGATCATCCACACCGCGCCGCCTGACCGGACCTTCACCGTGCACCAGCCAGCGTTCTTCCACATCCAGCGCCCGGCAAAGCTCCCACAGACACTGGGGGCGAACGCTGCCCCGCGTTTCAATCGTCGCGATGCTCTGTTGCGGAATTCTGTAGCCCAGCAGGCTGACCTCCTTGGCCAGCCGGCCTTGGGTCCAGCCCAGTTCTTTGCGCCGAAGGCGGACGCGTTCACCCAATGAACTCATGGTCACACCCCATGAAATGTGGAAAACTGCAATTCCTGCAGAGAAAATCTACATCGATTGAGGTGGGCGGGCAACAGCCGTTGTGAACACGTGTGGACTGCGCTTAGGCGCGCAGTCTCTCATTGTCCGGATCGTAGGCCGGTTGGGCGATCACACTGGCTTTGCGCCGCTCGCCGAGAATCTCCACGTGGAACTCCGTTCCCTGTTCCACATAGCCCGGCTCCACGTAAGCAAACGCCAGCGACTTGCCCACCGCATGCCCGAAACCGCCGGAGGTGGTCAGACCGATCAGTTTGTCGCCATCGAAGATCGGATCATTCCCGCCAGCATCCACGTCACCTGCATCGACCTCGCAATAAACCAGTTGAATGCGCGGACCGCGTTGCTTGGCCACTTGGCTTGCCGCCTCGCCGCGGAAGGAAGTTCCTTTACCCAGCCGGCAAAAGCGGGCCATATCAGCTTCAAACATGTCGATCTCAGTGGTCAGCTCAGAACCCCAACCGCGATAGGCTTTCTCCATGCGCAAGGAATTCATGGCGTACGCGCCGAACAAGCCGATGCCGAATTCTTCGCCCGCCTCCATGAGGGCATCAAACAGCACCGGCATATCGCCCATCGGGCAATGCAGCTCCCAGCCGAGTTCGCCCACATAGGACACCCGCAACGCCCGGATATCTTCAACGCCACCAGCCGTGATCGTCTGAGCGCTGAGCCAGCGGAAGTTGGCGTTGCCGAGGTCGGTGTCGGTCAGTTTTGCCAGCACATCGCGCGCCCGCGGGCCGGACAGCACCAAGGTGCCCCGGTCCATGGTGACGTTGGTGATGGTGACATCTTCGCCATCGCGCACCGCATTCTTCAGTTGCCAGTAATCCAGCTCTTCGGCAGCGGCGGCCGAGAGGATGTAGAAATGGTCATCGCCCATCCGGGTGATCGTCACTTCGCTTTCCATAAAGCCGGCGTCGGTCAGGATGTGAGCCAACGTAACGCTACCGGTCTTGCGCGGGACCTTGTTGGCGATCAAGCGATCCAGCAGGGCCTCCGCGTCGGGGCCCTTCAGATCAAACTTGGCAAATGTGGACAGGTCCATCAGGCCAACCCGCTCGCGCACCGCCTTGCATTCTTCAGCAACCGGCTCAAACCAGTTCGACCGGCGGAAGGAGTAGTCCTCGCCGGTGCCGGATTGATCGAACCAGCGCACCCGCTCCCAACCGTGTACGATCTGGAACTGGCCGCCATGCTCTTTCAGCTTGTCGTAGAGTGTGGACACCCGCACCGGGCGGCCAGCCTCGTGCTGTTCGCCGGGGGCAAGGCAGGTGTACATGTTCTGATAGTCATTGATGGACGTGACCTTGGCGTAGTCCGACGTCGCCCAATCGCCGAACCGGCGCGGGTCGAACTCGGCCATGTTGATCTCCGCCTGACCATGGACCATCCATTGAGCAAGGTACTTGCCGGCGCCTGCGCCCTGGCAAATGCCGATGGATGACCCGTTGGACATCCACATGCCGTGAGGACCGGCGGCGGGGCCCAGCAGGAAGTTGGAATCCGGCGTGTGGGTGATCGCCCCGGAGATCACAGACTTCAGGCCTGCCTCCGCAAACATCGGGAAGCGCTCGGTGGCCTGTTCCAGCCAGGGGAAAAGACGCTCTTCTTCCGGTGTCACAAGCTCGTTCTCAAAGTCCCACGACAGACCGTCATCAAAACAGGTGTGGGCACCGGCGGTTTCGTAGGGACCGATGAGGATGCCGTCCGTCTCTTCGCGCAGATAGCAGTTTGAATAAGGATCGCGCACCACCGGCAGCTCCTTGTCCATGTCCTTAATGGCCTGGACGGGTTCTGTGATGAAGTAGTGGTGCAGCACGTTTGCGATCGGCACGTTGTGGCCGGTCCATGAACCCACGATGTCGGCATAGGAGCCGGCGGCATTGACCACATGCTCGCAGATGATGTTGCCTTTCTCGGTGATCACTTCCCATTCACCCGAGGGCAGATGGCGAATGTCGGTGCACCGGGTGCGCCGGTAGACTTCCGCACCCTTCTGACGCGCACCGGCGGCCATGGCCATGGTGACGTCGGCCGGGGCCACGTGGCCGTCCGTATAGGTGACGAAGCCCGCTTTCACACCAAACACTTCCAGATAGGGGTGATGGCGCTTGATCTCGTTCGGTCCCACAATGTCGCACTCGAAGCCCACCAGCTTGCCGATGCCTTCCACATGCTTGAACCAGTCAACTTCCTTGTCGGTGAGCGCCAGCCGCACGCCGCCACAGCCGTGCCAGGAAACGGCATGACCGGTCAGTTCCTCCAGCTTGGGATAAAGCTGTGTGCCCACATGGTGGATCTTGGCGAGGTTCAGGGAGCCGGTGAAGTTGGGGCATTGGCCGGCGGCATGCCAAGTTGAGCCGGAGGTCAGTTCACCCTTTTCCACCAGCACAATGTCGTTGCCCCAGCCTTCTTCGGCCAGGTGATACAACAATCCGCAGCCCATCGCGCCGCCACCAATGATGCACACTCTTGCATGCGTTTTCATTTCAAACCGCTCCCAAGCAAAAAGGGGTGAATATTCGGCGCACATTCGGTCATGTGCGCGCAACACTCAAGGGCCAGTTTGTCACCGATGGTGAACACAGATGCCCAGGTGGGATCGGTGAGGGGTCTAGTTAAAGCCGCCGGTGTCCGAACCACCATTCAAGCCGCCACCGTTGCCACCCACATTCCCGCCGCCGTTACCACCGCCGTTGCCGCCACCATTGGCGCCGCCCGTGCCGAAGCCTCCCACACCTTCGCCTTCGCCAACCTGTCCGCGGCCAACGCTATTGGAGAAGTTCGACCGGCCGGCATCGGTCTGCGTACTGCTGATGCCGCCCGTGCAGTTACGGGCAACCCGCGTGGGTATTTGCATTTGCGGGTTGAGCTTGTCCTGGCCCAGCAGAAACGGCACCGCCGCCTCCGGGCTCGTGCCTTGAAGCAGCACCCGGTTGGGACGTTGCGCCCCGCGAATACGGCCGTCGGGTGACACCACGGCGCATTGGCAAGGATCGGTGAGCTGGACGCATGCGCCGCCATGGTTGCAGACCTGCACCTGGCCATTCAGGAGCACGAAGAAGGCTGAGCCGTCCGGGCCGATATAGCCATCGAACATAGTGCCGCGTACGCCCACGGTCGATGTGGGGGTGCGGATAGAGTAAGACTTGCTGCCGGCCTTGCCGCTGGAGAACCGGAAAGCGCCTTTCACCGCATTCAGGATGATCTTGTTGGCGCCGCCGCCGCCTGAATAGACGAACTCATCCAGGTAGATTGACGCATTCGCGCCCACCGCCAATCTCGTTTGGTCGTTAAATAGAAACTCAGCGGAACTTTCCGGCTGTGACCGGATCTGCTCTCCCCGATGAACGGATCGGCCCACCGCTAGCCGAACTTCCTTGGCTTTGCCGACCCGGCCTGTCACCAGGTTGACGACTTTCTCCGCACTGCCGATGCGGTCTGCGGCCGAAGGTGGGGAAGAGGGGAAGGCGAGACCAACAAAGATCGCTAAACTGATCGGAAGCAAAACACGCAGAACAACCATTGGACTATACTCTTTTTGTTGCACGACACAGCCGCCCAAACTGTGTTCGCCATGGCCTCAAGTGCCACCATATATACAACTTCTCTTGCGTCGAGGAAACAGTTTGACGAAGCGGGCGGGCCAGCTAAGGTTTCTTGGAACAGGTGCATAAAAGAGGCTCACCATATGTCTGGCTTTGAGAACAATGACCGTCCCCTTTGGCAATGGAGCGCCTGCGATGTTGCGCAGGCCGTGACCGCAGGCGCTGTGAGCTGTGCGGAGGCGACCCAAGCGGCGGTGGAGCGTATGCGCTCAACCAACGGCGAGCTCAACGCGGTGGTTGAGGATTTGGGCGACCAGGCCATGGAACTGGCGCATGCGCAGGACGGAGCGGGTGTGTCGGACACGCACCTCTTGGCCGGGGTGCCAGTGACGATCAAAGAAAACATCGACCAGAAAGGCCACACCACCCCAAACGGTATTGCGGCACTGGCCAAAGCTCTGGCACCGGGCGATGCGCCCGTGGTGAGCAATTTCCGCAAAGCCGGTGCAATACCCATTGGCCGCACCAACACCCCGGAGTTTTCGTTCCGGGCCACTACCGTGAACGAGCTGCATGGCCGCACCTATAGCCCCTGGAACGATTGGGCCACGGCGGGTGGGTCGTCCGGAGGCGCGGCGGCCGGCGTGATGATGGGGTATGGCCCCATCGCCCACGGCAACGACATAGGAGGCTCGCTGCGCTTTCCAGCCTATGCGTGCGGGGCGGCCACTGTGAAGCCGGGCCTCGGCCGCGTACCGGCCTACAATCCGTCTGCCCCCGCAGAGCGCGGCCCGTTGGCGCAGATCATGTCGGTGCAAGGTGTAATCGCCCGGGAGGTGCGCGATGTGCGTTTGGGAATGGAGGCGCTTGTCTCCTATGACCCACACGATCCCTGGATGGTGCCCGCGCCGTTCAATGGGCCTGACTTGGGCAGCCGCCCGAAGGTTGGTTTCACGCGAGAGACCTATGGACATGACATGCATCCGGCGGTGAGCGAAGCGCTGGACACCGCCAGGCAGTGTTTGTCGGACGCGGGATATGAGGTCGAAGAGATCGCAACACCTGATGTGAAAGCGTGCGGCGAAACCGGTTTCCGCGCACTGATGGGCGAGGTGAAGGTGTTCTTTGAGGCCGATATCCGCAAGCACGGGAGTGCGGATATCAATAAGATCTTTGATGTGTATTTCGACATGTTTCCGCCGTTCGCCGGCGATGAGTTGCTGAAGGTGATGGCCGAGCGGGCCCGTTTCGTGCGCGAGTGGACGGTGCTGTTGAGCCAATACCCGCTGGTGCTCACACCGTTCATGCTGACCCCCACCTTCTCGTGGAACCGAGATGCTGAAGGCGAGGAGGGCGTCCACGAAGTGCTCGGCACCGCATTTTACAGCTACTCCATGAATTTCATGGGCCTGCCTGCCGGTAATATTCCTGCCAACTATAATGATGGCCTGCCGGTGGGCGTGCAGATCGTTGGTCAGCGCTTCCGGGAAGATCTGATCTTGGAGGCTTGCGAGGCGATTGAGGAACGGGTTGGCATCATGGCCCACAAGCTTTGGGATCGCTAGACAAGGCCGGTTTATTGAGCGCGCAACTCCTTCAGCTTTTGCTGGGCAAAGGGGATGTAAATGCTGCCTGGAAAGCGCTGGATGAACTGCTCAAAACCCTCTGCCTTGGGCCTGGCTTGCAACTCCAGCCAGGCGGTAATGTCTGACACTTCATTCTTTCGGACCATCAGATATGGGGCGTTCAGCGCGCCTGCAATCTCAGGAAACTGCTGGCCTGCGCTATCGTAAAAGACGGAAATGGCAACTTTCTTCAAGAATGCTGACACCGTTCGCTCTTTCCGCCCTAAGAACAGCTTGAAGTTCCGCGCAAAGGTGAATGGCGAGGCCATGGGAGCCAGCCGGGGATAAACCTCGTTGGGAGCCGCGCTGGTGTAGACGGCGATGCGGTTGGGCGCATCGGGAACCTGAGCCTCCAGAAACGGCGTGAACGCATCGGCGTTTTGCAAGCCTAAGCCGGAACGGGCATCGCCGGGTGCATCCAGAATGACCAGATTGAGCAAGCGGGCTCTGGGGGCGTTCACAATGTCTTTGGCCTCCACGGCGCGCGCCATGAGTGTTCCCGCCCCGCCCACCAGCGCATTGGAGGACAATACAACGCTGCGTGGCCCCTGGCGCAACGCAAAACCTGTGACGTAGACGATGGCCGCTTCAGCGCCTTTTGAGTCGGCATAAATGTCCTTTAAGATCGCCTCAAAGTCCCATTTGTTGGGGTTTTCGTAGCGCTGAACCGTGTACCCGAAGGCGCTCAGGGCATCAGCCATGGTCTTGGCGCCGGATCCCCGCTTAACCGTGCCTTCTGGGTGTTCATACTCTTCAAGGCTCACGATATAGGCGAGGCGCGCGTCGTCGGCGGCGCTCACGGCGCTCGATGTCAGCAACAGGACACACAGGGCTGTGAGAAACGCACGCATGGGTTCGCCGGGCCATTGGAGACTTGCGGGATGCTAACGCATTGCGCCTGGTGACGCAAAATCATCAGCGCTGAAAGCGCTCGGCTGCATAGGCGGAGATGTCAAAGTTGGGCACCCGGCCTTCCGCCAAGTCCGCAATGATGCGTCCCGTAATGCCGCCAAGCGTGAGGCCGATATGGTGATGTCCGAACGCCAGCAGCACGCGGTCTGAACGCGCAGAGCGGCTGATCACGGGCAGGGAATCGGGCAGGGTCGGGCGGTGGCCAAGCCATTCTTCTTCAGGCTCGCCTAAACCGCTGAACATCTGGTGAGCCTTGTCGGTCAGGTAGTCGATCCGTTGCGGATTGAGCGGCTTCTTCAAGCCCGCCAGCTCTACGGTTCCGGCAAGCCGCAGCCCGGCGCCCATGGGGGTTGCATTGAAGCCATGCTCCTGCCAACCAACCACCCGGGAGAGCCTGTCTTGCTCGCCCCGGAACACGATGTGATAGCCACGTTCACAGTCCAGCGGCAATGTCTCAGCGCCCGAGCCGCGGATCGACTTTGAGTGCGCGCCGGCGGCGACCACCACCTGACCTGCCTCCAGGTCGTCTGCACCCTGGCAGTGGATCTCAACAATGTCCTCCAGGGGCGTAACGCCGGAGACTTCGCGCTGGCGCCAACTGCCTCCGTCGCTCAGAAACTGTTTGACCAAGCGCTCGATCAGGCCCTTGGGATCGAGCACGTGCCGGGCTTCTGAAAAGTACATGGCTTTGTGGATCGGCATGCGCAGCGCCGGTTCCATTTCCCGGATGGGGCCTTCGTCCAGCACCTTGACCGCAACCCCATGCCGCTCCCGCGCGGCGATGCCGGGAAGAGCCTTTTCGTACGCAGCCTTCGTGCTGAACGCGTAGATGGCGCCGTTGGCCACCACAAGATCACGGGCGCCCGCCGCATCGATCAGAGGGTCGAACCCTGCATCCACGTGGGCCAGGATGTTGGCAAGGGCTGCGGTGATATGCTCAACCTTCTCAGGGGCACAGTTTTTCAAGAATGCCAGCATCCAAGGCAAATGGGTCGCGGCGTAGGCCCAGTCTACGCTTAAGGGGCTGGATTTGGAGAACAGCAGCTTTGGCAGGGATTTTACCAGCTGAGGACTGTTCAGCGGCACGCATCCAAAAGGGGCATATGTGCCCGCATTTCCATAGGACGTTCCGGTTCCAGGGGCGTTCTTGTCCAAAATCACCACCCGCTTGCCGCTGCGCTGCAGCCACATAGCCGAGCAGACGCCAACCATGCCGGCGCCTACAACGGCCACATCAAAGTTCTCTTTCGTCATGAGCTATTGGTGTCACAAGCTGCGGGGGCAAACAAGAGGCTGCCCATGACGGTTCAGCCAGATGCTGCGGCGAGCTGAGCTTCCAGCTCGGCGACCCTTTGTGTCAGCTTTTCCACCACGCGTGTCACGGTTTCCTCGCTGAAGCGCTGGGCAATGTTCTGCGGGCAGTTCACGTCCCATGTCTCCACCTTAAACTCCACCGCCCGGTTGGTTGTTCCCGCGCTTTCAACCGCGTCCAGGAGATCCGGGTCGTCGTCCACAAACCGCGCGCGTCCCCACATCTTGATGCGCTGGCGGGTTTCATAGTCGATCAGAAAAATGAAAGCGCGCGGGTTCTCGGACAGGTTCCCCGCCGAAATGAACTGCTTGTTGCCGGGATAGTCTGCGAACGCCAAGGTGGTGGGATCGATAACCTTCAAAAAGCCGCGTGCGCCGCCGCGGTGCTGAATGTAGGGCTGACCGTCGGCGCTGGCTGTTCCCAGATAGAACGAATCCCGCAAGGCAATGAACTTGCTCAGTTCCTCGGTAATCTCGGTGCCCCAGGCCCGATTGGCGATCACCTGCTCATTATAGGCGCGGACCCCATAGTTTTCCTGCACCTGCTTGACCGCGTCAGTGAAGGCGATATCTGAGCCGTGCGCCATGCGCTGTTCCTTTGGTTTGCTCTGTGGGTGAACTGCTTTAAAGACGATCCAGAGTAAGAGCCACGGTCATGGAGCCAAGTCAATTCATGTACATTTTGTATGGTGGGCCCTACACGCGGGCATTGGTCACGGAAATGGTCATGGCCGAAGGCGATATCCCTCACGAAGTGCGCAACGTGGACATTCTGAACGGTGGCCATCGCACCGCGGAGTTCCTGAAAATCAACCCGGCAGGCTGGGTGCCCGCATTGATCACCCCTGAGGGCGAACAGCTCTATGAGACACCGGCCATTAATCTCTATCTCGCAGAGCGCCACGCGCTCACGCAACTGGTGCCTTCAGTCACCGATAAAGAGAGGGGCAAGTTTTTGAGCGGCTTCTTTTTCCTCGCCGGCGAGCTGGAACCGGTGATGAAGCGCGTGTTCTACGCTCATCGCTATGCGGTCCGTCCGGAAGATGAAGATCAGGCCAAGCGTATGGCGATGGCAACGGCCCTGGAGCGCCTGAGCGTGATTGAGAGGCAGATAACTGCAGGCGAGGGATCCTACTTTTTGGGCGAGAGGTTCTCACTGGTTGATCTGACGCTGGCCTACTGGTTGGGGACATTGGACACAACCGGGATGCACGATCAGCTTCCGGCCCTCATGAAGATGGCCGGTCTGGTCCGGGCCCGCGCCAAACTGGTTTCCCACTTTGCCAGGCTCGACGAAGACAAGGTGAAGTACGCCGATCTGCTGCACCGCGGGAAGGGCGTGAAATAGAACATTAACCATGAACTGCGTGTTCGCTGTGGACGCATTTTGTGCGCCGCAATATGGTCGCAATTCAGCTTATATATCCCGCCGACAACACGATTATGATTCACCGGGCGCGTTGGGGCAAACGGCGCGCCTTGAGGGCAAATTTCATGAATAAACTCTCCGTGCTCGCCATTGCGGGCGCCCTGGCTCTTGCGTCTTACTCGCAAGCCCAAGCGGCTGAGAAGGTATCTTCCACCACCCTGAAGCGCCTGTTCCCAGGCCAGTTTCAAGCCATCGTGAAGGGCTACAAAGTCACGTTCAAAGCGATGGGCAACGGGCGCCTTTACGGCACCTATAAGAACCTTAAGGATCAGGGCCGCTGGAGCGTGCGCCGCGGACGGCTGTGCATTATGCTGAAAGAATGGATGAACGGTAAGACCAAGTGTTCTTCCGTCGTCAAACGGAACGGGTGGTATCAGTCGGCCCAGGTGCAGTTCCGCAAACTCTAATCGGCGCTTTTCTGCCACTTGCGCACGCCGGCCCGCCAAGGCTAGGTATCTCTCACAATAAGAAGTGAGGGAGGCGGGCGTGGCGCAAGACCAGTCCATGAAAACCATGCGGCTCTACGATCAGGTGGAGCGCATTTTGAACGAACTGAACCATCTGGGCATCGATGAAGACTCGCCGCTCAGCGTGGAAGATCTCACGCCGTTCGATCAATACCATTATCACGGCACCGCCGCGGTGGACGAGGCCGCCCGCAAGCTCGGCGCAACCGGCGACACGCAGATCCTGGAAATAGGTTCAGGCATTGGTGGCCCGGCCCGGCATATGGCGCATGTGACGGGATGCAAGGTCACCGCGGTTGAGCTGCAGCCAGACCTCAGCGCGCTCTCTGAGCAGTTAACGGCCCGCTGCGGGCTCTCAGGTCAAATCGATCATGTGTGCGCCAATGTGTTGGACCGACCGCTTGAGGGGCAGACCTTTGATGCGATTATGTCGTTCCTGGTGTTCCTCCACATTCCCGCGCGTGCGGAACTGTTTGATGTGTGCCGGTCGTCGCTCAAGCCGGGAGGGAGCATGATCATTGAGGACTACATCAAACTGAAAGAACCCGACGCGCAGCAGGCGGAAGATCTGAGAGTGAAAGTCCAATGCCCCTACGTTCCGGATATGGACACCTACCGGCAAGACCTGGAAAGAGCAGGATTTGTGTCCGTTGAAATGGAAGACATGTCGTCCTCCTGGACAGCGTTTACGAAAGAGCGTCTCGCCGCCTATGAGGCGCGCAGAGAGCATAATGTTAAGGTGAACGGCGAGGATCTCACAGACGGGTTGCAGGACTTTTATGCAACCACTGCCGGCCTGTTCAGCGCGGGCGTTATCGGAGGGGTGCGGATCCTCGCGCGGCGGGATTGAGCGCTATGCCCGAGTTGTCGCTTCCTGATGGTGCTCTGTTCTACGATGTGGCCGGCACGGGCGCACCCGCGCTGGTGTTTATCCATGGATATTCCTGCAGCGCTGTGGATTGGCGCATGCAGGTGCCCGATCTTGCGGCCGAGGCCACCTGCATCACCCTGGACCTGCGCGGCCATGGCCGCAGCACGCCCGCCACGTCAGACCTCACCATGAGCTCGCTCGCGGCGGACGTGCTTGCGCTCATGGATGGGCTGCACATCGAGGAGGCGGTTCTGGTCGGTCATAGCATGGGCACGCGGATTGCCTTGGAGGCTGCGCTCCAGGCGCCTGACAGGGTGAGCGGTTTGGCGCTGGTGGATGGCAGCAAGGTGGAGGCGGAACCGGGCGCTGTACGCAGGCAGATCAGCGCGGCGATTGAGGCCGTTGGCTTTGACGGCTGGAGTGAACAGAACATGGGTGACATGTTCCTGGAGAAGCTGGCTGATGAGGATCAGCAGCGGATTGTCGAGCGGGCGATTGCGCTGGGGCCAAAGCTTGGCCTGCAACTCTATGTCGCCATGACCACCTGGGATCAAAGCCGCTTGGGCCTCGCAGCAGATCGCGTGAAGGGTCCCATCAGTGTGATCCAGGCGACTTCAGTTCTGCCGGGGGAGGCGAGGGTGCGGTTTTCCGTCAGCGAGGCGCCTAACTCCCCCTGGCTCAGCATTTGGCGCGAGCGGGCGAACGCGGAGATTATCGCGGTACGGGACGCCGGACATTTCGTCATGTTGGAGCAGCCGGACCACGTGAACCAAGCCATCCGCCGCCTGATCAAGCAAATCTGAAGTGTCAGCCGGTTGTGCTGAAGGCCGAGGGCCGTATACTGCAGGTCTGACAGCAAGAGGAGGCCTGGATGTTTATGACTGCCTCTGCCCGCCTATTGACTATTGTGGCGTTCGCACTGTTCTGGTTTGGGGCTGCAGTCCCTGCGCATGCAGCGCAAAATCGTTGCCTGGCCATTGCCGATGCGGGACCGCCGGTGCATCTCGCGGCCCTAAAGCAGAACGAGGTCAGCCTCACATTTGTCGGTCACTCAACGTTTTTGATCGAAAGCCCGGCCGGCGTGCGCATCGCCACCGACTTTACGGGATATGCAGGACCAGGTGTTTTGCCGGACGTGGTGACCATGAATCATGCTCATGAGTCTCACTACACCAACTACCCTGACCCAAAAATCAAACATGTTCTGAGAGGCTGGAATCCGGAAGCCACGGGAAGCCCGGACGATCCGCCGGCTCAGCATAATCTCAGCTACAAGGATGTGCACGTGCGCAACGTGCCAACCGATATTCGCCGCTGGTCCGGAGACAAAGAAGCCTTCGGAAACTCAATATTCATATTCGAGGTAGCTGGGCTGTGCATCGCCCATCTCGGTCACCTGCATCACCAGCTCACAGCGCAGCATCTGGGATGGATCGGATATGTGGACGTCCTGTTGGTGCCCGTCGACGGCACATACACTTTAAACCACGCATCAATGATCGAAGTGGTCAAGGATCTGAGGGCCAAACTGGTCATCCCCATGCACTATTTCAGCGCCTCGGGCCTTAAATCTTTCGTGGACGCTCTCAGCGGTGCGTTCGAAGTTGAGATCCACAAAACCAGCCAGGTCACGGTTTCCGATACAACGCTGCCAAAGAGCACAAAGGTTCTGGTGCTGCCTGGTCACTAGGCCTCTCTTTATCCGCTTATTCAATTGGGCGTTTTGCGTCAGTCTGAACGCGCGTTTAGCACGCTTCCAGGTGGCGCATCACGTGAACGTGACCCTGTGTGATTAAATCTTCACTGGGCGTTGGGGGTCAATAATTTACGGTACGTATAAATAGTGAAACGATAAAAATACAATCTTAGATAGGTGATACAAGTGAATAAGCCGGACACCAAATGCTCACTGCCAAGACGATTGGTTCGATGGGACGGCAGGGACAGGGCCCGCCTCGCACCTTGTCGCACGGGCGAAAATCGATGGTTTGTCGGTGATAAATCTTCACCGGCACCAAGCATTTGAAAATGGAATTCTGGAAGACCTTGATCCGCCTAACGCCACGCTTACTGCCATAATTGCGGGTGCGACAATGTGTGCAATAAGAAGCAATCATCATATTCTGAATATTTATTTGCCTATTTTTGCCGTATGTATAATGTGCATTCTGTGTCATTGATTTGGGGGTATTGGCTCAGTGATCAGTTTGTCTGACTTGGCGCAGTTCGAAAAACGCTATCTATCATTTGAAGCCGCATCAGTTGCTGAAATGGGGGATTGGATCTCCAAGCAGCATGCGGGCATCGATGTTCGACCATTTGAAAAAGTGAGGGCTGGGACCGTTGCAAGACTGTCGCGGGCGACTGTCGATGATGTGGCGCTCGTAAACTATCGCTATCAGTTGGCGCTCCAGGGCGAGTTTTCTGAGGACTATGACGCCTACTTCCTCTGCTTCCCGATTGCGGGGTCTTCAAAACGCGTGTCGCCGAACCATGGTGAGATCGTTCAATCGCCGAACCACATGCTGATCTACCGGCGGCAAGCGGGCACGAGGAGCATCACCTCGACTGATTACGTGAACATGAGTTTGATCATGCCTGCAGGTTTGCTGGAGCAGCGCTTGCAGACGCTTCTCGGTGCACCGCTCGTCGAACCGCTCCTCTTTTCGCCCTTGGTCGACATCAGGTCCGGCGCGGGGCGAACGGTGGCCAGCTTGGTCAACTATCTTTTGTCCCAGTTCAACGCAGATCCTGATCCGTTTAGCAACGCCCTCTCCAACTTGAGCATGAAGTCATATTTGAGCACGGTGTTGCTCAGCAGCTTGCGCCACAACTACAGCGATGCCCTGCACAGCGGCAGTGGGGTGAGCGCGGTTCCCGGAACGGTGAAACGGGCCGAAGAGTATATGCGCGAGGTGTGCGCGCAGGCCATCACCATAGAAGACCTTGCCAAGGTGGCGGGCTGCAGCGCCCGTTCGCTTCATGCCGCGTTTCGGAAGTTCAGGGGCGCCACGCCCATGGCGGTGTTATGCGATATCCGCCTGGAGGCAGCGCATGACGAGATGGTCCGGGATATGGGAACCGTGACGGAGATCGCCGGCAAGTACGGCTTCTCCAATGCCGGCCGATTTGCCCGGCAGTATGCGCAAAAGTTCGGCCAAAAGCCCTCTGAAACGCTTCTCATGGGGGCCCGCGGACCGCTCTAGACCCAATAGCGATCCCGCACCAGCAAGCCCTGCAGACCAGCCGGGGTTTGGACCTGAAGCTCAGTCCCGGCAGTCCAGTGTGCGCGGTCAACCATCGCTATGGCCACATTGGTGTTGAAGTCCGGCGACCAAGCCGCAGATGAGACAAACCCGACAGGCTCGCCCGACGGGGTGCTGACCGGCCAGGGCGCACGCAGCGCCGGGACCGCGTCGCCTGAGATCTCCACCGGACGGATTTGCCGCGTGGGCTCGCGCTTTTGCACCAGTGCGGCATGCCCCAAGCAACTGGTGGCCGTGTCCAGGTTGCAATACTTCCCAAGGCCCGCCTCAAACGGCGTGTGTTCCAAGGTCATATCGTTGCCGTAGGAGAGCAGGCCGCCTTCGATCCGCTCAATCGTGCACGGGCATCCGGCGCGCACGTCCAGATCCGCGCCTGCGTCAAACAGCAGGTCCCACAGGTGCTCGCCGTGTTCGGAGCCTTCCAGATAGATCTCAAATCCGCCCTGCAGCGACCAGCCTGACCGGGCAATGACCATGGGCTTGCCGGCAATCTCCACCTGGGTGTGACGGAAGAACCGTGTCGCAACCACGTCTTCGCCAAACACCCGGCCGATCAACGTGCCAGCCTTCGGGCCTTGAACGGCCAGCGGCGAAACGTCGGGCTCGAAAATCTCCACGTTCAAACCAAGGCCGTTCGCCAGGCCTTTATAGTAGTAGAGCATGTCAGAATCGGCCAGCGAGACCCAATAACGTTCCGCATCCAGTTTCAGAAGAACCGGGTCATTCATCATGCCGCCGTTCTCATCCACATTGGGAATATAGAAGCACTGATCATCCTTCATTCTGGAAATGTCTCGCGGCGTGGTCATCTGAACCAGCTTCAAAGCGTCGGGGCCGCGGATCTCCACCTGCCGCTCTCCGGCCACATCCCAGACCTGCACAGCCGATTTCAAATGCGCATAATCTTCCAGAGGGGAGCGGAAGATCGTTGGCAAAAGCATGTGGTTATAGGTCGTGTAGGCCTGAACGCCGGCCGCTTCTACGCGAGCGGTGAACGGCGACATACGCACCCGGCTGGATGCGGTGAGATAGGGCAACTGCATTTTGTACGCTCCGAAAAAATCGGGCCTTCCTGTGCTAGATTTGCATCGGGCGCAAGTGAGAAATATTGAACGTGGTGAAATTTCAATGGCGCTGCCAAATCAGGTGTGGCGTGCCAGGAACTCCAGCATGATCCGGTTAACGCGAGGGGCGGCCAGGGTGGGCATCATATGGTGCTGATCTTCAAGGATATGCAGCTCCGCATTCGGGATGGCGCGGGCCATTTTCTGAGCCATTTTGGGGGTTGACCCAGCGTCACGTCCGCCGGTCATGATCAAGGCGGGGCAGGAGAGTGCGCCCAGTGTCCCGGTGACCTCACCATCTGAACTCACGAACACCCGGTGTGCTTTTCTTTTGGCCGCGAAATCGCCGTCGCGCATCCATTGCTGAATGGAGGCAATAGCGCTTGCGTGCCGTTTACGATCTTCCGCCGTGAACCATCTCTGCGTCCCGGACTCCACGGCATTTTCCACGCCGCGGGTCACGTTGCCTTCAAACCGGTCGCGCACGGTCTGGGCTTCTTCCGGCGATCTGTCATGAACCGTATTCAACAAAATCAGCCCGGCCAAATGCTCATGATGGCGCGCGGCATAGGCCTGGGCGATGAGGCCTCCCATGGAAAACCCGCAGAGCACCGGCCGGCCGGCATCGGAGAACTGCTGAACCACATGGTGGAGTTGGGTGACGAAGTCGCCGAGCGAGCGTGAGCCGTCAGGGTCTGGCGCCGTGCCATGTCCCAGCATGTCATAACAGCAGGTGCGGTAGTGGCCGCACATCGCCTCGATCTGCGGCGTCCACATGCGATGGTCCATCAGCACCCCGTGAACGAAGATCACCGTGGGCCCGGTGCCGCGGACCCAGACTGGCGTTCCATCGCCAGTGTGGTGGAGAACATCATGTGCGGTCATGGCTGAGGAGAGGGGCAGGGGTCCGGCAGAAGGAAGATCGTGCGGGCCATATCGCAGTCGAGCCGCGCGGATGAATACCAGGCCTCCAGCACCTTCCTTGAGGTAAGATCCGCATTGTCTGCAATGAAGTCATCGTATGAGACATACTGCCCCTTGGCCATTCTCTCCGCAATCAAGCTGAGAAACGCAACAGTGACGGTGGTGTTGAATTTCCTTGGCGCGCCGGCCTTGTCGGCGAGCGCGCGGATGGTGGCGGCGTAACGGCTGCTTGCTTCAAGAAAATCATAAACGTTCAGCATGTTGTAGGCGACCGCCACGTGATCAGCATGACTGAACTTTGAAGGATCCAACGTGCCGGCTTCAAAAGCGCGGGTAAGCTCTGAAATACGCGGGGGCATCACTGAGTTTCCTGTTCCTGAAAGGTGTGGCTGTCAGCTGCTACCAGATCGAGATCGTAGACATCTTTGAGCTGCTGGATCTTGCCGAGCGTCTCGGGAGAAAACGGCGCTTTGTTCTCAAAACAATGCAACGCCATGCCTTCAAGCAGATCCCCAAGAGACATATCAAGGTGCTCAGCTAAGCCTTTGAGAACTTTAAGCAAGCGCTTCTCCAGGCGCACACCTGTTTGGACGCGTTCAATGGTTTTTGTCATAATTGTTATATTGGTACCAATGTACCTTTAAGTCAATAGGCATCGGTTATTTTCCCTGTGCAAGTCAAACCAGACCCGATAAAAGGCGCCGGCCAACCAGCGAATTTTCAGGAGCCGCACCATGTCAGATGTGAAAACCTATCAAATGTTGATCGACGGAGCCTGGCGCGATGCCGAAGGCGGCGCCACGTTTGACGCGGTGAACCCGGCCACGGGCGAAGTTTGGGCCCGCATTCCTGAAGCCTCCGCCAGCGATGTGGACCGCGCAGTACGCGCCGCGGACCGAGCCTTCAATGAGGGCGCCTGGCCGGCCATGTCCCCGACCGAGCGCGGACATTGCCTGCGCCGGCTGGCGGCCATTCTGCTGGACCATGCCGAGCCGCTTGGCCGGGTGGAGGCAACCGATACGGGCAAGCTTTTCAAAGAGACCCGCTGGCAGGCCGATTATCTTGCGGAGTTCTACACCTTCTTTGCAGGCTGTGCCGACAAGGTGTCCGGTGACACACTGCCCATCGACAAGCCCGACATGTTCGTCTTCACCCATCGCGAGCCTTTGGGCGTGGTGGCCGCCGTGGTGCCATGGAACTCTCAGCTCTTCTTGTCGGCGATCAAGATCGGCCCGGCGCTGGCGGCGGGCAACACCATCGTGGTGAAAGCATCGGAAGATGCCTCCGGGGCACTGCTGGAGTTCGGCCGCCTGTTTGAAGAGGCCGGCTTCCCGCCGGGTGTGGTCAATATCGTGACCGGTCATGGCGAGCCGTGCGGGAGGACGCTCACCTCCCATCCGCTGGTGGCCAAGATCGCCTTCACCGGAGGCCCCGTAGCCGCCCAGCACGTGGTGCGCAACTCAGCGGAGAACTTCGCGCCTCTGATTTTGGAACTGGGCGGCAAATCCCCGGTGCTCGTGTTCGACGACGTGGACATCGACAGCGCGGTGAACGGGGCCATGGGCGCAATCTTTGGGGCGTCTGGGCAGAGTTGCGTGGCCGGCTCACGCCTCTACCTGCAAGAGGGCATCGCGGATGCGTTCCTGGAGCGCATGGTCAAACTGACAGAGCAAATCCGCGTGGGCGATCCCATGGCCGACGAGACGGAGATGGGGCCGCTGTGCACCACGGCGCAAATCGCCAACATAGAGCGCGAACTGGCCACCGCTGAGGCCGAAGGAGGGACCATCTTGTGCGGCGGCAAGCGGCCCGATGGGCTGTCAGGTCAGTATTTCGAACCCACCATTGTGGAATGCCCGCGCCAGGATCTGAAGATCGTCGATACCGAACTGTTCGGCCCCGTGCTCACCGTCCAGCGCTTTAAGGACGAAGCGGAAGCCATACGCCTGGCAAACGATACGAAACATGGCTTGGCGGCCGGCATTTTCACCAAGAACAGCGGACGTTCCTTGCGCATCGCCAAAGCGGTGAAGGCCGGCATTGTCTGGGTTAACACCTACCGCGCCGTCTCACCCATCGCCCAGGCCGGCGGAATGAAGTATTCCGGCTACGGACGCGAAAGCGGATTCCAATCGGTGATCGATTACACCCGGCCAAAAACCGTTTGGATGAACACATCCGATGAACCGCTCGGCAGCCAGTTCGTGGCGCGCTGATCACTCAAAGCCGCGGAAACTGGCCACGTTGGCCAAGTCTTCGCGCTCACTGACCAGGGTGTTCTCAATCGCATCGAGATTGGGATAGCCGAGGCTCATGCCTGTCACCAGGTCTTGGTCATCCGGGATCTGCAGATGCCGGTAGATCACCTCTTGATAGGGAATCCAGGCAGCTTGCGGGCATGTGTCCAGGCCAAAGCCCTTGGCGGCCAGCATGATTGTTTGCGCATACATGCCCGCATCCGCCCAACTGCCCCGGGTGAGATAGGAATCCACGGTGATGAACAACCCTACAGGAGCATCAAAGAACAAGAAGTTGCGCGCACCCTGGCGCGCGCTGGCTTCCCGGTCGCCCTTCTCGATGCCCAGCAACCCATAAAGCCCCCAGCCGATGCCGCGGCGCCGGTCGCGATGCACATCCTTCCAGGTGGCCGGATAATAATCATAGTGCTCGTAAGACCTGCCTGCGCCGGCTTTTGCCATCTCCAGCACATCGTCGGTGATGGCCTGCTTTACCGCACCCGCACAGACGTAAACATGCCACGGCTGGGTGTTGGTGCCACTGGGGGAGCGCTGCGCGATGTTCAGAATTTTGGTGACCGTGTCCTTATCCACCGGTTGGTCGGTGAAGGCCCGGATTGATTTGCGTGCCTGGATTGCCTCTAGAACGTCCATAGGTCCTCGTTGATGAGCAGATTGGATTTTGCCTCTTTGCAGTCATCTGATTGCAGACAAGTTCAGTGATTTCAATGGGCTTATGCGCCGGGCGGGCCTCACGTGGGCCCACTTCTTTTGGATGATGCCTCACATGGGCACTAGCGAAACGGCGGTCAGCACACTATCTTAGCCCAACGCTGAGAGGCCCTGAGAAAAGGAAACGTCAAATGTCCCAATCCACGAGTGCCGTTTCTAAGATCCATGAGCTCGATCCCGTCTGGTCTCGCATCAGACAGGAAGCCGAAGACCTGAGCAAAGCCGACCAGAGCCTCGGCGGGTTCGTTTTCGCCAACGTGCTCAACCACGAAACCTTTGAAGGTGCCGTGGCCTACCGTATTGCGCAGCGTCTCGATCATCCGGACATGCCGACCGATCTCTTGAAGCGCGCGTTTTCTGAGGCCATCAAGGAAGATCCCGCGATCGGCGATGCCATGCGCGCAGACATTGTGGCAATCGAAGATCGTGACCCTGCCTGTCACCGGTTCATCGAGCCTCTGTTGTATTTTAAAGGCTTTCAGGCGGTTCAGACCTACCGTATGGCCCACCAGCTCTTGAAGATGGGCCGCAAGGATTTTGCCTATTACCTGCAAAGCCGGGCCTCTCTGGTGTTCTCGCTCGATATTCATCCCGGCGCCCAGATAGGCCGCGGCCTGATGATCGACCACGCCCATGCCATTGTCATTGGGGAAACCGCGGTGATTGGCGACAATGTCTCGCTGCTTCATTCCGTTACGCTCGGTGGAACCGGCAAGGTGGACGGTGACCGTCATCCCAAAGTGGGCAGCGGTGTCTTGATCGGCGCCGGTGCCAGCGTGCTGGGGAACATCAAGATCGGCGATTGCTCGCGCGTGGCAGCCGGGTCCGTGGTGTTGCACGACGTGCCGCCGAACCGCACGGTTGCCGGCGTGCCGGCCAAGATCATTGGCTATGCGGGATGCTCGGAGCCGTCGGTCTCAATGAACCAGCTTTTGCCGCAAAACGGCACTGAAGTTGGGGATGAGGCGGCCGATTAGCCTTCTGCACCGCTTGCCACCTTGCGAACCAGCTGGCTTCACGTTAGACCGGCGCGTGTGCCGTCTGGGCGACCACGTTCGACAATCTACGGGAGGCCACTTGTGGACCCTCAAGAAATTGCCAAGCTTGAAAAGTACTTGCAATGGAAGTTTCAGCTTCCGAACATGCAGATCAAGCGCCGTCCGCAGAAGGACGATTCAGCGGAAGTTTTCATCGGTGATGAGTTCATCGGACTGATTTTCCGAGATGACGATGATGATGATCTGTCTTGGTCTTTCCAGATGGCGATCTTGGAATTTGATCTGGATTACGCTGAGTAACTAGAGAACCGCTCTAGCCCGGCGCGGCCGGTTGCCGGAAGGTCGAGATCAGCTCGCGTGCGGTGTTGTCCAAGCCCCGCCATTCCGGCAGGTGGCGCCGGTGGAAGCGGTAGCGCGCCATTGTCGTTTGGTTCAGCGGTATCTCACTCTCGCACAACGAGGGCCCACTGCGCTCTGACCCCGGTTCGCAGCGGATGATTACAGGGCGTCCGTCCAAGGTGCCCTTATAAAGCTCTGCAAAAGGAAACGGCGACTTGGAGCGGAACGTGTAACGCTCCGTGCCGTCTGCCGTGGCTTCGGGCGGTCCGGAAAAATAGCGATAATAGACCCGGCTGATCCGCTCTTCCGGCGCGAGATCATCCGGACGCGGTTCAAAGCTGATGAAAAGCGAGCCGGAGAGCCGGTTCAGCGCATCAGCAAAAATCGGCTTTCGGTCTCCCGACCAATAGGGCCACGGCACCCGCACTTCAATGCGCTTCACACCGCCAATGACGGTGCGCTCCACATGGCGCACAAAAGGCTCCGGGATGATGTACTCATCGCCGTTATATTCAACGTGTATGAGCTTATCCATGGAGCCGGCGCTCTTGCGCTCGCCAAACAGCAAGTCCTGGTTGGGCAGGAAATAATACGCCATGATGGTGCCGGCAGAGGCGATGAAGCCGATCAGCATGATCGACATGATGACCCATATGGAGCGCTGCTTGAGGGAGACGCGCTGCGTGTTGCGCAATTGCGCATAAAGCAGCCCGAAGTCTTCGCGTTGGTCGTCAACCATACTCAAACACCGGTTCCCGATCAGTTCGTCCCATCAACACCTGATACCGCTAGCTATTGCATTGGCCGGTGCCAAGATCAATATGGCAGCAGCACTGCCAACCAAGGAAACGATAATGACACTTTATGTTCTAGATGGGGTCGCGCCCGAACTGCCTGAAGACGGAGATTGCTGGGTGGCCCCGTCCGCTGATGTGATCGGCAATGTGAAGCTGGAAAGCGGCGCGAGCGTGTGGTTTGGCGCGGTGGTGCGCGGAGACAATGAACTCATCACCATCGGGGAGGGGGCAAATGTGCAAGATGCCAGCGTTCTGCACACCGACCCGGGCTTTCCGATGGTGCTTGGCAAAAACGTGACGGTGGGCCACCGGGCCATGCTGCACGGCTGTGTGGTCGGCGAAAATGCGCTCATCGGCATGGGGGCGACCGTGTTGAACGGGGCGGTCATCGGAAAGAACGCGGTGATCGGCGCAGGCGCCCTGGTGGCGGAAGGCAAGACCATTCCGGACAATGCCCTCGCGGTGGGCATCCCGGCCAAGGTGGTGCGCACGTTGAGCGATGAGGAAGCTGCCAAAATGGCCTATGCCGGCCCGCACTATGTGGAGAACCAACGGCGCTACCGGAAGGGATTGATGGCCCTCTGACAGAGCGCAGACAAAGGGATTTTCGCCTCCACCATGAAGATTGCGGGAAACCGCGTTTAGATTGGCTTGACTTGGCCGTTTGTGCGGTTTAATGACCACCACCTCTCGGGACGTCTTTGGGCGCTCCCGTACACCCAGCGGGGGTGTAGCTCAGTTGGTTAGAGTGCCGGCCTGTCACGCCGGAGGTCGCGGGTTCGAGCCCCGTCACTCCCGCCATTTTCTCACAACACTTGAACCGGGTCGGTCCGTGCGGCTCTGTAAGCTTCGCGAAAGCCCCGAGCCTATTCTAGCGCCCCAAATAGGTCCTGCAAAAAAGCAACCATCAACGCAACAACACCAAGGGGCATTCGCATGGACACGCCTTCCTCTGAGAAAGACCAAGACATCATCGAGCTGGTTTCCTTTACCGTCGGCGGCCAGCTTTTTGGAATTGATATTCAGTCGGTCCGGGAAATCCGGGGCTGGTCGGAGGAAACGGCCATCCCGAGGTCTCCGGACTTTGTCCGGGGCTTTATCAATTTGCGCGGAACCGTCGTGCCGATTGTGGACGTGGCCGCGCGTCTGGAAATGGTGGCAACAGAGCCAAATGCCCGCAACGTTGTGGTGGTGGTCACCATCCATGAACAGGTTGTGGGCCTTTTGGTTCAATCGGTGTCCGATATCGTCTCCATCCCAATCACCGAGGTTCGCGACACACCTGACGTTGCGTCCGACTTTGCCAAGAAGTTCATTCGCGGTGTTCTCCCCCAGGACGATCAGATGCTCAGCATCTTGCGGATCAAGGACATGCTGCCCATCGATCTTGATGAGGCGGCCTGAGGGGCGCGGCTCTACGCCAACTCTCCGAAGAGGCGCAGGCGGCTGACCCCGCCATCGGGGAAGATGTTGAACCGCACGTGGGTGATCGGTCCGATGTCCGCAACCTCATCGCCAAACTCGTGCTCCGCATCGGCCGTCAGCTTCTGCTCGTGAAGCATCGGCTCCCAGAACATTGAGGAGGTCACAACGGCCTCTTCCAGGTCGCCGGAGAAGGCGCTGAGGTCGGCGCCTTGAAGCGAACACCTGTCGGGAAAGTTGCCTTTAAAGAAGGCCGTATCCACCAGCGCACGATTGACCCGCCCGCGGGCGCCAAGCGCCACGATGATCCAATCATGGCCTGGTTCCCTCAGGCGGCGGGTCTCCCAGCCATCGCCCATATTCTCGCCGCGCCCAGGCGCCAACAGACGGTGATAGGCGCCATAGTGGGCATCGGAGAACGCAACAATGTGTCCGCCGTTGAGCGCGGAGGCAAGATCGATTTCCCCGTCAACAGAGGACGGGTCGAGTTGCGGTTTGCCGTAGGCCCGAAGCCGGGCGACCCCGCCATCGGGATAGATGGAAACCTTCAAGTGACTGAACGTGTCCGGGCTGCCGGCCTGCAGAAAGTGGTGTGCGCTGGCGCTCAGTTGTGAGGTGGGAAGCACCTCGACCCAGCCGGCATCATCACTTGCCGGATCCTCCTTGGACAGCAAGCCCTCAATGCGGACGGCAGGTGCGTAGTTTCCGGTGAAATGGGCCGTGTCCACATCAAACCCGAAGATCTCGCCTGGAACGGCCAGACGGATGATTGCATGGTCATGTCCGCCGTCTCGCCGCCGCCGGGTTTCCCAACCATCCATCCACTTGCCGTGATCGTCGAACTTGTCAGGGATAAAGATGGCGGGCGCATCGCGCAGCATCCGCTCCAGGGGCGCGAAGAACTCATCGGTGCAAGACACGGCCCTTGCGCCGAGCCCTGCTGAAGCCAAATTGACACCGCGCTTGGCAAATGCCGGTAAGTCAGTAGGGGTGCTGCTCATAGGGTCCTCATCATGCTCAGCCGGGCAGAATATCTTTCAGCCGCAACAGCGCAATGCGCTCCACCTGGCGGCAAGCCTCGTCGAATTCCGCGGCGCGGGTATTCTCAACCCGTTCTTGAAAGTTGGCCAAAATATCATTCTTGCTGCGGCCCTTGACCGCCAGAATGAACGGAAAGCCGAACCGTTCTGTGTAGCTCTCATTCAGTTCGGTAAAGCGGGCGCGTTCCGCATCTGTCAGGGCGTTGAGGCCGGCGGACGCTTGCTCGGCGGTGGACTCAGCGGTCAGCCGCTTGGCTGCCGCCAGCTTCCCGGCAAGATCAGGATGCGCCTTCAGAACGCCCAGACGCTCTTCATCGCTCGCGCTTCTGAACACCCGCGCCAGGGCCGAATGCACGCCAAGGGCGGTGTCGTGCGCCGGCCCCAGTTCTCCCTCAAAGGCCCGCTCGGCAATCCACGCCGAATGCTCAAAGACGCCGCCGAACGTTTCCACGAATGTGCTCCGATCCATACGCGACGGCAGGCCTTCCAGCGCAGGCGCCGGATGGTTTGAAATCCAATGCTCGGCAATTTCGATCCGGCGGGCAAACCACACGTTTTCGTGGGACGCGGCATAGTCCATGAACCGCTTAAGCGCCGCGGCCCGCCCGGGGCGTCCCACCAACCGGCAGTGCAAGCCCACGGACATCATTTTCGGCGCTCCGGCCTTACCCTCCGCGTAGAGCATGTCGAAGCTGTCTTTGAGATAGGCAAAGAACTGATCGCCGGAGTTGAAACCTTGCACCGTGGCAAAGCGCATGTCGTTGGCATCAAGCGTGTAGGGGACAATCAGTTGCTGGCCGCTCTCATGAGCGTGCCAATAGGGCAGATCATCAGCGTAGGAATCGGCGACGTAGGTAAACCCGCCTTCGGCTGCCGCAAGGTTCACCGTGTTCATCGAACAGCGCCCGGTATACCAGCCCCGCGGCCGCTCGCCTGTGACCTCCGTGTGCAACCTGATGGCCTCTTCCATGTGGTCGCGCTCTTCCTTGAGCGAGAAGTCCTTATAGTCGATCCATTTGAGGCCATGGCTGGCAATCTCCCAACCTGCATCCTGCATGGCCGCAACCTGTTCCGGCGATCTCGCCAGAGCGGTGGCCACACCATAGACGGTCACCGGAATGCCGGCGGCGGTGAAGAGCCGGTGGAGGCGCCAGAAGCCGGCTCTCGCGCCATAGTCATAAATGGTTTCCATGTTCCAGTTGCGCTGCCCGGGCCAGGGCTCGGCCCCCACCGTCTCCGACAGAAACGCCTCTGAAGCCTGATCACCGTGAAGCAGGCAGTTCTCCCCGCCTTCCTCGTAATTCACCACGAACTGGACCGCGACATGCGCGCCACCGGGCCAATTTGCCGCCGGTGGCTGCGCTCCGTATCCGCTAAGATCGCGCGGGTATCGCATGGTCTAACGCTCTTTGATCAACTAGACTTCCCTCATGACATATCTCACTTTTAGGGGGCATATTTTCAAAAATTCATTGAAAGAGATAAGCAATTTACACTGTATCGTTTGGCAATCGAGCGCGATCTAATGCTCAAGATCAGCGCTCGGCAATTGGAGGACTTGCATGACCGCCGCATCCGGCTCCGGCCGTCTGACCACCCATGTCTTGGACACAAGTCTCGGCAAGCCGGCCGCCGGTTTGAAGATTGATCTGTATTCTCTGGATGGTGCAGACCGAAAGCATCTGAACTCGGCGCTCACGAACGACGACGGGCGCACAGATGCACCGATGCTGGAGGGTGATCGGCTCGCGGCGGGGCACTATGAGTTGGTGTTTAGGGCCGGGGATTATCTGCGCGCGCTCGGTGCCGGCGCTGATATCCTGTTTCTGGATGAGATCCCGATCCGGTTTGGCATCGGCGATGCCGGCCAGCATTACCATGTGCCCCTGTTGCTCTCACCGTTCGGCTATTCCACCTATCGGGGGAGCTGACCGGTGAGCACGCCCCGCACTGAAATCAGATTTCTGCTGAATGACCGGGACGTGCGGCTGAGTGCCGTGGGGGCCTCTGACACTCTGCTGGATCATCTGCGCCTTGCACAGCGTCTCACCGGGACCAAAGAAGGGTGCGCTGAGGGTGACTGTGGAGCCTGCACAGTGTTGGTCGGGCGTCGCACGGGCGACCAGTTGGTGTATGGGAGTGTCAACGCCTGCATCCGCCTTTTGGCCTCCGTGGACGGCTGCCATGTGGTTACGGTTGAACACCTGGTGGGCTCTGATGGTGCCCTGCATCCGGTCCAACAGGCCTTGGTGGAGCATCATGGCAGTCAATGTGGTTTCTGTACGCCGGGCATTGTCATGTCGCTCTACGCGCTCTGGATGAGCACTCTGGCGCCCTCGGTTGAGGATGTGGAAGTGGCGCTGCAGGGCAATCTCTGCCGCTGCACAGGCTATCAGCCCATCATAGATGCAGCATTGGCGGTGACGGAGCACGGAAGCCCGGCCAATGATGTGCTGGTCACGCAGCGCGGTGCAGTTCTGGAGCGCCTCAAGAGCCTTCAGGATGGTGCACGCGTTGAGGTTTCCCGCGAAGGTGACATGGCGATCCTACCGTCTAACGTTTCAGATCTGGCGGCCGTTTTGACCGAATATCCGGGCGCCACCATTGTGGCGGGCGCGACTGACGTCGGGCTCTGGATCACCAAGTTTATGCGCACCATTTCTCCGGCCGTCTTTATTGGCCACCTGGAGGAGTTGCAGCAGATCACCATAACCGACCATGCCGTCACCATCGGGAGCGGCGTCACATACACCCAGTTTGAGCAGGTCCTGGCCTCTGAATTTGCGCACATGGACGAGTTCTGGTCCCGCATCGGCGGTTGGCAGATCCGCAACATGGGCACCATCGGTGGCAACATCGCTAACGGCTCTCCCATCGGTGATACCCCTCCGGCGCTGATTGCCCTTGGCGCCACGCTCACCTTGACCAGCCGGGCCGGCCGGAGGGTCTTGCCGCTGGAAGACTATTTCATCGCCTATGGAGAGCAGGATCTCCAGCCGGGTGAGTTTGTGGAAACCGTTACCATTCCCCGGCCGGCCCCCGGCTGCCTCAACGCGGTCTACAAGATCTCCAAGCGGCGCGACGAGGATATCTCCGCTGTCTGCGGGGCCTTTTCCCTCACGATCTCAGACGGGATCGTGGAAGCCGCCCGCATCGCCTATGGCGGCATGGCGGCCACGCCCAAACGCGCAAGCCAGGTTGAGGCAGCCCTCGTGGGCAAGCCATGGACCGAAGAGACGGTGCAGCGCGCGATGGCCGCTTTTGCCAAGGACTTCACACCGCTCAGTGATTGGCGCGCTTCGGCGGAGTACCGGGCGCTCAGCGCGCGCAACCTGCTGCGCCGGTTCTATCTTGACCATCAGGGCCAGCCGGTGCGCCTGGTGCGCACCTCGGCAGCATAGGGGCGGGCGATGAGCGCAGAAGCTGTCATCCAAGGGGGCGTTCACACAGATGAGCGTCACGATTCCGCCCACAAGCATGTGACGGGGCAGGCGGAATACATTGACGACATGATGGAACCGGTGGGGACCCTCCATGCCTATCTCGGCCTGGCTGAATTGGCTCACGGCGAGATCACCAAGCTGGACCTTGCTGATGTTGCGCAAGCACCGGGCGTGGTGGGCGTGTTAAGCGCCAAGGACATCCCCGGACACAACGATGTCAGCCCCACCGGCAGACACGATGATCCCGTCTTTGCCCACACACATGTGGAGTTTCACGGCCAGCCGGTGTTCGCGGTCATCGCCGAAACACGCGATGCCGCGCGCCGTGCAGCGACCTTGGCCAAGGTTGAGTACGCCAAACAGCATCACGTGACCGATGTGGCGGAGGCCATGCAGGTGGACTATCCCCACGTGACGGAGCCGCTAAAGCTGGAGCGCGGTGATGTGGGAACCGCCATGGCCGGCGCCCCGCACCGCATCAAGGCCACCCAGCGCGTGGGCGGTCAGGACCATTTCTATCTGGAGGGCCACATCGCCTTTGCCTTTCCGGGCGAGGACGATGAAGTCACGGTCTATTCCTCCACCCAGCATCCAAGCGAGGTTCAGCACCTGGTGGCGCATGTGCTGGCGATCCGCTCAAATGATGTCACCGTCAACGTGCGCCGCATGGGCGGGGCCTTCGGCGGCAAGGAATCCCAGCCCGCCCTGTTTGCTGCGGTGGCCGCGCTTGCAGCCAAGCGGTTTGGCCGCGCGGTGAAGCTGCGACCCGACCGTGACGATGACATGATCGCAACCGGTAAACGCCATGACTTCCTCAACACCTACGAAGTGGGGTTCGATGAGGAAGGGCGCATTCTGGCGGTGGACGGTATCTACGCGGCACGCTGCGGCTTTTCCGCCGATCTGTCCGGGCCGGTCACGGACCGGGCGCTATTCCATGCCGACAATGCTTACTTCTATCCCCATGTGCGCCTCAGATCGCGGCCCATGAAAACCAACACGGTCTCAAACACAGCCTTCCGCGGCTTCGGCGGCCCGCAAGGGCTGGTCACCGCTGAACGGATGATTGAGGAGATCGCCTACCACCTGGGCAAAGATCCGCTGGAGATCCGCAAGGCAAACTTCTATGCCGATGAGGGCAGGGACGTTACGCCCTATCATCAAACCGTCCAGGACAACATCCTGCACCAGCTCGTCTCGGAACTTGAGGAGAGTGCTGAGTATGCGTCGAGGCGCCAGGCGATCCTGGAGCACAATGCGGCGAACCCTGTCATCAAGAAGGGCCTGGCGCTGACCCCTGTGAAGTTCGGCATCTCCTTCACCGCCACATGGTTCAACCAGGCCGGCGCCCTGGTGCACATCTACAATGACGGGTCCATCCATCTCAATCACGGCGGCACGGAGATGGGCCAGGGGCTCTTCACCAAGGTCGCGCAAGTTGTGGCCGATTGCTTCCAGGTGGATCTGGACAAAATCAAGATTACCGGCACAACCACCGGCAAGGTGCCCAACACCTCGGCCACCGCGGCGTCATCGGGCACCGACCTCAACGGCATGGCGGCCGCCAATGCCGCCGATCAGATCAAGGCCCGGCTCATCGACTTTGCCGCGGAGAAATACTCCATCCCCGAAGATCAAGTGGTGTTTGAACCCAACACCGTTCGGATCGGCAATGAGCGCAAGAGCTTTGAGGAGTTCATCAAGGAAGCCTATATGGCGCGGGTCCATCTGTCGGCGGCCGGGTTCTACAAAACCCCTGAAATTCATTGGGACCGGGAAGCCGGCAAGGGCAGGCCCTTCTATTACTTTGCGTATGGAGCAGCCGTCTCGGAGGTGAGCGTAGACACTCTGACCGGTGAATATCATGTGGACCGTGTGGACATTCTCCATGACGTGGGCCGCTCGCTCAATCCGGCTCTGGACAAGGGGCAGATCGAAGGTGGGTTCGTGCAGGGCATGGGCTGGCTCACAACCGAAGAGCTGTGGTGGGACGCTGAGGGGCGTTTGCGCACCCACGCACCGTCCACCTACAAGATCCCGCTGGCTTCCGACCGGCCACCCATATTCAACGTCAACCTCGCCGAATGGTCAAAGAACCGGGAGGCAACCATCCGCCGCTCAAAGGCCGTGGGTGAGCCGCCCCTGATGCTGGCGGTATCGGTTCTGGAAGCACTCTCGATGGCGGTTGCAAGCGTTGCGGATTATAAGATCTGTCCGCGGCTCGACGCGCCTGCAACGCCCGAATGTGTTCTGATGGCTGTTGAGCGCTTGCGGGGAGGGGCTTGAGGTGACCATGCCAGTTGCGAACGTCCGCGCATTTTTCGCTCAGCATGCCAAGACGGCCCTGGTCCGGATTACGTCTGTTCAAGGGTCCTCTCCGCGAGAGAAAGACACCTGGATGCTCGTGTCCGCACGCGCAACCTATGGCACCATCGGCGGGGGGCAGTTGGAGTATATGGCCATCGACGAGGCACGCGTCCTGATCGCCAAGGAGGGAGCTGCGCGCGTGCTGGACATTCCGCTTGGCCCGGAGATCGGTCAATGCTGTGGCGGCCGGGTAGAGCTGTCGGTCAGTCGCGTTGATAGCGCCACGAAAGCGCAACTCATCCTCGCGGAGGACGCAGAACGCAAAGCCCGTCCGGCTGTCTATCTGTTCGGGGCAGGGCACGTGGGCAGGGCGTTGACAGAAGCTTTGCGGCCCCTGCCGGTGCGCACCGTGATCGTGGACACACGCGCTGAGGAGCTCTCGCTGATCGATGAGCGTTTCGACAAACGCCTGGTGCCGGTGCCGGAAGAATTGGTGCGCGCGGCAGAGCCCGGCAGTGTGTTCATCGTTCTGACGCACGACCACTCGCTGGACTTTCTCGTCACCTCAGAGGCGTTGGCGCGGGATGATGCGGCGTATGTGGGCATGATCGGCTCGCGCACCAAGCGCGCCACCTTTGAAAGTTGGTGCAGGAGGGTGCCTGAGGTTCAGGTGGACACATCGCAATTGATCTGTCCGATCGGAGCCGCCAGGCACACAGACAAGCGTCCTGAAGTGATCGCAGCCCATGTGGCGGCCGAAGTGATGACCGCGCTGGCCTCGTTTGAAGGCGGCAGCGCAGAGAACAGGCCGGGGCGGCAGAAGAGGGAGAGGGCCAATGACCAATGAGCCGGCCAACCGGCTGGAACTGCGCGGGGTGACGAAGGCGTTCCCGGGCGTGATTGCCAATGACACGGTGAGCTTTGCGGTGAAGCCGGGCGAGATCCACGCCCTTCTGGGGGAGAACGGCGCGGGCAAATCCACGCTGGTGAAGATGATCTACGGGATCATGCAACCGGACAGCGGCGAGATTCTGCTGAACGGAGAGGCGCAGTTCATTCCCAATCCCAAGGCAGCCCGCGCCATGGGCGTTGGCATGGTGTTTCAGCATTTCTCCCTGTTTGAAGCGATGACAGTTCTGGAGAACATCGCCTTAGGGCTGGATGAGAACATCTCCCACGCCGAGCTGGAGCGCCGCATCGCTGAGGTGCTGCACGAATATGGCCTGTCGCTCGATCCACACCGGGTGGTCTCAACCTTGAGCGTGGGCGAGCGCCAGCGCATCGAGATCGTCCGCGCTCTGCTCCTCAATCCCAGCCTTTTGATCATGGACGAGCCCACATCGGTGCTCACTCCACAGGAAGTGGCGCAGTTGTTTGAAACCCTCCGCGCACTTGCAAAATCCGGATGCTCGATCCTCTACATCTCTCACAAGCTCCATGAGATCCAAGAGCTCTGTGAGGCCGCAACCATCCTCAGAGGCGGCAAGGTGGTGGGTGAGTGCGATCCGAAGAAGGAAAGCTCCCGGTCCATGGCAGAGATGATGATCGGCGCGAGCCTTAAATCCGTGGAGAAGGATGGGGAGCGGACGTTTGGGGACGAGAAGTTTGCGGTGACCAGCCTCACGTTGCCGGGCGAGGGGGACTTCGGTGTGTCCCTGAACGATATCTCCTTTTCCGTTCGGTCAGGCGAAATCTTCGGTATCGCGGGGGTGGCCGGCAATGGTCAGAACGAACTTCTTCTGGCCCTGAGCGGTGAGGTTAAATCGCCGGCGGGCGATGCGGTGAAGCTTGATGGGAAACCCATCGGCGCCCACGGCATCACGCCAAGGCGATATGCAGGACTGTGTGCGGTGCCGGAAGAGCGCAATGGCCACGGCGCTGTCACCGACTTCTCGCTGACCGACAATGCCATTCTGACGGCCCGCAACCGCAAGAACATGGTGTCGTACGGCGTGATCAACTCCAATACCGCCTTGAGCTATACCGCCGATGTGATCGAAAAGTTTGCGGTGAAAACCACCGGCCCTACCTCCACGGCAGGCTCGCTCTCCGGCGGCAACCTGCAGAAGTACATTATGGGTCGCGAAATCCTGCAAACCCCGGAGGTGCTGGTGGTCTCCCAGCCCACCTGGGGGGTGGACGCAGGCGCGGCGGCTGCCATCCATCAGGCGCTGGTGGATCTGGCACAAGGAGGATCGGCGATTGTGGTGATCAGCCAGGATCTCGATGAGCTCCTGGCGATTTGCGACCATATGGCGGTGATCAACGAAGGACGCCTCTCAAAGACGTTGAATGTGGGAGAGGTCTCCATCGACGAAATCGGGCTGCTCATGGGCGGCGTCCATGGCGACCCCTTCGCCACCGCAGAGATGACGGAGGCGGTCCATGTTCATTGAGCTCACGAAACGCAAAGAGCCCAACCGCCAGATGGTTTATCTGACCCCGGTGATTGCCGTGGTCCTGACCATGATCACGGGCGGCATCATCTTCACCGTGCTCGGTTATGACGGTGCAGGTGCGGTGTGGGAGATCTTCGTCAAACCGGTGATCAATCCGGACAAATGGCCTGATCTCGGCATCAAAGCAGCGCCTCTCATCCTCATCGGCGTGGGGCTCGCGATCGGGTTCCGAGCGAATGTGTGGAACATTGGTGCGGAGGGACAGTATGTGATCGGCGGCCTGGCGGGGACCGGCGTTGCGCTCCTGACCTGGGAAATGGAAGGTTGGTGGATATTGCCGCTCATGTGCATTGCCGGCGCTTTGGGCGGGGCGGCGTATGCCGCCATTCCGGCCTTCTTGCGCACCAAATTGAAGGTCAATGAGATCCTCTCCAGCCTGATGCTGACCTATGTGTCCATCCAGCTTCTGTACTATCTGATGCGCGGGCCCTGGAAAGACCCGGAAGGGTTCAATTTCCCGCAAACGCGACTGTTCAACGACAGTCAAATTCTCCCCACGATCACCGAAGACAGCATCATTCATATGGGCGTGCCCCTGGCGTTCCTCATCGCGCTGGCGGCCTGGTTCGTGCTGTCGAAGACGGTGTTCGGTTTTCAGATCCGCGTCGTGGGGGCCGCGCCCCATGCGGCCCGCTATGGCGGCTTTGATGAGAACCGCACCATCTGGCTAGCCCTGCTGTTGGGCGGCGGTCTGGCTGGACTGGCAGGGACCTTCGAGGCGGCGGGGCCCTTCGGCCAGATGGTGCCGCAGTTCCCCACCGGATACGGCTTCACGGCGATCATCGTTGCCTTCCTGGGCCGCTTGCATCCGCTTGGGATTATCGGCGGCGGCATTATCCTGGCTATCTCCTATGTGGGCGGGGAAGGCGCGCAGACCTCCATTGGCTTGCCGAACGCCGCCACAGGCATCTTCCAGGCCATGATGCTGTTCTTCCTCCTGGCGACCGACATTCTCATCAACTACCGCCTGTCGTTCGGCACGGCATCGTCCTCAGGAGCGCCGTCATGAACGATGCCATCATCATTTCGATCATCATGACCGTGGTCGGCGCGGCAACGCCCATTCTGTTGGCGGCGCTTGGGGAACTCATTGTGGAGAAGAGCGGTGTCCTGAACCTCGGCGTGGAGGGCATGATGCTGATCGGCGCGGTTACCGGATTTGCCGTCACCTCGGTCACCGGCTCGCCGCTTGCCGGCGTGTTCTGCGCCATGATTGCCGCAACCTGCGCCGCTCTCATGTTTGGCTACCTGACCCTCACACTCACCTCCAATCAGGTGGCCACAGGGCTTGCGCTGACGATTTTCGGCATCGGTCTGTCATCCCTGGCGGGCGAAGGTTATGTGGGCAAGACGGTGGACATCTACGCGTCCATCTTCCCGGCCGGCCTTGCCGAGCATCCGTTCTTGCGCGTGATCTTCGGGTACAGCCCCATCGTCTACTTTTCCCTGTTTATGACTTTTGCCGTCGCCTGGTTCCTGAAAAAGACCCGGGCCGGGCTGATTTTGCGGGCGGTGGGAGAAAGTGCGGACTCGGCCCACTCCATTGGATATTCGGTGATCGGCGTGCGCTATGCGGCGGTGGCTTTCGGCGGCGCGATGGCGGGTGTCGGCGGCTGCTATTACTCCATGGTGCTGACGCCCATGTGGGCAGAAGAACTCACCGCCGGGCGCGGCTGGATTGCCTTGGCGCTGGTGGTGTTCTCTGCCTGGCGCCCCTGGCGGCTGTTGCTGGGCGCTTACTTGTTCGGCGCGGTGATGACCTTTGAATTGCACGCAAAGGCGGCAGGTTTTTCCCTGGTGGCACCTGAATTCCTTGCAGCCATGCCCTACATAGCAACAATTGCCGTTCTTGCGCTGATCTCGCTCAGAAAGGCGGCCGGAGCAAAGGCGCCTGCTTGCCTGGGCCAGCCTTTTAAAGCATCTACTTGAGTTAGAAAGGGAGACATCATGACCAAACTCACAAGACGTACTTTACTGCAAACCTCGGCCGGGGCGGCCGCGACCCTGCCATTAGTCGGCGCACCGGCTTTTGCGGCCGATCCTTTGAAGGTGGGCTTTGTCTACCTTGGGCCGATCGGTGACCATGGCTGGACCTACGCCCATGAACAGGGCCGCCAGGAGGCGATCAAGCAGTTTGGCGACAAGATTAAAACCACGATCGTGGAGAACGTGGCCGAAGGTCCGGACTCAGAACGGGTGATCCGCAACCTCGCGCAAGATGGCAATGATCTGATCTTCACCACCTCCTTCGGCTACATGCAGCCCACCTTGAAAGTGGCCAAGCGCTTCAAGAACACAAAGTTTGAACACGCGACCGGCTATAAACGCTCCAAGAACGTGGCGACCTTTAACGCCCGTTTCTATGAGGGCCGCGCGGTGTGCGGCACCATTGCCGGACACATGTCAAAGAGCGGCGTTGCCGGCTACATTGCTTCCTTCCCGATCCCGGAAGTGGTGATGGGCATCAACGCATTCACGCTTGCCGCCCGCAAGGTGAATCCCAATTTCCAGACCAAAGTGCTCTGGGTCTCCACCTGGTACGACCCCGCCAAAGAAGCCGATGCCGCCAAGGCATTGATCGACCAGGGCGCCGACGTGATCGCCCAGCACACCGACAGCCCGGCCGCGTTGCAGGCATGCGAGCAGCGCGGTCTCATGGCGTTTGGTCAGGCTTGGGACATGTCGTCCTTTGCCCCCAAAGCCCATCTCACGGCGATTGCCAACAAATGGGGTGTGCACTACGTCAAATCGATCCAAAGCGTTCTGGACGGCAACTGGGAGAGCCAGGACACCTGGTGGGGCCTCAAGGAAGGCATCATCGAGATGACGCCTTACAACGAGCGGATCCCTGCCGATGTGCAGGCCGCCGCCAACAAAACGCGCGACGGCATCATAGACGGCTCAGCGCCCGCGTTTGCAGGACCCTTCAATGATCAGGCCGGCAAGCAGCGTGTGGCTGCGGGTGCCGCGCTGAATGACGGCGACCTGCACAAGATGGACTGGTACGTGGAAGGTGTGCAGAGCTGATCTGCACGCAGAGTAAGGCGGGTCCGTTCAGGACCCGTCTGTTCTCGTGAGCGCGCTTAAGCGCTCACGGCAATGCTTGGTCATGAAGTCGATGAAGAGCCTCACCTTCGGATCAAGCAGCCGCCTGTGAGGGTAGAGACAGGCAAACGGTGCGTTGGGCGGTGGCGTCGCCTCCAGGAGAGGAACCAGCCGGCCCGCAGCGATGTGCTCGGCGATCTCAAAATAAGGCTTGTTGGCAATGCCATATCCGGCAAGCGCCCACTCGGTCAGCACATCTCCGTCATCGGCATCATACTTGCCGGCGACGTTGAACTTCTGGCTGCCTTCGCCGGTTTCCAGCGTCCAATAATACTCCTGGGAGCCGGGATAGCGCAGTAACAGGCAATTGTGCTCCCCGTTCAAAAGATCCTGCGGGGTTTCCGGCACGCCGCGGGCCTCAAGATAGCTTGGTGCAGCGCAGAGCACGCGCCGGCACTCCAGGATTGTGCGTAGCTTCATGTTGGAATCTTGCAGGTAGCCGAGCGCAAAGGCCACATCGATGCCTTCTTCCAGGATGTTGATGCGGTGGTCGGAGAGCCTGAGCCGCACTTCGATTTCCGGGTAAGCCTCATTGAACACCGGCACGAGCGGCGCGATGATGCGCCGGCCCACCCCCAGCGGCGCGGTTACGCGCAAGGCGCCGCGCGGCTTCTCGGCAAAGCCCGCCACGCCGGCCTCTGCTTCCTCCACCGCTTCCAGGATCTTCAGGGCGTGCTCGTAAAAGAAGGTGCCAATCTCTGTGGGCTGCAGCTTGCGCGTGGTTCGGTTGAACAGGCGCACACCCAGCCGATTCTCCAGCTCCTTTATGCGATTGCTGGCGACAGCCGGGGTCAGGCGCTGGTCACGCCCGGCAGCCGTAATGCTGCCAAGCTCCACCACTCGGACGAACACGCGGATGCTTCCCAGATAGGGCATGAGTTTCTTCCGATTTTCAAAAAATTTTTGATAGTGAACGTGAATTTGGCTGGTTTTTCAAGAATCAATAATTTGCCAAGGTGATCCAAACCGCCTTGAGGACACATCTGCGATCATGTTCGATCTGGCCATCATATGGGACTGGGTAGGCTTTGCCGTCCGGTGGGTCCATGTCATCACAGCCATCGCTTGGATCGGCTCCTCGTTCTATTTCATCGCGCTGGATCTGGGCCTGCGCAAGAGGCCCGATATGCCGGAGGGCGCCAGCGGCGAGGAGTGGCAGGTGCACGGCGGCGGGTTCTATCATATCCAGAAGTATATGGTGGCGCCGGAGCGCATGCCGGACCATCTGACCTGGTTCAAATGGGAATCCTATGCCACCTGGCTCTCCGGCTTCGCACTGCTGGCGGTGATCTACTATGTGGGCGCCGATCTCTATCTGGTTGACCCGCAGGTGCTCGACATCTCAGCCGGCACGGCCATCCTGATTTCCCTGGCCTCTATCGGTGTGGGGTGGGTGGTCTATGACCTTCTCTGCAGATCCCCGTTGGGCGTTGATAACACCAAGCTGATGATCCTGCTCTACGGCGTTTTGGTGGCCATGGCCTGGGGCTATACCCAGTTGTTCTCCGGGCGCGCAGCGTTCGTCCATCTGGGGGCGTTCACGGCCACCATCATGTCGGCCAATGTGTTCTTCATCATCATACCGAACCAGGAAAAGGTGGTCGCCAGCCTGAAAGCCGGCGAGGCGCCCGATCCCGCCCTCGGCGCCCAGGCCAAGCAGCGCTCCACCCACAACAACTATCTGACGCTGCCCATTCTGTTCCTGATGCTGTCGAACCATTACCCGCTGGCCTTCGCCACGGAATACAATTGGGTGATCGCCTCCTTGGTGTTCCTGATGGGGGTCACGATCCGGCATTACTTCAACTCCAAACATGCGCGCTCCGGCGATCCGGTCTGGACCTGGCTGGCCACAGCCATTCTGTTTGTCATTATCATGTGGCTGTCCATGACGCCGAAGTCCTTTCCAGAGGCAAAGGACGAAGCGATGAGCCCCACCGCGCAGAAGTTCGCGGCCTCAAAAATGTTCCCGGATGTGCACGTCGCCGTCGCCGGGCGGTGCGCCATGTGCCATGCCGCCGAGCCGGCCTGGGAGGGGATGCATTGGGCGCCGAAGGGTGTCTTGCTGGAGACCGAGGCGCAGGTCGCCGAACGGGCCCGGGAGATCTATCTCCACGCCGGTGTCACCAACGCCATGCCGCCGGCCAATGTGTCGTTCATGGAGCCGGCTGAGCGCAAATTGATCCAGGCCTGGTACCGCGAGGTTGTCAACCGATGAGCGCGGAGAGGCTGCTCCGCGGCCGGGTTCTATCGTTCCTGGATGAACCGGACGGCGTTGAAGATACCTCCGTCTATCGCTACTGCGAGGACGGCGCGGTGCTGATCCGCGATGGCATCATCGTCGCGTCAGGCGATCATGCGGACGTGGCGTTACGGGCAAGCGAGACTGCTCAGATCATCGATCACAGGCCCTATCTCTTGATGCCGGGCTTCATCGACACTCATGTCCACTTCCCCCAGATGCAGGTCATCGCCTCATGGGCAGCGCAGCTTTTGGACTGGCTCAACACCTACACCTTTCCCGAGGAGGGCAAGTTCGCAGATCCCGCCCACGCCACACGTATTGCCGGCGCATTCTTCGATGAGCTGCTGCGTCACGGCACAACCACGGCAGCGGCCTTCTGCTCCGTCCACCAGGCCTCTGCGGATGCCTTCTTTTCGGCAGCTCATCAGCGCAACCTGCGCATGATCGGCGGCAAGGTGATGATGGACCGCAACGCACCGGACAGTGTCTGTGACACGCCCGAAAGCGGCTATCGGGACACAAAGGCATTGATTGAGCGCTGGCATGGCAAGGGCAGGGGGCTCTATGCCATCACGCCGCGGTTTGCGATCACCTCAACGCCGGAGCAAATGGCGATGGCCGGCGCATTGGCGGCGGAACACCCTGAGTGTTACGTGCAAACACACCTGTCGGAGAACCACGACGAAATCTCTCTTACCGCAGAGCTCTATCCTGATGCGGAAGACTATCTGAACGTCTATGAGCGCTACGGCCTGTTGGGCCCGCGCAGCCTCTTTGGCCATTGCCTGCATCTTTCAGAGCGGGAGATCTCCGTCATGGCGCAGACCGGCTCGGTGGCCGTATTCTGCCCGACCTCGAACCTGTTTCTCGGCAGCGGTCTTTATGATGAAGCCGGTTTGCGGACACAGAATGTGCGCAGGGCCATTGCCACCGATATAGGCGGGGGAACGAGCTACTCCATGCTGCGCACCCTGGATGAGGGCTATAAGGTCCTGCAGATGCAACGCCAGCGTTTGCACCCGCTCAAATCGTTCTACTGGATCACCTTGGGCAATGCCCGCTGTCTCTCCCTGGAAGATAAGATTGGCACTTTGGATCCGGAAACCGAAGCCGACATCGTGGTGCTGAACAGCCGGGCCACCAGCGCCATGGCGTTGCGGATGGAGACCGTGACGTCCCTCAGCGAAGAACTGTTCGTCTTGCAGACCCTCGGCGATGACCGGGCAATTTGCCAAACCTATGTGGCGGGCGAGCCCACACAGCAGTCCGTGCCTGAAGCAACGGACAGTTAAGGCCTTATCAAATCACCTTTCGCGGTGGTATGCGAGTGAGGCCGGGTGATATTGGTTGTGGGGATTGCGATGAACCCTCAAGCAGATTGGGCTGCTGCGCGCTTCATGATCGATGGAGAGGCGGTGCTCAGAGAAATGGGTGTTGCGCGTATTCGCTTGGGCAACGATTTCGAAGAGTACAAAGAGGTGATGGTCCACGCCCGCGGCAAGATCTCCGAGCACTTTGACACCGATTATATCGACACACTGGAACAAGAGGGCGTCTGGTTCTTGTGCGAGGATAGGCGCGGCAAGCACATTGCCAACCAGGCGGTGCGTTTTGAGGATCTGAGGGGGGTGAGCCTGGCGATTGCCCTGAAACGCCGGCTGCAGCGCATTCACGGGGGCGTGGCCATTCAATCTCATCCCGTTCTGGAAGGCTTTTGTGGCCGCGTCGCCTACACCGGCGACATGTGGATCAGGCGCGAGTATCGCAAACAGAAGCTGGCGCCGGTGTTCGGCCGGATGTTGCAGGCCTATACGTTCATCAAGTTTGACCCTGAGATCATCTATGGCCTGATGGCCGAAGACCTGGTGCGGGCGGGCTATGGCGCGAGGTTGGGTTTCGTTCACGCCCAGCTCTATTGTCACGGCTGGGAGAAAGAACCCGATTTCCAAAAGCCCCGCTACGTTATGTGGATGGGCCGTCAGGATCTCGCATGGCAGTCTGGGGAATCTCTCGAAAAACTCGCAGCGGCTTGATGAAGCACACCACGGCCGGGGTGTCCTTGCCGGACATGACCGGCCAAAGCCCGCGTTCAAACTGAATGGTCTTGCCGGCCACCTTGCGCGTCATCTGCTCCAAGATGGGTTTGCGCCGGTCCCAGGAGAGTTCCGTGTAGCTGTCGCACACGCTCAAGGCGAACTCACGGTCCGGCACGCCGGGCAGGCCTGCACAGTTGCGCGCAAAGCTCTC
Source organism: Hyphomicrobiales bacterium (assembly GCA_028285595.1). Taxonomy (GTDB): domain Bacteria; phylum Pseudomonadota; class Alphaproteobacteria; order Rhizobiales; family CAJQND01; genus JAAEUE01. The sequence goes on from JANQOW010000010.1 coordinate 39,119, forward strand.
GCCGAAGAACTTGGCCGCCATGCTGTCCGGGCCGGCATAGATGAATGTGGGCACGCTGAACCCATTGTCGCGCATCACCTGAATGGAGGCGGAGAATTCCAGATCCAGGAAGGGTGCGATATCGGGCCCATTATTGAGGAAACAGCGGTTGGCCGCCTCAAACATGTCGTCAACCTTCTGGTTGAGCGACAGGCGCACGGAGGGGCGGGTTGTGAGCGGGCCGGTCATTTGCGGAAGCTGCTGAGCATCACAACGTTCTCAGCCTCCTGTGTAGCGGGCGCATCATGGGCCCCGGCAATGGCGCTCACTTCGCGGTAGATGGAAACAAGGTCGGCCCGGGACTGCCGGGGCAGGGGATGGCCGCCATATCTGGTTTTGAGCATGTGGCCGAGAAAGACCACAGTGCCGCTCGAGTGCACCTGCTCTTCGATCAGGTCAACAAGCATGGCGCGCGCCAGGAGGTCCTCCAAGATGGCTTCCCGCTGGACCTCGTCCAAAAGCACTCCCGGCTTGGCGATGTCAGGCGCAATGACGGCCGGATCAATCTGCTTAAGGGCACCTGAGTTCAACTGTTTATAGAGCTTCGATGCCTGGTTGGCCTTCACGCTGATTGACGTCTGGCCTGCGAGCTCAGGCGTATTGGCCACCGCACGATCAAACGCCACGAGAATGTCGGACAGCAGGCTGGGGGTTGTGAGCTGCTCGGTCAGGTCTGAGGCCGATCCGTCCTGCAGCAAAGACAGGCGCATGATCTCGGCCCGGCTAATGGCCGGATGGCCTTCCCCGGCAAGGTTTTCCAGCATGCGTTCAATCAGCTCATCAGGCAGGTGAGGGTGGTGCCAGGTGCCCTCTGGATAGGCGAACTCTTTGATGTCGGCGTCAGAGGCATATCCCAAAAGGCGCGCAAAGGCCTGGCTTGAGAGCCCGGTGCGCGCGCGCAAGGCGCTGAACGCCTGCCTGACATCCACGGTGGTCATGGAGGCGATCATATCCTCCCTTAAGGGCCCATCACAAGGGCTTGCGGGGGAGATGGGTTATTTGCTGCGCGGGAGCCGTGGGGGAGAGGGATCGGGCGCCTTGGCGAGGCTTTTCTGCATGGCTTCGTGCAAAGCCTGCTGCATCTTCAAAACCCGCAGACGTTCCAGACTGCGCTGCTTTTCAAGCTTCCAGTCTTCAAACGGTACGCTCTTTCCAGGACGTTTCACCATGCCGCCACCTGCTTGTGCGTGAAGGCGTGTTGATAGGCTGATTCTGAGATGGAATGGAACTGGAAGCGTTCTCCGGGGAGGGCTTTGGGGGGTGAGGAGGAATGGTGCCGGCTGCAGGAGTCGAACCCGCGACCTACTGATTACAAATCCTAGGGTTCGCGGTAGATTGAGCGCCCTTCATTGTATATTTTCATTTAAAGTCAATATTTTACTGCCTACAATGACGAATACCGTGTTGATGGAGATTCGGTGTTTGTACATGGTTTTTCGGTACTTGCTACGGTACTTGTGGGAGGGGCTAAGATGCCTGTGTTGAAGCTGACGGAGGATCGGATCAGGCGGCTGCCGCTCGGCAGCGGCATATGGCGCGACGAGACGGTTAAGGGGCTGATGGTGGTCTGCCACAAGACCACAAAGACCTACGCGGTCCAGGGCGACGTTCGTCGCAACAAGAGACACGTCCGCTCGGTTCGCGTCAAGGTAGACCGCTGCGACCGCATCGGGCTCGCCGAGGCCAGGCGCCGGGCCAAGGCGCTCATGAGCCAGATCCAGTCTGGCGAGGACCCGACTGCCGGCCCGGCCGAGACGGGCATGACGCTAAAGGAGGCGCTGGAAGCGCACCTGTCTGAGCGCGAGCTTAGGCCAGCCACCGAGCACAACTACCGGTACGACGTGGACTACTACCTCAAAGGCCTCCGGCGGCGGGCGATTGCTGACATCACGCGGACCGAGGTGCGCGACCTGTTCGAGGATCTGCAGCGCCGGCATAGCCGGATAGCGGCTGGCGGAGCGCTACGCACGCTGAGGCTCTTGATCAACACGGCGAGGCGGATCGACGAAACGATCGGGGCGAACCCGGTGGACGCGGTGAGGATACCGACGCCCGGCAGGCGCGAGGTCGGCCGGCTGGACGTGGCCGACTGGTGGCTCAAGACGGAGCAATTGCCGGCGATGAGGCGCGACCTGCACCGTGCGTTTCTGCTGACGGGCGCGAGGCGGACCTCAATGTTGACCGTCCGGCGGGAGGAATTCGACGCGGACGTGGCCACGCTCACGTTTAAGCACCTGAAGACGGGCGGCAGCATGACGTTCCCGACCGGCCGTTTCCTGACGGAGATGCTGCGGCAGCGCGTCGAGGAGGACGCGCCGCTGGATTCCGAGTGGCTTTGGCCATCGCCGGCCAGCCGTTCAGGCCACGTGGAGGAGCCGAAGGAGAGGGGGCTGCCGTCGGCGCACGCGCTAAGGCACCACTGCCGGACCATGCTGATCGCGGCGGGCGTGCCCTACGCAGAGGGCGCGCTCCTGCTTGCCCAGAGGCTCCCGGGCGCCTCCGGGGGCTACGTGCACTCGGAGCACCTTGTCGAGGCCCTTAGGCCGCATGCCCAGGCACTTGAGGACCTTGTGCTCCGTGAGACTGACTTTCGGTCGCAATCAAACTCGGTGTTTAGTCCTGCGGTGTGATGGGTTGGGTCGAGTTTGAATCTTTGAGATTCGCTAGTCCAGAGTTTGCAATAAACTCGAACGGCGTTAGCCCTTGGAGTGTCTTCAAGCGCTTTTCTTAGGTGTATGCGTTCACGAACGCGGCCATGTGGCTTTTGTGCTGGTCGTGGGTGTCACATTAGCACCGCCTTACGGTAGGCCAGTAAAAGCTTGCCGCTAAAAGCGTTCGCCATTTTCGTGGGACTCAACGTCAAACTTGGGCGGGGAAGCGGGCATTCGCTGCAGTTGCGAGCCCGCTGAGCAACCCAACTCAGAGCAGACATTCAGACGATCGTGAAAATCCAGTCACCTGTGCTCGGTAACAAGTCGGCTCTGGGGCAGGAGCGGACATTAGGTACGGGCGTCTCTGCGTGTTTTGTTACCGGCCAATCTGTGGTGAGATCAGAGGCAATAGCGGAAACAAGCTTTTGAAGATGCGACCGCGACGCGGCGGTCTATTCGACGCCTGTCACTCCTCAAGAATGGGGGAAATTCTGAAGGCACGTCAATGACACCTTGTTGGCATAGTTATTGTTGTCTATTTCATAGATATGGCGAAAGTATCAGGCAGGCTTGAAGCACACTTTTCGATGCTGGCGGCAATTCTCCATGCCATCGCGCGCGATGGGCTTCTGCTGCAAGAGTTCGATGCTAGCGAGTTCGCCGACTTTGCGTCTGAGGCCGAGTGGCTCAACGATGAATTTTTCAGTGTTGTTACTTGGATGGAGCGCGAAGGGTTGATTGAGCATTTGGGCTTTAGTTCAGGGGGTGGCGAGGGGCCGCACGTATCGGGCGTTCAGATATCCTCCAAAGCACTGGCGATACTTGGGGTTGGCTACCATGAGGATCTAAGCCTAGGTTCCGCGTTGGAGGAAGCGGCAAAAGCCCCTGAACCCAAAATGCCCTACTCACGTCTTGGTGAGTTTATCGGTGGTTTGTTGGGCGGCTTCACAAAAAGCGTTTCGTAAATGTCAACCTGGGGCTAGTTCCTAAGACAGTTTTGGACTAAGAATTCCGCCACAGCGTTGGGTCAATCTCAGAGCTAGTGCGAAGGCACGCGTTGCGAAATTTTTGCCCCAGCGGGGTTAGGCGAATCCCAACAAACCGTGATTCCCACTCCAAGTTTTTTGCTGCGCAATCTTCCTTGAACTTCTTGAACTTGTCGCTCGCGAGAAATTCCTCGTATGCTTCATGATACGAGGAAAATTCTACGTCGTGTATCAGATCGATCAGCCCGTAACGACGAAGGTTTCCCACCGTGGAAAGATCATGCCAGCATAGATCGACTGCACCCATCACGACGCACAACATCTCTATTTTTGAATCTTTTTGAGTTTCACTCACGATCACTTCCACTAAGGCGCCTCCTACAAAGCCAGGTTCCGCGATGGTTTTGAAGACTTTCGCATCGTTCGAAGAGAATTCACGAACGATCTGCACAAATGATGGATGAACGAATCCCTTCGTACGAGCGTCTACATCACTTGCGAGTAAATTCGTGAACATCTCACGCACTTCAGATTCGTTAGCGCTAAACCGCATTGATTCGATTAGGGGTCCGACTATTCGAACGTCCGGGGTGGCACGCTGATCGACAGGGATCTTTTTGATCTTTGCGGTGAGTTCCTCAGAAACCCACTCCTCAATTCGGTCAATACCCCAAACAAGTGCCGCAAGGGGGCTGAATATCTTGCGCACGAGCTTGCCGGCGTCGCGACCCGCCGGTGCTACTTCTTGTCCAAATGCATCGGCCGCCGGTCCCAAAGCTCTCTCGGAAAGCTTCTCAGATGCGTTGGATTTTGAGCTCTCTTTCTTCGAACCTGACTTTTCGCGTTCGTCATTTTCCACAATCCAATCTCCCGTCTCCCACGCAATCGCCATCGAGTTCTGAGCGGGAAATGCCGCTCTGGATCAGATTCCTCTTCAGCGCTTCGTATCTTACGCCTCTCAGGAGGCCGAGCTCTTCCGATAATGTCGCTTCCAGGATAAAGTCGCTCACAACAGAAGCGGATTGTTGTCCTCAAATGTCTAAATTGTCCTATAATATCAGTGTTGATTTTCAAACATATCAAGAGACCTAAAGTCCGTAAATTGGGGTGATTGCATGAAAAAAATTGATTTGCATATTCATACCATTCCAAGCCCGGTAGACGCCAATTTTATGTTTTCCATCGAAAAGCTGATCGAATATGTTGAGATTGCGAATCTAGACTCTATCGCAATTACCAATCATAACCTGTTCGATAAAGATCAGTTCGAAGAAATACTTCAACAAATCGCCATTCCTATGTTCCCTGGTATCGAGATAGATTTGGAAGGCGGACAAATACTTGTTATTGGCGAAAACACCGATCTGGACGACTTCGATCGCAAATGTGCACAGGTGTCTTCCCATTATTATGATGACGCGAATGGTCCAATCAGCGTCGAGCTGCTGAAGGGAATTTTTGGCGATTTATCAGAATATCTCTTGATACCCCATTATGAGAAAAAACCCCCCGTCAAGGAAGAAACCCTCAGCCGCCTGAATCCCTATGTTGTAGCTGGAGAGGTCAGTAGCCCCAAAAAGTTTGTATATTGCTTAAAGAGAGACGACATGTTGACGCCGGTATATTTCAGCGACTGCCGCATCGACCAAGACCTTGTGTCATTCCCTTTGAGGCAAACCTATTTGGATTGCGACGAGATTAATCTTTCAGCGCTCAAACTATGCTTGCGTGATAAAAACAAAGTCGCCTTATCTGAAAAAGATGGGCACAGTCTTTTTCAAGTTTTTGCAGACGGCCAACAACTATCAACTGGCCTTAATGTGATTGTAGGAGAGAGATCGTCAGGCAAATCTCACACGCTCGGACGCATTGCTGAGAACTTCGACAATGTTTGTTACCTAGAACAATTTTCATTGGTTGCAAGAGATGATGAGGAAGATCAAAGACGCTTCAATGAACTCCTCAGTCAACAGAGGAGTCTGTTTTCAAAAGAGTATCTAACGGAGCTTCAACGCGTCATCGAGGACGTCAACGAAATCAATCTTGAAGAAGATGACCAGTCTGTAGACCGGTACGTTGAATCACTTTTGAAACATGCAGAGGAAATTGAAAAACGGGACATCTTTTCGGAGGCGAAGTTGTACTCGGAAGAGCCATTTCAGGCGATCGATCAGAAAGGCTTAAAAGAACTCATTGCCTCGACAAAACACTTGGTGCGCAATGAAGAATTCAGAGAAATCATCGATAGACACATTTCCCATGAACACTTGAAGGCACTCTATGTGGCATTGATGAGCTACTTTGCAACCAAGGAAGAAGAACGTCTAAAAAAGGATTGGATCAATGAATTGGTCCGACAAGTTAGGCACAACTTGCAAATTAGGACGGCGGCGCCGACGATTTCTGAACTCGAGCCCTACAGAATCGCCATGAATGTGAAGAAGGTCGAAAAATTTCGAGCCTTGGCGCGCCTTGCGAGGCAACCGCGGGAGATCGAACGAAGATCCCTGAGAGGATTTGATCTGGTTGCTAGAGTTGGACCCTTCAATGGTGCGGGTGAGCTAAAGAAAGAAAGCAAGTCCCAGATGGCGTTTAGCGACGCATATGAATCGTATGACGATCCTTATGAATATCTTCAAGAACTAAAAGAGATTGGAGGGTCCGTCGTTGCCGCTGATTTTTCGAAATACTTCGTCAAGATCGATTATCGCATTCTCAATAAGGATGGCATCGAGGCATCAGGCGGTGAGCGATCTGAGTATTTTTTGCTTCAAGCAATTGAAGATGCCCAGTCGGCCGACATGCTCTTAATCGATGAGCCGGAATCTTCATTCGACAATTTGTTCCTCAAGAACGAAGTGAATGAGATCATTAAAGAAATTTCAAAGACGATGCCGGTCGTGCTCGTAACGCACAACAATACTGTTGGAGCATCGATCAAGCCCGATTATCTGCTCTGCACGAAGAAAGAGGTTGAAGCTGAAGCATTCAGGTGGCGCATCTATTCGGGTCATCCGACTAACAGTGAACTTCATTCAACGGATGGGAAAAGCTTGAGCACATGGGAAATTACGATGGGATGTTTGGAAGCCGGCCCCGAAGCCTATGATGAGAGAAGAGAGGGCTATGAAGGTCTTAAAAATTGAGAATGGGCAAGGAAAGTTCAAAATTCCGGGCGAGACAGAATGGCGTCCTATCAGTGAGATTGATAAGGATGGCCTGATGAGCCTTCTAAACTGTTTCTTGGAGAATGATGTTGAAATGGACGAGGTTGATGAGGAAAAACTCACCAATCAGGCCCATCTAATAATTTACAAGAGCATCTACGAAAAACTGAATACACTGTCGCAGAATAAGAAGAAATTTAGAGATGAAAGTGAACGCGCATATCTTGAGGAAATGCAAAAGTATTCATCATCTTAGTGGGCAGGATGCATTGAGTTCGGCCAATGCATCCCATAATTCCGAGGCTTCGGCCCGCCTTCTGCATGCTTGCAGACGCGAACCCATTAGATGAAATCGGCCAAGAGCGAAACGCGGCAAACCTAAGTTCGCAGCTGCTGCAAACGGATTTGCTCACCACCTGTTAGAGGCGTCAATGATGATCGAACCCACGATTACTTGCCCGAGTTGCTTGACGGAAATCAAACTCACCGAGTCCCTGGCCGCGCCACTCATTGAAGCGACGCGGAAAGAATTTGAAGCGAAGATCGCGCAGAAAGAACGCGACGTTTCGAAGAGAGAAGAAAAGCTAAAGGAACAACAAAGGACGCTCAGAAACGCGCAAGAGGCGATCGATGAGCAGGTGGCGCAGAAGTTGAAGGCAGAGCGAGAATCAATTGCTGCTGCTGAAGCGAAGAAAGCCAGACTTGCTGCAGCTGCCGACCTGGATGCCAAGTCGAGGGAGATGAAAGAACTCCAACAGGTTCTCGTCGAAAGAAACGAGAAGTTGGAAGAAGCGCAAAAAGCGCAGGCAGGGCTTATTCGGAAACAGCGCGAACTAGATGACGCGAAGCGCGAAATCGACCTGACTGTTGAAAAGCGAGTTCAGGCTTCTATCGGAGAAGTCAGACAGAAGGCGAGGATAGAGGCAGAAGAAGCACTCAAACTGAAGGTTATCGAAAAAGAAGAAACAATCGCCTCGATGCAAAGACAGATTGAGAACCTCAAACGTAAGGCCGAACAGGGCTCACAGCAGCTCCAAGGGGAGGCGTTTGAATTGGAACTTGAAAAGACGCTACAGGCCAGTTTTCCGATGGATAACATCGAGGCCATTAGCAAGGGCGAATTCGGGGGGGATGTGATCCAACGTGTAGTCGGCCCAGTCGGCCAAGCTAGCGGCTCGATTCTGTGGGAGTCGAAACGGACTAAGAACTGGAGCGATGGCTGGCTTACCAAGCTTCGTGGTGACCAGCGCGCCGCGGGGGCTGAGATTGCTGTTTTGGTGTCCCATGCATTGCCAAAAGAAATTGAAACCTTCGGTCATCTCAATGGAGTGTGGATAACGGAGCCCCGCTTTGCCATGCCCTTGGTAATTGCCCTCCGACAAACATTGATCGAAGTGGCGAACACGAGGCACGCGCAGGACGGTCAGGGGACAAAAATGGAATTGGTCTACCAGTATCTGACAGGCCCCAAGTTCCGCCACCGAGTCGAGGCCATTGTGGAGAAATTCTCAGACATGCAGGCAGACCTTGATCGCGAGAAGAAGGCTATGACCCGCCTATGGGCTAAGCGAGAGGCACAAATTCAGGGGGTGATTGAATCAACGGTAGGGATGTATGGCGACTTGCAGGGGATTGCGGGAAGGGCGCTGCAGGAAATTGAGGGACTGGAGATGCCGTTGATCGAAGAAAAGTAGCGATCGATAAGCACTGATCGGCGTGTAGCACGCCAGATTGGCTCCCAGTATCTCCAAAACCTCAACACACCACTGAGGTTTACAAGTTAACGCTTTTCACTACGTATCATCATCTTTTGCTTTGGTTTTGGGCTGGGTCGCACATCTGGCTTATGTCCGGTTTCAAGACGAAGCAGGCATAATCATCAGTGCCTGAAAAGCCAAAATACGAATGACCGCTGCCAAGCGCAAATAGGCGACTTTGTAGACGCGGATGAAGGTTTGGATTTGGCCGCAAAGCGGAACGGAATCTGCAGCGAGATGCCAGCATTGAGAAACCACAGCAAGCCAGTAGTCGGTCACGCGATTGCGAATGGCTGCTGCCGCGTCTCGCCGCTTGGCACTCGAAAAATCTCCATCCGCAGGATCACAATACACACTGGGTGTAGCAAACTGGACGGCTTTAAGTGCTTTCATCTCCGGATTGACTTATCAGGAGAAGGGGGGGTAGTTTCGAAGTTTGATGATCTCTGAATAGTATTTGGAGAAGATGAAGGACAATAAATTGATAATAGGTATTTTGATTGTCCTTCGGCGCATGTTCCTGTCACCAACACACCGATCTGTCAGAATGAAACAGGTCGGAGTGTCTTCGAATTTGCTGATAAAGACAAATCAGCCCAGACAGGTCGGGGTTCCTCTCTTGTTTTTCTCACTGGTCGCTGTTTCATTGATTTGGTGGCCAGGATCTATTTCGGCAGGCACTTACGATTTGAGATATCTTCGTGCAAGTACGTCGGTTGGCTTCGCGCTCAGTTTACCGACCGGGCATCTCTCACGCCCTGCCAGAGGTGCACCGTTTAAGTTTGAATTCAAACGTGAATGGCACCTTGTTAGTTCCTCTTTTAAGCCATTTGAAGCAGAAAACAACTATGGAGGCCAAGAGTTTCGCCGGATCTATCAGCTTCTCGAAGACAAGCCGTTGCCATCGGATGCACAAGATTTGTTGATGTTCCCTTCAAGCAATGAAAGCCAAAGGTTGGCTAAAGAATTTGGTGTGGAGGATCTTGGCAGCTTGCTGAATTCTCTATCGTCGAACAAAATGGGTTCGACTTGTCGAAATCAGGAAGGGTTCATTCCTGAGACGGCTGGATTGCTTTGTTTTTTGTTTCGCATTCACGAGGGCGTAGATAGAAAATTGGCGGTGTTACCAATCGCGTTGGGGAGTAAAGACACTGAGGAAGTCGCACTTTTAGTGTTTGAGAGAAAGGATATATTCGAGAAAATCAAGAAATACAAAGATTGTAAAACGACCGAAGTTCTAGGCCAGTGTGTAAGGCCGTTGGCTATTTTGCTACACGACACCTCATCAATTAAAGCTCTTCTGCCTGAGCCGATCAAAATTACTACGGCACCGGATATCTACGAACAGACGGCGCGAGATCTGGCTGGACTGTTTCGCGTTGTCAGCTTCAAAAATCCCGCAGAACTTTTGGATCAGATGATTCAAGAGGTCTACAATACCAAACTTCCGAGTGACGTGGTGATCTACTCGTCAAGACATCTTTTGCAAGGTAATGGGCGCATTGGCGCGGCCGCGCCTGCTTTTGCAAATGAAGTCTTACTTTACTACGCAAACGCCGTTACTCCGACGGCCAACGGGAAAATGCGGCGCATTCTCTTGCGACTGGCACTCCCTGGGCCGTCTGACGCGGGAGGCCTTATCGGCAGCGGACGCCTTGGAACAGCGTTTCTTCCTTCGGTCGAAGAAAACTCACAACGACCCGAATTCATAACGATACCAGAATGGTTGTACCGCCGGTTGGCATCGGTGGCCATGAGTGCACAGTACAGAGAAAACACGTTCTGTAAACTCGACACAGAGGAGAACACCATTCTCTGGAAGGCGTCCGACTTTCACACAAGGCTCGGCAGCAGCGACAGTGTTGCGGTTGATACCCAAAACGCCCACAATTCAGCTCGGAACGGGCTCTATCAAGATGATTGTAAGTTGAGTGATTCGTCCAGGCAGCCTGATCGGCTAGTCTTGACCAATAGAATGGCGTCGAGCGGATACTCGGGAGAACTATGTGGACAGCAAACAACTGACGCGAAACTTTCCGGGGTGGCAGGTAAGTTTCGCATGAGTCCGGTGATTTCCCCACCACCTCAATGGGCAGACCAAGCCAAGTTTGTCCTAGTGGACCAGACCAAAGGGGTCTACCTCCAGCAGAAGCCTGTTAGCCTCGGCGCATTCGGTAAGTATCTCACTAGTTTCGCAGGATGCCAGCGCTTTAAGTCTCAAGGCGGTTATGCAAAGGGCCTGATGCGTTGTGATGAACCAGGCATGATGCGTCTGGAACACCAACTCAGCGAACAGGGGGACGAGGCAACCCGACGTGACAGCGCCTTTGGCTACTTCTATGGCGCGACAAATGTCGTCCTCAATGAGGTAATAGGTGAGCCCGTGAACGGACTGCAGTGTCACAGCCGTCCGGCAAGCCTCGCTCGGACGCCTCGGGAGCGAACCGACGACATGCTTTGCTCTCTGCAGTTCTTTTTTGCTTCTCGTTCGGTTGACGCTTTGCTGGAGCCGGAGCTTCCAAAGGCCATTTCGGATAAGAAAGGTAAAAAGGAACCGAAAGGTTTTCGAGAAATGCTGGGCCTCAAAGGCGGAAAAGTGGACGAAAAGGCGGCGATTGAGTTTATGCGTTTTTCCGGCTGCCGCGCTTCTGACGGCTTGGTGCATAGCAGGCGGGCCCAAGCACTTTGCGATTCTCTGCAACACTATATTCGGGCAGCTTTCCGGTCCACTGCCGATCGAGGTTGGAAATCGTCACCAGTTTCGATGATCACACAGCAAGACGCACAAAATTACATCGAATGGATCGCTGCACCCCACTCTCCGGAGGATGGGGAAGCCGGACTTCAGTTGGCCTGTAAGGAGCAATTGGGACTACCCAGCGAAGAAGCTTTAAAGCGCGCGACCGTCACTGAAAGCATGGTTCACGAGAGTCTTGTGCCTATGCTGCGCCAGAAAGTGAGGAATCCTGCTACCGTTCAAGGCAATTTCGATGCAGCCGTTCTTGCCTCGGGGCATTTGATGCTGCGGGAGACTGGTGGCAATCTGGAAATGGCTGGACTTCCGGTGGGCTTTAGGCAGATTTCCAAAGACACAATGTATCGGGCTCATCTGCCGAACTTTCAAAACATTCCGGACATAGCGATGGGATATGGCCTCCCACCAGGTGATGTAATGACCTACTTCGACCAGAAGAAACACAACGCCGGCCAATGCCTGGATTGCGTGTTAAATCGACGGGCCTTTTGGTGGCGAGTTTGGCAGGATGATCAGCTCGATGATCCAACATCTGTTAAGCGGACCGATCCTGCAACAGGGTTCCGCCTTAGTTTGACGCTCAAATAAACGAGGGAGACCACTATGCTAATGCCGATTCGAGCCCTTGCTATCGCACTTGTGGCCTGTCTTTTTGGCGTTGAAGTGCCGAAATCTCTGGCAGACAGTGTTCCTGGTGTTGACTGCAGTTTGTGCAGTTCGGCAGGGCGCGGCGAAGTCGGCGTCATACCGCCCCAAGGCACTGCTGACATTCTGACGAAGACCCAGAGAAATCTGGCATCAGTCGCCAACTGTTTGGATATCACAATCTTAGGAACGGATCGTGATTTTAAAGCCGATGGACCGTGGCTTAAGGAAGTTCGCACGCTCATAGCCAACGGCTCTTGGATACTGACGCGCGAGACGGGGCTTCCCGATAAAGATCCACCATACACATCCAATGCTGAAAAGGTAACGCAGTTGTTTCGCGTGGTCTTTGGCCAATCTGGGCGTGAGGCAGACGGGCTCCCCATCGGCGACAAGGCCGAATTGACTTGTAAGGCAATCTTCCATGATATGGACGGCGCCATGACCTCGGTAACTAAGGCTGCACAGTGAAAGTTCCTGGTGCAATACTTGTTGTAGCTTTCACGCTTTTGCCTTCGAACCTGAGTGCGCTGCCGCTAAGCTGTATCGAAGATAGGTCAAGAGCACCATTCCTTGATGCGCTCCTCAAGACTCGTGACCCGCTTACAACTTCATTGATGCAAACAGACACGTTTGGGCCGCTGGCCAAGCGTGCGCAAGCCGCACTGAAGAGCGCAGCTCTTCCAGATGAAATCCAAAGAGATGAAGCTCGCAGTCTGGCGGAGGCTGCATTGGGTTGTCGCCAAAGGGCTAAGGCGATGCCCAATCCTGAATTCGTTGAGAGCGCGCTGATCTATCTGGCGTCGATCGCGCTGGCCCGGGTGATTTTAGATCCTCATGCGGCCGTACTCGGAAAATTTGTCAGGCAGGCTCCTAAGGAGGTGGCTGGCGATAATGCAGCTCAGGATCTCATGCGCCAATCGCAAGCTGCTGGAGCGTCCCAAACGACTGCGGCTGTAGCAATGCGCCTACTCCAGGTCACCAATGATCCGGCACTGCAAAACCTGGAGCTTGGTCAAAAGAGTGCAAATAGTGTCGTTTCGCAACTACGTAGCTTAGCCTGGGGCCTCGTCGGTTCACGTGTGGAAAACGAAGAGCTGTCACTGCGTCAAAGGGTTGACCGCATTCTCGCAGACCGATTGTCGCCTGGGAAGCCCTTGATGGCCGAGTACCTGCACAAACTTTCGGCGCCTGTAAGGGACCGACTAAATCTGCTTGTAAGCATCACACTGGCCCGTGAAAATGCTCGCAGTCTTGTACTGAAAGGTGTGGCGGTGCCGCGATTGAAACAAGTCGATGAAGCGGCTTTCAGTAATATAGAAAAAGAGCAATTGGACAAGATGCGCGGAGACTACCGCACTTTGTTCAAGAAGAACGAAGAGTCGCTCGTCGCAGCTGATGGCGCGCCGGAACGCCTGCTCCAGTTGCGTGCTTCAATGAAAGCTCGCGGTATGGATTTGGTTCAATCAAGAGGCTTCTGTGTCGGTTCGTTGGCGCAATTGGACTGCGTTGAGGAGAACAAAGATCTCTATGAGGACGGTGGGCCTTACCTGCAGGATCCTCGTTTCGACAGTTTGTTGCCTCTCTCACTGATTGATGCAGAACTCCGGAGTCTTACGGCCACCACCTTGATAGGCGTTGTCGCTGCCTTCGAAAGTGCTGCAAAACCCGGTCAGGCCAAGGCCGCATCGTTATCCACGGCACGCAAGATTCTAGAGGAGCTTGTTGAAACAGCCTCTGACCGCCGACCATCCTTCCTCGACAGCTACGATACTTCTGGAAAGACTACTGGCGCTGATGCAAAACGACTGCCGGTAGATCTTTTTGTTGCTGAAACCGGCACACAGGATCGACCTGATTTGTGTCGTGAAGCAATTGGTAGCGGCACGATGCCGTCGCTGGGCCTCGGCACCGAAGAACTTAAACAGGCGCATGAGCAAGCAGAACGCTTCATCTCACCCGGAGGCGCAAGTGCTGGCGGTTTGAAATGGACGTGTGAGTTACTTGCTAGACTAGCGGAGCAAGCCCCAAAGGAGCTGGAATGAAGCAGTCAGGATGCTCGATTCTAATCATATTCTCATCTCTACTCTGGGCTACGATATCCGCGGCACAAGCACTTTGCGTAGCGCAGCTCGACGATCCAATGCGTCAGTCTGTGTCGGTGCTCGCCGCGGCGGATATTGGCTCCTGTGGCGGTTGCGCTGATCCACTTGAACCGGGAGAAACCCAAAATTGCAATATCCCAGCTGCAAGAACCCAAGTTTGCGCTGCGGCTGTCGTTGAGCGTGTGGGTGAGGCGCTGATCAATAGTCTGGACGTCGGCGTGTCGGGTTCCCGACTAAAGGCCTTGAGAGATTGTCTGCGAGAGGCAAGTGACCAACTCACGCGCGGCCCAGCTTTGCCACCGCCCGCCGACGTGAGCGTGTGGCAAGCCCGACGCGCAATCGGGTTGGCTGTTTCGGATCTTCTCTTGAGCGAGATCGAGCCTCCTAGAGAGGCGGACCTGCACAAGCAGATAGACGAGTGGTTGAACCGGTTTCTCAAGCGTCGACTGAAAGACTCACGCCACAAAAGGTTGGAATCGAAAGATAATGAATGCCCAGATTTCGCAAACTATCCTGCGGGCTGGGAGAAAGAGACCAACAAAATCGACCGCGTGAACTGTGCGCTTAAGGTAATTGCCGAAACTCGTGCTGAACTTGACGATACTGGCGGAGGTCTGCGGAGTGGAACGCAGAACGCCGTTAGTGAAACTAAGACCTGCTTGCAAGAGGGAGGTAGAATTCATCCAACTTGCTGTGTAAGCAGTGACTCTCAGCGAAGGGGAGATTCACGTTTGGGCGATTACGTGTTCGCGCGAGGAAATCGTTCCTTTCGAGAAGCGATGGGCGCCTTTTGCGCTTTGGCCGACGCGGCCGGTCTTTTGCCTCCTAATCGAGCAAGCTTTTCTGATGCTGTCCCAGATAGGAAACGTGTGATTCAGGAGATTTCGACTTTGAACCCTGCTGAACTTCGAGCAGCCGTGAGCTATCTAGCGCATCCATCTCGGACTACTAATTGGCTCGCGGCAAAGGTGGCCGCAAAGAAGCAAGTTGCCCTTGAAGTCGAAACTCTCGGTAAGGCGCTCAAGGCTCTGGACAGGACCTTGTCGGGCTATGTTCAGACCCCCGCCGGGAAGGAGTTTCTTAAACGGGACTTTGCTGGGCCAGATCTGGCCTCTGTCCTCGAGCGGGTAATGAGGCTACACGCTTGTCATGTGGATCCCAGTCATTGCCAAGTGAAGGAGGATTGAGATGTCTTCTGCTCGTTTGTTGGCGTTGGTTGCCGCGCTTCTATCTGTTGTGAGTGGGCCGGTTGTTGCAGCCTGTATTGATCCCAAAATAGAGCCGGAAGAAGGGTACTTGAAAGTCGTCAATGTTGCAGCGAATAAAGTGCGCACGAAGGCTGATGCAGAAGCCGATGGGACCAAGAAGAATGCGCTCAGATCCCAGGGCGAAGCGTTGCGACGGCAGTTGTTAGCGGGATTGGTAACCCGTTTGTTACGAGCCGGTCTTGATCGTCAGGCGCTTTCCGTTGCCACACATGAGAAGGGACTCGGCGTCACTTCAGGCAGTGCCACTGCTATGCGTCCCGCTGAGGCAATCTCTGCGTTGCGGGCATTGCGATTCGTCGCCAACGGCTTTAGCGAACCTGGGTCACCCGTAACAGCATCTGGCCAACTTACGTTTCGCCTTGCCTGCTTGGACGAAGCGCTGAACATCACCACGGCTGTGATCCAGGAAGTCAAAGGCGACATCGCAAGCAAATCAAAATCCGATTCAAATGCCTCGATTGCTTCTGTGGAATCCGGGCTTACGCTGCTCTCTCTTTTCTATATCGAGCGGGCTGAGGTGCTTCGCGATATCGGTGACATCACTTTCCGCACAATTGATCCGGGCAAAAGAGATGCTGGAAATGATAGGTTCTCGGGTGCCAAGGCGATTGCCCGAGAACGGTATCGGAGTGCACGCTTCGCGATTGCCAATGCTTTGGCTGTCGCTGAGCCCAATCTGCGTGCCCGAATTAGCCTTATCGCTGCAGAGCTAGACCAGCGGGTGAATTGGCTGCGCAAGAACCGGGCCTTTAGTGGTCGCAGTTACAATGCGCCGACCCGCCCGATCGGATACGATTCATCAAAAGATCCGCTACGATTTACAATTCTAGCGAGTCTGCAGGCAAACATCTCCAAACTGAAGGAGTCGACCGATGAGTATGATGAATATCGACGGCACGCTCGCTCACGGTTGGTGACAGATTTTACCAACTATGCGAGTGCGCACGGGAACGCGGAAACATATCGTCAGACTCGTATACAGGCACTTTTTGCGGAACTGGAGCGGCTTGAGATAGATGCTGCTGATCTGGACATCATGCGCGCGCGGCAAACTCATGATGATGGCAGCCGGCTCGTTGATCTCAAACAGCGACATGCTCTCGAACTAAAGGAACTTGACGAGCGTCGCAAGGCAGCGTCACTTCTCGTTGCTGAACGACTATCGGCACTATCTGAATCGCTCACCGAACTAGGAACGTTGGGACCGCTTGATGCGCCGAAGGAATTGGTTCCGAGCAAAGATCTGAAAGACATCAACACAGAAGACCGATGGAAGGAAGATGTCGCATTGTTCAGACGATTGCAGGGCACGTGCGGGGCTCCGCTCGCTCCAGAGGAACGGCCCGTTCTGAATACCAGTTGGTCTGCTGTGCGTACAGAAACATTTGCCGATGCGCGGTCATGGGAGCCAGAAACGCTCCAGGAGTTACCAAATAATCTGCGCGCAGCGCTGTCTGATGCGATCACGCAAATCGGAATTGCAGATCACCCAAAAAACTTCGAGACTGCTTTCAAACGCTTGGACAACGCCATTCACCTCCTCAACTCTGTTGGCACGGGGCAGAGTGAGGATGCCGCCCTGACGAGAAAATGGAAGGTTCTGATTGGCAAATGCTGGGAATTGGGACGCCAGCTGCAAATTGAACGCGCCCTCTTACTCAATACCCGGATCAATCTGCAGAGCAAGCATCTCAGGCAACTCGACGAATTGGCCGTGAAAGAAGCGCGACTGTTGCGGGACGGCCTCATCAGTGATCTCGAGCGGGGAGCGTTTGCAACTAGAGATGAAATGCTCGCTCGGCTAAGTGCAGCTCAAGAAAAGCTGTACAAGGCCGCCACTAAGCAGATCCGCGAAAAAATCGCTCATGCTGAGAGATTGCTGGAGGACGCCAAAAAGATTGTGGAAAAGGTGATCCAAACTGGTGAAAACGTGGAGCGTGCTGCCAGTGCCGCAGAGGCAGTCTATGCTTCGATGACAGCAGTGCCCGTGGGTTCGGGTCCAGGAGGCGTCTTTTTCGAGCGAGAAACGCTCGTTGCCCTACAGGACTCTGCAGTAGACCTCGCCCGATTCACCTACCGTGCGACCAAGGATGCTTCCGACATTAAGCAACAGTTATTGCAGTTCGAGTCGAAATTAAAGGCTTATAGAGATGACCTCGAGAACCTGAAGATCCAGCGTACAATTGATGACATTGACCAAGCACTGAAGGCCGCTGGAGATGACATCAAAGAGGGTGTGCAAGACATACTTGATGAAACCCGGGCCGCAATGCTTGGCCGGGTGGACAAGACAGCCGCGCGCCTCAAACTTGAGGCTACTGCCGCTCTCAACAGTGCGATCGTGCTGTCGGATTCGCGTGCTGCACTCATCGAAACCCAGCTCTCGCAGGTTACTGCCGAGCTCAAAGACCTAACCGAGGAGCGAAGGTCACTACGTGAGAGACAGAAACATGCGCTGCGCAACTTTGGCATTGAAGTTGAGAACGCGATTGACCTCGCCGGTCAGGTTAAAGATATCTTGCGAGAGAAGGAAACGGCACGCGAGCGGCAGTCAGTCACGCTCGACGAACTACGTAAGCGCCAAGCGAAAGTAATGATGAGGCTACGTGGGAAGAATGCGTCTCTTGCGAGTCGGGCCGAGGAGATTCTTGAGCAGGTACAACGACTGCGCGCTGGCAAGGGGGAAACGCCTTGGTCTGGAGCGCAAAAGCTGGCGTTGTCTTTCCTGGCTCCGGCTCCTTCGCTCGACGCGGACGCACTAGACCGCGCACTCAGAGTCCGCAGAGCGCTCAACGCCGTAGGGGATGACATATTTGAACTCGCTGTTGCGATCAAATATCTTCGTCAGGATGAAACCTCATTGCTGTTCGCCGTCCAACCGGCTTCGGTGGACGAGGCAAATCGTGTATATGTCAAGCTTCGGGAGCTTTACAAGTCGCACATAGAAAATAGCCTGCGACAACGTATAAATCTAATTGCGCTGCGTATTACACCGGAGGCCGCGTCAAGCTGGGGCAAGGTTCCGGGTCCCGATGGACCTGTTTATCCTGAGTGCTTGCATCAGGATACCGATGGGGAGATCGAACGGTGTCTCCGCATCGTTACAACGCATACGCCGATAATGCGCTGGAACGGACTAAGGTCCGATGACCGCCCGCTGGCGATCGTGTCTCCGCGATGCGACACAATTTGGAATGCTGCAAGGGTTCTTGAACCAACAAATACAGCGCCTCCCGATTTTCGACGCGGCGTTGATGTTCTCCACCCCGCAAATGGTTTCATCCGAGAAACCTACGAGCAGTCGCCTGCCCTTTGTCCGGGTAAGAAAGTGCCCCCACTCGCCGAGCCCTACCGTAGCGGCGAACTGATCTTTTCACTGAGCAATCTATTGCGCAAAAAAGAAAAGGGCGTTCTGCTAGACACTTTGGTCGCAACCTCAGATCCTAGGGCTAACGCGCCCGACTTGCCCGCGGATTTGAAACCGATCGGTACAACTCAGTCGGTTTGTTCTCATGGAAAAGATCAGGATGGCATCGAGAGGTACTCTGTTCAAGTAATCGAGCGCCCGTTTCAGTCCCGTTACGAAACATCCCGGGGGCTCAAGCCCAGTTCACGCACTCTGAACCCACAGGATGGAGTAAGAGAATTGCGGGAGGCGGACGCCCAACTTTCGGACATTGATCCGAACGCGTTCTACGGTGTCGGCGCGCTTGGTCGTCGGCAACTTTTCTTTGGCAGAGGTCTAACTAACACCTTCGAGTTGCGTGTAAACAACGATGTGGGAGTCAACAGTGAAATTTATGTATTCCTGTTTGTCGCATATGTGAATTGCGACCCTGCCTCAATACAATCAACTGCGCTGGCGACCCCGACCCCTGCGTACAAATCAAGTTTGGATGCCCTTCTGGAAAGCAAGGCATTGCGACAAGCACCAACCGCGCGTCGCTTGCTTGATATCGAGATTCAACTGGCTGCAGCTAGAACAGATCGTTCGGCCCGATTAGACATAATGCGCAAACTACTTGCAGCAGGTGCAAGCCTACCGGCCGCAACCAAAGGAAATGCACTCGATCGACAGGCGGCACGCACACTCACAAAATCAGTCGGTACCTATATAAGTTCTTTGGCATCGCCTCTCGTTACGAAGCTACCCCAGGATAGAAATGCCCTTTTTCGCTGCGCGCTGGAAGGCGACCCGTTTTGCCGCTTACCCATCTCTGAGGGAGCAGCAGGCGAGATCGCAACATTCGCCTCCTCTGGCGTCGATCGCCCTGTTCCTATCGGTCGTTACGAGGAGATTTTAAACCTGACAATGGATGGGGACCCTGGCCCCTTGCCCAGCGAAGTCAACCGCCGTGCGGACGAACTCGACAAGGTACTTGTTCTATTGAGGCGGGCAATCGGTTTCATAGACCGTTCGGTTTCAACTCAAAGGACGGTCCTGCGGCTAGAAACTCTTGCAGAGCGGCGAATGGACTTCCTTGGGGACGCTGAAAACCTTCTGAAAGTGGTCCAGCAGGGACCGCCAGCAGGGCTGACCGAAGCGGCATGTGTCGACCGCTTTTTCTCCGATCCGGCATTCTGGGCCTTGCAAGCCGGCGGTGGGCAGATGAAAAGCAAAAGGCGGAAGCTAGTACTCGTGCGCGGATTCCTCAATCACTGCCTCGGTCCAAATGTGGTCGGGGCACCATCTGAGCAGTGCTCCAAACTTGCCAGATTAACTGACAAAGCTGTGGTGCCTGATCCACTGGACTTGGTTTGCGCAAAGAGTCTAGGGCTCGGAACAAAAGCCGAGTCTCTCGCTGCGGCGCTGGCACGATCCCGATCCATCCTTTCGACCACTAAATCTGGAAAGAAGTGATCTATGGCGGGTGCGAATAAGACTGAGAACTGGGTTTCCTTGTTGGTTCAGGAATGTGCGCGATGACACGAGATTATCCATTTATCTCAAGACACCACTACATAGTGATCAACGCCCGCAATGTGCGCTTGGAGCCTGGAAATGCATTCAGTTCCGAACGGCTAGTTTAACAGTGCGAGCGCCTTTACAGGGGATGAATAGCGATAAAGGATTTGCCATGACTGGTGCCAAACTCAAGTTGGCCTATTTGTTGATTGTCATAGGTTCAGGCGCGATACTCGCAGGGCCCCACGCTACTTTAGCCAACGATTCCAAAGGGCTGCTAAAACGTTTAGAGAGTCTTGAAGTGCTAGCAAGCAGTCTGAAGTCCACAGCCGTGACCGTGCAGTCAGGAAGATTCTCGATTCATGACGATGGCGGCCCCTCCCTTCTGCGCAACAATCGATGCATCGATGACTCTGACAATGAGCGTGGCATAAGAACTGGTCGAATCAATTTCGACAGACCATTTGCTGGGCAACCCAATGTTGTGGTGGGGCTGGCTAGGGTCGACCTCAGCGGAGGCGAACCTTCCGATGCAGTACGTCTGACAGTGCAGGTGACAAGAAGAGATCGTGAGGGCTTTGATTTCAAATTTGTCACATGGTGCACCACGAAGGTCAACAGCGCACACGCCGTCTGGATTGCACACGGAGGCACTTTTAAATGAGCCCGTTGGCAGGCCCGGTCTTTTGACAATGACTGCCGCTTCGTTCTGCGCACGAGGCGCGGTGTTGGGAAACTTGTTACCGCCCGTCCATTTGTTTGGTGGAAGACCGAGTGTTTTTGGATCCTCCAATTGTCAAACGCGCTGCGCCCAGAAATCGATTTTTCGTGCCAGCGCGGAAGGTCGTTTTTCACCGAAATGGTGGAACAATCGCTAGAAAAAGCAAGTCGTAAAGTGAGGAGGAGTCGAGTTATGCGCAATCGCAAGTGGTGTGTCGCGGTTTTGATTGCTCAATGGTTTGTGTCGCCTGCGCACGCGGATGAGGGCCTAGCTCAATCTCAAAAGAGATTGGCCGAGTCCCTTACAACGCTGCGCGAACGGATTAGAATTCTGGAGGCTAAGCCAGATTGGCCACGAGGGAAATACTGCATCTTTCGCTCTGGCACATGTCCGGTCGGCTTCACCCAATCTGACGGGCGTCTAGCGGGAATTTGGATGTATCGTGGCGGCGACTCCGGGACACATCTGCTGCCGATGGAGTTCGGAAACTCCGGCATTGTATGGCATGACAGGGATAAAGCGCCCAAGGGTGGCAATTGGTGGCATGGTGAACTCAATTTCTCTGCTTGCTGCAAGCAAAAGTAACTTCGCTTTCATCTGATTTATAATGAGGAAAATAATATAGAAGAATCTGTAGATGATGGTTTGCTCTTTCTCGCTCGAGCTCAGTGGATTGGTCGATACGGTCGGCGGTCTTTTGTAAAGTAACAAATCCTTGGAACGACAAATCCTGGATCCGACACGGAATTGAGATAGGGTAGTATGCGTTCGCGAAATCGCAGAAAGCTTTCAGAGAAAAATTGAGTTATGCTGCTTCATAAATATTGCAGCTACACTAGTGCCACCGAAATGAACAACCCGAAAAACGCGGTTAATGGATGAGTGTCAGCCGTATTGGACACAATTCCTCTGTTTCGCTTCGCTTTAACTGCCTATTTCTCGGAGAAATTCGATTCAAGTGTGCCCTACTTCCGAGGCTTAGGTTTTCAAACGATGAATTGTTAACTGGTGCTATCGGGATTCGGCATCAAACATTAATTGATTGCCTTTCGATCGTATTTTCAATCACGCAGAGCTGCGCATTTCTATCATCAGAGGAAAACTGAGCATGGATGCTGTGGTAATGTCCGATTTTGATAAGATATTTTTTTAAATCATGAGCTTACTGTCATTCGATAGGCAGTATCACTACCTGCATGAGCAAATCACGTAAAGCCAATTCGCTGTCAACGAGTTCGGCGTCACCCCAAGTGAAATTTGCTTCTATAAATATTGTATACTCGCCGGTGTCTTCAATCTTCGATTGCATGAACGAAAACGGTCTCGTGGGGCTCGAGCCCCTTGCGAAAAAATGAGGACTTGCTGCGCTCGCGATGATTTTTCCAGAACCATTCTTGCTTTCAATTTTGAAATCGATTGCCAGCCCTCTGTTTTTGCCGTGTCCTATTCCTTCCACGGATCCTTGGAATGTGACCCAAATAAGTGACCTATTCTCAAGTTTGATGGGTTTGGTGATCAAATTGCAAAGCGCTTTTTCTTTCTCTAAAAATGATTTGCCAACCATACATCTTCTATTATGATCCACGTGATTGCCGCCAGCATGCTTTGTAACCAGGTGTGTATTGGCGATTCTCCTAGTCCGAATCTCTTCCAATTGTTTCAGTTTATCTACAAGCCCATCACTAGCCTTCCCCGACCCGGCTGTACTGATTAACATGGCTATGGCCACCGCAATCAGATATCTCATGCATTATTCCCCATAATTGCGCAGATCAGAGAACACTATCCACCTTGGCTGAATCCTAGCGTACCTGCGGTTTGTCATAACTTCATGAACCATAGTCTTGGGCCTTGAACCACCTGGGCTGTTTCAAGCTCAAACCGGAGTCCACTAGCGCTGAAGCCTTGGTAGCGAGCTCCAAAACTAGTGGCCCAGAAATCGACAATATTCGATCTTCAGCTCGATGTTCGAAGGTTGTGATTAAGGTTGTTTTGAATAGGTGCAAAAGTACACAGCGACATAAGGTGGCAAGTTGTTGAGTGGAGTTCCGCCACCAATGAGATTGGTCTTGAGTATGCCCTTTTGTCCATTCCATGGTTCGCCATCATTTACATTTATCCTTGCTTTTCTATTGTCGCCGTCAACAGTATGCCCCCATTCGTACGTTTCGATCTCGTGCCTATGCTTTGGTAGGTGCTCCACCTTTAATTCCACTGTGGCATCTCCACCTTTTTGATTGGCTTTAGTCTCAAGGTCACCTCCGGCGCTCAAAAGGAATCTTCCTTCCGCGTCCGGATAAATCGCCCAATGGTCGCCGAGTGTAGAACAAGGTCTTGGTGATGCTATGATCGCCGTCTGTATAATTTTCTCCAAATAATCCATCCTCTTCAACAGTCCGGCATCAGTATCCGCCCATGCGGGAGAAATTACTAACAGAAAAATTGCTGCTAAAATCCAGTGAGTGGCGCAGGCTAGGCTAGATTGGAATATTGTGGAATGTGTTTTCAAAGTTTCCTCCTTTTGCTTTATTGACTAATCGTGCCGGCTTAATCGATGGCCTGAGCCTGGCTGCACCTGGAGCGATTGGTTTAGATCCATAAATGTTTGGGTTTGAAGGGGCTACGGGAGCACCACAGTGCCTGCACAGTTTTTCGATTTGATCGCTCCGAGATGATCAGCCAGTTTATTGAGCTGGTCCTGCCGAAAGGCACGCAGGTTGCCCGTTTGTTTTAGGGCTTGTAGATCTTGTTTGAGACCAGCGAGTTCCCCGTGCAGCCTTGCAAGTGTCTGCTCGGCCTCAGCCGATTTGTTTGCAGCTTTCACGAAATTGATGAAATCGTAAACTGCGAGGCATGCGCTACTTAGCTTTGCGGCTGTGGCCGTTGCAGAGCGTGTTGCAACGCCGATATTCCCTTTCGGGTATGCCTCTAGAACCCGTTCAGCATCGCTTATTTTGCGCAGCGCCACAGTCTCAATGGCATCTATTTCGTTCGGAGTGACAGTCGCCTGGATCATGATCATGCCGGATGAGACGAATATTCCAGCGACAAAGAGTGGCGTTGCTGCAATTGCACCGGTAACGCCCAAGACGAGAATAGTACCGGATATCAACGTTCCCATTAAAGCAACCGCTTCCTTTCTTTGCGCCTTGTTCACCACCGCAGAATTTGACGATATTACTTTTTCCAACCGCGCGATTGTTGTTTCTAGTTGCGCAACGTGGAGTGAGCCTTCGTTCCTAACCCAGTCGTCAATCCTCTCTTGTTGTTTATTGATATCTGCGATGACGGCATCGAGCCACGCGCAGTCATTTGCCAATGCTCTGGATTGAAAAGCTGACGCTGCCATCCCCAACACAATGATTCCCGCTGTTCGCCGAGAAACACATAGGGACGGTGATGGCGTTTTCTTGCTCATCTTAGATACGATTCCTCCTGGTAATCCTTCGATGGATGTTAATCGGCATCTGCAACCCAAGGGGTGAAATCAAATTTTGTTCAAAAAAATGGTTATTACAAGCAATAAAATGTGAATGGCCCAAAGTATGTTATGGTTCAAGATTGAATAGGGCTGACTGCTGTACTCATGATCGATCTTGTTCACGCATGCTTGAGCTTATTTTTGGCTAACAGTCGTGCTTTGCAATGCGCTAACCGTTGTGATCACCCGCCTTGATGAACCAGGTGGATAGTGTTAGTAAAGAGTAAATATAGTTAGTAAATTACGGATACAGAAATCAAAAAAATTTGGATTTTTGTTTTGAGTATGACAATATTATTTGCGTATGGACATTTTAAAAAATAAATATATTTGAAATGCGAAACGAATGTTTATGACTAATGAGAAAATACTGGAAAAATTGCAAATCAGTGAGCTGCATTATCAGGCGCAGGCAAAAAGTGTGTGGAGAACGCTACTTGTAACAGAAAAAAATACATGCAAAATCTATCGGTATTATATTCCATATCTCGGTACTAGGCGATGCGAGTTCTAGTTGCTACACTGATTGCACTTTTTTTAATGCCAACGTCAGTTGGTGCAGAAGGCGGGCTAATAGAGGAAGTGCAGAAACTCAGAGACCAAGTGAAGAGCCTAAGCAAAAAAATAGAGCAGGTGCAGTCGTCTACTTTGGAACGTCAGGCAAGCGCCATTTGCGGCACCATCAATGCCCAAGCGTCGACTAAGCGCGGATCTTGGGACTACGGCGCAGCTGTGAGCATCACGGCAGGCATGAGCTGCCAGGAGCGATGCAGTACTTTCGATGATAGCGGCGCTTGCGACGGGCTGATTATGTTGCACCAAAACGAGCGAAGCATTACAGGACATAGGTGCTCTATTAGACCGGAAAAGGTCTATTTCAACGAAGCTAAGCTTTTTTGCTGTTGTCGCTAGTAAGGCGCGCATGGCGGTTGGGGGTGATCGCATCGTGCGCGCTCGAACCGATTTGACTGACCAACAATCATAGCTTTCGCCGCCACCCAAACTTCCTTTTTGTTTTGGCTTTAATTTGGCTTCGTTTACTATCTCAATAATAGGTTCCGGTGTGTAGCTGGGAAGGGGCCATCTCGGACAGCTCTCACGCTCAGATTGAGGACCGTGCAGGTCAAGCCAGCAACATTAGCACCAGCTACCTTGAGCGGTTTGCATCCTTGTAATCCACTCCACAATGCGACCGACAATCAGATTAGATTGATCATTTTCGGCACCATTAATCCGGCGGGCCACAAGAACCCACGAAACCTGAGCGGACCTTTGTGACCTTATGTTGAGGTTGAAGGGGAACGCATGTTTCAGCGCCAATAAGCGTGAGAAGCTGCGCAAGCATGCCAAGTCGTGAGCTTCATGGCACCAAGAACCTCATGGAGATCAATATTTGCCTTCCTGGTCACGCCAGTTCATATTCCGATGTTCGACTGATAGCAAACCCGCAGACCACTGATCAGTGGGTCTAGAGCAGAACATATAAGCATTTGCTGGGGTAGGGGGGGGTGTCAGATTACAAACACCGAACTGGGCACCGTGCCGTCATGAGCAAGCAAAGAGCGAAAACCGCTTGCATCGCCCAAATTGGATCCAGAATTGCGTTTGCGATTATTTTGGCACCACGTGTGATGCAAAGGCGTGTAGCTCGCTGCATGGCTTGCTGTGAGCCTCCTGGGGCCAGCCAGTTGTCTTGCTGTGCGTGAAATGTTCGTCGACGCGCTATATTGTTCCAGAATTCTGCATTCCCAAGATCACACTGATTAGATTCACTCGTGCCTAGTTCGGTCGTCCTCCAATTTAGAATCTTCCGAGAGGCTCACGCGCGTGCACGCGCACGCGAGGGGATAACT
Source organism: Hyphomicrobiales bacterium (assembly GCA_028285595.1). Classification (GTDB taxonomy): domain Bacteria; phylum Pseudomonadota; class Alphaproteobacteria; order Rhizobiales; family CAJQND01; genus JAAEUE01. The sequence continues at coordinate 65,453 of JANQOW010000010.1, forward strand.
GCTCATGTGCGCGCTCATTCGACACCGCAGGCTTAACCTACGCTCGCTTCGTTAGGTTTTTCGGCGGTCAAGGCTGGTTTCCCACGAAATCTTTTGGGGGATTTGGAGATTCTGCGCCAAGTCTGCGAGCCTGCGATTTGATAACGGAGTTCCATACGTTTCCGATGTTCCGCTGCATTCGCATTATTTGCCGGATCGTCATGGCCGGTTTATGCCCCCAGATCTCGGTCCGAATTCACTACCATCTAGAACATCTGGAACATTTGAAACTCTGCAATCGGATCAGTGGGTTGGACGGCCCAAGGCGCCGAAACGCTTCCGAAACCAAAGGAACGCCGTTAGGGGCGTTCGCTCATACTGTGTTCGCGTTCGTATCCATTGAGGGTCTTCTCGCCAAACCGGATCTTTTTGTACCTCCAGCCACCTATGGCCTGCTCCATGACAAGCCTCAGTCTGCGGCCATCATTGCGGCCGGCGCGGCTGGCCTCCAAGTTCAGCGCTTCGAACAGTTCGAAGCTACTAATGCGGTCAGGATCCGTTTCCTCGCGAGGGTCCAGCGGACGATCATGGAGGTGTGCCCTGATGATGTCCGCCCACGGATCCTCAACGGTCTCCTCCGCAGCCCGTTCCATGGCCAGAGCCCAAGCCTCCTCTTCGAGCCACCATTCCTCGTCCAGAGAATAGCGGACATCTGCTTCGGCCCACAGTTGGTCGCGTAACCGTGTTAGCCAATCAATGTTGACCTTGGCATTGTCGTTGAGCTGCAGAGGCCAGAAGCGGCGGCCGCCAGTGGTGTCGCGGAGGTAGCCACCCTCATTTACAGTGCCGAAGAACACGCAGCGGCGCGGGTGGCGTTCAGACACTTTCCCGTATGGCGGTCTGTAAGCGTCGGTTTGTCGTGAAAGGAAAGCCTTGAGGGTGGAGACGTCCGCCATGCCCATGCCTGCGAGCTCGGCGTACTCGTGGCACCAGGTTCCTCTCAGGATGATCGCAGCGTCCTTGTTGCGAAGGTCTGGCAGGCTCGCGTCGCTGAACCAGTCGTCGCCAAAAAGGGCCCGGGCGCCTGAGGACTTGCCTACGCCCTGGCGTCCGCAGACCACGGGCATACTGTCCACCTTGCAGCCCGGGTCCCGCGCCCGGGCCACGGCTGATATCAAGAACCTGAGGCCCACCTCTCTAAGGTAGGGGCGCGGGTCTGTACACGGAAAGCCGATGGTGAACAGCTTGTGGCACCTCTCCTTACCATCCCACTCTAAGCCGTTGAGGTAGTCTATGACCGGGTTGAACTTGTTGATATAGGCAATTGACATGATTGCCTCCTGCACGTGGTCCTTGCTCGGTTGGTACCTTTCGCTCTGGTATGCCTCGAGCAGCAGGTCTCGCGTAAGCCGGACCGTGTGCTCCGTCAGTTCACTGCCATATGTCGGCGGCCAGGGCAGGTGGCCCGTGAACGAAACGCTCTGATTCAATTCGTTGAATGCGGGGCTCACGCCTTGTGCGAAGATCGCTGACCGGGCGTTGGCGTATGTGTCAGGCGCGCGGCCGTTTGAGACCGTTAGCCCACTCTCATAAGTTGGTCGCACCGCTGGAACGCCGGCAACTTCAATAATATCATCAGGGAACTCATCGGAGAGGTTGATTGGCGGCTTCCAGGCCCGGCGGACGTGGCGCTCGAGTTCATCACCTTCGAACTTACCATCGCCAGGCCAGGCCCGAACATACGGCCCGATAGTTTCGATAACGGAGGACATGGAATATCTGCGCTCTGATAGCCCGGATACTATACAAAAGAGCTCCCTGAACCGCTCCGGCAGCTCCGGCTCCATCAGGCGTTGCATTATCTCAGGTGGGCACGTCTCCTCGGTCAGTTCGTGCCCTTCGTCAGGATCGATGTTTTTCGGGGCCGATGGCGTCGAACGGCTAGTGAAGATCGTGTTCACCTCGTTTATGGTCAGCCGTTGATCCGTCGAAAAGTCTGCGTTGAGCAATTTGCGCATGGATCGGTCCGTCAGTCTTACCTGGCCGTGCGAACCGCGCAGATCTCCCGCGCTGACGCCGTCGAGCCGGTCCTCGATCCGCCACCTTCCGTTCTTCACTTCAGCCTTTGTGTATGGCTCCATTGCACACCAGACATGAGCCTTTTTCGGGTCCTTTGAGGTGCTGCGTGTTACGCAAACCAGCGCACCGCGCTCAAGTGCCCAGTTCTGTGCGGCTTTGGGGCCGTCGCCGTCATCGCTGTCAAGCACCACGCACCCTAGCGAACTCGGTTGCACACCCACGTGGCCACCCTCTTCTAGGTGCCGCAAGCAGCGCGTGAGGCTTGGTCTTAGTTTCGGCCAGTTTTTTTGGAACGCGCTTTTCTCTGTGTTCAGAAGGACAAGCGCTATATCGGGGAAGAGATTATAGAGCTGTCGCAGCAGTGTGGCTGTATCGCTTTTCGAGGACTTAGTCATCGTTCGAACCTTCACGGTAAGAGTGAGTTATTAGTCTAGGCTCTTTGAGCCTGGTTGAATTGGCTCCCGCCCGGCTCTGAGGACCGATCGCGCGCTATGTTCGATCTAATCAGCGCCATTCTCGAGCGGGACCTCCTGGTTTCAGCGGATCATCGTATTGTGGATTGCGGGGCGTCATATGCGATCACGACGGCGGCCCTCTGTTAGTCTCGTCAGTCACGAACGCGTCAAGCGAGTCTCGATGGTAGCGCACGTGTCTCCCTACCTTGTGGTAGCGGGGGCCGCGACCCTCGTGCCGCCAAACCCTGAGCGTGTTGTCTGCGAAGCCCAGATACCGCGCGGCGGACGGAGTATCGAGCCATGGTGATTGCTGAGCGGGAGTGTCAATCTGAGTGTTCATGCGTATAACCTCTTATCTAATCATACTATATCACACTATCATGAAATTCCTTGCAACGCCAACTTGCGCCCAGGGTTAATGCTCGCTGGGAGTCGCGGATTGCCGCAATCCCGGCGGCGAGTTGAATGACGCTGAAGAGCTGGATTTGGACCCGGATTCTCTTGCTTCGCGCACCACAAGCCCGATTCTGAGCGAGCAAACTTTTGCTACCGCTGAAGTTCCAGCAAACCTTGTGGCAGTGGTGGCATTTTCTGATGGGCTCGACAGGGCAAAGCTCGTCCCATCGTGGTGAGGTGATAAACCGCAAACACAATCAACTCGGTGGGGAGGTCACGAACATAGATGATTATTTGGACACTCACCCTGATAGCCTTGGCAGGCTTCAGATTTGCTCCCTCAAGTACATGGCGTCCGAAGCAGATTGAGAAGCCGCATGACTTAGCAACATGTAATGGGGGGAAGAAGCGGCAGTTTGACAGACGTGATTGCGCACTTCGGCAACAGTGCAACGGTTCCGAGAACCGTTAACTCGCACTAATCCGTGGTCGGACTACTCAAATGCTTGTTCTAATCGGCGCACGCTTGCGTCGGTTGGTATTGTTTCCGGGCCTTCAGTTCTTATTAGGTGAGACCTGTACCAGGAGATTGATCGCGGTGTAATCGGTGCGGTAGGCGAGAGATCAATCACGGATTCAAGCAACTGCTTGTTGGTTAAGCCGTCCCGTATTCCCTTCTTCATATGGTCGCCGATTTTCGTCCAGTAGTGCTCCATCAGGTATGTTCCAACCGCCTCACGCACTGCTTCGCTGATCGACCCGTCCAAAGCCTCTGCCACATCCTCAAGCCCTGCAACGAGCTCGTCAGGTACAGTTATGGTAAGGCGTCGCATTGGCGGCAAGCTAAATTCTACGGGTTCGTTGGTTCCAGCCATAAGTTTTGCTTTCTTGCGTCATGCTTCGTACGTAGTAAGAGCATACACGAGAGTGTCTTCTTTGCGAACTTTCTTAGCTGAACATTGTTAAGATCAAATTCTGGGCTACGAATTGGTGTGCTAATTTCACCAATCCAAGCGAGTGAGCATTGCCTTTCCATTCGAGCAACTGTTTCGCTTGCGACTATCAAAAATGCCCGTTGGCGAAGCCTTAGCCAACAACAACGCTGCCGTGTGAGTGATGTTTGAATGGCTTTGTAGGTAGATGCTTTGATTGCCGTTGAAGTCCAGCGGGATTCGCTTGGTGGTAAGAGCCAGTCTTGCGGGATTGGAACTGTGGCGCCGAAATCTCTGAAGACATCCCTCATTCTCCGGGGCATTTCGTTCTTGTGGATGGGTTGCAGTTGCGGACGAACCTTACGGACGCAAAGACCGAGCCGCTAACTCCTTGGAATTTTTTTCGGTGCTTATTCGGTACTCAAACCTAGAGCGCTTTTGGAAATTCAGCTAAGTCTTTGAGATTGTTGGTGCCGGCTGCAGGAGTCGAACCCGCGACCTACTGATTACAAATCAGCCGCTCTACCAACTGAGCTAAGCCGGCACTGGCGCGGGTATTGTCGTAATTCCTGGTGTTTGTCAACAATCCAAACTCAAGCCAAATACCGCCGCCGTAAAAGCGCCCAACACCTACTTCCGGGTGATGCGCCCGTCCAGGTAAGGGGCGTACTCCCCGTGCCTGATCAGATACTCCGCCACCACTTCCTCAAGGCCGGGCCCGTAGTCGTACGCCTTGGCCGCATCGGTGGCGAACATCTTGTAGCCGTCGCCCCCGTTGCGGACATAGTTGTTGGTCACCACCCCATAGATCTTCTCCGGATCCAACGGGGCCCACGCGCCGGCCTCTTTGACCATAACGGTCTTCGCCTCAACCCGGCCGGCGCCGGAAGCAACCGTGCTGTCCCAGGTGAACTTGAGCCCGGCAACTTGCGGGAAACGGCCTTTGACCGCTTCAACCTGGCTGACGCCGTTTTCCAGGGCCTTGACGATCAGAGCGCCCTTGATCTGAAAGGTGGAGAGCGTGTTCTGAAACGGCAGCACGCTGAGCACTTCGCCCATGGTGATGGGGCCGGCATCGATTGAGGCGCGCAGGCCGCCGCTGTTGTGCAGGGCGATCGTGACCCCCTGGCCCTTCACGCGGTCAAGCATGGCATCGGCCACCAGATTGCCCATGGCGCATTCCATCCGCCGACACACATCCCGCGCGCCGCTGATCGCTGCGGCGGAGTGCCCGACAACTTTCGTCTTCAGCTTTTCAATCGGGCCGGCCAACGCCGCGATCTGTTCGGCAATGGCAGCATCTGGCGCAACGGTGGCATCGAGCAAGTGCGTGTCGCCTTCCGCACCGGTGACCTGCCCCTGCTGATCAAACGTGAGCTTCAGGACGCCCACATACTTGGAGTAAGCGTAAGCCTGCACGACCGGTGTTGTGCCGGCCATGACAGGGTATCGTCCTGCTGCGCCCTTTTCGCTGTTCGACAACAGGGTGTGCGAATGCCCGCCCACGATGGCGTCCAGTCCCTCAACGGCCTTACCGATGGCAATATCCTTGCGCAGACCCACATGGGTGAGGGCGATGATCTTGTTCACGCCTTGTGCGCTCAAGGCCGCCACGTCCGCCCGTAAGCTCTCAATCTCATCTTTGAAGCCAATGGTCGGACCAGGTGAGGACGTTTCGTCCGTGTCGGTGGCGAGCGCGGAGACAATCCCGATCTTCTCACCGCCCACCTCAAGCACCACATGATCCTTGATCTTGCCGTTCAAGACGTTGGAGCGCGTCAGGTCCAGGTTGCCCGAGACCACAGGAAAGCTCACCTTGTCGATGAAAGCTGCCAGCGCTTCGGGGCCATCATCAAATTCATGGTTTCCCACGGCCATGGCGTCAAAGCCGATCGCCTCCATGAACTCAGCCTCCGCCGCCCCTTTGTAGGTGGTGTACATCAACGAGCCTTGGAACTGATCACCGGCGTCCAGAACGATCACGTTCTTGCCTTCCGCCTTAAACCGGTCGCGCAGAGCTTTGATCTTGGCCGCGACACGGGCGACGCCTCCGAAGCACTTGCCTGCGGCATCGTCCTCTGCAGGGCATGTGCTGTCATATTTGGAGACCGGTTCGATGCGGCTGTGCAGATCGTTTATGTGGATGACATGCAGCGTGTACTCCGCCTTGGCAGGCAGGGCGAACGCAAGGAGCAGGGTGAGGAGGGCGGCAAGGCGAAGGCGCATGGCTGGACGGTCTCACGATGGTTCTTTTGCTGGAGAGTGAGCAACTGTACGGCAGCTTGTCAAATCCTTGCGAACACCACTTATCCGCAGGCAGATTTTTGGGGTGGCTGCGCGCTTGGATGTTCATATGAATGTCGTATACTGTTCATATGAGTGTCATGGAATGTTCATGTGAATGCAAATCGGGAATGCTCAAGTGCGCGCTCGAGTTTGGGTTCACCGGAAAAGCCTATTTCCTATGTTGACTGCGCGACAGGCCAAGATCGCCGAAATGGTGCGCGACCAGAAAGTCCTCACGGTGGACGCACTGGCCGCGTCGTTTGAGGTGACCACCCAGACGATCCGGCGGGACGTGATGGCCGTGTGCGATATGGGATTGGCGCGGCGACGGCACGGGCGCATTGAAGCGTTGGGCGATGACCTGAACCTGTCCTTTGAGGCCAGGCGCGTTCTCAACTTCCAGGCCAAACACAGCATTGGCCGTTTGGTGGCGCGGCATGTGCCCGAGGGGGCGTCGATCGCGTTCAGCATCGGCACAACGCCGGTCATTGTCGCAGAAGCGCTGCTGGAGCACCGCAATCTGACCATCGCCACCAACAACCTGCACTTGGCGCTCGTCGCCTCCCAGAACCCCGGCATCAGGATCCACGTGCCCGGAGGGGAGCTGCGGCACGGCGACTTTGACATATTGGGGCGCGAGGCGACCGAGTTCTTCTCCAGGTTCAAGTTTGATATCGGGATTTTCGGGGTCGGCGGTGTTGATGAAAACGGCGCCTTGCTCGACTTCTCTGAGGACGAAGTTCAGGTGCGCCAGGCGATCCTGGAAAACTCAATCGCTTCCTTTCTGGTGCTTGATCACCGGAAGTTTGGTCGCAGGGCGCTTGTGCGCGGCGGGCACGTGCGCGAGGCCACGCGCATCTTCTGCGACCGCCCGCCCGTGGCGGCCTATCTGGACGCTCTGAAGGACGCGGACATCACTTACACATCGCCCCTGAACGGTGGATCAAATGAGCGAGATTAGCGTCCAGAACCTGGCCAAGAGCTGGGGCGATTCCCATGCTGTGCGCGATGTGTCGTTCACCGTGCCTGAAGGCTCCTTGACGGTTCTGCTCGGTCCATCGGGGTGCGGCAAGTCCACAACCTTGCGCCTGATTGCCGGGCTGGACGCGGTGAGCAAAGGCAAAGTGTTGATTGCCGGAGAGGACGTGACCGGCTCTCCGGCCTCCAAGCGCAACATCTCCATGGTGTTCCAGTCCTATGCGCTGTTCCCGCATCTGAGCGTGGCGGAAAACATCCTGTTCGGCCTCAAAGTGCGCCGGACGCCAAAGCCTGAGCGTGACGAGAAGCTGCAACAGACCGCTGAACTCTTGGGTCTCGCCGCCTTGCTGGATCGCAAGCCCGCGCAGCTTTCCGGCGGCCAGCAGCAGCGGGTGGCGCTTGGCCGGGCCGTGATTTCCGGACGCCCGGTCTGCCTCATGGATGAGCCCTTGTCCAACCTCGACGCCAAGTTGCGTCACGAGATGCGCATTGAGCTGCGCGCGCTTCAACAGAAGCTGGGATTGACCATGGTCTATGTGACCCACGACCAGGTCGAGGCCATCTCCATGGCCGATCAGATCGTGCTGTTGAACAATGGGCTGATCGAACAGGCGGCAACGCCGGTGACCGTCTACCGCGAGCCGGCCACCATGTTCACCGCCCAGTTCATCGGCACGCCGCCCATGAACATCCTTTCCCTTGAGAAGAGGGGGGAGAGCCACTGCCTGGCGGGCACAAACCAGGTTGTCCTTTTCGCAGAGGATGGCAGAGAGGTGAGCCTCGGCCTGCGTCCCGAAGATATCACGGTTGCGGACAACGGCATTGCGGCCGAGGTGCGCTCGGTGGAGTTTTTGGGAGCCGACGCATTGGTCGATTGTGCGCTGGGCGACAACCTGTTGACCGTGCGTCTTGCCGGCGCCAGGACGCCGGAGGTGGGCGAGGCGATCCCGCTCAGCTGGCCGGCTGAGGCACAGCACTTTTTCCATAAGGATACCGGCCTGCGCCGGACAGAGCTTGGCGAGGGGGCGGCTGAGGCATCGCCGCACTCGCGCGAAGGGCAGGGAGGCGTTGATGCCTCTGACAACTCAACCCCATCCGTCAAAAGAGAGGATGCGAAATGAACAGGTTTCTAAAGAAATTCTCCTGTGCTGCACTGGCGGCAGCCAGTTCGCTTGCCATTGCCGGCTCAGCGCTCGCTGTTGACCTGCAGTTCTACTTCCCCGTCGCCGTGGGCGGCAAGGCGGCTCAAACCATTGAGGCCCTGACCGCCGACTATGTGAAGGCCAATCCCGGCGTGAAGATCGATGCGGTCTATTCCGGCAGCTATCAGGACACGGTCACCAAGGCACTCACCGCGGCCAAGGGCGGCAAGCCCCCGCAGCTCTCGGTGATCTTGTCGGTGGACATGTTCACCCTTATCGATGAGGACGTGATCGTGCCGTTCGATGATCTGGTGACTTCGGACGAAGACAAGGCGTGGATGAAATCCTTCTATCCGGCGTTCATGGAAAACAGCCAAACCGGCGGAAAGACCTACGGCATTCCCTTCCAGCGCTCAACGCCGGTTCTCTACTGGAACAAAGACGCCTTCAAGAAGGCCGGACTGGATCCGAACACCCCGCCGGCCAACTGGGAAGAAATGGTCGAGATGGGCAAGAAGCTCACGGTGAAGGATTCCAGCGGCAACGTCACCCAATGGGGCGTGCGCATTCCGTCCTCAGGCTTCCCGTACTGGCTGTTCCAGGGCCTCACCACCCAGAACGATGTGGTTCTGGCCAACAGCGATGGCAACCAGACCAACTTTGACGATCCCAAAGTGGTGGAAGCGCTGACCTATATGGTGGACCTCTCCAAGAAGCACGGCGTGATGGCGCCGGGCATCATCGAGTGGGGCTCCACGCCGAAAGCCTTCTTTGAGGGGCAAACGGCCATGATGTGGACCACGACCGGCAACCTGACCAACGTGCGCAACAATGCACCGTTTGAGTTCGGTGTGGCCATGCTGCCCGCCAACAAACGCCGCGGCGCGCCCACAGGCGGCGGCAACTTCTATATCTTCAAGGACTCAACCGATGAGCAGAAGAAAGCCTCTGTTGATTTCGTGAAGTGGATCACCGCACCGGCACAAGCCGCACGGTGGACCATTGCAACAGGCTATGTGGCGCCACGTCCGGATGCTTGGGACACACCGGCCATGCAGGAATATGTGAAGGACTTCCCGCCGGCTCTGGTCGCCCGCGACCAGTTGGAGCATGCGGTGGCCGAGCTCTCCACATTCCAGAACCAGCGCGTCACGCGCATCTTCAACGATGCGCTTGAAGCAGCCATCACAGGCAAGAAAGAACCGGAAGCTGCACTCAAAGAGGCCCAGAAGAAGGCCGATGCGGTGTTGAAATCATACCGCTAACCGTCAGCGATCCCGGCCGGCCCGCCCCACCTCCGGGGGCGGGCCGCAACCGGGCCGGCGTGGGGAGTTTGTGTCGATGAAATCACAGATGAACTGGGTACATGCCTGGCTCCTGCTCACCCCCGCGCTGCTTTTGCTGTTTGCCTTCACGCACTACCCGGCTGTGGTCACCTTCGTGGACAGCTTCTTCTCCACGCCGCGCGGCCAGCGGCCGGCCAAGTTTGTCGGGCTGGACAATTACGAGCAACTGTTGAACGACGATGTCTTCTGGCAGGTGCTTTGGAACAACTTCCTCTATGCCATCGGCACGGTGCCGCCCTCCATCGCCCTGGCGATTGTCATGGCGCTTTGGGTCAACTCCAAGATCGTCGGGCGGCCCTTGGTGCGCATGGCCTATTTCGCCCCCACGGTGCTGCCTCTGATCGCGGTGGCCAATATCTGGCTGTTCTTCTATACGCCGGGCTTTGGTCTGATCGATCAGATCAGGGGGCTCTTCGGTTTGCCTCACCAGAACCTCATCGGCGAGACCGATACGGTGCTCTGGGCCATGATGGCGGTTGCCGTCTGGAAGGAAGCCGGGTTTTTCATGATTTTCTATCTGGCGGCGTTGCAGGCGATCCCGCCTGATCTGCGCGAAGCGGCAGATATTGAGGGCACGGACGCCTGGACCTATTTCCGGCGCATCACCTTTCCGCTGCTTATGCCAACCACGCTATTCGTGATGGTGAACGCCACCATCAACGCATTCCGCCTGATCGACCATATCTTCGTGATGACCAATGGCGGGCCGGATAATGCCAGCTCGCTCCTGCTGTTCTACATCTACGAGACCGCCTTCAAATATTGGGACACGGCCTATGGTGCGACCTTAACCGTGGTGCTCTTGGTGCTCTTGAGTGTGCTCGCCATCGGACAGTTCTTCTTCTTCGACCGAAAGGTGCATTACCGATGAGAGCGAGTGCGGCAGGTCTGTCTTTCGACCGCGTCCTCAACGGGGCGGCGGCCTGGATTCTGGCCATCTTGTGGATGCTGCCGCTGCTCTACGCCATCTGGACCGCGTTTCACCCAGCGGCTTATGAAGCACGGTTTGACCTGTTCGCTCCCGTCACACTGGAGAACTTCGGCAAGGCTTGGAACGCGGCGCCGTTTGCACGCTACTTCCTCAACACATTCATGCAGGTGACCTCGATCCTGGTGGCCCAGTTCATCTTGTGCACGTTGGCGGCCTTCGCCTTTGCCCGCTACGAGTTTCCCGCCAAGAACCTGCTGTTCGCCTTGGTGCTGCTGCAGCTATTGGTGATGCCGGACATTCTGATTGTCGAGAACTACAAGACCATGCGGGCGCTGGGCCTTGTGGACACCATTCTGGCCATCGGACTGCCCTACATGGCGTCCGGCTTCGGCATCTTCCTGTTGCGACAGACCTTCATGACGATCCCGCGTGAGCTGGATGAGGCTGCGCGGATCGAAGGCGCCGGGCCGCTCACCGTGCTGTGGAAGGTCTATGTACCTTTGGCAAAGCCCGTCTATCTGGCTTATGGACTGGTGTCCGTCAGCCACCATTGGAACAACTTCCTGTGGCCGTTGATCATCACCAACTCGGTGGAGACACGCCCGGTCACTGTGGGCTTGAGCGTGTTCGCGGCGATCGATTCCGGGATCGAATGGTCCGTGATCAACGCCGCCACCCTGATGACTTCCGGCCCCTTGCTGATCGCGTTTCTCCTGTTCCAGCGCCAGTTCGTCCAAAGCTTTATGAGAGCTGGCATCAAGTAGCCCAATTCCTCGCCGGACCAGCGCCCCGGAGAGATGCAACGCATCCGCCGCCGGCTGGCATGCTGGGTGCAAGGCTGTCTCCAGAACCAAGCCGAACTGAACCACATTGGTACACCTTATCGCGTGGTGAAGCGCTGCGTGCACTCAAGAATAGTCTGGAGACGACTGATGGTGACCAGAGCGAGATACTTCATTCTTCCTGCCATGCTGGGCGCTGCCCTGCTTGCGTTGCCACCGGCGGCCAATGACGCCGCAGCTTGGGGCTCCGGGCAAGGTGGTCATGGCGGTCATGGTGGCCACGGCGGCCATGGCGGCGGAGGCGGTCACGGCGGTGGCGGCGACGGCGGAAACGGCGGGGGCAACGGTGGCGGTGCCGGCGATGGCGGCGGCGGCCGGGTCGGCTCTCTGATCCACGATTGTGGCGAGGGCTCTTATCAGTTCTGGTGCCGCAACAAGCAATTCAAGGTGCGTAAAGGCGGCGGCCACTACCGCGCCACCCGCAAACGCGTGCGGGTGCACTACAAACAGCAGGCTGTTGCGGAACATTACCAATATGCGCCCGCTCAAAAAGTGATCGTCTATGAGCCGCACGTGGTCTATGAGCCCAAGGTGGTTTACGAGAAAAAGGTCGTCCACAAGGCCAGGGTGATCAAAAGGCGCAAAGCCTATATCAGGCCAAAGTATCACGCCGTTCCACGCCCCTATCACTATGAGGGGCCGGTCATGACCACCGAGGAAACCGTTCATACAGATTACGATGGTCATGGAGTGCTGGTGTACAAACCCGTTGACCGCCGCGCCAAACGAAAAGCCGCGCGCCGCCACGGGCATTACGCAACGCACAAACACAAATATCAGCGAAAACGCTATCACAAGCGCCGCAAGCAACGCAGCCGCAGGCACTATGCTGCTCCGCCGGTCGTACCGGCCTACCAAGGCGAGCCGCGCTACAGCTACGGCGCCCATAAGCCCAAAACCGTTTACATCATCAAGAGCCGGCGCACCGGACCGATCCATAAGAAGATCCCGCTGTTCGGCTCAAAGAAAACCTATGGTCACAAGGTTTATCACAAACACCGCCGGTGCTCCTCGCCGTGCGGCTACGTGAAATACTAAGAAGAAGAGCGCAGTGACATCACCTAACGCCCAACAGCCTCCACGGGCGTGGCCGGTCTTCACAGACCGGCCTTTTTTTTATCCAGGCCCGCCGGCGCGGCTGGCAATGTAAAGCGCAAGGGCGGCCGCGTTCGACACATTGAGGCTCTGGATGGCGCCGGGCACCTGAATGTTGGCCAGCCGGTCGCAGGTCTCTCTGGTTTTGTGGCGCAGGCCCTTGCCTTCTGCGCCCAGCACAAGAGCCACCCGCGCGTGATCGTTGACGCAGGTCTCAAGATCTTCCTCCGCCTCACTGTCGAGCCCGATGCATGGGACGCCATTGGCCAACAGGGTCTCGATCGCCTTGGACAGGTTTGTGACCTTGGCGATGGGCACATGCTCCAGACCGCCCGAGGCAGACTTGGCCAGAACCGCTGAGGCGCCAGGGCTGTGGCGCGCCGTCATCACCAGACCGGCCGCCGCGAAGGCGGTGGCGGAGCGCAGGACCGCGCCCACATTGTGCGGATCGGTGATCTGATCAAGCACCACAATCGGTCCGGGCCTCTCCAGAATGTCTTGCAGGTCAACCGGGGGCAGGGGGCTGGTTTTCAGCAGAAGTCCCTGATGGACGGCGTCCGGCCCGGTCTGGCGCGTGATTTGACCGGTGGTCACGATCTCGCTTGGCACCTGAGCGGCGCGGAGCACCTCGTCGAACCGCTTGGCCGCGTTCTCGGTCAACAGCAGGCTCTCGTTGCGCCTTTTTGGGTTTTTCAGCGCCTCCAAAACCGTGTGTTGGCCGTACAGCCATTCAGCGTCCTCTGGCCCGGAGGGCCCACGGCTGCGGGGTTTGTTGCTGCCGCGGCGTTTGCGGTCTGGCCGGTTCCGATCGCGCGGGGCAGGGCGGCTTGTCTTGTTTCTGGTCATAGCAGCGCTTATATGCCGGTAAGTGGGATCCAACAAGATTCACCGCACTACACTTTTTTTCGCAGAAATACATAGATTTACGGTTGACATCGGCCAGATTGCTTATCATAAAGCCGCGGATATAGCTTGGGCTACGAGTCCGGGCCAAACGTCGTGCGCGCAACATACCAGTATATTATTTGAGATTTGCTGATCCTGGAGGAGTGCCCGAGTGGTTAAAGGGGACGGGCTGTAAACCCGTTGGCTATGCCTACGTTGGTTCGAATCCAACCTCCTCCACCATCGGCTATCCATTTGAGTAAATTGGTATTTTCACAGTGCGTAAGGCGAAGCCGGAACGGTGGATGCGAACAGGATTTTGAGGCAGGACATATTGGAAAGCCGAGGTGTCAGAGGAATTTGAGGGCGGGTGTAGCTCAGTGGCAGAGCAGAAGCCTTCCAAGCTTACGACGAGGGTTCGATTCCCTTCACCCGCTCCAATCTGCCCTTAAGAGTGCCTAGAGAGTGCCAAGGTGAGTGGCGAAAGTTCCGCAGTGACAGTCCCGGTGGCAGTCTGTGGGCTTTGAGAGTTGACAGTTTAAGAAACGAGACGTGACGAAAATAAGGACCGGTTCGAGAAATGGCCAAAGAGAAGTTTGAACGTACAAAACCGCACTGTAACATTGGCACGGTCGGCCATGTTGACCATGGCAAGACGACGCTGACGGCTGCGATCACG
>JANQOW010000002.1 GCA_028285595.1 Hyphomicrobiales bacterium
GGGAGGGACGCGAAAGCTCAACACCCGTCATCCCGGAATTTTGCGCCAGCAAAATATCCGGGACCCAGGAGCCGCACAGCTCGGAGCCAACGGCTCTGGCTCCCCGCGTTCGCGGGGATGACGATGGGAGAAAGCGGGGATGATGGTGGAAGGGACGCGAGGGGTTAGCCCCTACCGCTTCAAGCTGCCCAGCACGCCTCTGATCAGCGCCCGGCCGATTTGCGTGCCGATGGTGCGTACCGCTGAGCTGATGAAGCGTTCCGTGTGGCTCATGCGGCGGCTGGAGCGACCGCTGGAGCGGGCCTTCTTTTTGGCTTCCTTGGCGCGGGCCTCTTCTTCAGCCGCCCGTTCGGCTGCCTCGGCCCGCTGTTCGGCCCGCTTTTGCAGGATCTCAAAGGCCGATTCCCGGTCCACCGTCTCATCATAGAGGCCAAACACCGGGCTGGCGTCCACAGCCCTGCGCCGCTCCCCATCCGCCAGAGGTCCCATGCGCGATGATGGCGGGCGGATGAGGGTTTGCTGCACCATGGAGGGCACACCCTTCTTCTCCAGCGTGGAGACAAGCGCCTCCCCCACGCCGAGCTGCGTGATGGCGGTTTCCGTGTCGATATCAGGGTTCTGGCGGAACGTGGAGGCGGCCGTCTTCACCGCTTTCTGCTCGCGGGGCGTATAGGCCCGAAGCGCGTGCTGGATCCGGTTGCCGAGCTGGGCCAGAACCGCATCGGGCACATCCAAAGGATTTTGCGTGACGAAATAGACCCCAACGCCCTTGGAGCGGATCAGGCGCACCACCTGCTCCACCTTCTCAATCAGCGCCTTGGGCGCCTCGTCGAACAGGAGGTGGGCCTCGTCGAAGAAGAACACCAGTTTGGGCTTGTCCGGATCGCCCACCTCGGGGAGTTCCTCAAACAGCTCAGACAGCAGCCACAGCAGGAAGGTGGCGTAAAGCTGGGGCGACAGCATGAGCTTGTCGGCGGCCAGAATGTTGATATAGCCGCGCCCATCGCGGGTGGTGCGCATGATGTCTTTGATGTCGAGGGCCGGTTCGCCGAAGAAGCTCTCCGCCCCCTGCTCCTCCAATACCAGAAGCCGGCGCTGAATGGCCCCGATCGATTGCTTGGAGACGGTACCATATTCGGTCCGGAGCTCCTTGGCCCTGCCGCCCACTTCCACCAGCAAAGACCTCAGGTCTTTCAGATCGAGCACGGCCAGCCCTTCTTCGTCGGCAATGCGGAAGGCGATGTTGAGCGCCCCTTCCTGGGCCTCGGTCAGGTTCAACAGGCGCGAGAGCAGAAGCGGGCCCATCTCTGAGATGGTTGTGCGGACGGGATGGCCCTGTTCGCCGAACAGATCCCAGAACACGGTGGGATAGGCATCGAAGCCATAGTCCTCAAAGCCGATCTTGTTTGCCCGTTCAATGAGGAAGTCCTTCGGCTCACCCTCGGCGGCCACACCGGACAAGTCCCCTTTCACGTCGGCGGCAAACACCGGCACGCCCTGGTCGGCAAAGCCCTCGGCCAGGATTTGCAGGGTTACGGTTTTGCCGGTGCCGGTGGCGCCGGTGATCAGCCCATGTCGGTTTGCCAGCTTCAGATTCAAGAACTGTTTTTCTTGCGCTGTACCAATAAAAACCTGGGTGCCGTCCGTCATGAGAAAGTTCGCCTGTCACATTTAAGGGATAGGGTTATGTTGCGGCGCAATCTGCTATAAATTGCCCCCAGACGCAATCACAGCTGCCCCGCGCCAACCTGCCCGGGGCAGATTTTTTTGGAGAGTGAGAATGGAACAATTGATCTCGCAACTGGCGAGCCAGTTTGGAATTGACGAAGCGCTGGCCCACAAGGCGGTGGGCATGGTGCTCTCGCTTCTGCAAGATCAGGGCGACAGTGGCGCGGTCAGCGAGCTCTTTGCAAAGCTTCCCGGCGCCGGCGAGCTGGCCGAGCAATATGCCGGCGGCGGCGGTGGCGGCGGCCTTGGCGGCATGCTCGGCGGCCTCATGGGCGGCGGCGCCGGCGAGGCCATGAAGCTGGTGGGCACCCTGCAGGCCGATGGCCTCTCCATGGATCAGATCAAAGGCATTGGAACGGGCCTGCTGGAACATGCCAAGCAGGAAGGCGGCGAGGATCTGGTGCGCCGGGCGGTGCAAGGCATTCCGGGGGTGAGTGACTATATTTAAGGGTGCGGCAAGCCCTTGCTCCTCCTCCGCTCCCCTGCGAAAGCAGGGGGCCATAGCTCGCATCTTTCCCTTAGCTGAGAAGGTCCCTGCTTTCGCAGGGACGCGTGAGGGGACAAGAATCGCCACTAATTAGTTGACTTTTCGCCACCAAAAGCTGGATTCTGCGAAACGAACCCAATTTCGCGTAACGCTTTGAAGCGACGGGTAAATTCGGGCTATTTGGCCTTGATGGTTGAGTTTTCCCACACACCCCCACGTCATCTCGGAATTTTGCGCCAGCAAAAAATCCGGGACCCAGGAGCAACGGAGCTCTGAGGCTCTAGGTCCCCGCTTTCGCGGGGATGACGCAAAGAGGAAGCAAGGACGCCGCAAGCCCCTTCGAAAGGCTGATATTGCAGAGGGCTCAAGGTGCGCTATAACCATGATGCACCGCAATATTCCTGGCCCTTAAGATGACTGACCTGCCCCTTGCCGATAACTTCCCTGCTGCCGACCGTGAGGTCTGGCTGGACCTGGTGGAGAAAACCCTCAAAGGGGCCGATTTCGAAAAGCGCCTGATCACCACCACCTATGACGAGCTGAAGCTGCAGCCGCTCTACGGCCAGAGCCAGGAGGCCGCCCTGCCCGGCAAGACAGGCGCCGGCTGGGCCATCCTCCAAAGGGCGGATATTCCCACCATCGAAGAGGCCAATACCCAAGCCTTGCGTGATCTGGAAGCCGGGGCCAGTGGGCTGACCCTTTTGATTGCGGGCCATGGCGGGCCGTCCGGCTTCGGCGTTGAGGCCACCAGCATTGCCGACTTTGACCGGCTGCTGGACGGGGTGTACCTGGAGATGATCCCGCTCAGGCTGGACGCGGGAGCCAAGACCGCCGACGCGGCAGCGGCGCTCTTGGGACTCTACGAAAAACGGGGCCTTGATGCCTCTGAGGCGGACATCGCCTTGGGGCACGATCCGATCGGCCAGTTCGCACTTCACGGCGCGGCGGTGGACGAGACCCCCCTTCCCGGGGTGCCCGCAGGCGGCGCCCTCACCACCTTCCAGGCCGATGGCCGGACCTTCCACAATGCCGGCGCGTCCGAAGCCCAGGAGCTTGCCGCCGCCCTTGCCTCGGCGGTGACCTATCTGCGCTGGCTGGAGGCCGCCGGTTCTACGATTGACGATGCGGTGCGTCAGGTGTCCATGGTCTTGAGCGTTGATGCCGACATGTTCCTGTCAGCGGCCAAGCTGCGCGCCGCGCGCCTGCTTTGGGCCCGGGTTCAGGACGCCATGGAGCTTTCGCCCCATCCGCTCAAGCTTCATGCGGAAGCGAGCTGGCGGATGATGAGCAAGCGCGACCCGCATGTGAACCTGTTGCGCGCCACCGCGGCCACGTTCGCGGCCGCCACCGCAGGCGCCGACAGCCTGACCATGCTGCCGTTTACCAGCGCCATCGGCCTTCCCGACCGCTTCGCCCGCCGCATGGCGCGCAACGTACAACTGGTGCTGAGCGAGGAAAGCCGGCTTGGCCATGTGGCGGACCCGGCCGCCGGCTCCGGCTATATGGATGCCATGGCCCATGAGCTCGCCGCAGACGCCTGGCGGCGCTTTCAGGCGATTGAGGCAGACGGCGGCATCGTTGCGGCCCTCTCAAGCGGGGCCCTGCAAGGCGAAATTGCAGAGACCCGGCAAGCGCGCGCCAGGAACATCGCCAAGCGCAAAGACGCCCTCACAGGTGTTTCGGAGTTCCCGCACCTGGCCGAGAGCCCCGCGGAGGTGCTCGCCCCCCTGGAGGCGCCGGCGGCACGCCCTCAGAACACCCTTAGCGCCTATCGGGTGGCTGAACCGTTTGAGGCCTTGCGGGATGCCGCTGACGCTGCAGGCACGCGGCCCAAAGTGTTTCTCGCCAACCTTGGCCCCGTCGCCGCCTTCACGGCCCGGGCCACCTGGGCCGCCAATGTGTTTGAAGCAGGCGGCATTGAGGCCCTTCAGAATGACGGGTTCGAGAGTGCGGAGGCCGCGGCGGCTGCATTTGCTCAGAGCGGAGCCGACATCGCAATTCTGTGCTCCAGCGATGAAGTTTATGAGACCTTAGGTGCCGACACCGCAAAGGCGATCGGCGAGGCCGGCGCGCAACATGTCTATTTGGCCGGCCGGCCCAGTGACACGTTGTCGGCTGCCGGGGTGGGTACATTCGTTTATGCCGGTTGTGATATACTGGCTGTGCTGAACGGTGCGCACGAGCTTTTGGGAGTTGCATGATGACCGCTATCCCCGATTTCACCAAGGTTGCCTTTGCCCCTGTGGCCGGCCAACGGCCGGAAGGCGGCGAGGCTTGGGAGACACCGGAAGGCATTGAGGTGAAGCCCGGCTACGGACCGGAAGACACCGCCGACTTGGATTTTCTCGAGGCTTGGCCCGGCATCGCGCCCTATCTGCGCGGGCCCTACCCCACCATGTACACAACCCGCCCCTGGACAATCCGGCAGTATTCCGGCTTCTCAACGGCGGAAGATTCCAATGCCTTCTACCGGCGCAATCTGAAAGCCGGGCAGAAAGGCCTCTCCATCGCCTTCGATCTTGCCACGCACCGCGGCTATGATTCCGACCATCCCAGGGTGGTGGGCGATGTGGGCATGGCCGGTGTGGCCATCGACAGCATTTACGACATGCGCACCTTGTTCGACGGCATCCCGCTCGATCAGATGAGCGTCTCAATGACCATGAACGGGGCGGTGCTGCCGGTTCTGGCGCTCTATATTGTGGCTGCTGAAGAGCAGGGCGTGGCGCCGGAGAAGCTGGCGGGCACCATTCAGAACGACATTCTGAAAGAGTTCATGGTGCGCAACACCTACATTTACCCGCCCGCTCCCTCTATGCGAATCGTCTCCGACATCTTCGGCTACACCTCGCAGCATATGCCGAAGTTCAACTCCATCTCCATCTCCGGCTATCACATGCAGGAAGCCGGCGCGACGGCGGATCTGGAGCTGGGATACACTCTGGCCGACGGGGTTGAATATGCCCGCGCCGGAGTGGCTGCAGGGCTGGACATTGATGCGTTCGCCCCCAGGCTCTCGTTCTTCTGGGCCATCGGCATGAACTTCTTCATGGAAATCGCCAAGATGCGGGCCGCCCGGCTGTTGTGGGCCAAGCTGCTCACGCCGTTTGAGCCGAAATCGGCGAAATCACTCAGCCTCAGGACCCATTGCCAAACCTCAGGCTGGTCGCTGACCGCGCAGGACGTGTTCAACAACGTCACCCGCACCTGCATTGAGGCCATGGCGGCCACTCAAGGCCACACCCAGTCGCTGCACACCAATGCGTTGGACGAGGCGCTGGCCCTGCCAACCGACTTCTCGGCGCGCATTGCCCGCAACACGCAGCTTTTCCTGCAACAGGAAACCGGAACCTGCCGGGTGATCGACCCCTGGGGTGGCAGCTATTATGTGGAGCGCCTGACCTACGAACTCGCCCGCAAGGCCTGGGCACATATCCAGGAGGTCGAGGAACTGGGCGGCATGGCCAAGGCCATTGAAGCCGGCATTCCCAAACTGCGCATCGAAGAAGCGGCTGCGCGCACCCAGGCCCGGATCGATTCCGGTGCCCAGACGGTGGTGGGGGTCAACAAGTTCCAAGTGGACGAGCCGGACAATATCGAGGTTCTGAAAGTCGAGAACGCCAAGGTGCGCGCCGAGCAGGAGGCCAAGCTTCAGCGGTTGAAGACTGAACGCAACGAGGCCGAAACCCAGGCCATGCTGGATGAGCTCGGAAGAGTGGCCAAATCGGGCGACGGCAATTTGCTGAAAGCCGCTGTGGATGCGGGCCGGGCCAAAGCAACCGTGGGCGAGATTTCTGCTGCCATGGAGCGCGCCTGGGGCCGGCACGTGGCCGAGATCCGCGCCATTCAGGGCGTTTACAGCAAGGAGGCCGGCAAGATGTCAGAGGCCGTGGAAGATACCCGCAAGATGGTGGATGCCTTCGAGGACGCCGATGGCCGGCGCCCGCGCATTCTGATCGCAAAGATGGGTCAAGATGGCCACGACCGCGGCCAGAAGGTGATCGCCACCGCCTTTGCCGACATCGGATTTGACGTGGATATCGGGCCATTGTTCTCCACGCCCGATGAAGTGGCTCAACAGGCGGTTGAGAACGATGTGCACATCATCGGCGTCTCTTCGCTGGCGGCAGGCCATTTGACCCTGGTTCCCGATCTCAAAGGCGCCTTGGGCAAACTGGGGCGCGAGGACATTATGGTGGTGGTCGGAGGCGTCATCCCGCCTCAGGACTTCGATGCTCTGAAGCAGGCCGGCGCCGCAGCGATCTTCCCACCGGGCACGGTGATCAGCTCAGCGGCCCAGGATCTGATCCGTCAGCTCAGCGCGGAGCGTGGCTATGCGGACGCGGCGGAATGACGGGTTTCTTGAACAATTCATAGTTCCTTACTATTTTTGAGAAGTAAGGAGATAGCAGAATGGTCACCGGCACTCTCACATCCAAGGGACAAACCACGATCCCGAAAAAAGTGCGCGAAGCCCTGAATCTGAAAGCAGGCGATAAGCTCATGTGGACGATCCAAGACGGGCAGGTCATCCTCAGAGCCAAAAACAAGTCCATCAAGGACCTCGCCGGCATCCTAAATCGCCCCGGCATGCGGGCGCGGACGCTAGAGGAGATGGACGAAGGCATCGCTCAGGCGGTTAAGGAACGCGATGATCGGTCTCGATACTAACGTTCTCCTGCGCTTTCTGCTCGACGATGATCCCGTTCAATCGGCAGTGGCCAAAGGGATCATTTTGGAAGATGCGACCGACGACAACCCGGTCTTTGTGAACGTTGCAGTGATGGTCGAAACGATCTGGACGCTTTCGACCGCCTACAAAGTCGACCGCACCGAGGTGAACCAAATCGTTTCCGCTCTATTGGAAACAGTCGGGCTTGTTGTTGAGCATCAAGAGGTTATCAGCCGCGCCGTCGAGGTCTCTGACGAAACGGGATCTCATCTCGCGGACACCATCATTGCTCAGCTTAACACCGCATATGGCTGCGTGAAGACTGTGAGCTTCGATAAGCACGCCGCGCGTACTGGCATCATGCAGGCCGCGCAGTGACTAAAATTCTCGGCCTCAATCATATCACCCTTGCCGTTGCCGACCTGGAGCGCGCTGTGGCGTTCTATGTGGATGGCCTGGGCTTGAGGCTTGCCAAGCGCTGGGAGACGGGGGCCTATCTGGAAGCCGGTGCGCTTTGGCTTTGCCTGTCTTATGACCCGGAGACCCGGAACGCGCCGCATCCTGACTATACCCATATTGCCTTCGATGTAGCTCAAGAAGACTTTGAGGCTGCTTCAGCGCGCGTGGAAGCTGCCGGTGGGCGGGCCTGGCGCGAGAACAAGTCGGAAGGAGACAGTTATTACTTTCTCGATCCGGACGGCCACAAGCTGGAGCTCCACGTGGGAACCCTTGAAAGCCGGCTTGCCGCTATGGGGTGCGCAGCGGAATGACCTTGGACTTGGACGCCCTGGCCACAGCTCTAAAGGCCGGTGAGCGCGCCGCACTTGGCCGCGCCATCACCTTGGTTGAGAGCAAGCGCCCTGACCACGAGGATCAGGCCCAGCAGCTTCTGTTGAGCTTGACGGCCGCCACGGGCAAGGCCTTGCGCATCGGCATCACCGGTGTTCCAGGCGTGGGCAAATCCACCACCATCGACACGTTTGGCAGCAATCTCACCGCAGCGGGCCACAAGGTTGCCGTGCTTGCGGTGGATCCCACAAGCCAGCGCAGCGGGGGCTCGATCCTCGGTGACAAGACCCGAATGACTGCGCTGTCAGGCGATCGGAATGCGTTTATCCGACCCTCTCCTACAGGAACCACACTGGGCGGCGTTACCCGGCGCACGCGCGAAACCATGTTGCTCTGTGAAGCGGCCGGGTTCGACATCATCATCGTGGAGACCGTAGGCATCGGCCAATCGGAGACCGCGGTCGCCGACATGGTGGACTTCTTTCTCGTGCTCATGCTGCCGGGCGCCGGAGATGAGCTGCAGGGCATCAAGAAAGGGGTTCTGGAGATCGCCGACATGATCGCCGTAAACAAGGCAGA
This sequence comes from Hyphomicrobiales bacterium, assembly GCA_028285595.1. Classification (GTDB taxonomy): domain Bacteria; phylum Pseudomonadota; class Alphaproteobacteria; order Rhizobiales; family CAJQND01; genus JAAEUE01. Next base: position 8,256 of record JANQOW010000002.1, read on the forward strand.
TGGCGACAACGAACCCCGCGCGAATGCGGCAGCCTCAGAATATAGGGCAGCCTTCAACATCCTCACCCCGCAGAGCCCCAATTGGGCTCCACCGGTGATCACCATTTCCGGCCTGCAGAACCAGGGGCTCGATGCGCTCTGGACTGAAATTGAGCGCCACCGGGAGGTGTTAACCGGCACCGGTGAGTTCCAGGCCCGGCGGAAGGATCAGCGGGTGCGCTGGATGTGGGCCATGCTGGAAGAGCGCGTCATGACCCGCTTCCGGCAGAATGCGGCCGTCAAAGCCCGGTTGAACGATCTGGAACGCGATGTCTCGGAAGGTCGTTTGACCCCGGTTCTGGCCGTTCGTGAGCTTATGGAAATGGGCGAAAAGGCATGAGATTTGCATCTTTTCCGTAAAATGCGGACCAGGAGCACATCTTATGACCACAACGCGGCGATCTTTCATGGCCGGCAGCGCTGGAATTGGCGCTGGCCTGGCGGTTTTGGCGGGCTCCGGCACTGAGGCACAGGCGGCCGCCAAGTCTGTGCTGGTGGCGTCCGATTTTGGTGCAAAACCGGGCCGTTCCGCGCCACAAACCAAGGCGCTGCAGAAGGCCATTAACGCCGCGATCAAGCAGAAACGCAGCCTTTACCTGCCGGGCGGCACCTATTTTTGCGACACCTTGAGCATCCGCGGACCGGTTCACCTGATCGGCGTTCCCGGCCAGACCCAGATCGTGGCAGCAGGCGGCAAGCCGTTGTTGCTGGTGGAAGACACGCCTGAAGTGACCCTTGACGGGGTGACGTTCGACGGCAATTTCGCAAGCCCTCTGGGCGATACACGCGGCGGTCTGGTGGAATGCCGCGGAACGCACGCCTTGCGCATCGATCGCTGCAGTTTTCTGCGCTCGCGGCGCAGCGGGCTCTCGCTTAAGGGGTGCGGCGGATCCGTGACCGGCAGCACTTTTGCGGAGAACCGGAATGCCGGGCTGTTCTCGCTCGATGCCAGCGGCCTGACGATCACCGGGAACCTTGTGGAGAAATGCGAAAACAACGGCATTCTGATCTGGCAGTCCAAGAAGGGGCGAGATGGCAGCATCGTGGCGCAAAACCAGATCCGGAACATTGGCGCCAAGGATGGTGGCTCAGGCCAGAACGGTAACGGCATCAACATCTACCGCGCCGCCAATGTTACTGCGTCGGACAATATGATCTCGGGTTGCACGTTTTCCGCTGTGCGCTGCAACTCCGCGGACAACGTGCAGATCACCGGCAACAACTGCTCAGATCTGGGCGAAGTGGCTCTTTATGTGGAGTTCGCCTTCCAGGGCGCTGTGGTGAGCAACAATGTGGTGGACACAGCAGCCATTGGGATTGCCATCACCAACCTGAACGAAGGCGGACGGCTGGCCGTCTGCTCAGGTAACCTTGTGCGCAACATTATCCGCAAGCGCTTCAATGACGGTTGGGGTGTCGGCATTGGCGCGGACGGCGACACGGCCCTCACGGGCAATGTGGTGGAAAACGCCGCCAGGTCCGGGATCGCGCTGGGCTGGGGCCAATATCTGCAGAACACGGTGGCCACCGGAAACATGATCAAAGACTGCCCGATCGGCATGGAAGCGAGCACCACGCGCGGTGCGGGCCAGGCCTTGATCAGCAACAACATCATCTCCGGCGCCAAGAAAGGCGCCATCCTCGGCATGCACTGGACCAAACCGTCCACGGGCGATCTTGCCAAGCCGGGCGTTGCTCAGCCGGATAATCTTACCGTCAGCGGCAATCACGCCGTTTAAGGGATCAGCGCTCCGCCATAAGACGGGCCGACAGCGCGGGGGCCGCCTCGACGATCTCATCGATGATCTGGCGAATGTGGCGAATAGCGGCGGGGGCGTAGAACTCGTCGGGCGTAAACAGATCATCCACATCCAGGAGAGGCAATGCGCCCTTCCCGCAGGCTTCCATATACAAGGGCACGCTGACGCCGTGACGCTGGTGCAATATCTTCTGATGGTCTGTGTTCATGGCCACCACCATGTCAGTTTGTTCCACCAAATCTGCCGTGACCAGGGTGCGCTGGTGGGGCGAAACGTCCAGCCCTTTCTGCAGCAGGTAATCGGCCACATCTTCGCGCACTGTGATGTGGGGCGCCTCCCGCGTTCCCGCCGAAGAGATGTGGAACCCGCCCTGCCCTTCCAACTGCTTCTTCAAGGCATATTCAGCCGTGAGGCTGCGGAACACATTTCCTGTGCAGACAAAGAGAATGCGGGTCACGTCGCGCGCTCCTTCTTGTGGCCGGAGGAACCTAGATTTCCGTCAACAACTGATACCCGGGCGTTGTGACGGCCTTCACCGTGGTTATGGGCTTTGTTCCAATCCACGTTGTGCGCTCCATAACAAATAGCGCCTCGTCCGGCGCAATGTCCAAAAGCCGGGCATGGCGTTTGCTTGCTTTTATCGCATAAAACCGCAAGTCGCAGCGGCTGTAGGGCCGGTTGCGGACCAGCCATTCGTTAGCGCTTTCAACGGAAAGGTCCACGTCCGCAATCTCAGGCACTGTGTCGATGGACACCCAACGGTCCTCAAAGATGTACGGTCGATGATCCGCCAGATGCAGCGCTTCCACGTGCAGCATGGTGGTGGGACCGGAAAGTTCGAACTTGGTTCTAACGGCAAGAGGTGCTTCCAAAGAGCCCAGATTGACCAGTTGATAGCCGTACACCGCGCCCTTTTGTTCAACCTCTTTGCGCGTGATCGGAATGTCGAGCGTGGCCCGTGTGACGGGGTCTGCGCGCACATGAGTGCCACCCTTACGGCGGCGCTCCACGATGCCACTGTCTGACAGATCGCGCATCGCACGCTGAACCGTGGTGCGGGCACAGCCGAGTTGCTCAGCCAGGCACTGATCCTTGGGAAGCTTGTCGCCCGGGCCATAGGTGGAATCCAAGATCCGCGCGTGAATGGCATCGCGCACATCCTTCCAGGACAGGCGGGCCGTCTCAGTCATCTCTCTGGGGCAAACGGGTTGACATAATATGTGCATACATAATAATCAAATGATGTGTCCATAAAAAAGTTTCAACCTCACAGAACACCAAGGAAGAGGATCCATGAAGCGAAGAGATTTTATAAAAACGGCCGCGGCCGGCGCAGCCGCGGTGCCCCTCGCCACGCCCGCCATTGCGCAAGACGTGATGCGCTGGAAGATGGTCACCGCATGGCCCAAAAACCTGCCTGGACCTGGCGTTGCCGCTGAGAATTTGGCGAAACGGATCACGGCTCTCTCCGGCGGGCGCATCGAGGTCAAGCTCTACGCAGCCGGCGAACTTGTGCCGGGCCGCGGTGTGTTTGATGCGGTCTCTCAAGGCACCGCTGAGCTCTACCACGCCGTACCCGCCTATTGGGGCTCCAAGTCCAAAGGCATTTTGCTGTTCGGCTCCCAACCGTTCGGCCTTCGCGCAGACGAGCAGGTGGGCTGGTTGACCCATGGGGGCGGTCAGGCGCTTTACGACAAGATGTATGCCCGCTTCGGCTTAAAGCCCTTCCTGTGCGGCAATTCCGGGCCTCAGTGGCAGGGCTGGTTCCGCAATGAGATCAAGACGGTGGACGACCTGAAGGGCCTCAAATTCCGCACCACGGGCTTGGCATCGGAAATGTGCGCAAAGATCGGCATGTCGGTTCAGGCCATGGGCGGGCGCGCCATGTTTCAGGCATTGCAGTCCGGTGCTCTTGATGCCGGCGAGTTTATCGGTCCTTGGACGGACAGCGCGCTGGGCTATTATCAGGTGGCAAAGCACTATTACTGGCCGGGTGTGGGCGAACCCTCCTCTGCTGAAGAGTGTGGTGTCAACCTGAAGGCCTATGACGGCTTGCCGGACGATCTCAAACAGGCCGTCAGCTTCGCCTGTGAAAGCCTCTATAATCCGGTCTGGACCGAGTACACCACTAAGCACGCCCTGGCGCTGCAAAAGCTTGTGAGTGAGCAAGGGGTGAAGGTGCATAAGCTGCCGGAGGATGTGATTGTTGCCTTCGGAAATGCTGCGGGCAAAGTTATGGCCGACTTGCGCGAAGATGACGATGCGCTGGTGCGCGAAATCACCGAGAGCTTTCTTGCCTACCGGACATCCATCTCCCAGTACATGACCTATGCAGATAACGGGCAGATGAATGCCCGCGCGTTGGACTATAAGTACTAAACCGAAATCGCCGGCATCCGCACAAAAGGGTGCCGGCGTCTCATTGGGGGGGACGGAGGCTGATGACCCGGCTGGCTGATTATCTCGACCGGATAAACCGGTGGGTGGGCGCTTCAGTGCGCTGGTTCGCCTTGATCATGGTGCTCATTCAGTTCGCCGTCGTGCTGTTGCGGTACGTATTCGGCGTCAGTTTCGTGTGGCTCAATGAGTCCGTTCTCTATTTCCACAGCGGTCTGTTCATGCTGGCGGCCGGCTACACGCTTCTGGTGGACGGGCATGTGCGGGTCGACATCTTCTTCGCAAAAGCCTCCAAACGGATCCAGAACCTGATCAACATGCTGGGCCACGTGCTGCTATTGGCCCCCGCCATGGTGGTCCTGCTGATCTATTCCTGGCCGTCCGTGGCCAGTTCCTGGTCTATCCTGGAAGGGCCCATATCAGTCGGCGGCATCCCGGCCTCCTTCCTATTGAAATCGCTGATCCCGGCTTTTTGTATCCTGCTCTTGATACAGGGGCTGGCCTGCCTCTTGCGGGACGTGGCCGCGCTGCTGGATGAGGAAAGCGGCAATGCCTCTTGATCTCATCATGATCGCCGTGCTGATCGGCCTGATCTTGGCAGGCTATCCGGTGTCCTTCACGATCGCGGGCGTCGGCACCGCGTTTGCCTTGCTTGGCTGGATGACGGGCAGCTTCGATCTGTCGTTGATGGGTGCGCTCGGTCAGCGCATTTTCGGGCTGTTGACCAATGACGTGCTGATCGCAATCCCCTTGTTTGTGTTCATGGGCGTTGTGCTTGAAAAGAGCCAGATTGCCGAAGATTTGCTGCAGACCATGGGCCGTCTGTTCGGCCGGCTGCCCGGCGGCTTGGGCATCTCTGTGGTGTTGGTCGGGGCCCTGCTCGCCGCTTCAACCGGCATTGTGGGGGCGACCGTGATCGCCATGGGCATGATCGCGCTGCCCACGATGCTGCGCAGCGGTTATGATCCCCGGCTTGCTTCAGGAATGGTCTGCACCTCCGGTACGCTGGGACAGATCATCCCACCGTCCACACTGCTGATCATTCTCTCCGATGTGATCTCAAACGCCTACCAGCAGGCACAGTTTACCCAGGGCAAATTCACCATTGATACCATCTCGGTGGGTCAAACCTTCGCTGCGGCCCTTCTGCCTGGGCTGCTGTTGGTGGCGCTCTACATTGCCTACATCTTCGGGCGCGCGCTGTTGAACCCGTCGGTTGCTCCCCCCTTGGAGGCGCTCGATGAACCGCCCTCGGCGCGCGAGGTGATGGGGGCCGTCTTGCCGCCTCTGCTTTTGATCGTGGCTGTTTTGGGCTCCATTCTGGGGGGCATTGCCACGCCCACGGAGGCTGCATCGGTGGGCGCTGTGGGCGCCATCCTCATGGCGGGTTTTCGCATGGGGGTGAACCCAAAGTTCATCTTGGCTGGCGCGGCGGCCCTGCTGCTGCTGGCCCTGATGGCAGGCCTTGCGCCCGTGCGTTTGCAACGCAGCGACACAGGTGTCCTGGAGTGGGCATTGGGCACGGCCTATGTGGGCATGGCGTTGACGGGGCTGGCTGCGATCCTGGTCTCGCTTCACAAGGCATTCGCCACGGACATGCTGGGCTCAGCGCTAACGTCCACTATGACCGTGACCTCAATGATCTTCGCGACCATTCTGACGGCCAGCGTCTTCGCCCTGGTGTTTGTCGGATTGGGCGGCGAGGAGCGCATTCAACATATTCTTCAGGCCATGCCGGGCGGTCCAATTGGCGCTCTGATCTTCTGCATGCTGTTGACGTTCGTCCTTGGATTCTTCCTGGATTTCGTCGAGATTACGGTCATTGTTCTGCCCCTGATTACGCCGGTTCTGATCCTGATGGGGCATGACCCCATTTGGCTCGCCGTCCTCTTCGCCATCAATCTGCAGACCTCATTTCTCACACCGCCATTTGGGTTTTCGCTGTTCTATCTGAGGGGCGCAGCGCCGAAAGAGGTGACAACCGGGCACATTTATGCCGGCGTTGCACCGTTCATCGTGCTGCAAATTGTCGGCGTTGCGATCATCTGGGTGTTTCCTCAGATCACCTATTGGCTCCCGCGCATGCTGTTCTAGCCAAAAGGAGGTGCAGGGTTGTGACCTGTGTCACTTCAAAGCTCTTCCCAATTGTGTACAGTCCGCCTTATTGTGTTGCGGGGGACGCAACTGAAGAACAAAAAACCTGGTTCCGACATGACCTTAGGAAAAACAGCACTCAGCTTAGCAGCCGCACTCCTCTTGTTCTGCGGCCCCACGGCCACGGCCCAGGCCGCCGTGACTTGCACCCAGCTCTATGAAGAGACCAAAGCCGCCAACCAAAGCGTTGAAGCGCTCAAAGCTCTGTTTGCCAAGGCCGCAGCGCGCCACGATTGCGATGCAGAATTCAAGCGGGCTCTGGGCCGGAAAGTCTCCGTAGCCATCACAGCAGACGTTGAAGCCTCTCTGAAGCGGGGCAGCACTTTGGCGGAACATGAGATCGATCTCATCGACAGTCTGCACTATTTCCGGCATTGGCAGGTGTTGGCCACGTTGGGCGACATTGCCGATGAAAGGCGGGACCGGGAGAACGCCACGAAGCGCTACCAGGAAGCACTGGATGCGATCCAGGACAAGAGCCTGACCAACGCCCCGCCGGCGGAAGACATCATCAAGCGGATCGTCAACAAGGCCGAAACATCGCGCCTTTTGTCGGCAAATTATGTGGCCGTGCCGCGCACCCGCGGCAACCCGACAGGCCTGGGCGCACCGTCCATTCGAGGCGTCGTCATCAAGAAGGTGGCCGTGCCCATCACCTTTGAGTTTGGCAGCGCAGAATTCACCGAGAAAGGTGCCGCGGCCGCTCAGGACCTTCTGGCCATTCTGAAATCCCAAGGCGCCCCGTCCATCACCTTGGCCGGACACACAGATCCGGTGGGCTCCGAAGATTCCAATCACGCGCTCTCGATCAGGCGGGCTGAACGGGTGAGAGAGTTTCTCGCCGCCGCAGAGTATGGCAGCGAGATCAAGATTATCGGCCACGGGGAAAGCCAACCCTTCGAGCCGACCAATCCTGAAAAGTATTCCCTGGAAGAGCTGCACCAAATGAGCCGCCGGGTTGAGTTGCTGAGATGAGCATCCGCACCTGCACGGCTGCTGCCCGGCGCATAACGCTTGCCTTGGCGGCCTTCCTTTTCGCGGCCACCGGCGCCAAGGCGGACGTCTACGGCTTGGTGATCGGCATCGACAGATATCAACACCTTCCGTCTCTGGCCGGCGCCGTTAACGATGCGCGTGATATCGACAACGCTCTGCGCACCATGGGCGCCAAGAAGGTCATCATGCTGCTCGACGGCGAGGCCACTCGAGAGAGGATCATGCAGTCCTGGCGCGAGCTGACCGACCAAGCCGCCCCCGGCGACACCATCGTCTTTTCCTACGCCGGCCATGGCGGCCAGGAGCCTGAGAAGGTGGTGGGCAGCGAAGATGACCGCCTGGATGAGACGTTTCAGCTCGCCGGATTTCAAAACATCAGGCCCGGCAATGCCGAGCGCATTCTGGACAACGAGATCAACCTGATGTTCGCCAAAGCGCGGCACCTGAAGATCATATTTGTGGCTGATTCCTGCCATTCCGGCACCATGACGCGGAGCTTTGACAGCAGATCGGGCGTCTTGCGCACCCGGCTTGGCGGATATGGCGCGATTATTGATGACCCGCTGCCACCGCCCACAGAAGCAACGGCGGCTCTGAACCCCGAGGATTTGGACAATATCGTCTACTTCGGCGCCGTGCGCGACGACCAGGTGGTTCAAGAGATCAAGATCGATCAAAAGCCCCGCGGTGCGCTGTCCTGGTCATTTGCCCGGGCCCTCAGAGGGCGGGCCGACCTTGATCGGGATGGCGCGGTGAATACCCAGGAGCTGGCACAATATGTAACCGAAGCCGTGCGGACGCGTTCTGCCGGCCGGCAGCATCCGCAGATGACCCCGCGCGGCAAGCCTGCTGAAATCAATCTGGCGGTCGGCACTGCCGGGCCAGATCCGTTTGACCGGCCGGCAGTCTTGAGCATCGTGAACCCGCCCTCCGGCAACATACTTGACGGTGCATTCACCAACGTGACGATCGCTGCCAGGGACAATGCGGACCTGATCTGGGATTATGCCAGCGGCGATGTGATCACCAGCGACGGCGACGTGATCGCGCACCTTGGGCCCCAAGCGTCCGCGGCCAACGCGCAAGCCATCGTGGACAAATGGCTGTTGCTGCGCGATCTCGGCCAACTGGCGGAGAGCAATCCCATGTCGGTGCGCGTTGAACCCAGCGACAAGCTGCACCGCTCAGGTGAGCAGATTGCGATCCAGCTATCCGGTCACAAGCACCCAAATCTCGTGGCATTCAACTTGGCGGTTGATGGAACAGTACAGTTCCTTATCCCCACGCCGAACGATCCGGATCCGCGCTACCACGGTAAGCTCAAACAGGGCCAGGAGCTGCGGTTCCCGTTAAAGGTGGTGCCCCCATTTGGGGCGGACCATCTGGTGGCCTTGTCGGTTCCGGCGGAGAATGCAGAACTCATCAAAGGGCTGAAGCGGCTGAACAACCGCAAAGCTGCCGGAAAACTTAGAACCGTGTTGCGGGCGGCGCTGGACGACAAGACCTTCCAGCTGGGCTTCACCGGGATTTTCACCGCAAACTGACAGGACCCATCCGAATGCGTACCCGCCGACCCTTCCTGACCGCCCTCGGTCTCACTGCCAGCATACTCGCATCCGCCGGCGCGCTCTCATCATCGGCTGAAGCCGGCCAGCGCGCCCTGTTGATCGGCATCGGGGCGTACCAGAACATCCGCCCGTTGATCGGACCTCCGCGTGACCTGGTGCGGATGGAACGCTTTCTGACGGACCATATGGGCTACCGCTCTGATGAGATCGCCGTTCTGAAAGATGGCCAGGCGACGCGAAAGAACCTGTTGCGAACCATGGAGAACTGGCTCGTCCGGTCCACCAAAGCGGGCGACAAGGTGTTCATCTACTTCTCCGGCCATGGCAGTCAGCTTCCCGACAAGAACAATGATGAGAAAGACGGGCTGGATGAAACCCTCTCTCCCATCGACACCACCAAGGATGGGCGCAACCAGATTACGGATGACGAGTTCGGCGCCATCCTTGCCAAAATGTCGGACCGGGACCTGACGGTGATCATCGATTCCTGCCATTCCGGCACGATTTCCCGCGGGGCGGCTGCGGAGAGCGCAAGCACCAATGAGGACCAAGCCCGCACCTTCATTCCTGATTTGAGCACACGCTCAGGCGGCCCAACGCCGGCTCAGGTGGACGCCCATCGCGGCGAAACCAGCTTCCTGAAATCGGCGGACAAGTTGCGCATCTGGTCAGCGGCGTCCGCCAACCAGTTCTCCTGGGACACGCTGGATGGCGGCATTTTCACCCGCAATTTCATCAATGGGGTGAGCAAGAAGCTGGCGGACAAGAACAAGAACGGCACCGTGACCCACGCTGAGCTCATTGCTTACCTCAGGACCGAAGCAACGGCCTACTGCAAGACCAACCCGCGTTGCAGCCAGTTGGGCTTCACCCCGACGCTGGAAACGCACCCAAGCGCCTTGGCGCGGGCCATTGTGCCGGTGGCCGCAGAACCGGAGACAACCACCGAAGCCAAGCCTGAACAGAGCGCGGAAGCTAAGCCTGAGACGGCGGCAGCCGAAACCGCAAAGCCTGAGATCACGGCCAGTGCCGCTGCTGAAGCCGCCGAAGTCTTGGTGCAGTCAAACGATGCGGACGTAAAGATCGAGATCAACGTTGGCCGCACACTTAAGCTGGGCCAAGAGTTCAGGATTTCGGTCACAGCGAAGAAGCCAGGCGAACTCATCCTCCTGGATGTGAATTCAAATGGCGAAGTGACACAGCTGATCCCCAACGACATCATGCTGCAAAACGGCCGGGACCGGGAAATTGTCCCGGGACGCAGGATCACCATTCCTGATGATTATTACGGGTTCGCCTTTGCGGCCGGGAAACCCTTGGGCCGCGGCAAGTTGCTTGCAATCGTCACGGAAGACGACGTGAAGGTGGATCAACTGCTCGCCGCCAACCGGGCCATTGCCGTGGTGCCGAACTCAGATGAGTTCCTCGGAGATCTCGCCTCCACGCTGCTGGAGGTGCACCGCAAGGACAAGAAGAACCGGGCTGTCCGCTGGTCGCTCGGCGCCTTGGAGTACGAGATCGTTGAATAACGTCCTAGTTTGGCAGTTTGATGCCAACCTGCTTCAGCATGGCGGTGCGCGCACCGCTCAGCTTGGGATCTCTCGCCACAAGCGCAAAGGCGTCATACCACAGCCCGGCACCGGCCAGCGCCTTGGCCATCTTGGCTGAGTTGTCCGTTGCGGCCATATCCGACTTGCGGAACTCGATGTAGCTGGTTTGGGTGACCTTGCGGTTACCGGACACTATGGACACAGCCCAGCGATAGATATCGCCGGCCTTAAGCCGCACCCCCACATCGCCAAGCGATAGGGTGTTGAGGCCCTCCTGAAGGGTCACCTTCTCCTCCAGATTCAAAAGGGGTGCATCCGTACCATCCCGGGTCAAGGTGACCGTGAGCATGCCGTCGTAGGGCTTGGCGTTCCACCAATAGAGCGCCGGAGATTCAGAACCGGTCAGCGCTCCGCCTTTTGGAACCATCAGCTTGAGCTGCTCGCTGGGAGACCCGGTCCCTCGGGTGCCGGCGCCGATGCGTTCGGCCGGAGCACCATCGACCGGCGGCACGAAGACGATTTCAAGCGTTTCGTCATCGTTCTGCGCAAAGACAGCGCTCGGTGGGGACAAGAAGGTCGCCGCGGCGAGTGCGACGGACAGGCCTGCCGCGAGGAGACGTGGGCGAACGGTCTTGGGCTTGGGCTTACTCATTTGGAGTCTCCTTGAAGGGTTTCGATAGCAGGCGTGGTGGGGAGCCTGAATATCTTCATTTTGTCACGGGCACCTCTCAGGTCTGCTTCTCCCAGAGGTTCCAAGTTATATCTTCCGTTCAATAACGAAGCAGAATCTTCACTTAGCAGCACACGGCAATCAATGATCTCTCCTGAAGGATCGCGGGACACCAGTGGATCGTCCTTGCCATAGGCTTCGAGTCTGGCCGCTAGATTGGCCGCTTGCCCGATGACAGTGTAACTCATCCGCTGCTTGGTGCCCACGTTTCCTGCCGACAGCCGCCCTGTGTGAATGCCGACCCGGCATTTGGTGTAGGGCGTATCGCTGGCGGCCGCCTGTTCATTCAAACGGTCCGTGCGCGCAGCAATATCAATAGCACAATCGCAGGCCCGGCGCACGTCATCTGCAATTTCTTCATCACTCGTGCGTGGAACCGGGATGCCGAACACGGCCATGAGGCCGTCGCCGGTGAACTTTTCGATGACCCCGTTATAGCGGATCACGGCTCTTGCGGCCTCTTCCAGGAAGGCGCTTACCCAGGCTACCAATTCTTCAGGCGGCAGTTCATCCGCATTGCTGGTGGATCCCTCAAGGTCCACGAACATAACCGTCGCCGTCAGGCGCACCGGCTTTGGCCTGCCCCCCTCCAAGATCATATGGCGATGATCCCACAGCTCTCTGGCAATGGCCGGCGAAACCTGGTTGGCCAGGAGGCCTGCAAGAGCCGCGCGCCGGCGTCGCTCGGTGATCTCCTTAAAGCCCACCGCCAGGATCATTGAAAGCAGCCCACACAGCAAGAACGGCACCACGGGGACCCACCAATCGAACACGAAGGCCCAGTAGCTCAGCCCGCCCACCACCGCCACGAGCAGGACTGCGCCAACCAATTGCTCTTGCGAGAGGTTGCGCGCCCGGATCAAGGCGCCGGAGACGAAGGCAACGAGGGCACACAGCAAGACTGTGAGCGGTGTTGGCAAGG